>JACKAC010000001.1:597500-1197500 GCA_020635255.1 Ignavibacteriales bacterium
TTAAAACTCTTGAAAGTATCCCGAGTACCACGGAGCACGTGGAATTCTGTGGGAATCTGCCGGAACCATCCGGTAAGGCTAAATACTCGCCAGTGACCGATAGTGCACAAGTACCGCGAGGGAAAGGTGAAAAGTACTCCTGACAGGAGGGTGAAATAGAACCTGAAACCATTTGCTTACAAACGGTAGGAGCCCAGGCTTGCCTGGGTGACTGCGTGCCTTTTGCTTAATGAACCAACGAGTTACTCGTATGTAGCAGGGTAAGGTTTTAAGAATCGTACCCGCAGCGAAAGCAAGTCCGAATAGGGCGTTAAGTTACATGCGGTAGACGCGAAACCGTGTGATCTATCCATGGTCAGGATGAAGTACCGGTAAAACGGTATGGAGGTCCGAACCAGTGTGGGTTGAAAACCGCTTGGATGAACTGTGGATAGGGGTGAAAGGCCAATCAAACTCGGAAATAGCTCGTACTCCTCGAAATAGCTTTAGGGCTAGCCTCGAGACAAAGTATGGCGGAGGTAGAGCACTAATTGGGCTAGGGCTGTTACAACGGTACCAAACCCAGATAAACTCCGAATTCCGTTCATATGTTTCTCGGGAGTCAGGCAGTGGGGGATAAGCTTCATTGCCAAAAGGGGAACAACCCAGACCACCGATTAAGGCCCCCAAATCAATGTTAACAGACTAAGGATGTTAAGTTGCACAGACAACTAGGATGTTGGCTTAGAAGCAGCCATTCATTTAAAGAGTGCGTAATAGCTCACTAGTCAAGCGACTTAGCGCCGATAATACACGGGACTAAACATTGTGCCGAAATCGTGGACTTCTTAGGAAGTGGTAGAGGAGCATTCTGTCGACAGCGAAGGTGATCAGCGATGATTGCTGGAGTTTACAGAAAAGAAAATGTTGGTATGAGTAACGATAATCTAGACGAAAAATCTAGACACCGAAAATCTAAGGTTTCCTGAGCAATGTTAATCATCTCAGGGTTAGTCGGACCCTAAGCCGAGGCCGAAAGGCGTAGGTAATGGAAAGCAGGCACAATTGCTAATATTCCTGCACCATCGAAAACGTTAAACACGGGGACGCAGATCCGTAGTTGCGATAGATTATTGGATTTCTATCGTAGTGAAAGAGCTGCCGAGAAAAGCCGTGTGTATTGTTTAGATGACCGTACCGCAAACCGACACAGGTAGATGGGATGAGTATTCTAAGGTGCTCGAGTTAGACGCAGTCAAGGAACTCGGCAAATTAACCCCGTAACTTCGGGATAAGGGGTGCCCCTAGCAATAGGGGCCGCAGAGAAATGGGCCAAGCGACTGTTTATCAAAAACACATGTCTATGCCAAGCCTTTAAGGCGATGTATATGGACTGACACCTGCCCGGTGCTGGAAGGTTAAGAGGAGAGGTTAGCTTCGGCGAAGCTTTGAATTGAAGCCCCAGTAAACGGCGGCCGTAACTATAACGGTCCTAAGGTAGCGAAATTCCTTGTCGGGTAAGTTCCGACCTGCACGAATGGTGTAACGATTTGGTCACTGTCTCGACTGCGCGCTCGGTGAAATTGTGGTACCGGTGAAGACGCCGGTTACCCGTATACGGACGAAAAGACCCCGTGCACCTTTACTACAACTTAACATTGTGTTTGGACAAAACATGTGTAGAATAGGTGGGAGACTTTGAAGCTGTGGCGCCAGCCATGGTGGAGTCGCAATGTGAAATACCACCCTTGTTTTGTTCGGATTCTAACCTATACCCTTGAATCAGGGTAGGGGACAGTGTTAGGCGGGTAGTTTGACTGGGGCGGTCGCCTCCTAAATTGTAACGGAGGCTTTCAAAGGTACCTTCAGCATGGTTGGTAATCATGCATAGAGCGTAAAGGCATAAGGGTGCTTAACTGTGAGACATACAAGTCGAACAGGTGCGAAAGCAGGACTTAGTGATCCGGCGGTAGAGTGTGGAATTGCCGTCGCTTAAAGGATAAAAGGTACGCCGGGGATAACAGGCTGATCTCCCCCAAGAGTTCACATCGACGGGGAGGTTTGGCACCTCGATGTCGGCTCATCGCATCCTGGGGCTGGAGAAGGTCCCAAGGGTTTGGCTGTTCGCCAATTAAAGCGGTACGTGAGCTGGGTTCAGAACGTCGTGAGACAGTTCGGTCTCTATCCTATACGGGCGCAGGATACTTGAGAGGAGTCGCTCTTAGTACGAGAGGACCGGAGTGAACGAATCAATGGTGTACCAGTTGTCACGCCAGTGGCACCGCTGGGTAGCTATATTCGGTTGAGATAAGCGCTGAAAGCATCTAAGCACGAAACTCACCTCAAGATTAGGTATCCCCTTTCTTCGGAAAGATAAGGCTCCAGAGAGATGATCTGGTGATAGGCTGCAGGTATAAGCATAGTAATATGTTCAGCCGAGCAGTACTAATAAGCCGAATGACTTACCATATAATTTTTATCTTATATTGCATAAGGTAGCTCTAAGGTTTGTCATCAATAAAAACTTTTACATTATACTACAAGTTTGTGCGTCAATCACCTAAAGGCGAATGCCAGTGAGGCGCACGACAAGTTTCTGGTGATTTAATTCAGGGGAAACACCTCTTCCCATTCCGAACAGAGTAGTTAAGCCTTGAATTACCGATGGTACTGTGCGGGAAACTGTACGGCAGAGTAGGTTTCGCCAGTTTTATTCTAAAGCCGTTCTGATTATTTCAGAGCGGCTTTTTTGTTATACATACCCCGAATGTATAGCGTAACTATTTTTTTTACGAATACGTAACCTTAATAAAAGGGGAGAAAATTAATCAAAACACCTTCTATGAAAAAAAAATTACTTTTAGTGTTTTTTTCTATGGGGATTGTTGTTTTGCTGAATAGTGTTTCTTATACACAGACATCCTTAGCAGACAGTCTCAGAGACGCCGGCAATCTCGATGCCGCGATCGAAGAATATCAAAGATTGTACAATACCAACCCTAATGACGATGATAATACATATGACCTGGCAGGAGCTCTGGCTTTAAATCGTCAGATCGACAGCGCATTTCACTACCTCTTTATAGCCGTCAGGAATGATACTTCGGTTGTCGTTTTGAGTGATCCTTTTTTCATTCACCTGATAGATGATCCACGATGGAGTGAACTGGAGGATATGCTCATCGAAAGGGTAGAAAAAAAGTTGGGAAAATACAGTAATGTCGAGCTTTCCAAAGAGCTATGGAGGATGCGCTTAAAAGACCAGGCTTATTACTATCATATCAATATAGCTGAGAAGAATGGCTATGGAAATTTGGTCCGCATGGCACTATGGGACCTTAAAACGAGAATAAATGAAGAGAATGTCGCCAGGCTAGAAGAAATAATCTCGGAGTACGGTATCCCGAAGATATCATATGTCAAAAATACTGCGGCTGAAGCCGCCTTTCTTATCATTCAGCATGCAGACATAAAAACCCAGGAAAAATATCTTCCAATGTTCATTGAAGCCGCAGACAGCGGAGAGGCTCACTGGTTTCAGGTCGCGCTAATGGTCGATAGGGTAAATATCAGAACGGGAAAGATGCAAATTTACGGGACACAATTATATCAGCATGAGGACGGATCATACTATGTAAAAGATCTTATCGAGCCGGAATATGTAAATCAAAGGCGCGCGGGTGTTGGACTGGGACCGATCCAGGAATATGTAAAACAGTGGAATGTGGTATGGGACATTGAGCAAAAGGAAAAATAGTATAAGTCTAGGAAGATTATAAACCGTCCTGATTTTTTTCAGAGCGGCTTTTTTTGTTACAT
Source organism: Ignavibacteriales bacterium (assembly GCA_020635255.1). Classification (NCBI taxonomy): domain Bacteria; kingdom Pseudomonadati; phylum Ignavibacteriota; class Ignavibacteria; order Ignavibacteriales; species Ignavibacteriales bacterium. Next base: position 601,299 of record JACKAC010000001.1, read on the forward strand.
TTTGACAAAAATTTAATTTTATCCGCGGTTCAATTTTATTATATTTAATTAAAGCAAAAATCTATTAATGAATTATCAACCCGGTACTAAAGCCCTGGTTTACGGGCAATCCGTTTCTCCAGAAGCATATGAAACAAGAGACTATCTTGGACGCCTTGTGGTACACCATGATTGGATCGAGGTAGACACTGATGAAGAGTCTGTTAAGATGTTTGGAAAACCACTTAAGGAAGTCCAATACCCAGTTGTTATCTGTCCCCGTGGTGAAGTACTCTATAAGCCTTCAAAGAAACAAATGGCTGAGCATATGGGCTGGACCTTCACCCCAAGCAGAAAAGAGTATGACGTATTAATACTCGGTGCAGGACCTGCGGGACTAAGTGCCGCAGTATATGCTTCCTCCGAAGGACTTTCCACGCTTTTAATAGAAAGATATGCAGTTGGAGGGCAGGCGGGTTCGAGTTCACTGATAGAAAATTATCTCGGATTTCCGCATGGTATCAGCGGTGTTGAGCTTGCAGAGCTAGCCCGCCAGCAAGCAATAAAGTTTGGTACGGAATTAATTCTTTTCCAGGAAGGAATAAAAGGGTTTTATAAGGATGATATGGTTGCAATTCAAACCAGGCAGGGTGAAGAGATATTAGCTAAAAGTGTTATTTGTGCCACAGGAGTTAATTACAGAAAGTTGGGATTAGATGAAGAGAAAAAATATCTGAACAAAGGTGTTTATTATGGCGCGGGAATGGGAGAAGGTCCTTTTTGCGTGAATGAGCATGTATTTGTTGTCGGCGGTGGTAACTCAGCCGGGCAGGCAGTAATGCATCTTGCGCATTACGCAAAACAAGTAACGATGGTAGTGCGGTCCGGCAACCTCGCGGAATCACTTTCACAATACCTGATAAACCGCATCGAAACAAAGGATAACGTGGATGTGTTGTATAATTCTAATATAACCGGGCTATACGGCGACAATCATCTGGAATCAATAGAGGTAACATCCGACGGTAAAAAATCCGAGTATAAAACGGGGAGAGTTTTTGTTTGTATAGGAGGAACACCTAATGTAGAGTACACAACGGAAAATGATTTTGAAGCTGATGACGGTGGATATCTTCTTACCGGGCATGACATACTAACTGAAGGGAAACCCGGTGTGTGGAACCACGACCGGCATCCTTACCATCTGGAAACGAGCCAGCGGGGAGTATTTGCAGTGGGTGATCTGAGGCATAATTCAATTAAACGCGTGGCTTCAGCTGTGGGTGAGGGGGCTATAGTTATTTCATTCGTTCATAAATATCTTAAGGAAATGGGATACGTAAATGCGTAAGTTAGACCTTAAGCGATTTTATTTGTTTTAATAACCAGGATTTTACACCGAAATAGTTATTTTTCATTTTTTCGGTATTCGTTCGTAGTTTTTCCTTTTCGTAGTTTATCTCAGTTTTTTGTTTCACCGACAACCGTAGCTTTATTAGCGCTGAAGTGCTGTCCAGGAAGTTCTTGATCCCTTTCTGCATTTCCCCAATGGCTATCTCTTTTTTCAAGTATTCTTTTGCTGTTTTTATCAGATTCAATCCGTCCTCATAATATCCTATCTCGTAGTAGATCCTGAGTAACATAATATAAACCTGTATCTGCATTATAAAAATGTTGAAGTTAACCTTGTAAATGAGTTCCATTGCCTTTTCGAGATTTCCTTTAAGATATTCCATATATCCATACGAAAAATTTAGCGCGTCCGTTTTGACGTCATCGATCAGGTCATGCTTCATTTTATCCATGAATTTTTCCGCCCATTCAAATTCACCGACGCTTGCCGCATTCTTTACCACGGCTATAAAATCCGGATAAAGAATCTTTCCGAGCGGTATAATACCTTTGTCGAGGTGAAACTTATCCAGTTCAAAACAATCACGAAGATATTTTTTGTCCATTGTTCTTGCAAAATTTACAACTGTGTATGATCTCATGTAGGTAAAAAGCATATATATGTCACCCCGGTTCAGATTGTCATAATACTTATCCCTGAGTTCCTGAAGGATATTGTAATATTTGTATTCACCTGTCTGCTGAAGGAAAAAGATGTTCTTATATAAATTTATTATAGGGACATCTTCAAACGATCTTCCTTTGAGATACCGTGTAATATCATCGATCATTGTAAGCTTAAACGGGTAATTATTCTGCTTAAGTTCGTGGAGGATAGCGCAATAGTGTTTTACTACTTTTACAATGAAGAAGTTAACTAAAGTGTCAAGCTCCTGTTGCATGAGGTCAAATCTTGTATTGGGATCGAATATGCTCCAATATAGAGCTTCCTCGAGTATCAGTTGATGCTTATCTTCGAGATAGAACTCGCTATCGGTTTTTTCACTCTCCAGTTTTTTCTGAGTCTTTGCGAGGCGTGTTTTATATTCGTCAAATGCCTGCTTATCCCTAAGCATTTCGAGTATTCTGATCTCCTTTGATATAGAACGCTCTTCCTTATATTCTACGAGAATAAATTTTATGGCCAGCGCGTGGAGATCGGATAGGATATTTTTTATGGCGAAGTAATCGAACTCCTCTGTTTCAAAACTGCTTTTGTAGACCGTTTCCTCAGAGTAATCCTCAAAATCCGGATAAAATTTGATCAATTCACCGTAAACCCTGGCGGTATTTCTATTCTTATTATAATATGGGGAGCTTACAAAATCCTTGAACCTCTTGACCTCATCCTTATCGAAGCGCTTTAACAGCTTAATTAATTTTGACTCTCTCATTCTAAACAGTTTCTCTAATATATGCTGATTTTAGCAAAATTTCTATGTTTTTATAAGTGAGTTTCCTAAAAATTTTCTAAAACATTGATAATTTTTTTTTGGAGGGTTGGACTTATGCTTATAATTTTGAAGCATCATTACTAATTAAACCATTTTAAAAATTTTAACACACAAAGGAGGAAAAATGAAAATCCTTTATCTGGTTCTGGTGGTTTTCATTTCCGTGTACATTGCAGGTTGTAACAATTCCGATGTTGTAGATCCGAATAGTGGAATTAACGGGACCGGTACCGGAAATACTGTGAACTTTACTATGCAGGGTTCAGGAACTTCGCAGAGCTATGATTTTCAGTTTACACCCGGAGTAGACGTAAAGCTGAATTATCTAATTGCATCACTTCCGGCTCAGCAGTTTTCGGATTCAGTACCAAACACCAATCCTAGTACTGTCTTTTCATCCGGGCAGTCATACAGCTGGTATCCGTACACCGGTGTTCAGACAGGACAGCAGTGGTCGTTTACATTTAACGGCACCACTGTCTCGAGTAACCAGTCGTTTACTTCAACAGTAAGTTTCACTATTCCTTAAACCAAAAAAAATTTAAACAATGAAAAACAAAACATTTAAATTTTTACTTCTTGCAGTAATAGTGCTAACAGCGCTACTCCATACAGAGAAAACATACGCCCAGAAAGTTTTGATCGGACCAAGATTATCAGGTAATTTGAATATTTACAATCAAAAGGGTTTGACAGGCACATGGAACGGTATCGGGGCGGCTATAGGAGGAACTATAGATGTTTCCTTTAGCCCGCACATAGGATTGATGGCTAACCTTAATGTTTTCGATATGAGGAATTTCAAGAATTCACAAACCCAGGGCGGTGTAACAACCGAGCAGAGTTACAAGCTTGCCTATGTAACCCCGGAAGTTCTGTTCAAAACCGAGTTCAGCGGATTTTACATGGTAGCAGGTCCTTCACTGGGTATTAATATTACCAATAGCGGTGAGATAACACAAACAGCTACGGGACAGACACCGGTTTCTCAGACAAGTAATCCGGAAGTCAATACTATGAGGCTGGATATTAAAACAGGTGCGGGTTATACATTCTCGTTAGGCAATAACATGTATATGGGAACAGACTTTATGGTTATGATACCCGTTACTGACACCTATAATTTTACAGGTGTCAGTAACAGTGTCCTTACATTCCAGCTTGGTGCAGCGCTGAAATTTAAGATCTGATTTTACACGGGCATGTTTGATTGATTTCAAACATGTTTTCTCCGGGGAGCGGTTGTATGGAACCGCTCCTCACTTAAAATAAGAATTTTTAATTCTTCTTTCAATTTTCCTTTCGAATGAACTAGCCCGTGTAAGAACTTACCCCCTTATGCGGGCTATTTAGATTTTCCAAAAGATGCAACAATTCCCCAATATTAAGTTTTCAATTTATTCTTAAAGTTTTTATTTTTAATGTAATAAATTAAAAACTTTGATATGGGCAAATATCTTTTAACATCGATTTTCGTCTTACTGTTTTGTGTAGATATAATGGCGCAATGTGATACGGCTGAAATGTCGGCAATCGATGGAATAGTCATAACTGCCGAGAATAACCTGCTTGACGCAAAGGTACTGAATACGACTCTCGAAGATGGTACCGGGCTGACAGCATTCTATGTCAATAATGACCTCATTAAGCTGACTGTAGACGCAAAACAATTCATGCAGGAGATCTTCGTATCCGGTGGGTATGCAGTGTGTTTTAAGGTGACTTCGTTTACTTCGGATTCAAATATGTACGAGATATATTATTTCAAAGACAACAAACTGGTTTGCCGTGAAGATCCAATGACGGGTGAGATGTCAGGTCCGCCGGACGAGCCGGAAACCGACCTCATCGCGGGATTTGAGTATTATCTTAGCGCTATACAGTGAGGTGTACTGGTAACTTATTTACCTAATGCCGGGAGTATATAATCGTTTATTATTTTTTCGGTTTGCTCATGTCCAGTTCTCGAGCCATATAGTGAGCCTGTTAATACTACAACCGCATCCAGGTCGGGAAATACGACAATTTTGCTTCCCCCGTTTCCCCTCATCGAATAGGAGTAGTATTTTTCCTTCCTGTCGCCAAAATTTTCTAGCCACCAAAGATAGCCATAATCCAGGTATTTGCCAGCATTTGCTTTTGATGTAGTAGATTTTTCTATCCATTCTTCGGAGATTATCCTCTGACCGTTCCACATTCCTTTGTTATTATACATAAGACATAACTTAACATAATCGCGTGCTGTCAATCCCAGTCCGCCTCCTGTCATTGGAAGCCCCGTAGGAGTTTTCTGCCATTGGGGATTTGTAATGTTCAGCGGCTCGAACAGGTACCTCGTTGCGAATTCATCCACTTTCATTCCGGTTGCTTTCTCAAGGACGGCTCCAAGTGTCACTACCCCCGCGGTGCAATAGCTGAAGCTTCTTCCGTACTGGGAATCCTCCGGTTTCTCTACCCACGCCGGGAAGCCCTTTATGGGAAGATCCAGAGTAAACTTTACATAGTCCTCTATGAGATACATTCTTTCCTCATTGCCCCTCGAAAAGCTGTTATCATCGTCACATTCAAGCAATGAGCTCATTGTGAGGAAATCCTCTATTGTAATTTGGTTTTTACGCGGGTCAGGGTTTTCCACCGGTTGCAGGTCTGGGAAGTAGTCCATTATATAAGTCTTTTCCGAAGGAATGAATCCTTTATCGATTGCGATTCCTATCAGCATCCCTGTTATGGTTTTTGTGACCGACCGTGTATCCTGTAGGGATGAGCTTTTGTATCCATTGTAATACTTTTCATAAATGAGTTCATTATTTTCTGCAATTAGCACGCTGTTTATATTCTTAAAAGCTCCGGCGTCGATTGCGCTGTCGAGGCTCCTCATGATGGATAGTGAAAGATTATACGATGAGGGGTCTCCTGTTTTAAGTCCGTCATCGAGATCTTCGGGAGTTCCATTGTCCTGAGCTTTACATAGACATGTACTGATTATGATTAGTGGTATGATAATAAACGTGTTGAGCGGTATTCGCATTTGTAAATGATTAATTACTATATCCAAAAATAAAGGTTTCTGTGAGAGCTAAATAGAACAATATTAAGGTTTATCCGAGATGAGACTTTCTGTAGGCAGAGGGAGTAAAGGATTTTACTTTCTTAAACTCTCTTATGAAATGACTCTGGTCCGAGAACCCGCACGTATAGGCTATCTGTGTAAGTGTGAGTTCGGAATTTGCGAGGAGATGCAGGGATTTTTCTATTCTGAGGTTTCTAATGTAACTTCCAAGAGTCGCATTAAAATACCGGGGAAATTCACTGCTGAGATATACAGGATGGATACCGGCATAGGATGCCAGGTTGCTGAGGGAAATACTGTGCGTGAATCTGGAATGTACTATTTCTCTAACGGTATTTACCCAGTTTGGTGTTCCGGTCTCTTTCCTCCCGGAATGTTTTGTGAGCCGGCTCCATAATTGTATAACCAGGTTTTCTATTTCTGAGGCATCGGGCTTACCTTTGCTAATCAAGTGGTGGATTTTTAAAAAGATATTTTTAACAATACTGTTATTGATAATTTTACTGCCTTCAAAGTTCTTTTCGTCGATCCGGTTTTCCCTGAGCCAACCGTTACCAAGCTCTATATGGAGCCCACGCGCTGTGGATGAATGCCTTACATTATAATGAGCATCCTGCCAATTGTGAAATAACAAAGTGCCTGGGTTACAATAATACGATTCTTTTCTATTAGCTTCGTAGAGTTTTCCTTCCAGGAGAAAAGTGAAATAGGGATTTTCGTGGTAATGCCATCCTACATATTTGTGCGTGTATGCAGTATCGGTAATGATCAATCCTTTATACCGCAGGATCGTATTATGATCGCCGAAATAACTTCCAGAGTCAAGAACTTTCATAAGTTTAATATAAACAATATATCAGGTTATGTGAAGTTAAACATATGATGCTTTTGTAAGGGTATTAGTTTATCAGATATTGCCGGTGCTCATCCTCACCTAAATTATTGAATTGTATAAGTATTAAAATCAAATTATCTTATAAATTCACGTAATCTGCCCTTGTAGCTCAGTGGATAGAGCATCGGTTTCCTAAACCGAGTGTCGGATGTTCGATTCATCCCAAGGGCACAGGCGCAGACGCGCAGTTCGTAGAGACTTTAGAGATAAGAGTTTATAGAGTAATGAGCAATAAAGTTGCACTCGTAACCGGCGGAGCAAGGAGGTTAGGCAGGGATATCTCATTATCCCTTGCAGAGGCAGGTTTTGATATAGTGATGAACTACAGCGGTTCATCACCGGAGACGGTCGCAGAGACAGCCGGAGAGATAGAAAAGTTCGGTGTTAAGGCTTACCCCGTTAAAGCCGACATCAGCAGATCCGGTGAAGTGGAAGCGATGTTTGACATGGTGAGAAAGGAGGCGGGCAGACTGGACGTATTGGTCAATAACGCCGCGATATTCGAGGGAGTTGATTTCTTTGACATTACCGAAGAGTATATAGACACGTTCCTGGGAATAAATCTGAAAGGAACGCTCTTCTGTTCACAGCAGGGCGCGAAGCTGATGCTGGAGTCCGGCGCAGGAAAGGAAAGAGAGAACCGCAGGCGGATCATTAATATGTGTTCGCTGGGCGGAATTCTGAACTGGTCCCGCTTTATTCCGTATTCTGTCGCAAAAGCCGGTGTGCATAAGCTGACAAAGATAACAGCGCGAAAGCTGGCTCCGGAAATTCTCGTGAACGGTATTGCGCCCGGGACGATAGTCATAGAGGACGATCCGAATTACACTGTCGATCCGGAGGAAGTAAAGAAGTACCCTATGAAAGAGTTCGGTAAAGCGAGCGACATAACAAGTTTAATAAAATATCTTGCAAAAGAAAACGAATACATTACAGGACATATTTTCATTGTCGATGGAGGCAGGGTCTTAGTATGATAATAAGCATGACCGGCTACGGCAAGGCCGAGGGCGACTTCGGAGGCAGAAATTATTCGATAGAGCTGAGATCGGTGAATAACAGGTTCTGTGAAATAAGTTTTAAATACCCCAGGTATATGTCGTCCAGGGATTTTCAGCTTAAGGATATCGTAAAGAAAAAGATTTCGCGGGGAAAGATAAACGCATCACTTATGGTAAAAGCCGATGGCGACATGGAAAACATGGCAAAGGTGAATACGGACGCGGCTAAGTATTACTACAGCATGCTGGATGAGCTAAGAAAAGCTACCGGTATTCAGAGCGAGATAGGGCTGGATCAGTTGTTGAAATTTTCCGATGTCATGGATACAAACGACGCGGAGGAAGTATCGAATGAAGAGTTTGATTTTATCGCGTCACTGCTGAATAAAGCGCTCGATGATGTTGTCGCGATGAAGCTCAAGGAAGGCAGTCATATAAGGGAAGATCTTTTGAAGAGGATAGAATTTATTGGTAAAGAGACAGGCAGAATACTAGAAATATCTGAAAAGAATAAGCCGGAAGCTAAAGAAAAGCTGGCTAAGAAGGTCGAAACTATAATGGGCGATAAGACGATCATCGATGAGAAGAGATTGGAAATGGAGCTGGTGCTCCTCTCCGATAAACTGGACATAAGCGAGGAGTGTACGAGGCTCGACAGCCATTTGAAATATTTTGGTGAGTATATTGATTCTGAGGAACTTGCGGGCAGGAGGCTTGTATTCCTGGTGCAGGAGATGAACAGGGAAGTGAACACTATCGCTTCCAAATCGATGAGCGCCGAGATTTCCCAATCGGCATCGGTGCTTAAAGAAGAGCTTGAGAAGATACGGGAGCAGTTGCAAAATGTTGAATAAATTAATTAAACATTCGTAATGCTTTTTGTGATCTCGGCTCCTTCGGGTGCAGGAAAAACAACGATTGTTAGAGAAGTCTTGAATGATATGCCGGAATTGGTATTTTCTGTGTCGGCGACATCTAGACCCAAAAGAGAAAGCGAGATCGAGGGTAAAGATTACTTCTTCCTTACGAAGGAAGAGTTTCAGGAGAAGATAGATAATGACGAGATGGTTGAATACGAGAAGTTGTTTAATGATCATTTTTACGGTACGCTGAAGTCGTTCATTCATAAGGAAATAATGGCGGGAAGAGACCTGATCTTCGATATAGACGTAAAGGGCGCTCTTTCTATAAAGAATTTATATGGGCAGAAAGCGGTTTTAATTTTCATCGAGCCGCCGAATAAAGAAACGCTGAGAGAAAGACTGATAAACAGGGGAACGGAACCGAACGATCATATAGAGGAGAGATTGAAAAGGATAGATATGGAGATGGAAAAGGGAAAGGAATTCGATTTCAGGGTCGTAAATGACGACCTGCAGACGGCAGTAAATGAAGTAGAAAAAATAATTAAAAATTATAAATTAGAGGATTAAGAACATGGCAATGAAAACATTGGACCTGGACAAATTCGAGGCAGATGCATCGAATCTTTATGAAGCGACCGTAATTTGCTCAAAAAGAGCAAGGACGATCAATGACGAGCATAAGTTAGAGCTTGGCCAGAGGCTTCAGCCGGTCATTGAAAAGGAAACCGAAGACGATACTATCATGAACCAGGACAAGCTGAACATCTCGCTGGAATTCGAAATGAGAGACAAGCCGACCATACAGGCTATCAAGGAAATGACGGACGGCGAGCTGGAGTTCAGGTACAGGGATAGTGAATAATCTTATTCCCGATGCTTAAGGGAAAGAAAATATTACTTGGCGTCAGCGGCGGTATAGCCGCCTACAAGGTATGTTATCTTGTAAGGTATTTCGTCAAGGAAGGCGCGGAGGTAAAGGTCATAATGACACCCTCCGCAACGAAGTTCGTCTCACCCGTCACACTATCGGCGCTCTCTAAAAATGAGGTGCTGATAAATCTCCTTCCGCAGGATGATCCCGAAAAATCAGAGACAGTTGATACACAGACTTGGCACGTAAACCTTGGGCTATGGGCTGACATTTTTGTTATTGCCCCGGCCACGGCGAATACAATAGCTAAGATAGTACACGGCGAGAGCGATAACTTCCTTCTCGCAACTGTGCTCTCCGCGCGGTGCCCCATCGTTATTGCACCTACCATGGATGACGATATGTACAATAACGAGGTAACACAGGATAACATAAAATCTCTCAAAAAGCTGGGGTACAAGATCATCGACCCGGAATCCGGGGAACTGGCGAGCGGACTGATAGGGATAGGGCGTATGGCTGAGCCCGAGACGATATTCGAGTTTGTGAAGAATGAGCTAAGCAGGCAGGAAGATCTGAAGGGAAAGAAAGTGCTGGTGACAGCCGGACCAACTCTAGAATACATTGACGCAGTGAGGTTCATTACAAATCACTCCTCCGGGAAGATGGGTTTTGCTGTTGCGAGAGCCGCTAAGGAAAGAGGCGCGGACGTAACTCTTGTAACCGGAAAGGTAAATCTCGACGACATACAAGGAGTAAAGAGAGTGGACGTGGAGACGGCGGAGGAAATGCTCGACGCTGTAAAGGAAAACATGTCCGGAGCCGATATTATTATTATGACAGCGGCTGTGGAAGATTTTAAACCGCTCGAATCTAGCGCAAGTAAGATAAAGAAAGAGGGACAGGATAAGTTTACATTCGAGTTCGGTAAGTCACCTGACATACTTGATTATCTCGGGAAAAACAAAGCAGGATATAAGCTTGTGGGATTCGCTATGGAAACGGATAATGGTGAAGCAAACGCGAGAGATAAATTCGAACGCAAGAATCTCGATCTAATAGTTCTTAACAATCCTAACACCGAAGGCGCGGGGTTTGGTACAGATACTAACGTAGTGACATTTATAGATAAAGACGATAAAGAAGAACTTCCGCTGATGAGTAAATATGAGGTAGCTAACAAAATAATAGATAAGTTTGTAGGTTAGCTTATTAACAAACACCTAACAATCACACCCTTTTTACTAACATTATTAACATTTATAGAATTTTAAATAGATGTAAAATTAGCTCTTTATTTTTGTATTCCTACCGTTTATATTTACCTATCAACAAATATTTTCAACCTAATCTCATTGAGTGAATTAGACGAAATCCTCGAAGGGGCGAGAAATTTCCTCAGGTATAAAGAGAAGTACAGCCCTGTCAGCATTTTTGAAAGTGAGGTGGCAAGGACACCGGGAAATTCACCATCCGATCAAACAGTGAAAGCAAAAGAAAAAAGTATCGAGAAAAAAGCAAAACCTTCACAGCCGGGCGAAGACGGTTTGGTGCGTGAAGATGACGTGCTGTACTCACTTGTGAGAGAGGACTGGATGGATGCAAACAGCCTGGATGAACTCAACAAGATGATCTGTAATTGTCAGAAGTGCGATCTATGGAAAACGCGGACTAACTTCGTTTTTGGCGTAGGGAATCCGAATGCTGATCTGGTTTGTGTTGGCGAAGCACCCGGCGCTGAAGAGGATAAACAGGGTAAGCCGTTCGTCGGAAGAGCCGGACAGCTGCTGACTAAGATTCTTGAGGCTATCAATTTTCAGCGAGAGGACGTATATATCTGTAATATCCTCAAATCCCGCCCGCCGGATAATAGGAATCCTTTGCCATTTGAAATAAAGCAATGTGAGCCATATCTTATTAAACAGCTTGAGCTGATAAAACCAAAGTTTATACTTGCTCTCGGCACGTTTGCGTCACAAACTTTGTTGAAGAGTAAGGAGCCTCTCGGTAAATTGCGTGGACGATTCCACTCGTACAACGGAATTCCGATGATGGTTACGTATCACCCTGCGGCATTGCTCAGAAATCCACATTGGAAAAAACCCACGTGGGAGGATGTTCAGCTTCTGAAAGCGGAATATGACAAAGTAGTAAATAAATAATTTTAATATAGATTGGCAAAGAGTACAAAAAAACAAACGCTGGAATTAGTAGATATCCCCGATGAAAACCAGGATCTGGGTGAGGGGCGCATAGCCCCTAACGCGCTCGACCTTGAAGAGAACGTCATCGGCGCGGTGATGCTCGACAATATGGTTATGAACGAAGTTCTCCAGATACTCGACAGCAGGCATTTTTACCGCCCGGCTAATGGTATTATATTCCAGGCTATGATAAACCTGGATGCGAAAAAGGAACCGATAGACCCGAATACGCTCAAGGAAGAGCTGAGGCGGATGGGAAAACTGGATGAGATAGGAGGTGTAGAATATATCATAGACCTGAGCTCGGCAGTTTCTACTTCAGCAAACGCTGATTATTACGCAAGGATAATTTTCGAAAAGTATATACTGCGCTACCTGATTAATATCTCATCGAAGATCGTTAACAAATGCTTTGATCCTACTATAAATACTTTCACTGTACTGGATGAGGCGGAGCAGAAGATACTCGATATTTCCGAATCACTTTCCAAAAAGAAGATCGTTTCCGTAAAAGAAGAGATAGAAAAGCTCATCTCCGAACTAGGCGATCAGCGTACAAACAGAAGCGGTATCATAGGAATACCAACCGGTTATGTGAAGCTCGATGAGCTTACTGTAGGTCTTCAGAAATCTGAGCTTATAATCGTAGCAGGCCGTCCGTCACATGGTAAAACGGCTTTTGCGTTGAATATAGCCAGGAATGCGGCGGTTGATCACAACAAATCTATCGGCCTGTTCAGCCTGGAAATGTCCGTACGTGAATTGATACTAAGGCTTCTTGCAGGTGAGGCGAGAGTTGACGGTAAGCTCTTGAAATCCGGTAAATCGACTCCCGAAGACTGGAACAAAGTTTTGAACACATATCATAAGCTAAAAACGAATCTCTATATAGACGATTCGAGTGAGCTTTCTATACTTGAGCTGAGAGCAAAAGCAAGGAGGATGAAGCAGGACAACGATATAGATATGATAATCGTCGATTACTTACAGCTTGTAAAAGGACCTGACAACGCCGAGCGAAGAGACCTCGAAGTTGCATATGTTTCGCGCGGATTAAAGGCTCTTGCAAAGGAGCTCGATATACCGGTTGTCGCGTGCGCTCAGCTTAATCGTGGCATCGAGCAGAGAGGTAAGGAGAAACGCCCTCAGCTTGCCGATCTTCGTGAATCCGGTGCTATCGAGCAGGACGCTGACGTGGTAATGTTCGTACACAGACCCATCATGGGAATGAAAGTTGATGAACATAATCCCGACCACCAGGAGCTTAAACGTAAAGCGGAAATAATAATCGGTAAACAGAGAAACGGACCGACGGGAGATTTTGAATTAATATTCCTTAATGAGTATGCTAAGTTCGAGAATATGCACAAGAGCCCAAGGATAGATGAACGAAGCCTCAGTGTGGATGAAGAAGAAGATATGCCCTTCTAACGAATGACTGACATCAGACCAAATATTAATAAGCCGGTTGTGCCGGCTTTTTTATTGCATATAATCGGGTATGTAATAATTTATTCCGTGCTCGAGATCGTAGCCGGCTTCGGTGATCCTTTGAATCCGGTTTTTGCCTTGATCATCGCCCTATCGGTTGTTGCGACGGCCGCAATAGTCGAAGTGGGTCTTTTAAAATCAAGGATGAGCGAAGTCTTCTCTATCCTTGGTTTTGGTATTCCTTCCGGTTCCTCTATCATATTTGCAGTAGTAATTGCTCTTTTGCTATTTCTTTGTTTCCCGCTTATCACATCTGTAACCGGGTATGAGTTTACGTTGCCTACTAACTGGATCAGGCTTGCGCTGGGTGTCTTTGTATTGCACGGTATTGCAGAGGAAGTGTTATATCGCGGTTATTTGTTCAATCACCTTAGGCAGGGAAGGAGTTTCGCTAAAGCAGTTTGGATGTCTGTATTATTTTTCACACTCGCTCATATTCCGATAATGATTACTCAGGGGATATTTGTTGGAGGTACGGCTGTACTTCTTGCCGCGGTGTCGTCATTTCCGTTAGCTAGGCTTTATGAAAGAGGCAATAATACTATCTGGGCACCGGCTATTGTGCATTTTGCAATTGACATGGTGATACCGATTGTCGCGGGAGGAGAGATGACAGAATCAGCACAAAAAGCAGTGATGATGTGGATGGGAACAAGTATGGTTATCCCATATATAGCATTCTTAATTCCCCGTAGTAAAGCTCAGAGGTCTATTCGATAAGTTATCCATTCGTTCATCTGGCGTGCGCCGAGCTTGTCGTAAAATTTTATCGCATTAACGTTCCAGTCGAGAACCACCCATTCCATCCGCCCGCACTTTTTCTTCTCTGCTATCCTTCTGAGTTCAGCCATATACATCTGCCCTATGCCCTTGCTTCGCTGATCTCCCGATATATAGATGTCTTCCAGATATAGAGTAGGTCGCGCTCTGAAAGACGAATATGTGAAAAAGTATATTGCATATCCGACCGCTTTACCGGAACTCTTATCGAATGCCAGGAGTACTTTTATCAGCGGTTTATCTGAAAAAGTATCTCTCAGAAGCCGTTTTTGGGCTTTTTTGTCAGGACGGTCAAGTTTTTCGAAATCAGCCAGCTCATTAATTAAACGGAGAAATTCTTTGCCGTCGGATTTCTTTGCTTTGCGTATTTTTATGCTCATATAAGGATTTGGGAATTCATTAATTACTTTGAATAAATTTATTATTTTAAATTAGCAAAATAAAAAATGTATTGAAATGGATAGAAGGGACTTTTTAAAGGGTGCGGTGTTGATGTCTGTGTCAGGAGTTTTCCTGGGAAGATTATCGAGCGGAGCATCGAGAGCTTTGAGCTTTTTCGATGACTACGAGGATATGAAATGCCAGAAGATCCTCAAATCATTTCCTGCTTCACTGCAGGAGCTTCCTCTGAATGAAATTATTGCCGAAGTCGGTAAATCGTTCATAGGGACGGAATACGTCGGCGGCACGCTCGATGAAAACATGAAAGAATCGCTGGTGATAAAAGTAACCGGGCTCGATTGCGTAACATTTGTCGAAAATACACTTATAATGTCCAGGCTCGTAAAAAGAGGAAAAACGGAATTCGAAGATTATAAGAAGGAACTGGAATTCATCCGCTACAGGGACGGAAATATGGACGGCTATCCGTCACGTCTGCACTATTTTTCTGATTGGATATATAATAACCAGCAAAAAGGTGTCGTCGAAGATATAACTTCCGGTATTGGCGGAAAGCCTTATAATAAGACTATTGATTACATGACCACTCACCCTGATTCATATAAACAGCTTAAGAACGATCCTGCTAATTTCCAGGCAATGGAAAATGTGGAAGCCGAAATAAACTCTCGCCAGATGTATTATATACCAAAGGGTGAAGTGGATCAGTATTACGATCTTCTTCAAACCGGAGATATTATAGGCACGACAACGGACATCGCGGGGCTGGACATTACACACACCGGGTTTATTTATAAAGACGATACCGGGACGTATTTTATGCATGCTTCCTATCCTAAGAAGGAAGTGATTATCAGCGGTGAAGAGCTTAAGGAGTATCTTGCGGGCAATAAGAAGCAATCAGGCATTATGGTTGCGAGACCGCTCGCATTATAATTTTGATGACGGGATTTATTCTATTTTATATTATCGCCTGTATTGTGTGCTACCTGATAGGTTCCATTCCAAGCGCATTCCTGGTACTGAAAAAATTTCACGGTAAGAACATAATGGATGAAGGCTCCGGCAATGTCGGCGCTATGAATTCATTCGACGTTACTGGGTCTAAGATGACAGGCTTTGTAGTGTTCGCGTTTGATTTCCTCAAAGGATTTATTCCGGTGGCTGTTCTGATATTTGTATTCGATCTTTACCTTCCTTATATAATGATTCCTGCTGTAATGCTCGTTATTGGTCATAACTATTCTATCTTTCTTAAGTTCAAAGGTGGGAGAGGGCTTGCAACTGCTGCAGGAGCATCTATGCTGATCAATTACTGGTTGATGGTGATATGGTGTTTCCTCTTCGTGGCGACCTTCCTTATTAAAAGGAATGTACACTGGGGAAATGTGATCGCAACAATATTAATGCCTTTGACGGTGTATATATTATCGGGCTTCATTTTGCAATTTACGCTTGGTTATATTGACGTGGGAAGTGGCGGTTATTACACAGCCTTAGAGGAGCAACTATTTGTCTTCAGTTCCTCAATAAGTTTAATTATATTACTAAAGCATATTAATCCTATCGTAGAATTATTAAAAAAGAAAGAAAATGAGTAAAAATCCCCAATTGACATCCATAGATGATCTAAATGAAATGGCTCGCCAGATTAGGAGGGACATTATTAATGAGCTGAATATTGCTCAAACCGGACACTCCGGGGGACCTCTTGGTATGGCGGATATTTTCACCGCACTCTATTTTAATATTATGAACGTAGATAATGAAAACCCGGAAATGGGTGAACGGGATTTTTTATTCCTTTCGATAGGACATATAGCGCCTGTTTGGTATCCTACACTTGCCCGGCGCGGATACATACCCCTGGAAGAGCTAAAAACGCTCCGCCAGATAAACGGCAGGCTGCAGGGCCACCCGGCTCCAGCAAAAACTCACGGTGTTCCGGGTGTAGAGATCGCGTCAGGATCTCTGGGACAGGGACTCTCTATTGCTGTAGGAGCGGCTTTGGGGTTAAGATTGGATGGGAAGTCGAATCACGTGTATTGTATATGCGGTGATGGTGAATTGCAGGAAGGGCAGATATGGGAGGCGCTGATGACAGCCGCGCATCATAAATGTGACAACCTTACAATGATAATAGACAGAAACCATTGCCAGATAGACAACAGGACCGAGAACGTGATGGAGATAGAACCGCTCGCGGATAAGCTGAGGGCGTTTAATTGGGAAGTTTTTGAGATGGACGGGCACGATATGCAGGCGATACTGGATACGATAAAAGCCGCGAAGGATTTCAAAGGGAAGCCGTCGGTGATAATAGCCAATACATATATGGGTAAGGGCGTTTCATTTATGGAAGACAAATATCAATGGCACGGCGTACCTCCATCACATGAGCAGGCAGAGCAGGCTCTCAGCGAGCTTGAACCGACAAAGTATGGTGATTTTGTGTAATTTAGAGAAAATGATGAATCAAAATGGAATCTTTAAAGGATAAAGTTATAATCCTGACCGGTGCCTCACGAGGCATCGGCAGGGCAACCGCAATAAACCTCTCAGCAGATAATCCAAAACTAGTACTGGTTTCAAGAAAGCGTAACGATCTGGATGAAGTGTTGCCGTTTTTAAAGGGCGATAAGGAAAACGTGCTTTTTGTCGAGGCAGACGTGTCCAGCGAAGAGGATTGCAGAAAGATAGTGGACGAAGCCATAGGGAAATTCGGTACAGTGGATGTATTAATAAACAATGCGGCGCAATTTGGGCGATATAATGTTACTGAGCTTAAGATGGAAGATTTCGACAGGATTATGAACACAAATCTCCGCGGGGTAATATATTTAACACAACTTGTGCTACCCTACATGATAAAGCAGAACGGTGGTACAATAGTAAATATTTCGTCGACAGCAGGCAAACGCGGTTATGAAGGCGGTACGGCATACTCAGCTTCTAAGCACGCACTCAACTCATTCAGTGAATGTCTTAATAAAGAAGTTCGTCCGAATAACATTCGAGTTATTACCGTAAGTCCATCATCTGTTGATACCAGAAATAAAGATGAGTCTGATATTAAGAAAGGCGGGAAAGGTGTTTACATGAGGATGGAAGATGTGGCAGAGTCGATCGCGCTCGCTATAAGGCTTCCCCAGCGTGCTTTGGTAAATGACATAGAGCTTTGGGGAACCAATCCATGGAAATAGAATGAGATCAGAAGCAAAGCTTACAGCGGTGGCGCCGACTCTTTTAGTTGCCGATATGAAAAAAAGCATTGAATACTGGAAGGATAAACTTGGTTTTGAGCTTGTGAATACCTTTGGTGAGAATACTTTTGCCATAATGAAAAGGGATAATAACTATGTAATGTTTGGGCAGGTCAAAGATCCTTCCGAAATTAAGCCCTACTGGAAGATCCGTGAAAAAACCTCCAATATCTACTTCTGGACGGATGATGTAGAAACGCTATACAAGGAATTCAAAGAGAACGGAGCAACAATCGACTGGGATCTATATACTGCACCTTATGGTGTGAAGGAATTTGGAATAAATGATCCGGATGGTTATGATATAGCCTTTGGGGAAATCCTCCGTTAAGTTTAGAGAATACTTTTCAGCTTTCCTTGTATAATTAAACTTTTTACGATACTTTTATTTAGCGTGCGGGAATAAAGAGTCACCCTTCCTTACATTAAATCATTGTGAAATAATTTCTTATTTTGCTCCCCGGCTAGTAAATAGTATTGCTGATAATAATACCGATAATAAATGCTTATAAATTGAGAATAGTTTAATTAACAAAACAAGGAGAATTCAAAAATGCAAAAACTTCTTAAATTTCTGTTCTCAATGGTTTTTCTTGCTATTTCATTTAATTCAGTCCTTTCACAGGGCTGGTTTACACAGGTAAGTAACGCCAGTGGTAATGACCTGCTGTCGCTTTCATTTATCGATGATATGACAGGCTACTGTGTAGGTCAGGGAGGAACAATCATTAAAACCACTAATGGAGGCACAAATTGGGCATTACAATCCTCCGGAACGACCGAGACGCTCAACGGTGTGTTCTTTGTGGACGCAATGACAGGCTACGCAGTTGGTAATGGTCCGTTTCCATCGGGTGACGGTGTGATATTGAAAACCACCAATGGAGGTACTAACTGGGTAATGCAGGCATCAAATACTTCGGGGAATAATCTATATTGTGTTCATTTCTTTTCTGCCGATGTGGGGATTGCCGGGAAGGATTTCGGAGGCGGTGACACTTCTGCTATGATTATGACATCAAACGGCGGTACGAACTGGGTGAGAGTATTCCCGGGTTCGGCAGTGATCGTTTATTCATTCGATTTTCCAACGTCTTCGATCGGTTACGCGACGGGAAGCCAGACAATCCCAAATAATGCATATATACTTTCTACTTCCAATTCGGGAAGTAACTGGGCATACGGCTTTTCGACCTCGACTTCGATACAAACTGATGTTTCATTTGGAAACGCAACAACGGGGTACACATGCGGTTTCTTTGGAACTGTAGCAAAGACGACCAATTCCGGGGGAAATTGGACTGCCCTTACTACAGGGCAATCACCCTCCGATAATTATTTTGGTGTTCATTTTACATCCGCTACAACCGGATATGTAGTGGGCTCGAAGGGCGGAACATCTTTTCCAATTGTAATAAAAACTACCGATGGCGGAAGTAATTGGACAGAGCAGTCAACAGGTCAGGTACAATATCTTGAAGATGTTGCATTTGTCGATGATAATACGGGATGGATCTGCGGCAGGGTAGGATTATTGTTGAAAACAACTACCGGAGGCGCTTTGGTTGGTATAACCAATATAACTTCACAAGCGGTAGATTACACCCTGCAACAAAATTATCCAAACCCTTTCAATCCGGAAACAAAGATCAAGTTTTCTATTCCGGGTGCGGGATCAAAAAATAATGTAAAGCTCAGTGTCTTCGATGCTTCAGGTAAGGAAGTGGCTGTTCTGGTAAACGGCGAACTCAATTCCGGCACGTATGAGTATTCATTCCACGGCGGGAATCTATCCAGCGGGGTTTATTTTTATAAGCTTGAGACGGATGGATTCATAGAAACTAAAAAGATGCTACTGGTCAAGTAACGATAATATAGCAAAGGATCTAAAAAAACCCGGTCATACCGGGTTTTTTTGTTAAAATATAGCATTTCAACTACCTTTTAAAGTGAGTTTATTAACTTACTTCACTTCTTTAATTTAATATTTTACAAAAATATAATATTTTCTTTGGCCTGAAATTTGTAGTAGAAAGTATAAAATCAAGTATATGCGGGGATTTATACTTTTATTTTTTCTTTTTACTACCATAAATAGTCTTTTCTCTCAATTCACATCCGGCTGGGAAACTCAAAATTATTTTTCCTATACCGGAACCGTGAATGACCTCATTTATTTTCCTTCAAACAAAATTGTCGCTGCAGGTGATTACGGTGAAATTTACTATTCCGAAAACGGGGGAATAGATATGAAAAAGATCCCTACGGGGTTTTCATATCATTTGAGGTCAATATCATTTAAGGACAATTCGACGGGTTATATTGCAGGGCATGGGGGCACAATCCTAAAAACCACCGATGGCGGTAAGAAATGGGAAAACCTTATCAGTGGAATATCCGACAATATTTTTGACATCGAAGTAAACAGTAATTACATAATAGCTGTGGGTGAAAGAGGAAAAATTTTGAAATCCACTAATGATGGCTTGACATGGATTTTAAAGGATCAAAATGATTCATACTATCTTCTTGCTATAAAGTTTTTTAATAAAGATACCGGAAATGCTGTCGGTTCAAACGGTACTATCCTGCGAACTACCAACGCAGGTGAAACCTGGAACCGACAAAATACCGGTTTAAATTTTACAGCTCAGTTTACGGATATCGATACACGAAACGACATAGGGATTGTGGTTGGTGATTCCGGTTATGTATTGCGAAGTCTCGATCACGGCGAAAGCTGGACCGATGCAGATACCGCGTCGCACACTAATTTTGGAAAGATACTATATGAAGCAAAGATAATTAACGATACATTAATTTACGTGGTCGGAGAAGGAATGAAGGTTTCGACAGACGGAGGAAATACCTTTGCATTCTCTTATTTTAATAACTTCGGCATAAGTAAAGTGAAATCTATCTCCGTATTAAACCCGGATTCTGTTTATGCCTGCGGAACAAAAGGGATAAGCCTTTTTAGAGGTTCCTATTATGATATCCTCCACTTCCCATTTCATTCATTCGACTATATAAATCTATCCGTTTTAGACGAGAATAATTGCTGGATAAGCGGAGGTCCAACTGCCAAATATTTGTATTCAGTATATAATACTACAAACTCCGGAGAGTCGTGGAATTTTACTAAAATCAATGAATACGAAGATGATTTCTATTCCATGGCTTTCCTGAATATCGATACCGGATTTATTATGGGTAGAATTAATTACCCAGGGCAAATATTAAGGACTACCGATCGAGGCACATCCTGGCAGGTAATTAGAGACTCTACTTACTTCTGGAGAAGGTCGGATATTCGTTTTAGGGATAATTCTTTATATACAATCAAGGATTATCAAATTCATAGATTTGATTATGATGGAAATCTCATAGATACTATACCCAGACCTTTCGGATTACCCGGACATCCAGAGGTGTATGACTTTTTTCTGATCGGTGATTCGACAATTTACATGATCTCCGGTAATTCGCTATATAAGAGCAGTAATAATGGGAGAAACTGGACATATTTAATACAATATTTTTATCAAACCGAATATACAGACTGTTATTTCTACAGCGAAGATTATGGCTTTTTTGTCGGGTATAACTCTGTGATACTGCGAACTACGGGAACGAATCTTCTCGAAGAACTCTACACGGGAAATCCTGAACCTGATCTGGTTTTTAACGGGGTTACAATGTCCGATTTTTACACTGTTCATATAGTCGGAAATGACGGTATTATATATACATCAACTGATGGAGGGGATACGTGGAAATTAATTGAAAGCGGTGTAACGTCAGATCTGAACCAGATAGAGTTTGCAAATGATAAAACCGGCTGGATAGCAGGTGATAATGGTGTGATACTTAAAACAACAACCGGGGGAACAAATTGGGAAAATGTAAATAACGGAATACCTGTTAAGTATACTCTGTATCAAAATTATCCAAATCCCTTTAATCCGGTTACCACAATTAAATTCGATATTCCTGATGACATTGGGACAGCGGTTATTAGAACAAAGTTAGTGATCTATGATGTCATTGGGAGGCAGGTAAAAGTTCTCGTCGATGATGACCTCCAGGCAAATTCATATTCCTATTCCTTCGATGCTTCCGATCTATCCAGTGGAGTGTATTTTTATCGTCTTGTAGCTGGAAATGATTTCTCTCAAACCAAGAAAATGCTGTTAATTAAGTAATATTCATCTAATTTTTTTTTAAAAAAAAACCGGGTTAGTGCGGGTTATTGTTTAATAGATAGTCTCAACTACTTAATGGTCAATTGAGTTTTCCGGATTGCAATACCAGTAGATAGGTATATCGTCCATTAAGTCACCGAACTTTGATAAGATGCTTTCCGGATATCCGAATTTATTGTAAAGAGCCAGTCTTTGCGCAGGATAGTACCATGATAAAGCATAAGGTTGTAAATCGGTAAGGATCCCATCTATTTCTCTAACTATTTCAACCCTTCTTGTTTTATCAAAGGAAATAGTATATTCGTTACAAAGCTGGTCTATCCGGGTATTTTTTACACCAGCCCAATTTGTCGAATAAAGTTCATCTGCGGATTCTGAACCGAAAGAACTTACGGGATTAGGGAAAAGTAATCCACCCCATGCGGCTACGATCATTTGAAACTCCCTTTCGCTTCCATTAATATAAGAATCAGATATATCTAGTAGCTTAAGTTTTATCTTTATCCCAGCTTTTTTACAGTCTTCTTGATAATAAGTAAGAAACTTGGTGAGCGTTGGACTTCCATATGTAATTTCAGCTTCCAGCGTTTTACCATTTTTTTCAAGATAACCATCCGAATTTTTACTACTCCATCCTGATTTTAATAAATATTTTTTGGCTTCCTCAGGATTATATCTAACTTTTGGATTAGAGGGGTTAGCATATTCGCTATTATCCCAGTATGAATCTTCAGGCTTTGGGTATCCATCATACAATTCGTTGATAAATCTTTCTCTGTCATAAAGATACGAAAGCGCTTTTCTTATGTTTACATCATCAAAGGGAGGTTTTCTCATGTTAAAACAAATACCTCTGACTCCACTTGGGTATTTATTGAAAACTTCTTTCCTCAAGATAGTTCTACTATTGTCGCTATCAAGCTTCTTCCAGTCCCGGATCTTGGAGACTGTAGTTAAATCTATTATGTCGATATTACCATTTAGAAACGCTTCAAACTCAGATCCCTTTACAAGTTCAAATTTTATTTGATCAAAATTAAATTTTCCTTTATTCCAAGGCTCGTTATATCCCCAATAATCATTTCTTCTGGTTAAAGTAATAGATTTTCCATCTACAACATTATTGGGATCCAAGGCATACGGTCCACTTCCGGGGACATATTCAAAATCAAACATATTTAAAAATTGGTCCCCGGTCAGTCCTCCGATCACATGAGCAGGTAGCAAACTTATTTGTGAGAAATATTTAAACATTCTCCAATCCAAATCTTTTGTCTTCACAGAAACAATATATTTGCTTTCGGCAATAGGCATGTCAAATCCTTGAAAGAGTTCGTTTGTATATGGTGATCGAATTCCAGGATCTACCAATAGCTTCCATGTTGCTATTACATCTTCCGTTGTTACTGGCATTCCATCAGACCACCTTGCCTTTGGATTTATTCTAAATTTAAATTCTTTTTTGTCCTCGGAAATCCACCAATGTGTTGCCAGTCTAGGAATATCATCAAGGGTTACCGGATCTAAACCTAAAAGGCTTTCGTATCCCAGCTCATAATAGAAAATGTAATTCCAATAATAGTTTGCGTATTCTCCCACTACCCTGAATGTTACGGGGAAATCCTGTAGTGGAAGTACAATACTTCCACCTTTTACGGCGTTTGGATTGCCAATAGTGTTATAATTCATATTTGTTATCCATCCTTCTCCTGTAAAACCCTCTCCGCCCTGCTCTGGCGATACTGTAGAATCACTTAATGTGATAGAATTAGAAACGTATTCATTGCCTCTTAGATTGTTTGTAGCTAAAATAAAGATTACATATATTGTAAAAACAATAAATAGATTTGACTTATTCATTTTCTTGGATTAAGTTATGAATATACACAAGGATATTCTGAAATAATAGTTTTTTTTACTTACATATAATCCTCCGCAAGTATTTCCACTTCCCATCGTCCAATCAGTAAAAGAGAAAATCTCTAATTTACTGAAAGGGGATATTATCATGAAAACTAAATTAATTTCAGCAGCAATGGTTATAATAGGACTTATATATTTGCTTGCATTCTACGGATGCAATGAATCGAGCGCGATCACAAATACGGAGACTTCAGGTAGTTCAGGAACCGGCGGTGAGGTGCCGGCTATTTATTCAAAGCTTTACGGCGCATACGATATGTATGTCGATGGTGATTATCTCGTCGTAAAGACAAAGGATCTCCCGGATCACGGAAGCCCGTATTATACGGGAAGCGGTTATGAAGCTTACAATGGAAACAATCAGAACTTTAACCTGAACCCAAACAGGATCAGGGAGCAGGATATTACTCTAAGGATTCCGCTGAATCCAACTGAGGCTTCAAATCACCAATCCACGCCAATGGGGGTAATAGGTGTATCGCTGAATGGAGTGCCGTTCTTTAATCAATACGCAGCAGGAGGTGTGCCATTGACAGGCGAAATAAATTCTTTCGATCAGTATAATGGTCACCCTCAGATGACAGGCTTGTATCACTATCATATTGAACCTACTTATCTGACGCAGGCTTACGGAAGAGATGCATTGTTAGGATATTTGCTGGACGGATTCCCGGTTTACGGACCTGAGGAAAACGGGCAGACCTTAACAAATTCCGACCTGGATGAATACCATGGACACTTTGGACCGACTGCGGATTACCCTGACGGTATTTACCATTACCATATAACGGATGAAGCGCCCTATCTGAACGGTGACGGATTCTACGGTGTACCGGGAACAGTAAGCCAATAAAGAAACTCTTAATAATACTGAAATGAAGAACATCAAAATTAATATAGTATTAATGCTAGTTACAGCCGGTATAATCGCCGGCTGTAACGATAGCGATACTGTAACAAGTGTTTCATCGACAGATCCGGAATTAGGTGACGCTCTTGTTACTACTTATCATAAGTTTTACGGGGCGTACGAGGTGTCCTTTGAAGGGGACTATGTAGTAATGAAAACAAAGGGACGTCCGGAACATCCAAGCCCGTATTATCAGGGGACTCAATGGGAGGGATCATTATATGAACCATATAACGGCACAAATCAGAACTTTCACCAAAACCCAAACCACATCAATGAGTTTAACTTCACTTTTAAGATCCCGTTACATCCACAGGCATCAGGTACTCCAACCCCGACGCCGCTTGGACCAATCGGAGTAGCGCTTAATGGTGTACCGATATTTAATCAGTATGCGGCAGGCGGTGTACCTCTGACAGGAGAAATTAATTCCTTCGATCAATATGGCGGACACCCGACGGGTAATCATATGTATCACTATCATGTCGAGCCATTGTATTTGACTACATTGTACGGCAGGGATGCACTGGTGGGGTACTTGCTGGACGGATTCCCTGTATACGGTCCTGTCGAGAACGGAAAAGTTTTAACAACAAGTACTCTAGATGCATATCACGGTCATTTTGGTGTGACCAGGGAATATCCAAATGGGATATATCACTATCATATCACAGATGACGCACCTTATATCAATGGTGATGGATTTTACGGGACGCCGGGTACAGTAACTCAATAAAGATTGTTGGTGTCTCATAAAAGACTCTCCGGATCGATTCCGGAGAGCCTTTTATATTTATAAAGTATTAAATTATAGCTATTTAAAGAAGTGCAAGTATTTACGCGTAACACCGTCTAATTATACAAATGGGTAAGATGAAAACATTAGTATTAATATTGTTTTTAGCCGTAACACTGAATATAGCCGGATGCTCATCGGTTAATAACGGAGCTATAGAAGCGGCATCGATCGTCGTCGAAGAGAAGACGGTAAGCGCCGATGACAAAGGGCTCTCGTTGAGCAACGGAACGGTTCTTTATAATGGTGAACCGTTTTCCGGAACGGTGATAGGGTTATATGAAAGCGGAGATTCGGCGTCTGTTTCATCATACTACCTTGGGAAAGAAAATGGATGGTCATATAAATGGTACCCCGACGGTACAAAAATGGAAGAGCGTTATTACGAAAACGGAAAGAAAGAGGGGACTCACAAGGCGTGGTATGAAGACGGCAGTCCGAGATTCGTATATAATTTCGTAAATGGTGAATATAACGGCAGTGTGCAGGAGTGGTATCCGAACGGACAGATGTATAAGAACTTTTACTATGAAAAGGGTTACGAAACGGGCATGCAGACTGCATGGGAAACAAACGGAAAGCTCCTGGCTAATTACGAGGTGAAAAACGGCAGAAAATACGGTCTTACCGGAACTCATAACTGTAAATCACTTTGGGATAATGAAAACTCTATGTAAATACATATTGATCGCATTAGCGGTAATTTCAGTTTCAGGCTGTGGTATGAAAGAGGAAGAAAGCACAAGCACGCTTCCATATTACAACGGCTCTGACTTCACACCTATCTGGATAGCTCCCGGTGAAAGTGTACCGGATAGCATTCATAAGGTAGATCAGTTCTCTTTCATCGATCAAAACGGTGAGACGGTAACTAACGAAACATACGAAGGCAAAATATACGCGGCGAACTTCTTCTTTACTTCATGCCCGAGTATCTGTCCCGTAATGACGAAGAATTTGAAAACTGTCGAAGATGAATTTGCGGATGATGATGAGGTTATGTTTATTTCGCATAGCGTAACCCCGGACATCGATTCGGTCAAAAGACTGAGACAATTTGCCGACACATACGGAATAGATGACAATAAATGGCACATGGTAACCGGAGATAAAGCCGACATATATAATCTCGCATGGTATTCATATTTTGCTGATGAGAACCCCGGTTTTTCCGAGGATTCGAGCGAATTCATTCATAGTGAGCATGTACTCCTTGTAGATCAAAACGGCTACATTAGGGGAGTTTACAAAGGCACGCTGGAGCTGGAAATGCAGAGAATGTCGGATGATATAGCGATATTGGAATCAGAGAATTAGTTCTTATTTATTCAGTATATTATTCTCTACTGCCCCGTGTAAAAGCGGGGCTTTTTATTAGGTATTTTAATTAAATATTCAGTTTCTTAACTTAAACCTGTGAAAAATCTGAAAAGATACATACCGCTGTTTATTACGGTCGGCGTATTTGTTTGCCTGTTCGTAGTGTTTAATATGACAAACACACCACCGAAACAAATTTCACAGCTTTCGCCGGAGCAGTCATCTTATTTTGAGGAGTTCGGCACGCCCGAAATATATTCCGAAAAATATATTTCAAGAAACGGTGGCTTACTTAATTCAAGAATAAATATACAACCCGGAGTTTCAGAGCCTAAAGTGACAGCAAACCCCGTTAAAAGCGACGTATTCGCCGTTGCGTCGAATGATTTTTCCGCCCAGAACTCTGCCGGCATATATATTACTGAGGATGGCGGAGTGAACTGGGATCTTGTGCAGGTTCCTCTCTCCATAATAAAAGTAAAGAACACATTCTACTCAGACCCGTGGGTAGAGTATGATAATTCCGGTAACCTGGCTTTTGCGGCAGTGGTAATAAGAACGGATAACGATCACAGGAGCGTGGTGTTTAATGTTTCCAGGGACAACGGAAAGACATGGCTCGACCTGCCGATAATTCTAAAGAGCAAGGAGTCCGATTCGGAAGGATTCGATAAGCCAAAGGTACACTTCGATAACAGCAGCAATGTATATGTAACGTGGCTTGAGGAAGGAGACGGTACAGAAGATGTTTACATGAGTATTAGTCATGACGGCGGAAAGACATTTGGCGGAGCGAATGTTATTGCTAAGGGTGAAATACAATATGATGATGTGCTCTTCGATAACGACAAAGTATATCTGGTTTACGCGGAGGAGCATGAGGAGATCAAGCTTATCAGCTCAAATGATAAAGGTGTTACATGGAGCAATCCTGTTACTATTGCGGAATATCAGCATTATGAAAAGGTCGAGGGCGGTCAGTTCGTAATAAAGCACAACGGTGAAAAAGGCATAAGGGTTAATTCAGACCCGCAGGCTCTAATATCGGACGGAAAACTGTTCATAACTTTTGCCGGGCAGGCTGAGAATAAAGACCTCTCGCAGATTTACTTTATCAGCGGGGATCTGCAGACAATGCAGTTCAGCGAGCCGCGAGCTCTGGACGGAAATCCAACCGGGGATAAATTCATGCCGGCTCTTTGTAAAGACAATAATGGAACCATTTTTGTATTATACTACTCTTCTCAAAACGATCCGGGCAACCTTATGACCGAAGCGTATCTCGCTTCTACAAAAGACCTCGGAAACTCATTCACATTTACAAATCTCTCTACCGAAAGTTTCGATCCGCTGGATATTGTGGTGGATGGAAGCTACATGGGTGATTATATTTCACTAGCTGTGAACCGTGACAGGCTCGTTGCAGTCTGGACCGACGGAAGGCAGGGCAGTCTCGACCTTATGGCAGGCGTGATAAATTATTAATCCAAATCATAGTCTTTCCTTAGAATTTATTTATGTTCAAAATAATACCAATGATCATCTAATTTCCAGCCTTTTTCATCATACGTTGAGTGATAATCTAATAATGGGTAATATACAATTCCATTGTCATCCGAAAAATCAAAATGGACAGTTTTCGCATCGGGTGCTTTATTAATCAATCTAACTTTAGTTTTTATTAAAAACTGCAAGGAAGTTCTAATTAAAATAGTATCAATTTTACTTTTTGATGCAATATCGAAAAGACTTTGATTACTATTCCTATCATATATCTCGCGAAAACTTGTGTTCCAAAATTTTATTTCATCATCGACACTCAAACCCGTAAGAATAATACTAAAATAATTATCATCTGCACTAGAAATATTATAGAGTACTGCCCCCCCAAAAGGGAGATCTATTCCATTCGAATCAAACCTTGATATTGTTACACATGTGTTTTGATTAAAAAAAGCATTTCCTAAAGAGATAATTTCTTCTTTATTTGAATTATAAATCATTTTGCTTTTTTCAAAATCACTTAAACTTTTCGAATCACATGCGATAATGTTTAATACTATCAAAGATGATATTAATATTTTAGGCATAGCTACAAATCTTAGGCGAGATATTCTTTTAACTTTTCTATCGCTTTTCCTCTGTGCGATACCTCATTCTTTTCTTCAGCGCTTAGTTCGGCGAAAGTCTTATTATATCCATCCGGGATAAAAAGCGGGTCATATCCGAATCCATTCTCACCGCGCATTTCCGTAATTATTTTCCCAGGGCATACTCCCTCGAACATGTGATACTCTTCGGGGGACAGGTACAAGCATATCACGGTCTTAAAGTGAGCGGGAGACTCATTTAGATCCCTCTCTTTTAATTCGGATATGAGCTTATAGCAGTTATCGGAATACGATGCGTTTTCACCGGCATATCTCGCGGAATATACTCCGGGTCTTCCGTCCAGCGCATCCACGAACAAGCCCGTATCATCCGAAATAACCGGTATCTCCACTGCATCATATATCTCTTTGGCTTTTTTAAAAGCATTGCCTTCGAGCGTATCCGCGGTTTCTTCTACGTCGATTTCGATCCCTTTGGAATTTAACGAATATACTTTCGTGCCGTTATTGGAGAGTATAGAACTTATTTCCCACGTCTTGTGCGGATTATTTGAAGCTATGAGAAGTTCTTTCATATCGTTGAGTTTATTCATAAGGGATCTCTTCTTTATATTGAAGTTGATAGAGTTTGTAGTAAAGTCCGCCTTTTTCGAGAAGCTCCTGGTGCGTGCCCATTTCCTTGATCTCTCCTTTATGCATTACTATTATTTTATCGCATTTTTGTATTGTGGAGAGCCTGTGCGCAATGATGATCGAAGTTCTTCCTTCTATGAGCTTTTTGATCGCTTCCTGTATAAGTATCTCTGTGTGTGTATCCACGCTCGATGTTGCTTCATCTAGTATGAGTATTTTAGGATCATAAGCCAGCGCTCTTGCAAATGATATGAGCTGTTTCTGTCCGGTCGAAAAAGACGACCCGCGCTCCAGCACTTCATTATCGAGCTTGTCGGGAAGTGTCTGCACAAAGTCATACAGCCCTACATTCTTTACGGCATTATCCACTACCTCGCTGGTGATGGATTCCTTGCCAAGTGTGATGTTAGAGCGTATCGTGCCTCTGAAAAGGAACACGTCCTGTAATACGATGGCGATATTCTTTCTTAGCTCATGCTGGCGCATCTTCCGGAGGTCTATACCGTCAACCAGTATCTCACCTTCATTCACGTCATAAAATCTGCACAGAAGGTTAATTATGGTGCTTTTACCCGCGCCTGTCGCGCCTACAAATGCCACCTTTTCGCCTTCATTTATCTTAAAACTGACGTTTTTTATGACGTACTCATCCGGGTTATAGCCAAAAGAGACGTTTTTAAATTCTATCGTACCCTTTAGATTCTCCGGCTCGACAGGGTCTTTTGGGTCTACTACCGGGGTCTGGTAGTCCAGCACCTCAAATATCCTTTCACTGGATGCCATTGCCTGCTGGAGTATGTTATATTTTTCTGAGAGGTCGCGTATCGGACGGAAGAACATTTCCGTATATTGCAGGAATGCGATAACCACACCAACCGAAACCGCGCCCTGGACGACCTGTCCGCCACCATACCATATAATAAGAGCCATTGCTATCGCGCCTATCAATTCGACGATGGGGAAGAAGACCGCGTAATAAAAAACGCTCCTTATATTCTGGTTTGTATGCTCCCTGTTGACTTCCTCGAAATCCTTTACCGTCTGGTCTTCCTTGTTAAAATACTGTACAATGGATATTCCCGATATATGCTCCTGTATGTAAGAGTTAAGCCTGGCAATAAGTAAACGTATCTTTCTGAACGAATCTCTTACTTTTCTCCTGAATACCGATGTCGCATATATCAATAGAGGTAATACGGCAAGTGTTACGAGCGTGAGCTTCACGTCGAGGTAGAACATGAATGAAACTATTCCCAATATTAAAAAAATGTCACCGAATGCCGTTACTATACCCGACGAAAACACTTCGAAAAGAACTTCGATGTCGTTAGTAACTCTGGTTACCAGTCGTCCTATCGGGTTTTTATCGAAGTATTTCAGGTTAAGATTCAATATGTGGTCGAAGATCTTCCTTCGCAGGTCGAAAGTTATATTCTGTCCTATCCAGCTGGTAAGGTACGTCATTCCGTATTGTATAGCCCCCTGCAGTACCAGGCTAAGTCCGAAAAGTAATACAATGAATTGTAATCCGGGGATGTCGCCTTTGGTAATGTAGTCATCGACCGCCATTTGTGTGAACGCGGGGCGTATTGCCGCCAGCCCGGATATGCTGATTGTTAGTATTACCGCCAGTACGACAAACTTTTTATATGGTTTGACGAATACCAGCAGTCTTTTCAGCAGCGCGGAGTCTATCGGTTTCCCTAATTCTTCTTCTTCGTGTAATCCTGCCATTTACAGCTCTTTTATTTCTTCTTCCAGTAATTGCTTTGAATAGATGTCATAGTAAATTCCCTTCAGCGCGAGTAGTTCATTATGTGTACCTTCTTCTTTTATCTCACCATGTCCGAGTACTATTATATTGTTTGCGTTTTGAATGGAAGATATTCTGTGTGAAATAATAATGTTGGTCCTTCCTTTCATAATTGTCTTCAGCTCCTGAAGTATCTGTTCCTCCGTATGGGTATCGACAGCCGAGAGCGAATCGTCCAGTATCAAAACTTTCGGACGTTTGTAGATAGCTCTTGCGAGCGATGTTCTCTGCTTTTGACCGCCCGACAGTGTGATGCCTCTTTCGCCGACCATTGTGTCGAATTTATGCGGGAAATCCATCACGTCCTTATAGAGATCTGCCGACCTGGCTGAGTTTTCTACAAGTTCTACATCCAGCGAATCGGACGAGTAAGAAATATTCTTGCCGATCTTCGTCGAAAAGAGGAACGATTCCTGTGGTACTATACCTATGGATGCTCTTAATAATTTAAGCGGTATCTTTCTGATGTCGTGCCCGTCCATGTAAATACCACCCTCCGTTACGTCGAATATACGAGGTAGAAGGTTGATAAATGTACTTTTGCCCGATCCTGTATGCCCTATTATGCCCAGTGTAGTGCCTTTTGGGATAATAAGGTTTATGTTTTTAAGGGCGTAAGTTTCTGTATTCGGATACTTGAATGACACATCCTTAAATTCGATTGCTCCGTGCAGATCTTTTTCGGTGATGCTCTTATCGGTATCGTTATTGTCGGCAATGTCGGGTTTGAGGTCGGTAATGCTCAGTATTCTCTTCATCGATGGAGCCGCTCTTTGTATGATATTTACTATCCACCCGATTGCGATCATCGGCCATGTAAGCTGACCAAGGTAAATAATGAACTCCGATATATTACCCAGTGTCATCTGTCCGTTGATGACCTTGAGTCCGCCAAAGTATATAACAAGTATTATCGAAACCCACGTGAGCAGGAACATCATAGGGAAAGTAAATGCCTGTACCTTTGCGAGTGAGAGGTTCTTTTTGTAGTAATCCCTGGACTGTGTATAAAACTCGTTCATTTCATACTCTTCTCTAACGAAAGACTTAACAACCCTGATGCCGGAGAATACCTCCTGCGCCAGTGAAGTCAGATCGGAGAATTTTTCCTGTACCTTTTGTGATCTTGAATAGGCAAATTTTCCCATGAAGTAAACCAGTATCGAAATAAGGGGCAACGGTGCTAGTGAGATAAGAGTTACCTCTACATTTATAGATAAAAGTATATATAGAAAGACGATCGTCCTTGTAAAAGTCTGCAATGAATACATTATTCCCGGTCCGAGGAAGTTCCTGACGTTATTAATATCGTTCGTGGCATGAGCCATAAGGTCGCCCACGGTGCGGGAATTATAGAATTTCTTTGTCATTAGCTGTAAATGCGCAAAGAAGTCCAGCCGGAGATCGTTTTCGACCTCGCGTGAGACCACTATAATAGATTGCCGTGTGAAGAATAAGAATAATCCGGAAAGCGCGGTCAATCCAACAATAGCAAGGGCATACTGTACCAAGGAATAATCACCAGTGCCATGCTGGAGGAAATCAACAGCGCGTCCGACAACAAGTGGTATCACTGCGCTTACGCAAATGTGCAGAATTATAAAGAAATACCCGAATATGATTTTTCCCTTATATCTTTTAAGGTAGGGAGCTAAACGAAGTAGTGGTTTCATATATTATGTACAAATATCGGCAATTTTAC
The DNA here is from genome assembly GCA_020635255.1 of Ignavibacteriales bacterium. Classification (NCBI taxonomy): domain Bacteria; kingdom Pseudomonadati; phylum Ignavibacteriota; class Ignavibacteria; order Ignavibacteriales; species Ignavibacteriales bacterium. Next base: position 634,380 of record JACKAC010000001.1, read on the forward strand.
CCGATGAGAAAATGCAAATAAATGGTGAAATTTTTATGATTCTGAACTCTTTATAGACGGTTATACGTTTTCGCATTATTATTGTTTAGACTTGCAAATAATATTTAATTAGATAATTTTCATTTTATAATGAAAAACAGGCTCATAATATCGTTTTGCGTGCATCTATTACTGGGGATACTCTTTGTGTTTCCCATTTACTCTGCCGAGGATTTTGAATTTAGCGGTAATTCACTTGAGAACATTGGCTACTTTGGAAAGGAAAGCGGAAGCGATCTAAATACGGTATTTTACAAGAACACCAGTTCATCTTACCGTATCAAATGCCTGCCTGCTATAAAAGAACTTGGTAGTGTTTCCTTTTTACCAATAAAAGTTTGCGAGACGGACTCCTGTTCCGATTTTCTCCTTAGATACTCGCATCAGATAGTTGACATCTCCTTATTGAAATGTATTAGAAGCGTAGTCATGTTGTGTTAGACACCTGCCAAATTTCTGCTTGGTTTTAAATTTCAACTCACATTTAATTTTTTAAAAAGTTGCTTTCCGGATTTTATTCCGGTTTAGCCTATTTACATGTCCGGAAAATTAATAAATGATATTCCTGCATACGCTCTCGTGCGTGAGATACGGACTTTCTTACGTCTCAACTCCCGATTGCATAACTATATTCTCGTATTAGCAGTCGTAACTTGGGGTGTAATGGTTGCCGATCTTCAAACCGAACTCTCACAGGAACGGGAAGAGCTCGAGCAGATCATTGCCGAATTATCAGAGTCTAGGATACAGGTTGAACCAGCAACAAACAATCTGGATGTTCCATCCTTTCAAGGTATTTCATACCTCCTTTCAGATGAAAATTTTCGATCACACATAATAGTTTTTGAGAGGAAGTGTAGAGCTCCACCTCGCATCGGTTAGTTTGTATGATGTGCATTTAAAAACTAATCGAAAGGTAATGATATGAAGAGAAGTTTTATATACATTTTTTTAATGTGTTTTCTATTACAGGCACCGCTGTTTGCTCAAACGATCAGGGTTTTGGATGAAACTACTCTAACCGCGATCTCAAATGCTGAGATAACGTCGGAGCTGAATAAGGATAATCCAATATATACGGATGTTCTCGGGCAGGCAGATATCTCGAAAATTGCCGGTGCTGATAGGATCACTATTGAAGCTGTCGGTTACAAAACCAGGCAGACTTCCTTTGATAAACTTAAATCCAATAGCTACAGGGTGTACATGTCTGAAACCGTGTATTCTGTGGATGAGATAGTGGTTTCGGAATTAAAATTTCCCGAAAAATTATCCGACGTACCGAAACAGGTGGACATTATTACTGCTCCTGAAATAAGATTTAAGAATCAGCAAACAACAGCTGATCTTCTCCAGAATACCGGGAATGTACTCGTGCAGAAGAGCCAGCTCGGCGGCGGAAGCCCGATCTTACGCGGATTGGAAGCTAATAAGATACTTCTTGTAATTGATGGTATCAGGCTGAACAATGCTATATTTCGCGGTGGTCACCTTCAAAATGTATTAAGAATTGACCAGGATATTTTAAGCAGGGCGGAAGTTCTTTTCGGTAATGGTTCCGTTATTTATGGTAGCGACGCGCTGGGCGGCGTTATTAGTTTCACTACAAAGGACCCGTTGTTAAGCCCAAGCAAAAAAACATTGTTCACTACTTCTGCATACGGAAGGTATTCGTCCGTTGATGAGGAAAAAGCCGGCCACCTCGATTTTAATATCGGATTGGAAAAGGTAGCTTTCCTCACCAGTCTCACTTACAATGACATCGGTGACCTTAAGCAGGGATCTTCTGACGGTGGTCTCGATACCCTGTGGAGCAGGAATTTCGTTCAGGGCAGAATAAACGGAATGGACACAATGCTGGTAAATGACGACGATAATCTGCAAACTCCTTCGGGTTATTACCAGTATGATATTCTGCAAAAAGTTCTCTTTAAGCAGAATAACAATGTTTCGCATATGCTGAATTTCCATTACTCCAATACTAACGATATTCCGAGATATGACAGGCTTGCCGCCACTAATTCAAGCGGACAGTTTACTTCCGCGGAATGGTACTACGGACCGGAAAAAAGAATACTGGGCTCATACCAGATGAGATTTAATACAAAAAAGACTATCTTCGATAACGGTCTCTTTACTCTAGCCTACCAGGATATTGAGGAAAGCAGGCACTCGAGGAGCTGGAATTCATCTAATAGAACGGACAGGAATGAAAAAGTAAAAGTTTATTCGGGCAACCTCGATTTTGCGAAAAAGATCAATAGCAGTGACTTAAGCTATGGTCTGGAATTTTACTACAATGACGTAAACTCCACCGCATCGAGGGAAAATATAAATACTGGTGCAATAACTCCTGCTTCTACGCGTTATGCCGACGGCGGAGCAACCATGAGCACATTTGCCGCTTACTTTTCCAATTATTACGAATTCAACAGGAATTTCGTACTGACACAGGGTATAAGGTATAACTATGTGGACCTGGAAGCAACTTTCAATGATACAACTTTCTATAAGTATCCTGCAGGAACAGTATCTCAGATAAATAATGCTCTTACTGGTAATCTGGGTATGGTCATATATCCGGATAAGAAAAAGAATTACAAGATATCACTCATGGGATCGACGGGATTCCGCGCTCCGAACGTGGATGACCTTTCCAAGGTGTTCGATTCACAACCCGGAAGCGTTATCGTACCTAACCCGAATCTTGGACCGGAAAACTCATACCAGGGAGAACTCACCTTTGCCGGAATTTTTGGCGACAGAGTTCTTGCCAGCGTAACGGGATATTATAACTACTTACAAAATATAATCATCACTGCGCCGTTCCTTGTAAATGGTCAGGACTCTATTGTATATGACGGTGTTCTTAGCCAGGTACTTGCAAACCAGAACGCGCAGACAGGCTATATCTATGGATTTAACTTCAGCCTGAATGCGGATATCTCCGATAACTTTGCCTTCAACGGTACTGTAAATTATACCTACGGAAGGATAAAGACGGACACAACTGACTATCCTCTGGACCATATCCCACCGTTATTTGGTAGAGCAGGTCTTATATTCAAATATGACAAACTAAAGAGTGAATTCTATACTTTGTTTAATGGAATGAAGGACAAAGACGATTATAACTTATTTGGTGAAGACAACTTCTCCGGCGCTACCCCTGAAGGTATGCCGGGATGGTTTACTCTGAACTTCGACGCGATATACCAATTCGTTCCTTATGCTGCGATACAGGTCGGTGTCGAAAATATTCTTGATAAAAGATACAGAGTTTTTGCTTCGGGGATAAGCGCTCCGGGCAGGAATTTTGTTGCTACCCTAAGGTTAAGTTATTAGTGTCCAATAAAGGTAATCAGCACGATAAGGGGGGCTTAGTCCCCCCTTTAATTTAATTGATAAATTTTCAATATTAATAGTAAATAAATAATTAATGCCAGGCAGAATTTTTATAGTATTGTTATTCATTGGGCTTATATGCTCTAATTTGGTCTTTGCACAGGATGAAGAGGAACGTGAACGTGAGGAAGAAGAGAGACAGGATACGCTAAAGACGGAGATAAACGAAGTCGTTATTACGGGTACAAGGACATACAAAAGGATCATCGACATCCCGTATTCTGTATTCAGAGTAAAGGACGAGGAAATAAAGTTCGGCAGGAATGTGAACGCAAAAGACCTTCTTGCTGACGTTCCGGGATTGTTCTTACAGACTCGTTACGGTAATGACGTGAGAATTTCGATAAGAGGATTTGGAACCAGGTCTAATTCGGGAATTCGCGGTATCAGGGTACTTCTCGACGGAATTCCGGAATCTGATCCGGACGGTGAAACCTCGATCGACGGAATTGATTACACCACGCTCGGTGGTGTTGAAGTTGTGAAAGGAAACCTCTCATCTCTATATACAAATTCTCCTGGCGGTGTTGTGAACTTCATTACGGACATGGATTTCGGCTCCAGCTATGTAAGATCGCTAAACGAAGTGGGGCAGTTCGATCTCCTCATGAATGGTGTACAGGTTGGACTCAATGATAAAAATTACAAGGTCTTTACAAGCTATAACTACAGGAATCTCATTGGCTACAGGGAGCATAGTAATGAGTACCGTCATCTTTTGAATGCGGTTTACATGTCCTTTCCTAATTCCTCCAGTTCCATGTCACTCTTTTTTAATGCGACCGACGGATTGCAAAAACTTCCCGGATCGCTCACTCTCGAAGAATATGAAAACGATCCTCAACAAGCATACTTTCAGGCAGTATCGAGCGATTACAAAAGGATAACCCAAAAGGGAAGGCTTGCTCTTAAGTACAGGAAGCTTTTCGGCAGGGATAATGTTCATGATTTTGAATTTACGGGTTACGGCGCTGTAAGGAATCTGGATTATACTACTAATACGCTTTATAACATCCGTCAGAAATATATCATCGGTACAATGGCGCGGTTCATCGAGCAGACACCTCTTTTTGGCAGGGAAAACGAGTTTACTTCCGGTATAGATTACTTTTACATCAATGGTCCGCTGTCTTCCTATGATAACGTAGCCGGGCAGAAGGGCGACCAGCTTCAATCTCAAAACGACGAGACTCAGTTCAATATAGGTGCTTACTTCCAGGACCAGATAAATATTCTAAAAGGAAAGATGTATTTCCTGGCATCGGGAAGGTATGACAAGGTTGGATTCATAAACGACGATATGCTATTCGGCGCAAGGAATTCCGAGCGCGTTTTTGAGAGGTTCACTCCAAAGTTCGCTCTGAATTACAAGCTTAGACATGATGTGGCGATTTATACTTCGTATGGGTTTGGATTCGATACTCCGTCATCGTCGGAACTCGAGAACTATCCCGCCAGTTCAAATAACGGTTTCACTACATTGAATCCGGACATCGAACCCCAAACATCGAAAAACTTCGAGCTGGGTATTAAGGGCGATATAGTCGATAAGAGCCGTCCATTCCTGAGAAAGGTGTTTTTTGAGGTTACATTTTTCAATACTATCATAGATGATGAAATTGTACCGTTTACGATCACAGACAGAACTTATTACAGGAACGCCGCTCAAACCAACAGAACCGGTGTAGAATGCGGACTTAAGATAGAACCTTTCAGAAAAACTGATGTTATAGTTAATTACACGTACACGGACTTTGTCTATGACCAGTATATTGCGAGAACATATAACCAGCAGGGTATTCCTATCGATGCGGATTATTCCGGCAATAGGGTTCCATCGGTTCCTCAGCATTTGGTGAATTTCATCATCGAGCATGAAAGGGAACTGACGGAGCACTTCGAAGCCTTGTTCTTATTTGACTGTGACTATGTAAGCAGTATGTATGTGGACGATCAGAATACCGAACAAACTGACCCGTATTTTTATGCTAATTTCCTCACCGGATTGAACTGGAAAGTTGGAAATGCCTCGATGATACTATCCGGCGGAATGAATAACATTTTTGACAAAAAATATGTAGGCTTTATTAATATTAATGCTAACCCGGAATTTCCTCAAAACCAGAGAAGATACTATGAACCGGGTGAACCCAGAAGTTTTTATATGAAGTTTAATATATCTTACAGGTTATGAAGACCTTATCTAGTATAATAATATTGTTGTTAGTAGCGACGGGTAGTGTGTTTGCGCAGTTTCCTAATTTTCTCATACACCCTTCCGGTAATAACCAGATCGAACCGTCGATAGTCGTGAGTCCTCAAAATCACATGCTAATGTTTTGCAGTGCTTATACAATAAGCGGATCATTTAGAAGCGAGGGTATATATGTTTCCACAAATGGAGGCGCGACATGGTTTGGAACTGACACATGCCAGGGACAGCCGATAACGACAGGGCACGGCGGTGATCCGGGTCCGATAATAGATAAGGACGGTGTTTTTATTCTTACTCACCAGGGAGGATTCTTCCCGGGTATGTACGCGAATTTTTCTACGAATAACGGATCGACTTGGTCCGATAATTTTACTATAGCGCAAAACGATCAGGACAAGGGCAGTCCGGGCACGGATAATATCCCGACGAGTCCTTATTATGGGAGGTCATTTCTTGTTTGGACGAGATTTGTTTCGCCCTTTCCGGTAGTTATCTCGTACACTACTAATTCCGGAACTTCATGGCAGACACCTTTCATTCAGATCAATAACTCTCTCCCGGGACGGCAGTCTCTTGCGCCTGTGACAGCTACTTCTTCTAATGGTTTTCAATGCGTTGCATGGGCGTCCAGCCTCACTACGTCACCCTTTAATGAAAAAAGCATAGGCTTTGCTAAGTCAACGAATGGGGGAGTCAATTGGAGCGTTCAGGAAAGCATTTATGACTGTAATGGCGTGAAAACTTCATCACAAGCTCCATGGAGCATAAGGATCAATGGTTACCCTTCGATGGATATAGATAATACCGGCGGTCCAAGAAATGGCTGGATATACATCGTTACAGGGGAAAAGGACCTTGCCCCGGCCGGTACCGATCCCGATATAGTATTTCACCGTTCGACCGATAATGGCGCTACATGGTCGGCTGGTGTGCGTGTTAATCAGGATCCAATAAATAACGGGAGAGTGCAGTTTTTCCCATACATAGTGGTTGATGGTGACGGGGGACTTAATGTTGTATATTATGACAATAGGAATACGCCCGACTCACTGGATGTTTATATTTCTCACTCGAATAACGGCGGACAGACGTGGACAGACCATATGATAAGCAGTCATAAGTACTATCCTAAAGCCGTTAGCGGAGCCGGAGCCGGGAATCAGGGTGACAACATCGGAATGACATATTTCGACGGAAAGCTTCTTCCGGTATGGATGGACAATACAACAGGAAAATACCAGGTGTGGGGGGCAATAGTGGATGTCTCCAGCATTGGAGTAACTTCTATAAGTAGCGAAATTCCGGAAAGTTTTAATTTAGATCAAAATTATCCTAATCCATTTAATCCTTCTACAAAGATAAACTTCTCTCTTCCCGTGAGGTCAGCAGTATCATTACAAATTTATGATATGAGCGGTCGTTTGGTAAAGACCCTTGCTGAGAGCGGTGAGTTTTCACCGGGCAGTTACAGCATCGATTTTGACGGAAGTGCGCTTTCGAGTGGTGTTTATTACTACAGTTTGCGCACAGAGAGCGGGATTTTAACGAGGAAAATGGTACTTCTCAAATAAAGCCTACTTTACCAGAACCATCTTTTTAGTTTCGGATATAACTTCACTGCCGTTTACAGGCGTTATCGTAAGATTATAATAATAGATTCCTGATGCCAGCCCGTCGGCATTAAAGTTAATGAAATGCTCTCCCGCAGTCTTAAACCCGTTGTTATTACTCTTTATCTCACGTCCATTAATATCATATACTTTTAATGTAACATAAGCATTGTTTCGTAAGTCGTAGCTGATAACCGTGACCGGATTGAATGGATTAGGATAATTTTGAAAAAGTGTATAGTTTAGAGGTAGTTCTGTGTAGGGATTATTTATTCCAACGTTTGTGTAATGGTATTTAAGGACGGTGCCGTTTTCTCCGCAGGCATATCCATGCGCCGTATCGGTAAATTGCAGATCATATATTACAGAGCTATCCGGCGTCGGAATATTAGTCCAATTATTACCTCCGTCTGTTGTATACAGCATAAGCTGAGCAAATCCCAATGGGGCCCAGCCTTCGAGCGGTTTTCTAAAGGATATTGCCCCCGCTATACCAAATACATTAAGACTGGTATAATTCCACGATCGCCCGCCGTCATCCGACCTTACCACACCCGACCCGTATTCATAGTCTCCGCCTACGCCTATTATATTAAGTGAATCAAAATAATGAATATCCTGTACGGGTTCAGGTCCTACCGCCTCAGATGACCAGTTAAATCCTCCGTTGGTGGTCTTCCATATTACTCCGGCAACGTCTATTATTCCCCCGCACCCTAATCCGTTATCCCTGTTGTAAAAATCGAATTTTATTACGGGGAAGTTTGCGGTAAATGAAGAATCGACGTAAGCATCTATCCATTTGTCACCCCCGTCTGTTGTGTATAATAATCTTCCGGGGTAGCCTCCTATCCATCCGTTCTGCAGATCGTAGAAATATATAGTGTTGAAATAAACGTCGTCCTCCGGGTACATTTGGTTTGACCAGTTGACTCCGCCGTTTGTGGTTTTTAGCATCACTGTTCCGTATGGTCCGCCCGATCCAACTATCTTCCATGCCAGAGCCCAACCCAGGGTATCATTTAGGAAGAATACATCTATTAAACCGTAATTAACACCGCTTTCTTGCAATACCCAGCTGTTTCCGCCTGTCGAAGTGTACATTATCACGCCGGAATCTCCGATCACCCAGCCCCGCAGACTGTCCAGAAAGAACACTTCTTCGAGCCTTTCGTCCACGGGTGTATTGATCTTTGACCAGGGATTTTGAGCCATAACTGTGCTTCCCATTGTCAGCATCAATACCGCTGTCAATATTTTAATTCTAAGGACCAATATTTTAAACCAAATTCCTGCTTATGTTATTATAACAAACAATTGTTATAAAATCACTTATATAATTATGGGAGATTATTGCGCTTTCTGAAGAACCATTCTGCGCACAACATTAATATCAATAGCGATAGAAAGTACGGATTTATGTTTAGACTGAAATTCTTCAGCGATTCTATTTTATCCGATGACTTATCATTGATCCCGGACAGGAAATCCGATATCTCATTTCCGGTTAATCCGCTAAGATTCTTTCCGCCCGTCTCATTTGACAATATTGATAGGATGCTGTTATCTGCTCTTGTATTTAGATATTCGTAATTATTCTCTCCAACCAAAAACCTTCCCTCGTCACTCTCCACGAATTGATCCCGTACATACAGGCTAGCCGTATAAGTGTAATCTCCATCCACGGGGACTCTGATGCCTCCCTCGAATGTTGTATTATTTATCTTTGTCAGCTCCAGCTCTCCGTTAAACCCGGTACCGTTTATTTTTACCCGGATTGCTTCACCGCCGATTATTTCCGGGTCATTGAGCGAGGCAATGAACTTTACATCCTCATACTTTGAAAAAACGGGACGTGTTGTCTCTATGGAAAATTTCTTCTGCCTGTCTTTATCAGCTATATATGCAACCGTTGTCGAAAGCAGATAGTTCAAAGCTTCTGCGCCGTTCGTTTTACGCGGGCTCAGCCTCCATTTATACAGCCCGTGTACCAGTATAGCCGCTGAGTGATTATCGCTCGTATTTTGGACAACGAACGCCGGCTCCGATGACGCAGTAAGTAGTATTGTCTCCGACGACGGATTCGCTATAAAGTTCGTCCCCCCGATAAATACCGGAGGGAGATTGTTTATCGACGACAATATCTCATTACGCCCGAATGCCTCATTCTCGACTATGCTCACGGTCTTTACACTTGTTTCACTTTCCGACTCTGAATAGTTGCTTGCACGGAAGGGAAGCTTATTCTCGAGCAGTGCCAGCTTCGAATAATCCGTGTTCTTGCTCGCCAGGAAGAACAGCGACGCTTTATTATTTTCTACTGCATCCCTTATTCCCGTTAGCATGTCGTTACTACTTACTGCGATGGGGTATCCGATAAGTATAAACACCCTGAATTGCCCTAGCTCCGGGGGTGCTCCCTCATAATATGATGTTGCGCTTTTTTGCGTGAGAAAGGTTGTCTCGAAATTACCTATCTTCTTTATCTCTTCCTTCACAAAGGCATTTTCATAGCTCGGACCGCCCGATAGTGCCAGCACCTTGAACTTATTATCTATGAACTTTATGAAAAACTCTCTGTAGTTATTCTTATCCGTTATCTCACCGTTTAGCGGGACTGCCTCGATCTTATACTTCTTCATGCCCGGGGTCAGGGAAGTGATATTAAAATCCGCATTATACAAAATTCTATTACCCGATACTGTTATAGTTTGCGATGTGATCAACTTGTCTTCTTCGTAAAGGTTCAGCGTTACATTTTCTGAATATCCGAACGAATTCAGTTCTACCTTTAAAGGTACGGAGCTCTCGATGAAAGACGATTTATTGTAGAATATATCCTTTACTACTACATCCTTCTTTTGAACTGTATCCCCGATAAGAAAATAATTGAACGGCGCATTAAGCTTACGTGCGGTGAACAAAGGATTCCCGCCCTCGTTTAGCATGCCGTCAGAGACGACAGTCACAGTAGAGATATTACCGGACGCATACAGCTCCTCCAGGCTGGAAAGCGCATCCGATAGGTTAGTTTCATTATTATCTATCTCAAAATAACGTATGGAATCCTCTATCTCACTTCCGATACCTTTGGAAAACGTAAAGAACTTATTTTCGGCACTTCCCGGACTGATCGGAAGCAGAATATCTCTGTAAGTGCTGTCGGATGATTTATATCTGTCTTCGAGGTAGAGACTCTTCGAATTGTCTATTAAAAAAATATTGACAGGCTCTATCCGTAGGACCGATATAAACGATATCACCGGCGATGCGAGAAGCATCAGCAGAAAAAAAAGTGTAAGAGATCTTAAAATGGTGAATAATATCCTGCGGTTTTTTGATAGGGCGGTCTTACGGTAGTAGTAAAAAGCGATCAAGACCGATACAATCATTATCACTATAAAGAAAATAATATTGTATTCGGTCTTGATGAAAAAGTTCATTATGTCATGTAATACTGAATGATCCGGAGCTATGCTCCGCGTTCTCTAAAATCGTATGTCAACGTATATTGTCTCGCGGATCTCATTGATCCAGTCTTCCATTTCTTTGTTTTCTTTAAAGTATAACGCGAACTGCTTTATTCGGTCATAGTCGTCAGTCAGGTTTAGCTCATGTTCAGGAGAGAATCTGTGTAACATCAATATCTCGTATCCGTAATTACCGTCGCTTCCAACCCTTATTGCCTCTGTTATTCCGCCGGGGCTTACTTTGGTCAATGCTTCCAGCTCAGCGCTATCGAGCGAAGTCAGAGGTATTAAACCTGCGTACCCGCTGTCGGTTTGAGCCTGTGACCCTTGAGAGAACTCATACGCCGCCTCTTTAAAGGTCATCTCTCCGTTCTCTACCTTTGATTTTATACCGTTTAGGAAAGAAATTGTTTCAAGGTCTGAGGATTCTAGCTTTGGAAATTCGACAAGAATGTGGCGTGCTGTTCTCTTATCGCCGTTTATATTTTCGAGTTTTATTATATGATACCCAAATTGTGATTCAATTGGCTCGGAAACTTCTCCTTCTGTCATACTGAATAAGGCTTCTTCGAAAGGCTTTACGAAAACTCCCTTTCCCGCCGGTCCCAGGTATCCTCCGTTTACTGCGGAAGCCTTGTCGTCGGAATTCCTTTTTGCCAGATCTTCAAAATTTGCGCCTGCCTTTATGCTGTCAAGTATCTGTAATGCTTTTTGCTTCGCGAGATCTTTCTCCGTGTCGGAGATTTTTCTTGTAACATATATCTGCGATAGCTCATATTCTGAACTCGCCGCCGGCAAACTGTCCCTGTATGTTTCGTAAAATTCCCGTACTTCCTTGTCCGATATTTTAATACCGCCTCTGAATTTCTCGCGTTTAAGCCTGTCTGCTCTCAGTTTCTTTTCGAGGTCGTCCTTCAGCAATAGCTTGATCCTTCCAAGCGACATTCCGTATATCTCTTCCAGCTGTTTAGGCGAACCTACCTGCTCTATCAGAGATTGTATCCTGTAATCCAGCTCCCTGTTTATATCTTCCTCGCTTATTTCTACGCTGTCCTGTACTGCCTTTGCATAGATTATCTTATCGGTCAGCATCTGCTGGAATATCTGCTGGGCAATGGATGGGGTTACTTCTTGAAGCTGGTTTTGTCTTGCGTACACCTGTACCTGGTACTGAAAATCTGATTCTAATATCACGTCGTTACCCACAACTGCTAAGATCCTGTCTCCTTGCTTGGGCTGGGAATATCCCGTCCCGGCAAAGAGGATCATCAGTACAAATAATAAAATTGCTTTTTTCGACATTCTAATGTTCGTCCTTAGATTAATCTTCCGTGAATGCTTCGGTTAATACTTCGTCCTTTATAACAACAGGATATTTCTGCTTTAGGTTCTCAACATACTGCTTTTCCATTTCCTTAAATTTCTCCTGCTGTAGTATATTGGATATTTCCGACCTTACTTCGCTGAAATCCCTGTATTTTGTTTCCTCTCCATCTTTATACGCATATTTTTCCTTATTTGCTTCATAATAACTTTGCATTTCCGGATCTGTGATCTGGATCTTGCTCCATAGCTCTTCCTGGTCGACCTTAAAGCTCAATAATCCGTCTTCGTATTCCTTTAAAAGTGCCAGGTAATCATCATTATTTTCGACATTTTCCTTCTCAGCCATTACGTTCAGCAGTGGTAATTCAGCCGAGTTTTTCACTATGCTCTGAAGAGTATTGTAGTTCGCCGCATTGTTTGCGAATTCCTTGTTAATGGTGACTTGCTGTATGATGTCCTTGATCTTTATCTCACCGCCGTCATATGTTGCAACTATGGTTTCTTTATCTTGTTCCGTGAATATGCTGTCCGTATTGTTGCTTCCGATCGTCTTTGTTGAGTCGAATTTAGCCGTAAGAACCGCAAATCCGTCGTCCTTTATTTCGAAATCAAGCTTATCCCTTACCTGTTCGAGATACTTGTTGTACTCGCCCTTGTACTGCTGGCTTCTCTTGAATTCCGATTTGAGCTTATCCTTCTGCTTTTCAAATGGCTCATATTCCTTTATGTCCGTCAATTTGATAATATGGTATCCGAATCTTGTCTTTATTACGTCGGATATTTCGTCCTTCTTAAGAGAGAATGCCGCGCTGTCGAATTCCTGCACCATTCTTCTTCTGTCAAAGTATCCAAGGTCGCCTCCGTTTGGAGCGGAACCCGGATCTTGTGAAAATTGTTTTGCAAGCTCGCCAAAATCTTCACCGTTCCTTGCTCTTTGTAGTATTTCCTGCGCTTTATTGTATGCTTCTAGAGTATCGACTATGTTGCCGAGACTGTCAGTCTTGTTCTGAATTAAAATGTGTGATGCTTTTATACTTTCGACTCTTTCCTTCTTATCCGTGAGCTTTACGATGTGAAGTCCGAATTGTGTCCTGATAGGCTCTTTTGTAATATCACCAACCTTCATGGCATATACTGCGTCTTCGAATTCAGGTACCGTCATTCCGCCGGTGAAATAATACAGGTCACCGCCGTTTTGTTGTACCGTTTGGTCTTCCGACATTTCTTTCGCAACGGTTGTGAAGTCTTCACCGTTGTTAAGCCTGTCGAGCACTTGTTGTGCTTTTTGATATGCCTTTATTGAATCCTCTGCCGGTGCATTCGGAGGAAGGTTTATCAAAATATGGGAAGCTCTGACCTCGTATTTTTTCATGTCATAGAGCTTCTGTATGTTTGGTTCTATTACTTTCTGATCGATTAGGAATGTTGATAGGAAATTTTTCTTGTATTCATTGAGATCGTTCTGTATATCAGCTGACTCGAGCAGTCCTCTGTCGCGGGCATCCTTTACTTTTAATTTGAATTTTATCAGTAGGTCGAGAAATTCTTTTCTCTGGTCGAGAGTGGTCTTCTTTGCTGAATCAATATTGTTTACTGTCTTCAAAAATTGGTTTTCAAAGTCCTCGAGATAGATCTTTTCATCGCCTACCTCTGCCACAACCTTCGTTTTTTTCGATGAGCATGCGACAAGAGCTATTCCGAAGCATGCTATTATAATTAGTGCAAAATATATTGGATATTTTGTTTTTATCATGTTAATTACTTATGGGTTTATTTTACTCTGGATTTTTTGACATAAACTACAATTTTAACCATTTCCCCCTCTAATAACAAGTCAATGTATAGCCATGTTTCCTAATAAATTTATGTATTACAGATTTTTATTCTTTATCTTTTCGCATAAAAAAAATATTACAAGGAGTCCCCATTTTCTTGGACGACGTGGTAATTCCCCGTCCATCAATAATAATCCTAATATCATATGGGGATCGCTCCTATCCTCTTATTTTTTCTCCCAAATGTTTGTCATTCCCGCGCAGGCGGGAATCTAGATCCATGTGTATGGGACGAGGCAGATAATTTATTCTATTTCAATATCATACAACGAAATAAACTTATATTTCCTCTTTATATTTTCCTCTATTTTTCGGAAATTTGACAAACAACAACGTTCCGACTCTATCTAAACAGGCGGATGGGCGATAAAATTTCACTTTTCGATACAAACTTTATTGTGTGCGATGTCGAGACCACAGGAGGCTCCGCATTCAATAACCGCATCACCGAGATAGCCCTTATCAAAGTCCAGGGCTTTGAGATCACCGATAAATTAACAACGTTAATAAATCCCCGTCAGCACATTCCAACGGGTATCCAGTACCTCACCGGAATCACCAATGAGATGGTAATGAATAAACCGGTTTTCAGTGAGGTATCGGATAAGCTGGTCAGATTTATTTGCGACAGTGATTTCCCGAAGGGAAGGGGAAGGACTCTTGCTCTGCCCCACGACACGATCTTCGTCGGGCATAACGTCCGCTTCGATTATAACTTCGTCCGCGAGTCGTTCCTCCGCAACCCCGACCCGCTTGGTCTGAACATGGCAACGCTATGCACCGCTAAGCTGGCACGCCGCATCCTCAAACGCCTCAAAAGTAAGTCGCTTGCCAATGTAGCGAACCACCTGGAAATACCGCTCGACAATCATCACCGCGCTTACGATGACGCGCTCGCTACCGCTAAAATACTCATTCACTTCCTCAATAAGATGGCGGATGATTACGACTTCGAGCATACGTACGAGGTGTTGAAATTCCAGAATACGCGGATCTACACTTCCCAGAAGAAATCGCCCGCGCTCCGCAGGGTTAAGCTCGACCTCCGCACACTGCCCGACAACCCGGGCGTGTACTTTATGAGGAACCGGAACGGGGACCCCATTTACATCGGCAAGGCGAAATCACTCAAGGACCGCGTGTCGTCTTACTTCCGCCACAATGACGAACTGTCTCACAAGATACGCAAGATGCTCGCCAATGTGCACTCTGTGGATTTCCAGCTCACAGATAGCGAACTCTCCGCGCTGATACTCGAGTCACGCCTTATAAAGAAGGAGAAACCTATATTCAACTCCGCTATCAAGCGTTACCGCTTCCATCCGTTCATCAAGATTGACGTGCAGAATCATTATCCTCGAGTGGAAAAGGTGTACGAGATAGAGAACGATGGCGCTAACTATTACGGACCGTTTTCCAGCGGACTGACGGTGAATAAGCTTGTGAAGGATATCAACGCGCAGTTCAAATTGCGTAAATGCGACGAAAAGAAGTTCAAGCCGTCACGCAATCACTCTACGTGTATGTATTACGATATAGGGCAGTGTCACGCCCCGTGTAACTTAACACAGGCGCTCTCGGATTACCGTAAGGAGGTGGATAGTGTGCACCGCTACATAACTTCAGCCGAACCGGAGTCGGTACAGAGGATATTATTGAAGAAGATGGACGACTTTGCCGAGAATTTCGAGTACGAGCAGGCGGCATTTATACGTGACAGGTTAAAGGACATAGAGAAGGTGCTGAGCTACCAGAAGGTCATTACCTCCGCTATCAATAATAAGAAGATCATTATCAAATGTGATAACCGCAAGGCGCGCGAGGTATTCTTCATTCATAACGGAAAACTGGTGCAGACTTATACGCTTCGCAAGCCCCAGCGGGATTCAAGTGTCGATATGGATCAAAAGGATTTAATGGGGGAGATAACCGACACGACGGATTACCTATTCTTTTCGATTAGCAAGTTCGCACGGCATAAATACACACCGCAGGAGCTGGACGAGATAAAGGTCATTTCCAACTGGCTCGCGCTCAACCGCGACCGAAACCGCGTACTTGAAATAACCGAGCGCCACACCAAAAAAGACATCGTAAACTTCGTTTTCGGATGAGGATGTTAATCTCGTGGTAGTTCGGGAATCATAACTTTATCTGATTATTTATTGTTAATGATTACTGTTCCTACACCTAACTTAATCTCTTTTATAAAAAAACTGAAGTCGGGTAAAGCTACTTTATCGTTTGAAGGAACTATAATAAATGTTATTGTAAAATTTGTTGAATCAGTTCTTTCTCCGGCTTTTTTAAGTTCCTTCATTGTGCGGGTTAGGTCGACTATAAAAGTATTGTTCATGCTTCCGTGATGATTCTCAGCGGTTGGGTCGAAAAAGAATGCAAAACTACCTGCGTAATGGACATTGTCTGTTGAAGTTTCTTTTGTCGCCTCAGGCATATTGACATAAACTCTTACAAAAAAGTTACTTTCGATTGGCTGTTTGATATCTTCCAGAGAAAGAAGCACTTTGTTTTTGTCTGTTGGATTTGATGACATCTCTATTAGGTCTTGTCCTACTTTTACTTCCAATGTTGTATTCTTCCTGGAAGAATAGATCTCGATTCCTTTACCTATTGGAGTTTGTAATTTGTATTCCATCCTTATGTCAACACCTTCTTCTAATTTTTTCCTGAATGCTATAAATTCATTGTCTTTCTCGCTTGTAAATCTATTAAAGTTGTTTGGGCAGATAGTTTCATAAGGAGGACTTAACTCATACTTATAAGTAATTAAGGGCAAAGCGATAGTTCCTAAAACTGAGACTGTATCTATGTCATCCCCATTCCAGTCTACAAAGATATTGTTAAAAGTATGATCTTTCCAGTTGGGATCGGAAGTATTTTCATTCCCGCAATTTATGTTCCATACTGCCCACATATAATCCACCATACTATGATGACAATAGAATATCGGGTCTAATGGGGAGTGAAAAGTGCTCATAATTCCCCCAATATTGCTGTGAATATGATTATGTGGACCTGATTCAACCTGTCCCGGGCCAGATAGACTTGAGTTAACTGCAAAAGAAATAAAATCATAGCCAAGTAAGTTGGCCAGATTTGTCTCACCGACAGTTGCTATGTCGAATTGGAATGACGCATTAGCAATTCTGTTTGATTCATACAATGGGTTAGTGCTTCCCCAGAATTGCGAAGGAATTTTTCTGTCGTTTAAAGACCAATTCCAGTAAGGTAATGCGAAGCTGTTTTCACCTGTGAGTTTTCTGCATATAGTCTCAAAGTAATACAGATATGCTCTGTGCCAGGGAAAGAAAAACCAATTCCTATGTGAACAATGATAATAATGAATATTCGCTTGATAATCCCAGTTTCTTTTGTCTGTAGATGGTAACGACTTCATGATGTTGACTGCTTCTTTATAGATTGCGATCATATCGTCTAATTCCGGAGAACCATCGCGGATATATCTTCGCATTGGTCTGTTCCGTATGGCTTCTTCGATTTGTTCGCACCCGCCAAACCAAAGTGGCAATGCAAGGGAGGCAATGCCCATCGTGGATAAATAAATAAATTCTTTTCTGCTCCACTTTTTAAAACTTTCGTCTTTTCCCATAGCTTTTTTTAGGAAAATACAAACAATAAATTAAAACCGCAATAGTACACTATAAGTTTACACCAATATTTATATATTAACTGTAATAACAATATATAATAAGGGTTAAAACATTTATAAAATTACTTTAAAGACTGTTCCCGGGAGTTTCCAACTGGAAGTCCGTAACCACATCCTTGAAATAACCGAGCGCCACACCAAAAAAGACATCGTAAACTTTGTTTTCGGATAATTTTTAACTAGAAATCCACTTTCTGGGGCATTTCGGGGACACACATTTTCCCTAAATTAACACTAATTTTTCACTATATTTCCTTATCACAATGTCGCAACCAATTTCTTAACCAACTCCATACGCATGAAAAAATTTACAATTTTAGCAATTCCCGCTGTAATACTGGCATTTATATTCGCGGGAACCCAATTTACTTCGCCCGAAAATCCGGCATTTACAAAGCCCGTATCAGTAAATGAAGACCGGACAGAGATCCAGAGCCC
The DNA here is from genome assembly GCA_020635255.1 of Ignavibacteriales bacterium. Taxonomy (NCBI): domain Bacteria; kingdom Pseudomonadati; phylum Ignavibacteriota; class Ignavibacteria; order Ignavibacteriales; species Ignavibacteriales bacterium. The sequence goes on from JACKAC010000001.1 coordinate 652,409, forward strand.
GCAGGACGTGACCAATTGGACCACCGAAGGATACCAGGTCAAGCTCAATAACAAGCCATTCTTTGCGAAGGGGATGGGCTACCAGCCGGTACCCGTTGGATCGCACCCGAACGATTATCCCAATGGCGATTACTTTATGAAGGAGTACTCCAATATCTACGAGCCCGACATAAAGAAGATGAGGGACATGGGCGTGAACGCCATCAAAATTTACAGCTGGTATCCCGATAAGGACCACAACGACTTCCTCAATAAATGCTACAACGGCGGGAACAAGCCGATCTACGTGGCGGTGGGTTATTTTATGCCGCCCGGTACTATCATCGGGGAATTCGATGCAAAGCTCAAGCTGTTTAAACAGCTGGCGGAAAGCACGAAAAACCACCCGGCGATAATGGGCTATATGCTCGGTAACGAGAACGTTGGGGGCGACGTGAATAACTCAGCCTTCTGGACCAACTATAACAAGATAGCCGCCGCGCTGAAATCTATCGCGCCCAATAAGCTCACGTTCACCGGGCTCGTGGACGACGGTATGGCATCGGTAAAAGCCGGCAACAATTATATGGTGAACCTCGACGTGTGGGGGATCAACGTGTTCCGGGGAAAGACGCTGGGTAACTTTTACTCGACGTACCAGTCGGCATCTAAGAAACCGTGCTTCATAACCGAGCTGGGCTTTCCGGCAACGGTGCGTGAGAACGGCGTGCCGAAGATGATGCCCGATAACGCGGACGATGTGGGCGAATACGCGGAGGACGTGCTGAACGAGATCCACAATAACAGTTCGGATGACGAACCCGATGATCCCATCGCGGGGGTGTTCTGGTTCATGTTCTGCGATGAGTGGTGGAAGCAGGAGTGCCCGGCGTGCTACGGAAGCCCCTGCGCGTGCAGTAAGTCCACGCACGACTTCACAAAAGATAATTACACGGATAACTTCCCCGGCAAGTACTGGGACGAAGAGTGGTTCGGTCTGTACACCGCCGACCGCCAGCCCCGCGCTGCCGTAAACGTCATAAAAGAGCTCTGGGGACACTAGGAGCCGTTAAAGATTTTTATGCAAAGGCAGTCATTTAATAATGGTTGCCTTTTTTGTTTGTCTTTGTATGATCCTTATTTCAATGAGCTAAGCTGTCTCTGCGGACGGGGGAGGCTTACCGTCCCGGTAAACTGGGACCGCGGAAAGCTTACCGCCCGCGCCCGCACCTATACTAGGTCGTAGACCTAATTTTAACATATTTACTTTTCTATGATGGCAGGGAGTCACCCCTCACCATGGTAGGTTGATTTAAAGAACGGTGAGAATATTTCCTACACCGAATCTGTTACCGTGGTTGATTTCTCCGAAGGAGTGCCTACGGCAAAAGTTCGGCGAGAATATTTCCTACCCCGAGTCTGTTACCGTGGTTGATTTCTCCGAAGGAGTGCCTACGGCAAAAGTTCGGCGAGAATAGTTGTTGGCGGGGGTTCATTTCATTCACCCATAACACCAACAACGGCATTACATTTTTACCCCCCCCTCGGTCCCCCCTTTGATAAATGGGGGAGGAATAGAGACAGGTATTATATTCTCCCATTTTACACATGTTCTAATCCGGTCAAGGACCGAACGCGTAATGTACCTCTAACGGAGGCATACCGCTTGTAGGTTGATTAGGTAAGGCATAAGCCCTCCTGAGTAAAGTGTAAAGATAGTGTGAAAATGGGGAGGATGTAAGGAGAAAAGGGTTAGATGCGTATATATACTTTTTTTCTTTTTGTATAATCTCGGATATTTTAAAAGAATTACTTAATTGCATTACCAAATTTATCATCGACGTTCACTAAGTCATACAAAATGAATTTAGTTTCAACATGATTTTCTTTGCATTCAAAATACTCGGGAATGAAAAAATCAGTTTTAATTGAAAAATCTTTATGGCTTTGGTCAAGTATTCCATTTTCAATTAGAAAATCTATAAGATTTGATAGATTGTCATTAATTTTATCAATATCGAGTTCTCCATAATGAGAAAATGAAACAAAGGGTAATATATCATAATAATACTTGAATTTTTTTATAAAAGTTGTAAAGTCATCATCATTAGTTTTTTTTAGTATCCTTGTGTAAATTGTTAACAAAAAGATTCCAACTTCATGAGCAGAGTTGATTAAGTCCCACTCAACAAAAGCATATTTTTCATAGGGACTTGAAAATTTTACAATTTTTGGAATACGTATATATTCGAACACATTTTCATTCAAAATCCTCAATTCTGAGGCATTATAAGGGTTTACTTTAAAATCTTTTCTTATTACGTCAAATAACTCTGGTTTTTTAACTATCCTTTCAAATATCTCTTGGTAGATAATTTTTTTAGAGTTAAAGTAGACAAATTTTATTTGCGTAAACTCATAATTAGCATTCAGCAAAAACCTTTGAAAATTTATTATAGAGTCTATAGTAAAAGTTATATTTTGCCTCCGTTTATATGAGTTTGAAAATAACATTGATTTTTCACCTTTCCAATTTTTCAGATATTTATCTATATATAAATTTGGGAAATAAATACTCATTAAATAGTTTGATAACTCGTCACTAATGGCTGCTGGAAATAAATATATTATGTTCCCACAATCTTTAAAGTCTTGGACAATATAAGATCCAGACTCGGTGATAAATGGTATTGGCCATAAGTCATTATTGAATACTGTACTCTCAAATAAATCAATAATATTAATGTAATGGAAAATGATTAATCTACATAGAGAATAGATTTTTTCAATCGGATTTAGATCAAAAACCTTTTCTATATATTTTTCATAAATTAAACTTAGATGATTATGAAAAATCTTATCATACCATTTAAAATTTTGTATTTTTGATCTACTTATGTTAATCTTTATATCCTCTGAGTTCTCAAAGTTTGCAATCAATTGGGGGACTGGGAAATAATATTTTTCTGGTTCCATCTTGGATTGTAAGTAATCGCTATATTTTTGATCTAACTTCATATAACCTAGCTCATATTCTTCATAGTCTGGAGGTTCCGGATTTGATAATAATATTCCGTTTAAGTAAACCTTATAGGGTAATCTTGAATTGAAAACTTCACTTTCATAATCATTCACAGTGTATGATGTCCAGGTTTCGGACCAGTTAAATCTTGTAGATGGGGGTATTGTGTCAGATCGATTAATAACTTTTGCTTCATCATAACTAAAATTATACTCATCATTCATTAATAGATCCATATCAGCTTGTTTAGGTATCATATAGGAGAGTGATCCATTAACATTTTCCAATTTTAAATCGATTTTTAAATCAAAATCTAATTTAAGAAATAACTCATCAGCTAAGTAAGAACTATATTCTTCGAAGATTTCATTCGTAGGATATTCTAAATCAATCGAGTGTATTTCAAAATTATCTTTTTGAAAGTTTAAATATGTATCTTTGTATTCATTATTAATCACTAGTACTTTGCTGGTTTTAGTTTTAATCAATATAGGAATGTCAACAAACCCAGCAATTGTTTTAATATATTCCACTAAATTATTTTCATCAAATTCCTCACCTATTCTATCTAAAATTTCATTATTTATATAAATATTAATTTTAGTTCCGATTGGTGTTTCATTAGTTGATTTAACTGATTCTATTCTGAATTGTTTATCAACTGATGGGATTTTTATTTTTAGTAGATTTTGACTATTGCTAATGTATTGATCTCTATGTGTTTCTATTTCTATTCCCTCAGCGACCATAAAACAGCTTAATATACCAATTCCAAACCTAGATATAGAATCGATATTTAATCCTTCTCTTATGAATTCATTGCTTCTATAATAACTTTTTCCGGCAATACTTAAATAATTCTTGATAATGTATTCATCCATACCAATCCCATCATCTTTTATTGTAACAACCATTCCATTCGTGTACTGGTCTATGGACACATCAATTTGTCCGATAAAATTTATTTGTTTTAGATTTAGTAGCTTTCTTCTTAAATGAATAGCATCAATACTGTTCTGCAAAAGTTCTCGTATAAACACTTTAGAATCATTGTCATAAATTTCATCACTTAAAATATTGAACATTTGTTTTCTATCAAATTCAAATTGTATGGAGATTGGGACAAAACCTTTTGCATCAACATTCCACTCAACGTGTTTTAGATCTAAAAAATATTTTTGAATATTCATTTGATCTAGAAGATTATTACATTGGTTCAATTCATTTTCGCACAGTATCCTTAAATCTGTAAGACTAGCATAAACTATATAGTCATCAGTACCTCCTGTTACAAGAATAACTCTTCCTAAAAGATACTCTCGTGTTGTTATAGAATATAGAGCTCTATGTTTTTGCCATTCAAGTTTGGAAGTGAGATCTCTTGGATTAATGAACTTCCACAAGATAAAAGGAGTTCTTTGCTCACTTATGTCCAAAAGATCTATTAGCCTTAGATAAATTGTTAAGGCTTTTATATTTATATTTTCATTTAAAACAGAGAAAGATATTGGGTAATTCTGATAATCGTTTAATTTTTCAAAATCATATAAATGTCCCTCACAAACTCGTGCGGCTGCTTCCCCAACTCCATTATTAATAGTATCAAAATATTTTCTTATCCGAGCGCCACTTCTATCACCGTGAGTTTTTCTAATATAATCCCTCCATTTTTTTAATGGAATGTCTGCTAAAAAAGTTATATTACTTATTGGAATTTGTTCGTCAGTAGCAAAGTTAAATAGTCTTTGCCACTCATCACTTATTAAACAAAAATCAGAAATATTTTTCTCATACTTTAATCCTTTACTTAAGATGTATTCTTTTTCATCTTTGCTAATTGCCATTCCCCAGTCATGTCCATATAAGGATAAGGATAAAATAAATAGTTCTGTTGCATTCAAAGATTTAATCAAATTTTCCCCTAGAAGAATCTGAGCATTATGAAATAATCTCGAAAAATGATTTTCTTCATCATGGGGAGTGTATTCATCGAAAAGTAAATTTATATATTTTGTCTCATTTGAAACCTTTTCACGAAAAGAATCAAGGATAGAAATATAATTAAAATTTATGTCCTTTCTACATTCCGACTTGAACTCTAATTCATTAATTATCAAACAATCAGGTAACTTTGTATGCTCCAAACCAATTTGTTATTTTAATTTTTTTTTAAAAAATAACTATAATCATTTAAAATAACAATATTTCTAAAGGATAATACTATAAATAAATTGGCTAAACTGCCCAATTACATTAGCTTTACTACCTATCTCGACTCCATCCGATAAATCGAGTTCGGACGGGACTACCTTCGGTAGTAGTATAAGATACTAACAAAAAAGGCAAGCCTTCTGATGAGCTTGCCTTTCGGATTTATTACTGCCTATATGGGGTTAAAACATAGTTGCTTGTTATTCGTCTTTTTTGTCGTCGTCTACTACTTCGAAGTCGGCGTTTTCTACGTTATCGCCTTCGCTTCCACCACCCTGTGTCTGCTCTCCGTCTGAGGGCGGGGGAGTCTGACTTCCTGCGCCACCACCTTGCGGTCCGGATTGTCCTCCCGGCTGTTGAGCGGACTGCTCATACATTTTAGAGGAGGCTTCCTGCCAGAGCTTGTTGTAGTCATCTATAGCGGAGCGTATCTCATTTTTATCGGTGCCTGCTTTTACACTGTTGACGCGGTCGAGAGCGGCTTGAATCTTGCTCTTTGTATCCGCATCGAGTTTGTCGCCGAGTTCCTTGAGCTGTTTTTCGCCCTGGAACGCGATCGAGTCGGCTTCGTTTTGGACGTCTATAAGTTCTTTCTTTTGTTTGTCTTCTTCAGCGTGTTCTTTAGCGTCTGATTTCATCTTTTCTATCTCCTGATCACTCAGACCGGAGGAGTGCGTGATCTTGATATCCTGAGTCTTGCCCGTGCCGAGGTCTTTGGCGGATACGTTGAGGATACCGTTAGCATCGATGTCGAAGGTGACCTCGATCTGCGGGAGCCCTCTTGGAGCCGGGGGTATTCCATCGAGATGGAAGCGTCCGAGCGTCCTATTGTCATTCGCCATAGGGCGTTCACCCTGAAGCACGTGTATCTCTACAGAGGGCTGATTATCCGACGCGGTCGAGAATGTCTGCGACTTTTTGGTCGGGATAGTCGTATTGGCTTCGATGAGCTTTGTCATCACACCGCCGAGAGTTTCGATACCGAGCGAGAGCGGGGTAACGTCGAGCAGGAGCACGTCCTGTACGTCACCGGCAAGCACACCGCCCTGAATAGCGGCGCCGATCGCGACGACTTCATCCGGGTTAACACCTTTGTGTGGTTCTTTGCCGAATATCTTTTTCACCGTCTCCTGAACGAGCGGGATACGGGTAGAGCCACCGACGAGAATAACTTCGTCGATCTCATTAGCGCTGAAGCCTGAGTCTTCGAGAGCTTTTTTGCACGGTCCAACCGTTCTGTCAACGAGGTCGCTGATGAGCTGTTCGAATTTAGAACGCGTGATGGTTTCGAGGAGGAACTTAGCTCCGTCCTGCGTAGCCGTGATGTACGGAAGGTTAACTTCCGTAGAAGTCGAAGTAGAGAGCGCCTTTTTGGCGTTTTCCGCGGCTTCTTTTAGTCTTTGAAGAGCGATCGGGTCCTTGCGGAGATCGACGCCTTCTTTTTTCTGGAATTCGTCGGCGAGGTAATCAATGAGCACCTGGTCGAAGTCATCACCACCGAGGTGACCGTCACCGTTGGTGGATTTCACTTCGAAAACGCCGTCACCGAGTTCCAGTATGGAAATATCGAATGTACCACCGCCAAGGTCGTACACAGCGACTTTTTCGTTAGCTTTCTTTTTGTCGAGACCGTAGGCAAGCGCTGCCGCCGTGGGTTCGTTTATAATACGTTTTACATCGAGTCCGGCGATCTTTCCGGCGTCTTTTGTTGCCTGCCTTTGCGAGTCATTGAAGTAAGCAGGGACAGTAACGACGGCTTCTGTAACTGGCTGTCCGAGATAGTCTTCCGCGGTCTTCTTCATTTTTTGAAGAATCATAGCGGAAATCTCCGGCGGAGAGTAAACTCTCTTTTGTCCAGTAGCCGGGTCGTCGATCTCGATACGCGCGGTATCGTTTTCGCCTTTGATCACTTTGTACGGAACCTTGCCAATCTCATCTGTGACCTCATCATATCTGCGACCCATGAACCTCTTGATGGAGGATATGGTGTTCTGCGGGTTTGTGATCGCCTGCCTTTTGGCGGCATCACCTACGAGCCTGTCTCCGTTCTTTGTGAAAGCCACGACGGACGGTGTAGTCCGGTGTCCTTCAGCATTGGGGATAACGACGGGGTCGCTACCTTCCATAACGGCGACACAGGAGTTCGTAGTACCCAGGTCGATTCCAATTATTTTTCCCATTTTTGTTTTCCTTTCTTTTTAAAACTCTTTCGAAGTAAGCCGGTTTTAAAAATTTTGGGTTATGTTAAAAAAGTTATTTATCTTTATCACAACAATCATCGAATACAACATTCAAAAATAGCTCGAAGAAAAATCCAAGTATACGTCCGATTATTTCATCCCAGTATATCATTTCTGTTTGGTCTAATAAACAACGAAAGGTGAGGCGGACCCGTCGGACCGCTCACCGTTTCGTGTTGTTCTGCATTCGTGGTCTTACTTAATAGTCACTTCTTTTACGACCGGCTTGGCTTCTTCGACTTTTGGAAGAACGATGTTTAATACACCGTCTTTAAACTCTGCGTCGATAGCGTCGGTCTTTATGTCCTTGGAAAGATTGAAGCTGCGGCTGAACTCGCCGTAGTATCTTTCGCTCATAAGCACGTTTTCATTTTCGGTCTTGGTTTCTTTGTTTTTGGTGCCTTTAATTGAAAGGACACCGTTTTCAATGTTAACTTTAACGTCCTCTTTCTTAACGCCCGGCATTTCGAGGGTCAGGTAGAAATTGTCGTTGTCTTCCCTGATCTCTGTCCTCGGGGTAACGTTAATATTCCTGCTGATACCAGCCCAATCGCTGAAGATCGAGTCTATTGCTTCATCGAATGAAGCTAATCCTTTTGGTTTGTTAAATTTAACTAAGTTCATGGGTTGTTCTCCTTAAATGTTAATTTTGTTTTTAAACTCTGTTAATTCAGAATGTGAAAAATTTTTCAAACTCATAATATACTATAGCAAGGAGCGTGCCAAAGCTAAATAGCGAATTATATGTCACTAAGTGTGAAAGAAATGTCAAAAGGAGTGACAGGAAAGACAGGGGAGTGACAGATATGTCAGTGAAATGAAATTGCCACAGAGGCACAGAGTACGCGGAGAAAAGACTTAATGCCTGCGGCTCGCTCGACCGGCAATTTCCGCACGGCCGTTTGAATCACCTTTGGTGATTATGGAATAGTGGCTCGTTCGAAGTGATTAAACCGAATTAGCTGTTATTGACGTCCGGAAGTTATGGATCTAGATTGGCTTCGCCTAACTGGCGGTTCCCACCTCCGCGGGAATGACAAATTGGAGAAGGATTATTTCTTGAATAGGGATCTGGTTTTGCGGAGGTCGATGAGGCCGGTTGCCTGCAAGGTGGATAGGTAAACCATAAATAATGAGGCGAGGATAAGGAGGATATATTTTATCGAGACGTCCTGTAATGCATGAACGAGTGAGCCGCCAACAAAGAAAACGAGAGTAAGCAGGAAAATACCGGATAGCTTCCCGAGCTGGTAATTAACGGGGAAGATACGCTGGGAGATAATGTATAAAGCAATGAACTGTACAATGTATGTGATTAGAATAGCCCAGGATGCGCCAAAGATGCCGTATACGGGAGTAAGGATAAAGTTAAGAATGATGTTAACGATGAATGCGATGGCTGAGGCGAGGAGGAGGAGCGAGGTTTTGTTTTTCAGGAACGGCGCGGCGTTGAGATTGTCCGCGAGGCCGAGGAAGAAGTACGCGCCTAGGATCAGCGGGAGAATGCCAAGCCCGGACCAATATTCGGGAGCAAGTATGTGTATGCCGAAGAAATTAATTTTAGCGAGAGGCGCGGTGAAGAACGAGAAAAATAGAAATATGGAAAGCGCGATAAAGACAAAATATGTGAAAACGTTGGCGATGACCTTCTTGCTGTCTGGGTTTTCCGCGAGGTTAAGGAAGTAGGGCGTCCAGGCGAATTTAAAAGAGGCGATGGCGAGCGTCATTACGGATGCAAGACGGTAATTAGCCGAGTATATACCTACTAGCGATTCGTCAAAGAAATATTTAAGGAAGTAGCGGTCGGACTGGCTAATCAGGATAACGAAAATGCCGATGTAGATGAATTTGTTACCATAAGAGACGAGCTCCTTCATTAGTTGAGTCGAGACTTTCGGGAGCAAATATTCACGGGTAACGATAAGTCCGGCGATGAGCGTGAAAATGACGGACGCGATGTAGGCATAGAAAATTGCTTCGATACCAAAGTGGTATCCGATAATGAGAATGAGGTTAAGACCGAGATTTATCACCAGTGATATGGCTGTAATGACAGCGTATGTTTTTGCTTTAAGGTTAGCGCGGAGCAATAGTAACGGGTAACGTGACAGCGCATCGAAGAAAATGAGCAAGGCGAGGATCTTTATTAAGAATGCTGCCTGCGGAATATTGTCGAATTTAATGAGTTCAGCTATAGCACCGGACGTAAAATACAGAATTACGGAAAAGACGGCTGAAGTAACAGAGATCATCGTGAGCGTGGTGCAGTAAATGCGTGCTTTTTCTGTTTGGTCTTTGGCGTCGATGAAGAATTTGAGAAATGACGTTTCCGTACCAAACATATATAGTATATTCAGAAAAATCCAGAGGGAGAAGATAAGCGAGTAAACACCGAGTTCCTGCGAGGAAAAATAATCGGTATAAAGCGGCAGCAGCAAAACAGACAGCGAGCGGTTAAGGAAAAGCCCCATACCGTAGTAGACGGTGTGCGAGAAGAGCGTCTTAACATGTGATGTGTTTTCCTCAGACATCAGCAATATTATGTTTACGATACAATTCTTCAAGCTTTTCGTTAACTGCTTCGAAGGAGTGGTACTTTTCCACCCATCGGCGACCTTCGGTTATTTTATCTTTACGGAGCTGTTCACTGTCGATTATCGAAAGAAGATTCCCCTTTAATGTATCGATAGTGGAGTGAATCATTGGATTTTCCGGGATAAAATTGAGATAATCCACAGAGAACTCCGTGAAAGTCGGGATACCCATTGAGAGATTTTCGATGGAGTTTTTCCCGTACCCGCTTCCGCCCATCTCACCGCCGACCTGGTCAATTGCGAGGTCGCATGTCTGTTTCAGTTCGAGTAGAGCGTTTCGGTCCATATTTTCGATCAGTATAAACTCAATCCGCCGTTCTTTTTCAATTTCAGCAATAATCGGTAGTATTTTGTCAGTACCTTTAAATTTACGGTTGGTAGGGGAATGAATGATTTTTATAAGCGGGTTATTCCTTTCTTTTATCTCGTACTTTTTTACGTCAAAAGGAAAGAACAGATAATTAATTCCCTTATAAAGATCAATATGGTCGAACTCTACCGTTAGATTTAAATCGCTGATATCATCCAGTTCTTTAAAAATACCGCGTGTACGAAGGTCACTTCCATAATAACAGCAAACAATCTTCTTTCCCCGTTTTTTCATTTCAATGGCAAATCGGGAGTCACGGTAGAAATCCATTCCACCATCGAAATGGTAAATGTCAAATTTATCCAGGTCGTATTTTTTGATAATGTCTTCTATCTTGAACTTATTCATCAGATCGCGGAAAACGAAGTAAACATTTTCAGCGGTGTTCTTCGGTTTTATGTATTTAAGATCACGGGAAGCGGAGCCTGCCCATTCCATTTTAGAGTTGCGCCATTTAGACGCGAGAGAGCCGGAGGGGAGTTTGATCCCAAGAGTAATATCTTCTTCAAAGTTAAGCGTGTTTTGAAAAATTGTAACAAGACGTGATTCATATCCGGTCCGGCGCTGCATTAGGGTAAAGTCCATTGGCATACCGGCAAAGTTCTGCGGCGCAATATGTAAGACACGGGGTTTAGCCAAGCTAAGCGTTTAGTAAACGTAAAATATTTCCGCTGAATATAAGTTCTTTATCGGATGCGGGTATATCGAGTGACTCTACGATGGGGATATATGTCAGCGGGAGACCGAGATTATAATCGGAGCCGAAGATAACTTTTTCCGCGCCAACTTTATGCACAACTTTATTGACGAAATGAAATTCCCGGACAGATTCGGTGCCGAGGTAAACGTGTGGGTAATTGCCATTTTTCACGTCTTCAGCGCATTGCAGGAAAAGCCCAGGCTGGTCACCTCCAAGATGAGCGAGAACAACCATAAGGTCGGGATATTTTTTGGCGCATTCGAGAGGAAACTTGTAGCTTGCTATCTCCTGCCAGCGTCCGCAATGAACTATGACGGGTTTTTTCTTCTCGGATGCGATCTGTAAATATTTATCATAAGATGCATCGCTCATTCGTTTTCTCTGTATAGATGGATGTATCTTAAATGCTGAAATGCTGTCGATGTTCTGCTCCAGGAAACTATCGAGACCCGGGTCTTCCGGATTTATCCATGCCATGTAAAAGAATTTAAAATCGGGATGATCGTCTATCTGCGCAAACAATTCGGCATTCGGTGTGGCGTCGGTAGGCATAGCGAGCGCAGCATCCACGCCGGAAGATTTCATTACCTGTATCGCTTCAGGGATAGTGGATTCATAATTAAAGAAAATATCGCTCCATTTGCCAATATGTATGTGGGAATCGATTATCATTCCAGGATGTCTCCTTTGTGAAAATTATCAATAATAGAAACGGGATTCAAGGATTCATCGGCAAGTGAAGTGATGTTGATCGAACCATTACCACACTTTACAGTGACAGAATCTTCCGTTATAAAGTTTATTTCGCCGGGTTTACCTACTTCATTATCCAACAGTATCTCGGAATTAAGAGCGATGAACTTTTTTGCACCGGATTCGAAAAAAGCACCGGGGAAGGGCGGTATAAGAGCGCGAATTAGGTTAAATATATCTCTCGCGCTTCTATTCCAATCGATCTTACGCTCCTCGTCGGATATTTTTCTATATGCTTTTGGATTTTGAGAAAGGTCCTGCTTCCTGCAATCCAGGGTTTCCCGTTTGAAAGTCTCAAAGAAACGCTCAATGAGAGGAGCTGTTTCTTCTGCACATCTTTTTGAGAGAGTATTAATGTCATCTTTATCGGTTATGGGGATCACTGTCTCGAGGCAGACATCACCGGAATCAACTCCTACATCCATTTTATGCAGTGTAAGTGTGAAAAATTTTTCTCCATTGATAATGGAGCGGGATATTGGAGCGCGTCCGCGGTATTTCGGGAGTTTCCCTCCGTGTATATTAAAAATGCCGTGCTTTGGGATATCCAGTGTATCTTTTTTTATTATTTCCATGAATCCGAGACACATACCGACGTCGCATTTTGCAAGCTCCGTGTGAATTTCAGAGATCTTATTTACATGGAAAATCGGTATTGAATTGGACACACAAAGTTTTGTAATAGGTTCGTAAAATGAATCTTTAAGTCTGTCGTAATCAAGATCCGTATGAGTAACTACGCAATGAGGTTTATACCCTTTCGCTATGAGGTCTCTCAGGCAATTATAGCTTATTATGCCGTGCGCGAGAAAAAAAAACTTCATTTCAGATTTTTTTTGTACCATGCAAACGTGCGTTTTATACCCTCGTTTAGATCAACTTTTGGCACATAGCCGAGCAATTCGGTGGCCTTTTCAATGCTCGGGATACGAAGCTCGACATCCACATAATTTTTCGGAACGTATTTGATCTTTGACTTAGTCGGGCAGAGGGTAATTATTTTCTCAGCGAGAGAGGAGATCGTTACGGTTCCCTTTGGATTACCGATATTAAATATTTCACCGACAGCTTTCTTTTTAGTCAGGCAGAGCTCTATACCCTGAAGCATATCGTCTATGTAACACCATGATCGAATCTGGTCGCCGGCTCCATGGATTTGTATGGTTTTGTTTTTGACAGCGTTTTTGATAAATATCTGTATAGCACCTTCACCTACCTGTCCCGGTCCGTAAATGTTGAACGGACGTATGGTAACGCAAGGGTAGCCTTTCACTTTATAATAGCTGTGGACGAGGTGCTCGCCGGCAACCTTGCTGATGGAATACGTCCAGCGGGCTTCACCTACGGGAGCAAAGTTAGTGCTGGATTTCTCGGTGGATTTATAAGCGTAAGCGCCGAGCACTTCACTTGTGGAGAAGTCCAGGACTCGTTCGAGTTTAGATGAATATTTCTTTAAAGACTTAAGCAGATTAAGAGTCCCGATCATATTTACTTCCATTGTATTGATCGGGTTTAGGATTACCGTATCAATGCCCGCGATCGCGGCAAGATGAACTACAACCTGGGGCTTAAAATCCTGCGCGGTTTTTGTAAGTAGAGAAAGATCCAGTACGTCGCCCTTTACGATCTTGATATGCCGGGAAGAGAGTCCTTTATCAGAAAGCGAGTCGCGATGGAAATTATCGTAAATAAGGATCTCGTTATCCTTGTGAAGTTTGGACGCGAGGGTACTGCCGATGAATCCGGCACCCCCAGTAAGTAATACTCTTTTGTTTTTAATGTTCACGTATTGTTATTTTATTTACCACTAATGTAAAGTTCGTAAGTTTTGCGTAAGAACCCGCTTGCCATAAATTTCTTTTTGAATGAGAAAAGTCCTTCGAGGAATTTATAGCCGATATTTGACGTGCCTACGTCGTACACTCTGTAACCGTTCTTTTTCGCCCACTCGATGGATTTAAACAGTATAAGGTCTGAAACCCGCGCTCGTTTGTACTCTTCGTGCGTCGCCATGTAGAAGTTCAATATCACATCCTCCTTTACCTTAAAGAGGATGCATATACCGGCGATGACCCCCTCGATCTCCGCATAAAAAAGGAATATCTTATCGGGGAGATTATTTTTTAAGTATATCAACTCTTTGATGGAGTGTGTCGGAGTAACATTTTTTAGCTGACGGTTTTCAAGAAGTACGGAATAATATTCTTTGAAATTCTCTTCATCGAGTTCTTTGTCCAGTATTTTGACTTCAATATTTGTATCGGATTTTTTTATCGAGCGCTTTTTGGGGTTAGAGAGCTTTTCAAATTCAAAATTCGTTAAATCGACAATGTTCGTTATCGAATTTTTAGTAATAGAAAATCCTTCATGGAGCAGAGCGTATTCATATTCTTCGTCGGGATTTTTTTGGTAAATGAACGGCTGGTTCCGCAGGATAATGCGGTTAAACCCCTGCGCTTTAATATATTTTCGAAACGTTCTAATAATCTCATTATAATCGATTAGGTCGAGCTTATCGCTCCACGTGAAACCGCCGAAGCTGGCACCGTTGCATGAGATGAATGTTTTACCATTCACGTCTGTTCTTTCGCATCCCGTAAGCAGTGCGGCAATTTTCTTAGTCTTTTCCTCGCGGAATTTAAGATGATGCCATTTGATCCTTTTGCTGAAAAGGTCATTGTAGACGAGGAACTTAGGGTCGAAGAAAAGATTATAGTTCGTTTTAAGGAAACGCGTCCAATCGGGATCTTCGTTAATATTTACTTTAGTGCATTCGAACATATGTCAATTTTGATAAAGCTCGTAGCCGCCGGTTCTTTTAACGAGTTTAAAGTTTTCCGGTATGAATTTTTTTGAATCGGGATACTCGGTCCTATTAATATTGTCCTTTTCCACTATGATATTATATTCACCCTTTGTTAGGGTATCGAGAATGTTCTTAACGTTATCAAATCCGTCTTTCGTATCGGCAAAATAGTAAGAGTATTTGTCATTATGCCAGCCAATGTCGAGTCCATCGAAATAAAAGCTAAATTGGGGATTATACCGGAAAAAACTGCCTACATAAAATATTTTTTCCTTACCGGATGCATCGATCTCCTCTTTGACAGGAGTAAGCCGGAATTCGTAATCCCAATCCAGTGGTTTCACAAGGAAAAAGATATTAACTCCAAGAAATACCGCAACGATCATTCCTGTAAGCAAATTGCTTATATTAGTTTTCTTTGCCAAGAAGAACGCAATAGCAGATAATAAAATAATACTTACAACCAGCATTAGCAGTACAATTATTTTATTAGATTCTGCAATGTATTCTTTGATATCGGGACGGTAATAGTATGATGCGAACCATAAGATGTTGAATAATATTGCAAAGAGCAAAGTGGATTTTTCCCGAGTGAAACCGGGCTTCATATCAAAAAGATACCGGGGTATAATCAAACATGCAGGCGCAAGAATAAGTAGGACATATACCTCCAACTTGGTTCTAAATGATGAAATAATAATAAGACCAACAAGGAACCACACCCACAAGAAAACTTTTCTCCAATCGAGATTTTTGTAGTTACGCGCGTCTTTCAATAGGCTGAAAAACGCTATAATACCAAAAGGTATAATGCTCAGGAAGTAATTTATATGGTACAGAACTCCGGAGCCTTTTTCGTTTTGCTCAACACCTACGAATGCTCTATCGAAAATATGAAAGCCGAGAAAATAATGAAGAAACTCCTGTCCATATGTAACAATCATATACAGGTGCCACGGAAGCGCGATCAAAACACCGATCAATGTGAGTACAAAAATGTTATTAAACGTCAGAGAAGTCTTTTTTCTTTGCAGTATCCAGAAGAGAAACAAGATAATTGGAATGTAGAATCCGACGAGTATCTTAACCATAAGGCATAACCCAAACGTGATACCAACATAAATGATATATTTACTCTGCGGATTTTTTATATATAGAACGATATAGTAAAACGCCAGTAGTATAAAGAAGGTGTATGGTATATCGAATTGGAAGCGTTTGGCGAATACATTGAATATCAAATTTCCCGAAAGAATAAGCGCTGAAAGGAATCCTGTTTTAAGATCGTACATTTCCTGCCCGATCTTCATGATAAAGTAAATACTTCCAAGTCCGAACAGGAATGGAATTATCTTGAAAACAGGAGCACTCGCGCCAAATATTAAAGTGAAAGCGTAACCTATCCAGATGAGAAGTGGCGGATGTGAGCCGGAATAGAATTTACCAACGGAATGCATGCTCTGGTCCCAGACATCGGCATTATCGTAAATAGACATCACGCGGGTTGCGTACATGCCTTCATCCCAGGGCTGTATGTCTGCCGTTAAAAGGGTGGGTAATTTGACGATACATAAAAAAATAACGAGAAAAAGATACAGCTTTAAGAAATTTTTCCCGTTGTTTATGTAATCTAAAAATTGATCGAATGAATTAGCCATTAGCTTTTACATACTCAAATCAATTGAAATTGATGCCGAGTGAGAAAGCATTACTTGTACCAAATTCGCTGGAGTAAGGAATGAACGCGTAATCGAGTTTAATACCTTTATATTTGAATCCCACTCCTGTAGTGAAGTTTTTATTTTCGTAACCGGACTGATAACCAGCGCGGACAAATAAGAAATCCTTATATCCTACCTCACCTCCGGCATGAAGATGGAGAGAGCCCCCGTCCATAACCTTGAATCCTTCTACTCCTATACGGAAATCGAAATCTTTCTTAGAGAATCTATATCCACCGCCTAAGCGAACAAGAGTAGGGAGGTTGGTCGGTACATTTCTCAGGTCATCAAGCGAGCCGAGATTAGCAATCGTACCGGAGAGGCTAAAGTTATTTTTTTGATAGCTTGCTCCAATATCAAATCCAACACCGGTTGCATCATCGATATATATCTTTTCATAAAGCCACTTGGTTGTAAGTCCAATGGAGAATGTTTCCGAAAGTTTATATCCCATGGAAATTCCAATGGAAAGATTTTCCGCACTGAATGTGCCGATAGGGTCACCGGGAGTAGTGCGTATCTCAATATTATCGACGCTGGACCTAACAACTCCAAGTCCCATAGTGAGTCTGCCGCCTAGATTAAACTTTGCCGCAATAAAATCGTTATTCAGATCCTGAATGGATGAATTATGCATGAGGGAGACGTTCTTTGGTGAGCCAAAGCTGAGTCTCGCAGGATTATACACATATGCAGTTGCGTCTTCAGACAGGGAGGAATAAGCCTCGCCCATTGCCATTGATTCCGCACCGACACCGAGCTTAAGGAATGCCATCCCGGTATTACCCGCGCCGTCATTCTGCGCGAAAAGATTAGTAGCAAAAAAGCAGGCTGTTAGTATTATTATTGTCGAAATCTTATTTGTCATATCACTTAAATTTAAATCCTACACTTATATTTTGAATTGGGTCATGTGTATAGGGCTCAAGCTGGAATGAATAATCCAGTCCCAGCATCGTAGTTTTGCCAAAATTTTTATAAAATCCTACACCAAAAGACGGTTTCATATTTCCCAATATATCGTCATTTGCGAAATCTATCCTTTCAACGCCTGCTCTAAACCTTATCTGGTTAGTTACAAACGCTTCACCTCCGAGTTTAAATGAAATAACATTGTCAACAATACCATCCGTGGATGTAAACTCTGTTGTTCCTGTTGGACCAGGATTTTTTTGATACTCAGCTTCAATGGAAACAACACCCAGATTCTTTGGAAGTAAATAACTTGCTCCCAGATTAATGAGCGTTGGGAATTTGTCTGTTGTAGTATTTCCAAATAAAGAACCGTAAAGGTCCTGTGTATTCCACTCGTTCTTTGCGTTAAGGTCACGAACAGCCAGACCGATAGCAAGATCAGG
The DNA here is from genome assembly GCA_020635255.1 of Ignavibacteriales bacterium. Taxonomy (NCBI): domain Bacteria; kingdom Pseudomonadati; phylum Ignavibacteriota; class Ignavibacteria; order Ignavibacteriales; species Ignavibacteriales bacterium. Next base: position 670,163 of record JACKAC010000001.1, read on the forward strand.
CCGTGGTTTTACAATTGCCCCAAGGTCGAATGCTACGGATGTGCTTGTCACGTTGTCGAAGAGTTTGGAATAATAATATTTAAAGCCAACTCCAACGGAAATATTGTCGCTTACAATAAAGCCTGTGCCAAGGTAGAACTGGTTATCAAATGTGGAAAACGTTCCTATCTGTCTTGTATCATTGTCACGTCCGTCAATGTCAGTTACACCGGCGTTAAGCCATGAAAAGGATATTCCCGCGCCTCTTATCTGCTGGTTAGGGAATTCGATCTTTTTTGAAAAACCGACGAAATTTAGCTGGCGGTCGAGACTGAGAAATGTATAACCAACGCTCGCATAACCTTCTTCCTGGAATGTCGATAGTGCAGGGTTATAGTAGCCGGAAACGTCACTGAAGATATTGGCGACCATTGCATTTCCCATAGAAAGACCGCGCGCTCCGAAACCGAGCCGGGCAAACGATCCCGCATAGCTTCCCGCCTGGGAATAAGCCCCTGTGTATGAAATCAAACTCAATAATATTATTATAAGTATCTTTCTCATCTAAATTATATTCAATTATTGTAACACGAGAATTTTACCCCAGTACTCATCTTCATTATCCACCTGGATCCTGTAGAAATAAACTCCATTAGCAACCTGTACTCCATTATCATTTTTTCCGTCCCATTGAGTGAATATCTCATCGGGGGTATTGCGGGTTGCGTTTTGGATTACGGTACGAACCTGCTGCATACCAAAGTCGAAGATCTTAATTGTGATCTTTGAGCTTGCTTTGCCCGTCTTATAGAATATACGTACGACCTCGTCATCAGGTGCAAACGGATTCGGGGCGGCGTAAGTTTTGATGTCAGAACTTAGATTAATTGGTGTTATCGACCTGAATACCTTCCATTGTCCAACCCATGGCTGACCGAATTCGATAGTTCTCAGCAAACCGTCTGCCGAACCTATATAAAGAGTATCGGAGACATGATTTGCGGCATAGAAAAGCTGTGTCGTGATAAGGTCATTTGTCGTCAGATCAACTATCGTACCTGCTTTAGCCCAAATGAATTCATTGAAATTAGCACGCCATAGTCCTTCGTTTGTCAATCCATATACTATGGAATCTTTTGACCCGATACCGTTTGGAGGTATGTCGGGAAGCGTATTGAACCATGTGAATCCGCCGTCAGAAGAATAAGTGAGCGAACTGGATTCTGCATTATCATCCGCGGGACGGCATGCTGCCCATAGGATGTTATTTCCTGCATAGCGCTGGACATGCATATTAACTACAAAGTTACCTCCCACACCGTCCGATGTCGGAGAGTGGGTTGTGTTCTGATAATTATATTTTCTCCAGCTTTTACCCCAGTCGGTGGAGCGGTTGATACCGTCAGCCGTACCAACGAACAGAGTAGAGTCATTCAAAGCATCAATTGTAAAAACGCGGTGATTAAGATTTTGCAGTGGGTCGAGTTTAAAAGTATATCCCGTACCGGTTATGTAAATGCTGTCGAGGTCGTCCGGTGGCAGAACAACGCGCTGCCATGTATTTCCGTAATCGGTTGATTTTCTGAGTCCGCCTGCGAATGACGTAATCCATATCGTGTAATTCAGAGTATCGTTTTCCGTGTGTGTAATGGAAAGGTCGTAAGAGAGATTTTGCTCGGGCACAACAACCGGAAGCGCGTCCAGTGTATTGCTTCCGTATTGAACAGTCGTATCGTTTATTCCGTCAATTGGTTGGGGGAAAGAAGACCAGTTAAGCCCGTAGTCCGAAGAAACTTTAATGCCTGTTCCGGTCGGGATAGGGTCGTCATTAATTATCTGTGTTATAGCAGTACCGGCGACAACCATTTTTTCGAAGGTATTGAAACCGGAGATGTCATCTTCACCAAAGGGGTCGAGTCCGAAATAACTATCGAAAGTCTTGAAATTATCGGTGGTCCTCATTATTCCGCTGCCGGTGCCGAACCAGACCGTGTCACCATTGAGAATAATATCGGTGATGAAGTTACTGGCGGGGTATGGCTGATTTACAGGGGTAACAAGGATACGGGGACCGTTGTCTTTTTTATTAGTGTGATAAATGTAATAGCTGTTGTAATTCTTAACTCCGAACGATTCAGGTATAAAAGCTACCTGCGCCTTTGAAACGGGAGTCAAGAAAAATACGGTCAATATTATTAGAATAAGTTTTTTCATCAAGGTCTCACGAATTTAATGCTGTCGAGATACTGCGCGCTTAAAACACCGGACCTGTCTCTTCCCTGGAAGACATATTTATAGTATCCGTAGAGTGAATCTTCTGCCGCAGGAGTAACCGGTGCCGTATATTCATACCTGTTACCGGCAGGGTTCGTCATTATAAACGGTTGTCCATTATTAAGAGGGAAGCCGGTTGGTCGGTATCCGTAAAAGAAAATATCGACTATGTCACATTTGCCGTTGAGGTCTGTTGCGTCAATCGAGATCGTCAAGTCGAAAAACCCGGTTGTTGGTCTTACGACGCTATCCGGCAACATCGGGTTAGACAATATTATCGGCTGATTAGCAGTATTAACAACGGGAACGGATATAATTATCAAATTGCTGAAAAGACCAAGCTGATCATCTGCGACTAACTGTAGTTTATAAATGCCAACTAAGAGACATGATATCCCGGTAACATTGATATTTCCGGAGTAATTATTTCCACCTACATTTTGAAGTTGGTATTCGCCAACGAATTCGTTAAGCGAATTATATAATGTTGCGGTAACGGTATTGATCGGGTTAGTGGATGTAACTACAGCGTCCACGTCGAAATTTATCTGCGGAGATGCCGAAGTAGTTCTTACTGTATCAACGGAAAGCGATGTGCTGACAATTACCGGCGCAGTATATTGCGGGTCTATGACGTCAGTGGAATCTTTCTCGCAAGAAAATAGAAAGACCGCAAGCAACAGAGCAATTAATACAGAAAGTGAATTATTTAGCGTTTTCAGGGTACTGTCTTTAGTTCAGGAATACGTTTCTAAATAGTAGATGTGAAGTGTATAAGGTGTAAGTTTATGATTAATAAATGTTACTCAAGATAGAATAATAGGTCTGAAGTGTCAAGGATGTATTTTTGTAGTATATATATGACTTTTTCGCTTAATCTTGGCGGTTATTTTTGTTAAAATCGTACAAATTATTGTAATGAACCAAAAAAAGACATTAACAAGCTATTTTACAGAGGTTTTCTCCGGTCTAGACTACGGCGAGGAGTTTATCTTTACGAAAGTAAAGAATAAGTACCTGGGGCTTTCGCGAGGAGAGCTAGTTTGTGCTATCCGGAAGCTGATTGATGAGCTGGAAAAGATGGGTTTGAAGAGGGGCGACAAGGTGGCTATCATTGCGGCGAACAGGACGGAGTGGGTGATGACGGATTTTGCGTGCATGTTCCTGGGTATTGTAACTGTTCCAATATATAATTCATTAAGTCCGGAGCAGATAAAATACATTTTACAGGACTCAGACGCGAAGGCGTGCTTCCTTGCTTCGTCTTATATAATGGATAAAGTGCTGGCGATAAAAGATAAACTGCCTGAGTTGAAGACGGTGGTAAGTTATGATGACTTCGATGAGATGAATAGGGTGGAGGGAGTAATATTTTTTTCGGAAATGATGACTGGTCAGGAAGATAAACCGAAGAAGTGTATGGAGGAGCTGATGAAACTTGCTGAGAAAGTGAATGAAGATGACCTGCTGACAATAATATATACATCCGGTACGACAGGGACGCCAAAGGGTGTCATGCTGACGCATAAGAATATTTATTCTAATGTGCAGTCATGCCAGAAGATATTACAGATAGATAGGAACGACGCATTCCTTTCTTTTTTGCCATACTGTCATGTGTATGAAAGGACAGCAGGGTATTATTTAGCGATATTTACGGGAGCGAAGATATATTACGCGCAGAATATAGATACGATCGCGGTACAGATGCCGGAGGTGAAGCCGACGATAGTGATCATGGTTCCCCGACTGCTAGATAAGATGTACAATAAAGTTTTGAGACGGGGTGATGATCTGAAACCAATAAAGAAGAAGATATTCGAGTGGGGTGTGAAAGTGGCAGAAGAGAATTGGGATAGGAAAAGCTCGCTAAAATGGAAAATTGCGAATAAGCTGGTATTCGAGAAGGTAAAGGAGAGGACAGGCGGCAGGATACGGTTCTTCGTTTCCGGCGGTGGAGCTCTGAACAAGAAGATCGGGGAGTTTTTCGAGGGTGTAGGTGTGTCAACACTGGAAGGGTATGGCATGACGGAATCTTCTCCTGTAATTTCAGTAAATAGACCGGATAAGAACAAATATGGTACAATAGGGAAGGCGCTGGACGGTGTGATGGTGGATTTTGCAGAGGACGGAGAGATACTGGTGAAGGGAGATCTGGTGATGAAAGGATATTATAAAATGCCGGAAGAGACGGAGAAAACGATAACGAACGGGTGGCTTCACACGGGGGATATTGGTGAGATAGATGATGAGGGTTATATGAAGATCACGGATAGAAAGAAATCACTCTTTAAAACTTCCGGTGGTAAGTATGTAGCGCCGGCACAAGTGGAGGAAGTACTTAGAGGATTGAGTTATCTTGATCAGATGGTGGTGCTGGGCAATGGGAGAATGTATGTGACAGCACTGCTTGTTCCCAACTATGAGGAGTTAAGGGTATATGCAAAAGGCAAAGGTATCACAGGTTCGAATGAGGAATTAATCAGCAATGAGGAGCTTTTAAAAGCAATAGAACGTGACATAAAAAGGGTGCAATCAGGTCTTGGTACACATGAGAAGGTGAGAAAATTCAGATTCCTGTCTCAGCCTATGTCGCCTGAGACAGGTGAGATGACGCCAACGCTCAAAGTAAAGCGCAAAGTAGTAGAAGAGCGATATAAAGATCTTATCGAGGAAATGTATTACGACATTTAAAATTCCATTTAATATTAATTCTAAATTTGTTTAATTTGTAAAGCTTAAAATTATCTATGCTCGACGGATACATACCAATTTTTGTAATAATTATTATATCACTATTATTTGCGGTAGTGAACATAAATTTCTCCTCGTGGTTCGGACCAAAACGTCCGAATAAAGAGAAACTCAGTACCTATGAAAGCGGTGTAGAACCAATAGGAACGGCAAGAGACAGGTTTTCTGTGAAGTATTACATGGTGGCTGTGAGTTTCATAGTGTTCGATATCGAAGTGGTGTTTTTGTATCCCTGGGCAGTATCCTTCATTAATATGGAGAAACCTGAGATGACATATTCTTTCATAGTGGGATTGGTATTTATAGTAATTTTAACAATCGGATTGATATATGAATATAAGAAAGGAGTTTTGAAGTGGGATTAGAAGATCTAATTGCCAAAGAAGGGTTTCTGACCTCAAAGGTAGACGCATTATTTAAATGGTCGCAGAAAAATGCTTTATGGCCTATGCCTATGGGTATATCATGTTGCGCAATCGAGATGATGGCTTTTGCCGGACCGAGATTCGACGTAGCGAGATTTGGAAGTGAAGCATTCAGATTTTCCCCAAGACAATCGGATCTAATGATAGTAGCAGGGACAGTAACTTATAAAATGTCAAAGGTTGTGAGAAAAATATATGATCAGATGCCTGATCCCAAATGGGTTATTGCTATGGGTGCATGTACATCAAGCGGTGGTATGTATAGAACGTATTCCGTGGTACAGGGAATCGACCAATTTCTTCCTGTCGATGCTTACGTAGCAGGATGTCCGCCGAGACCTGATAACTTATTAAACGCTCTTATGAAGATACAGGAAAAGATACAGAAGGGTAAATTTGAAGGAGTTGGACCAAATTTAAATTAGAAGTTTTCGTAATGACTGTAAAAACAAGGGAATACGAACAAAGTTCAATTCCCTTTTTTTTTATACATTTTTAGCTAATATTTAGGAAGTTGTGTTGATTTAATGATTATTTAATACTCTTGTCAGATTATTAGATCAATATAATTATTTTAACACCCAAAAATCGAGGAGGAGTCATGAAAAAACTATTACCTCTAGTTGTATTCATTTTAGCAATTTTCAGCAGTATTAATTTGAAAGCTCAGATCATGGAAGATTTTGAAAGCTCAGATTCAACTCTTCCAGCAGGATGGAGCAGAATTAATAATGCAGGATTTATAATCTCAGCAGACCCGGATGTTAACTGGACTGTAAGAGATTCTGGGCAATATGCTCCCGGTCTTTCCTCAGCTTTAACTCAGTCACACAACAGTTTAAGGTCTGTTGGAATCAGCTGGTGGGCAAGTATTGATACAGTATCAGGTGCAACCACAATTTCGGATTGTTACCTGGTTACCCCGAGTTTTGTACCGCAAAGCAATTGGAAGATAAATTTCTGGGCAACCGGTGGAAGCACGAACTATTCCGATAGTCTTCAGATATGGCTTAGTGTAATTGACTCAACAGCTTCAAGCTTTACAGAGTACATTAACACAATTGCATGGCCTACTGGATCAACATACGGAAACTGGACTGAGTATACTTATGATATACCATCATTCGTATATGGTCTTACAACCTGGGTAGGATTTAGATATTACCAGGATTGTGCTGTAGACGGATTCTTTGTTTATATAGATGATGTCTTTATTGGGGATCCGACCTCTATTTCACAAATCGGAAACAATGTCCCTGATAAATTTGCATTATACCAAAATTATCCTAATCCATTCAACCCAACGACAACAATAAAATTTGATCTTGCAAAGAGCACTAACGTAAGCCTTATAGTTTACAATACTCTTGGTCAGGAAGTTGCCAGGTTGTTTGACGGTAATCAGGGACCGGGATCTTATGAAGCTAACCTGGATGCATCAAAATTATCCAGTGGAACATACTTCTATAGATTGACAACAGATTACTATACAGAAACCAAGAAAATGCTTCTCGTGAAGTAATCTCAATAAATACCTAGTTTTAAAGGTAATCCTGTGAAGAACGGGATTACCTTTTTTTGTTATTTAAAATGAATAATATAATGTTTAATTTGAATAATAGATTATTCTTTATACTCGATTTATGACAGAAGATAGACTTAACTCTCTAAAAGACATACTAAAGGATTTTGATATAGTTTTTGGAGACGTAAACGGCACACCAGACATTACAATCAAGAAAGAAGAAGTAATAAATGTATGCAAAACGCTGAAAGGAGCCGGTGATATGAACTGGCTTGTTGATGCTGTGAGCGTAGACCGTTTCAAGAAGGTTGAAAGGTTTGAAATGGTTTACAATTTGCGTTCGGGAAAGCACAAAGACAGGATGTTTTTAAGGATAAAGCTCGATAGTAAGAAACCAGAGATGGAAAGCTTGACGCAAGTATGGACGTCAGCAAACTGGTACGAGAGAGAAGCTTATGACATGATGGGTATTAACTTCATTAATCATCCTGATCTGAGAAGGATGTATATGCCCGAAGATTATGAATATTATCCTCTAAGAAAGGATTTCCCGCTTATGGGAATACCCGGGTCAATACCATTACCAAACAAATAAAGAGTTTAAGTTTATGTCACAGGATATAAGAGAAAGGTTACTAGAAAACGATCCAACGATAAAAAGGACAAGGATACTCGAAGCGCTCGAGTCGGAGGATATGAGCGTTCAATTCGAGGATGCGCTCGATAATGAGATGGTGCTTAATATGGGTCCCCAGCATCCTGCGACACATGGTGTATTAAGATTATTATTAAAGCTTGATGGTGAGACAGTTATAAAATGTGTTCCTGAGCTTGGATATTTACACAGGGGATACGAAAAGCTTGCGGAAGCTTCCACATATCACGAGTTCATTCCACATACAGACAGACTCGATTATCTCCAGCCGATTGCTAATAACGTCGGCTATGCACTTGCAGTTGAAAAGCTGATCCATCTTGAAGTTCCCGAGCGCGGACAGTACATAAGAATGATCGTTGCAGAATTAGGCAGGATACAATCGCATCTGCTTGCGATTGGTGCTTTGCTCATCGATATAGGTGCGATAACACCATTTTTGTGGTGTATAAGGGAGAGGGAAAAGATTCTCGACATATATGATCTAATTTGCGGTGCGAGATTTACGACATCATATACTAGAATAGGTGGTGTAGCCCAGGATGTGAGCGATCTTGCCATCAGTAACATAGAGAGATTCATTAAAGACTTTCCGGGCTATCTGCAAGAGTGCAGAGATCTTGTAGAAAGGAATAAGATTTTTATAGTACGAACTGAGGGAGTTGGTTATTTATCACCGGAAGAGTGTCTCGAATACGGATTAACCGGTCCTCTAGTTAGAGCGGCTGGATATGACCTCGATCTAAGGAAAGACGAGCCGTATCTAATGTATGACAATGTGGATTTCGATGTGCCAACTTATAATTCCAGTGATTCTCTATCACGTTATTATGTAAGAGTAGAGGAAATGCTCCAATCTGTAAGAATAATCGAACAATGTATCAGTAAGATGCCAAAGGGCGCATACAATTCGCTGAATCCAAAGAAAGTACTGCCGAAAAAGCAGAGGGTTTATACGAAAATGGAAGAGCTTATTCATGACTTTATGCTGATAAATTTTGGTATTAATCCGCCGGTAGGCGAATCATATCAAGCGATTGAAGCCTCCAAAGGAGAACTTGGCTTTTATATTATAAGCGACAGCACAGGACATCCATGGCGTTTAAAAATAAGAAGCCCCAGTTTTAGTAATCTCCAGGGACTTCCTCCAATGATGGAAAACTGCTTTATCGCAGATACGGTTGTTATAATAGGAAGCGTCGATCCAGTGATGGGTGAGGCTGACAAATAAGAAATTAAAAATGAGTAAAGAGATCACAAATCATTTATTTGATGAGAACGAGCTAAAGGAAGCCGAAAAAATACTATCTCACTTTCCAAGTAAGATGTCGGGTACCTTGCCATTGCTTTGGATGCTTCAGGAGAAGTTCGGCTGGATATCAAAGGAATCGATGGAATATGTCGGTCAGCTTTGTGAAGTGCCGTATGACCATGTACTGGGTGTGGTGACATTTTATACAATGTATAATAAGAAACCTGTCGGAAAGGTGCATTTGCAGGTATGTACGAACGTTTCATGTATGCTAAGGGGAGCAGACAGGATTTATGACCATATCTCGAAGAAACTGAATATCAGGAATAAAGAAACTACAGAAGACGGATCATATACTCTTGAGAGAGTGGAGTGTCTTGGGAGCTGTGCATCGGCTCCAATGGTGCAGGTAAATAACAAAGAATATTATGAGAACCTTGAACTTGACAAGATAGATGCGTTGCTGGAAGAGTTAAAGAAAAAGTATTCAGCCTGAAAATAAATCAAGATGGTAAAAGTAATTCTGAAAGACATACCCGATCTAAACAAACTTGACGTTTACGTTGCTAACGAAGGATTTTCCGCATTGAGGAAGTGTCTCACCGGAATGTCTCCTGACGATGTGATAGAGGAAGTTAAAAAATCAAATCTCAGAGGCAGAGGCGGTGCATGTTTCCCGACCGGATTGAAGTGGAGCTTCATGCCTAAGGGTAATGAGAAGCCCAAGTATCTTGCGTGCAACGGAGACGAAAGCGAACCGGGTAGTTTTAAAGACAGGGAAATTTTCGAAAGGAACCCATTCCAATTTATTGAAGGAGCATTAATTGCGGCATATGCAATAGGCGCGGAAGCCATATATCTATACATAAGAGGCGAATACTGGAAATGGATAAACATAATGAATGATGCGATAAAGGAATGCTATGATAAGGGATATATTGGAAAGAATATAATGGGTTCGAAATATTCATGCGATATGTATCTATATAAAGGTGCCGGCGCATATATATGCGGAGAAGAATCCGCTATGATGAATTCGCTGGAAGGAAAGAGAGGCTATCCAAGGATAAAACCTCCATTCCCGGCACAATTTGGGCTGTGGGGATGTCCAACTACTATCAATAATATCGAAACATTATCATGTGTCCCGGAAATAATAAAGAACGGGGCTGAATGGTTCGCCGGAATTGGGGCTCCGAAGCATCCAGGTACGTTACTTTATGGTGTAAGCGGGCATGTAAATAAGCCGGGTGTATATGAATTACCTTCGGGGACGCCGTTGATGACGATCATAAACGACTACGCAGGGGGAGTACTCGACGGTAAAAAGATAAAGATGGTGATACCGGGCGGAAGTTCGATGCCGCCGCTCACTCCAAAAGAGTGTGAGGACATCGATATGGATAATGAGAGTCTGAAGGCAATAGGTTCGGCTATTGGAACAGGCGGAATTATTGTAATGAATGAAGATACTGACCTTGTTGAAGTGCTGACGAGGATAACACACTTTTATTATCATGAGTCATGCGGACAATGTACACCGTGCAGAGAAGGATGCGGATGGATGCTGAGGGTATTAGAAAGGATAGAAGCTGGAATGGGAAGAAAGAGTGATCTGGATCTGCTGGTTTCAGTTGCAAAGAATATTGAAGGAAATACAATATGCGCACTCGGCGAGGCAGCAGCTTGGCCGGTGAAATTTACAATAAACAAGTTTTACGATGAGTTTGCTGCAAAGATAGTTCCGGATGAAAAAGATCTTCCTACAATGAACAAAGTACATGGTCTGAAGCACTCTTCCCAATATGAAGTCCTGAGAAATGATAAAGAGCAGGAGATAGTCGAAGAAATGATTGGAAAGGTGAGAGAAAACGTGAAAGAGAAAAGAAGTACAATATAGATTTTAATCAGAAATAAAAAAACCCCGCTTTTGCGGGGTTTTTTGTTTGATATGGCTCTAAGATTACCGTCTTCCTAATTTTACTTTTAGAGTTACTTCCTTTCCGTCTCTCAATACAATGAAGTCTACTTCTTCATCCGGCTTATACATTCCCATAGCATACATAAAGTCATAAATGTTTTCGACATCTTTTTCACCGAACTTAATAATAATATCGCCTGCCTGCATACCACCCTGGTCGGCGGGACCTCCCTCCTGTACCCCGGATAATTTCATACCCTTGCCGTCGTATGCATAGTCGGGAATCGTACCGACATGTACCCTGACATTACCCATTGGCTGGGTTTCCTTGTTGTCTTCGGGAGCTTTGGTAAATTCCGGCTTAGTGGTTTCATTATCAATCTCGGCAGCTATATCATACATCAGGTTTAGAACTTTAGCTTCTCCGTCATAATCCAGCTTTTCATAAGTATCGCTTGGTTTATGATAATCTTCGTGTGAACCTGTGAATACGTGGATAGATGGAACATTATGCGCGTAGAAGCTTGCATGGTCCGATCTTCCAAACCCTGCCGGATCATATGTTATGTCAAAATTATAATTTTTGTTAATATTGTTGATCATAGTTTCCCATATTGGAGAAGAGCCTGTACCATAGATAACTAGTTTGTCATCCTTAAGCCTTCCGATCATATCCATATTGAGCATGGCAATGATGTTCATATCTTTAAATTTCTCGGAATTAGTAAAGTATGACGAGCCAAGAAGTCCTGCTTCTTCACCGGAAAAGAGCATGAACACTATGTCATGTTTTAATGTGTTCTTTATCGAGGTAAATTTTTGCGCAAGTTCCAGTACCCCTGCATCCCCTGACGCGTTATCGTCAGCACCATGATGAATCTGTTTGTCTGTGCCTGTGTAGAGTGACCCGTATTCACCGTAACCAAGGTGGTCATAGTGAGCCCCAATTACGATTGCTTCATCCTTTGCAGTCGGATCATTTCCTTCCAGGATGCCAATGATATTACCCGTAGTTACAGTTCGGGGTTCAACATCAGCAGTTATGTTTACAGTTACATCGGGAATGTCAAATGATGAAGGCGCACCGCTATCATTAATTTGTTTTTGGATTCCGGCAATATTTTTCCCTGTAGGGGCAAGTATTTTATCAAGAGTGTTTCTTGTTATGTTAATAACCGGGATGCCTGCGTCCTTATATGCGTTTGAGAAAGAGAGTGCAACAAGTCCATCTTCTTCATCATCGAGAGGTCCTGTCACGAAGATAATTCCGGCGGCCTTTTTCTCTTTTGCGGTGATGGTCTTAACGATTAAAGGTGCATATTGCTGTAGAGTTTGGTTATGGGGATCATTAGAATAGGGAGTATATCTCATAATAACAACAATCTTGCCATCGACGTTAATGTCCTTATAGTCATCATACCCGCTAGACTCCGCGCTGATTCCATAGCCCACGAAAACCAGATTACCGCTCACGGTAGTATTCTGTGTAAAGCCCATTGGTGTGAAGTCATGCCCAACTGTGAAGGATTCATCTTTCCCGTTTATGTCTGCCGAGAAGCTGTTATTTGTACCCAGGTCAACAGATGTGATCATCTCGAAATTCTGAATAAAAGTGCCGTTATCACCAGCCGGTTTTATACCATATGATTTGAACTGCTCGATTATATAGTCCTCGGCCTTTTGCATGCCGGGTGTTCCGGGGAATCTGCCGGCGAGTTCATCAGAAGAAAGATACTTAACATGTTCCTTTAGTTCACCGGAGGTAATCTCGGTATTTGGATCACCACCAAATCCAAACGAAATGGTAGCAATAATAAATGAAGCTACAAATAAACTAAATTTTTTAAACATTTTCTTTACCTGCAATTTGTTATTTAACAACAGTCATTTTTTTTGTTTCAGTAAAGTCATTAGTCTCCAACCTATAAAAATAGATTCCGCTTGATGCATTATTAACATTGTACGTAACTTCGTATGTACCAGCTGTGAGCTCAGAATGAACAAGCTGTTTAACCTCTCGTCCAAGCATATCGATAACTGTTAGCTTCACGTAGCCGGTTTTTGGCACTGAAAACCTAATATTAGTTGACGGGTTGAACGGATTTGGGTAATTCTGCTCAAGGGAGTATGATTTTGGTATAGTTGTGCTAATATTATTTAACGAGGATAATACATCAATCTCATATACTCCACGCCCATGAGTACCAAGTCTTAATTTATTTATCCCGGAATGATAATCCAGATGCATAGCTACAGTATTAGGTAAACCGTTAGCTAATTCAATCCACGATGCTCCCCAGTTATCTGTCATAAATACTCCGACATCCATGGCAACGAGGTATGTACTTGTTGAAGTACCAGGGTAGTAAATCAGACCGTCATTTGTTGGTGAATCCGGTAGATTACCACTTATATTTGACCATGACAAACCACCGTTTGTGGTCTTATATATTTTCCCGGCACCGAATCCGGAGTATGTTAAAATAGCAACATTGGACGAATCAGGGTGTATACTGACACTTGTTATGGTTCTGCCCGGGAGTCCGGCTGTCACATTAGTGAAATTATAACCTCCGTCTGTAGATCTATATACTGTACTACCCGATGTTGCATACAATATGAGGGGATTGGATTTCGATATTGCCATTTCCCTGATGACACCGCTGGTACCGTTTGAGATAGCAGTCCAGCTCGATGCAGAATTTGTAGTCTTAAAAACCTGTTGCCTGGCAGTATAAAATATACCAGCCGAGTCCGGGTGTGAAAGTATAGGACCAACCCATGCAGCCGATCCGGATAATCCTCCTGTGCCGTTTGACCATGAAGCTCCACCATTTATAGATCTTTGGATACCATTATTCTGACTTTCGCCAAGTATCTGCAGATTATTTTGCTGGTTAAAGCAAACCTCGCCACCGTCACCGCCAAAAGCTGCGCTCCAATTAATTGTACCGGTAGTCCTTTGCGTTCCATTATCTTGCGTTCCTCCCATAATGAAGGAGCTATTTGAAGGATTGGAAGCAATTCTATAGAATTGTGTAAGTGTCAGTGTAGAATTTAAATTAGTCCAGTTTGAACCCTGGTTTGTCGAATACCATACGCCTCCGTCGTTTGTACAGTACATCTTATTTACATCGGAGGGGTGAAATGCCATATTATGCTGGTCAGGATGTACAGTACCATTAGTATAAGCCATTGTAACATTAGTGAAGGTATTGCCATTTGTTGTTCTCCATACATCAACAGCTCCGACAAAAGCAAGGTTGGGATCAATTGGGCTTACGTGCATATAGAAATCGTACCATGCTTGTCCACCATTAAAGTTAGTACCTACCGAAACCTGGGAATAGTTAAACCCTGAGTTTGTAGATTTGTAAACTGTTATAGAGCTACCTCCATAAATCGCCACATACATTACATTCGGTGAAGATTTACAGATTGCCATGTGATTCCTTGTTTGAGGAACGACACCAGACGTTGAATTGAAGGTGAAATTTGCACCTCCGTTAGTAGATATTACATATCCAGTACCAGAGCCGATAGCGTATGATGTATCACCCCATGGAGTGAATACGACATCGTCACATCTGCCAACGACTATTTGTGACCAATTCTGTCCGGAGTTTGTACTTCTATATAGTCCAGAGTTTCCCATTGCCGCAAGAAGCTCATTTGGGTGTCCCGGTCTAATTACAATTCTAGATGTATATGATGAAGAAGGAAGACCACTTGTATAACTTGTCCAGGAATCACCACCATTTGTAGATTTTAACAAACCTCTTCCGTAATACGATGCGCCACTATATGTCGCCTCGCCTGTGCCATAATAAATGATGTTTGTATTAGTTGGATCAATAGCGATCGAACCGGAGGAAAGAGAAACTTCATTATCTGATTTGGGAGTCCAGGTATTGCCAGCATCGGTTGACTTCCACACACCCCCGTAAGAGGCTCCAATATAAATCACATTTGGGTTCGTAGGATCGATTGCAATCGTAACTATTCTAGAGGCTATATTACCATAGTTAAAATACGCTCCGGATGTAGGTCCTAAGCTAGTCCACGTATTTGTATTGTCATTATAAAACCCATATGTTTGTCTGAGCTGTTCGCGCTGTTGATACGCAATCTTATAAGCATCTGCAGGGATATAGTTATAGGGAAACATCCTTTGTTCATAAAACCACCTTTCCCGGTTAAAAGCATTCCTTTGGGAGACCTCCTCACTTGCCTTGTCGTAGATATTATTTGGAATATTGAGGTCTTGTGCAATTCCAGACATATATATTAACAGAAATATTGGAATTGATAATAGTTTTTTCATAATTTAGTTTAAATTTTGGGTTAGGTGAAATTTTTTCCCCATAATAAGAGTTAAGTTATTTTGAATATTAATTATAGTAAATGTAAATAATGAGAATATTCTACAAAATATCGCTTTTAGCTATAACTGTTACATTCGCTTTTTCATTCAGGGGATTTACCCCTGAAAATAATGACAAATTAAGCCCTATACTTTACAGAGCTTTAAACGTCGTTTCGGAGAATGAACAGTTCCTTGTCTGGATAGAATTTAAAGATAAGGGTGATAATGTTAATCCAAGGACGGTGGATCCAAACACAGTCCTGACTCAAAAATCAATCGAAAGGCGTGAGAAGGTCAGGGATGCAGGAAAATTAATCGATTTTACTGATTTACCTGTAAACGGAAATTATGTTGAGGTTGTGAGGAGTCACGGAGTAAAGATCAAGAATGTGTCGAAATGGTTCAATAGCGTGTCATGCTATGTCACAAAATCCCAAATAGAGGCACTTTCTAATGAGGATATGGTAAAGAAGATAAGCCTGGTAGCAAGATTTAGGAAGGATTATAAAGAAGAGAAAAACCTTTTAGTAGAAGATACCAAGGCTAGCAACCTAAGTACAATCATCGACAATCCAACTTCCCTTAACTACGGACCATCATTACTTCAATCCCAGTTAATAAACGTTCCTCCTGTTCACGACAGCGGTTATAGAGGACAGAATGTTTTGATAGCTGTATTTGATGCAGGATTTGACAATTTAAGTCATCAATGTTTTGATTCAGTGAGAGCAAGAGGTATCAGAACTTATGATTTTGTGAATGGAGATACAAATGTAGCAAATCAGGTTGGTCAAATGGGTGAAGGGTCGCACGGGACGAGAACTCTCTCACTTATAGTTGGATATGAACCGGGTGAGTTGATCTCCCCGGCATACGGTTCGAAAGTGATACTTGCTAAGACGGAAAATACAGACAGTGAGACTCCGGTAGAAGAGGATAACTGGATTGCAGCAGCCGAATGGGCAGACAGCCTTGGAGCTGATATAATTTCTGCATCACTTACATATAGAGAATTTGATCCGGGTTCTCCATATTCTTATGACTGGACCTGGATGAACGGTGACAGTTGTAAGATCACGAGAGCCGCTGACCTGGTCGTGAACAAAGGAATTATTGTCGTAAATTCTGCAGGAAATTATGGTGATGATCCATCACATAATACGTTGGGCGCACCTGCAGACGGAGACAGCGTTTTTGCAATCGGATCGATAGACAGTGACGGACTCCGTTCGTCATTTTCATCGGTTGGTCCAACAACCGATGGAAGGATAAAGCCTGACTTTATGGCAATGGGCAGGAATAATGTGACTGCCGAACCCGGAGAGGGAAATACCGGATATCTTTCATTTGGAAGTGGAACTTCGTTTTCATGTCCAATGACCGCAGGCGTAGTTGCGCTTATTTTGTCAGCAAATCCTAATTTAAATCCGATGAAAGTAAGGGATATACTTCGTCAGACATCAGGAAATTCACAGAATCCAAACTCAAAGATAGGATGGGGAACTGTTAACGCGTGGAGTGCAGTACAGCTTGCATTAACAACTTCGATCGGTCCGGGAAGCGGAAATATCCCATCGGGATATTCGTTGGGGCAAAATTATCCAAATCCATTTAATCCGGCAACCATCATCCCGTTTGCATTAAGTCAGCCATCGACGGTAAGTATGAAAGTATATGATGTATCAGGTAAAGAGGTTGCTATAATATTCAATAACCGTGCCTTTGGTGCAGGTGAGGTAAGCTTCTCATTTAATGTTTCTTCATATGGGTTGACTAGTGGAGTATACTTTTATGTATTATTCGCAAACGGTGCTTTGATAGATGCTAAAAAGATGGTACTCGTGAAGTAACATATGTATTAAATAATAAGATCTTAAGAGCCCTATTTTAGGGCTCTTTTTTTATAGACCTAGTGAGGAAAGTACAATCTTAAAATTTTCTCCCGAACGGAAGTTGTTCAGCCTCCATGCAAAATCAACCCTGAATACACCAAGGATACTACCTATTCCAAAACCTGCTTCCTGAAATATGCCGTCCGTACCGGAAAAGTTTTTATATGCGGCAAGTTGTTTATTCGCGTCACTAATATCTATTCTTCCGGCATTGTAAAATCCAATAAGATCAAACTCTTTTAATACTGGTATATTTCCCCAGAGTATTTTTCCAAAGTCATTCTCGATATTGATAGAGTATAGTTTATCTCCGAGAAATTCCTGATAGGCGGGTGTCTTGAAGTCATCTTCTGCATTTAGTACGCCGGTACTGGTATTGAAGTATGATAATTCCTGAAACGGGACATCACCGGTAAGATATTCGCCTGTAATCCTGAATGAAGGATTAAAAAAAACATTAATCTTTGCCGAGCCTGTAAGGGAAGCATAGAACTTTCTAAATTCATATGTACTTTTTAGAAAGTCCTTGCCGGAATAGTCCATTCCAAATCGGAGTATAGGGAATCTTGTCATCCGAATCCGCGAAATATCTCCGTCACCCCAGTCGATAAATTTGAATTTATTCGGGTCAACTCTGAAGTTTACTCCAATTTTTCTTGTAAATGCATCATTTATTGGAGGGTTTTCTTTGAAATCCTGGTCGCTTTTGAATATGCTGAAATTAGTATTTTTATATGCAGTTTGTTGCTTTTCCTGTCCTAGGGAAATACCTGTTCTTATCTGAGGCAAAAAACTATAGGAGATGCCAAAACGGTAACCATTTGCGTAGTAGTAATCATAATAGTCCGTTTTAAAAAACAGAGAGGAAACCGTATTTGTAAATTCTGAGATTCCCGGCGGGTCAGCAGAGAGTGTCTTTAGTTTATCAAAAAAGCTCGCTGATACAAATAAACTTCTATCTCTGAGTAAACGTTTTGTATAATTGACCTCATATTTTGCTTTTTTATCAGAAAAACCATATCCAAAGTAGGTATCTAGCACATCCTTTCCGAATTTGTTTCTGTAGTTCGCATCCAGCTGGAGATAGTTTCCCTCAACTCTGTTAAAATGATAGTAATTAAGTGGGTTGGAGGAAATATATTTGCCGAGTTTTATTCCGCCCAATCCGAAATTGAACTCTTTTTCTTTTTTCTTTTCATCGTTTTCTATCTTCTCGTAAGCTTTGTTCTCTTCAGTTGAGTTTTTTATAAGCTGGTTCTGTGCCCAATATGCAGAATCTTTATTGGCATCCGGCATGACCTTAATAATGTATTCATCAAATATATTTCGTGGGAGAGGTTCGTTCATTTTGTACGAAGATACAACACTATAGACTTCAGCGTTAAAGTTGATGAACCCGGCGAACGATCCATTCGCAAATATCTGGTTATCAGTGGGCATCCAGAATTCATTTTTCTTTGAGTCGGTATAGTTGCTGAATTTTTGCCGGAAATTGACTTCCGTTATACCTCTTATATTAGCCGCGTTGTTTGTTGTCAGATCCACTTTCATCAGCGCAAAGACACTGTCACTTATATATATCTCACCAAAGAATTGAGGAACGAGGTTGGATTGATTAGTAACTTGGATTTTGTAAATAAGCAGAGAATCGATTGACGTCGTGCCGATCAATTTATAATCATAACTGCCGAAGGCGTCATCTGATAAAGGTCCAGGTATGGAAGTTTCTCCAAGTTCAATATCTTCGTCATAAAAATTTACAATAAAGGGAAGTGCCACACCGCGTGTAGTATTAGCTGTTTCCTTTTTAGCTACTACAACTTCTTTGTAAAAATCAGGTTTTTTGAAATATCCTTTGGTTTGTGATTCAAGTATTGCGAGTATACCGTACTTGTTATCGCTCGTGATCTCAGGCTGAACCGATCCCTGGTTTGAGCGGAGTACGAATTTTGAATAAGCATCATATTCATACTGTTCAAGATTTTTCTGAAATTGTTTTTTATACTGTATAGCCCTCCTAATTATCTCATAGGCGGGATCTTCACCAGCAATAGTAATTTCTTCTATCAATATCTCAGAAGGAGTAAGATAAATATCTCTCTGCGCATCATTACCTTCTATGTTTATCAGGGCGGTATCAGAAAAGTAGCCTATGTATGAAACTACAACTTTGTGAAGACCATTATCAATCTTTAGGATATAGTAACCGTTTTCATCGGATGTGGTGCCGGAGTTATTATCTATTACCTTTACCGTTGCAAACGGAATGGGCTCGTTTGTTTTAAGGTCATATATATTCCCGGTAATATTGTGGGTTTGTGAATGCAGGAAAGATGTGAACACAAAAATTGTACTAATCGTAAAAAATAGCCTTAGGATCGATCTCATATGGTTATTTTGATATTATTACGACTTTTTTGTCTTCTATATTATATTCAGACGGAAAAGAATAATCAATGGTTTCAGTTTTCACAAAGCTGTATGTCGATTTCAATTCTTTCAATTCACCGGTTATTTCTCCTCCTTTAATACAAAGCATTCTGCCATCTGCATTCATGAATGCTTCACCCCAATTAAAGAGATTTCCGAGATTGGAGACGGCTTTTGAAATTACGATGTCATATTTTTGGGAGAACTCGGTTTTTTTTGAAACTTCCTCGGCTCGTCCGGTAACAATGTCAATATCAAGGTTTAATGAATTTGAGATATCCTGAAGAACAGTGGTTTTCTTCTGTATAGAGTCGAGCAAGGTCACATTGAGATTAGGGTAAATTATTTTCAACGGAATTCCTGGAAATCCGCCCCCCGAACCTATGTCGATAATTTGTTCATTACCGCCAAAGGGATATTTTGACAGAAAAAAAATGGAGTTTAGGATATGGTTTTCTATAGAATCTGTCTTGCGGCTAACGAGGTTAATCTTTTCGTTCCATTCCAACAAGAGACCATTATAATTCTTAAAGAGATCAAGCATATGGATATTGTTATCAATATGCAGTTCTTTCTTTAAGAATTTTCCGAGTAATTCCATCCGGTCATTTTATCAAATTTAAACGGCTTCTTAAATCCATATTTTTTTGTATATCCTTACCTAATTTGAAATTAGCATCAATTATAGGTAAATTTTATTAAACCTAAATCTAACCCATTTTATGGATCTATCCAGAAAGCTTTTAACTCCCATTCAATTAATAATTCTTGTAGTTATTTTTCTTGTTGTAATATTATTTTTACTTTTAAGGGATAACAAATCTGAGAATCTCATCGATATTATGGCGGATTCTACTGTTTCGTGGAAGATACCAGATTTTAATTCGATTCCTCCCGGTGAAGAAAGGGATATGATCCTTTATGGAAGAGATCTTATAAGCAAGACATGCAACATAATCGGTCCGAGAGCTACGGATTCACTGATGAGATATGCCGGTAATAACCTTGTGTGCAGTAACTGCCATTTTGATGCCGGTATGAGATATGCGTCGTATAATCTTGTAGGGGTAACCTCGAGATATCCTCAGTACAGCGAGAGAACAAAGGAAACGGAGACGATCGAGATGAGATTAAATGATTGTATGCAACGAAGTATGAATGGAAAGCCCCTTCCTTTAGACAGCAGGGAAATGAAAGCAATGGTAGCTTATCTGGAATTTATAAGTAAAGATGTTCCTAAAGGATATAGAGTAAAAGGTGAGGGTATTCATGATGTGCCTCCACTCGGAAGGGAACCCGATCCTGTAAAAGGAAAAGAAGGATATAATAGATTTTGTTCGACATGCCACGGCGGGTCGGGTGAAGGCGCCGAATATGATCAGTTGCTTCCCGGGGTTATTAAATATTCTGTTCCACCGCTTTGGGGAAATGACACATATAATAACGGCGCCGGTATGTCCACATCAGCTATGGCTGTAAAGTTTATTTACCACATGATGCCATTCGATGATAAAAATTCACTCTCACTTGAAGAAGCATATGACATTGAGGCATTTGTAAATTCACAACCAAGACCGGAGTTTAAATTGCAATAATAAAAGGATTAAAGTTCTTTTTTATTTATTAAAATAATAATATATTTAATTGTCCACTAATATGTGGTTTAAACACTACCATTTTTATAATTTAATCCATATCAAATGAGAAATATATTATTGGTAATTCTACTAAATTTCATGTTTTTGAACTGTATGTATGCCCAGCAAAATTTTGACTGGGGTAATGATGTGGTTGTTAGTCCTCGTGAGCCTTCTGGAATGACATTGCTACAAGGTCCTGGAGATACTTTATATTTTGATATCGTTCAAGGAAATGCACTTAGAGAAGATTATTCATATAATCGAGGAGATTCCTGGGGGTTTTTAGCGAACTATTTTACAATAGGAGGACCAGCTGGTTACGGTAAGATTGAATTTGTTAAATCGGATACTCTATACGCGGTTTACTTTCAGGCAGATAGTTTATTTATAAAAAAACTATTGTCGCCGCATCATAAAAAGATTATGAATGAACAGGTTAAGGATTTTGATGTAGTTTCGACATCAAGCGGCACAATATATTTACTTCTTAGCTTCAAGAACAATGACAGTCTAAAAATTATAAGTACAGTAGACGGGGGAATAAACTGGAGTAAAGAATTATTAATTACAGATAAAGGGTCTCGTGGCAGATTTTCTAAATTCTTATATGGTGATACATTATTAATTAATTATTATGACATAAACAGTATACGGGGGAATGATAGCACGAGTGTATCCGCAATGAGATATACTGAATCTGCACCCGGAGAGCTTACGGCTATAGATACCAATTCTATTGAGGTAATTAACGATTCAGAGATCAAACCTGAGTTCAAGAGTATCATTGGCCGTGATGGAGTAGTTTGGTTTTTTTATACGTCAGGCATATATCCCAATAGAGATGTAAAATTAAAGACAAGTACAGACTATGGTGTTACTTATTCTAATACTGTTGATATTGCAACTGACCCTCTTATAGATGAATGCGGATTAGAGGCTGATTATAATATGTATGCAAATAGATGTGACTTGGTTTATCACTGGAATGATCTAAGCCCGATTCCTAGTATAGAATCGAGTAAGATTGTATATTCTTTTTCGACACAGGTGTCACCCAGGATATTTAGTGAACCATTAAGCCTGAATCAGCATCCAGCGATAGTTAGCCCAGGGGTATATAACCCAATCCTAGCTGAGTTTAATGATTCAACGGCTGATGTAGGGGTTGTATGGGTTGGGCTAGATGGTACTGAAAAGAAAACTTATTGGGACAGACTGCATAATACAACCTTTATCAATATTAATATAACTGAAATTCCACTAGCATATATGGTTAACCAGAATTATCCAAATCCCTTTAATCCTTTAACACAAATAGAGTTCGAAGCTCCTAAAGATGGACGAGTTAGTCTCAAAGTATATAATATACTAGGAGAGGAAGTTGCAGTTTTAGTAAACGAAAATGTAAAATCCGGAAAGTATAGAGTAAGTTTTGATGGTACTAAGCTTGCCAGTGGTGTCTATTTCTATACTTTAGAAGCCCCGGAATATAGAGAAACAAAGAAAATGCTGTTAATAAAGTAGTGAGTTAAAGGAGAAGTAGTTTGCTACTTATCTGATATACAAAAAGCTCCCGCGGGAAACCACGGGAGCTTTGATTTTTAAAAACTATATGTTATTAGCTATGCTGTGTTTTTTTGAATTCTCATACCGTAGAATGATCTCCACACAAAGAATATCGCTATAAGGAACACCACTACACCTACTATCGGTGCAATTGCCCTAAAGCTGTCGGAAATTGCGATTTCCATAGCGAGTAATCCGAATAGTGTTGTAAACTTGATAATCGGATTAAGAGCTACAGATGATGTATCTTTGAAAGGATCACCAACAGTGTCACCAACTACTGTCGCGTCATGTAACGGTGTACCTTTTTCTTTAAGATCTACTTCGACAACTTTTTTAGCATTATCCCAGCATCCACCTGCATTAGCCATAAATACTGCCTGAAAGAGTCCGAATATTGCAATGGATATAAGGTAACTTACGAAGAATGATGCGGCTGAGCTTGCTTTAGTTATTTCCTCTGCACCCATTCCGACAGTTATTACTCCCGGAGCTGAGAAGAATGCAAATGCTAAAGCAAAACAGAATATTGCGATGAATATATTGAACATACCGCTCTGAGCATACTGTGTACATATCTTTACAACTTCTTTTGACTTAGCTATATCCGCGCTTTTTACGTCACTGTCGAGTTTAATATTCTTCTTAATATATTCTACTGCTCTGTAAGCACCTGTTGTAACTGCCTGCATAGAAGCGCCTGTGAACCAGTAAATTACTGCGCCCCCGCAAAGGAATCCTAATATTGAATACGGATTCAGAAGGTTAAGTATTGACTCTGGTTCAACACCGAGAGTCGATCTAAGCACAAGGATAAGTGAGAATATCATTGTAGTAGCACCTACCACAGCCGTTCCTATAAGTACGGGCTTAGCAGTTGCTTTAAAAGTATTACCGGCACCGTCATTCGCTTCGAGATAATATTTTGCCTTTTCAAAATCCGGTTTGAATCCAAAATCTTTTTCAATTTCTTCGGCAACGTTTGGTCTTTCCTCGATGAGTGAAAGCTCATATACAGATTGAGCGTTGTCAGTAACAGGACCGTAGCTATCAACTGCGATAGTTACAGGACCCATACCAAGGAATCCAAATGCTACAAGTCCAAATGCGAAAATGGAAGGGTATATCATGAATTCGTCGAGTCCCTGCTGGCTGGCAACATAAGCCGCGAACATGAGCAGGAAGAAAACTATACCTTTCCAGAATGCGCTGAAATTACCTGCAACCAAACCAGAGAGGATAGTAAGTGAAGCTCCACCTTCTCTTGATGCAGTAACAACTTCATTTACGTGCTTTGATTTAGGACTGGTGAATATCTTTGTGAATTCGGGAATAAGAGCCGCGCCTAATGTACCACAGCTGATAATTATCGATAGTGTAAGCCATACGTTATGAGGGAGGTCGCCAATAAGAACTTTACTAATGACAAAGGTAACAATTATTGAAAGTATTGATGTTACCCAAACAAGCCATGTCAATGGTTCCTCAAAGTCGATATCATCCTTATTCGAAAATCTTACTTTGCTTATAAAATTATTAATCCAGAATGCGACAATTGATGTAATTATCATCAGTATTCTCATAACGAAAATCCAGGTTATCAGTTCTGCCTGGTAGTCGGGGAAAACACCCAAAACTATGAATGAGATAAGAGCTACACCTGTCACACCGTATGTTTCAAAACCGTCTGCTGTAGGACCAACGCTGTCTCCTGCGTTATCACCTGTACAATCTGCAATTACACCGGGGTTTCTCGGATCATCTTCCTTAATGTTAAATACGATCTTCATAAGGTCTGAACCGATGTCGGCGATCTTTGTGAAGATACCACCTGCAATCCTGAGTGCGCTTGCACCAAGAGATTCACCGATTGCAAATCCTATAAAACATGCACCTGCGTATTCACCGGGAATAACGAGCAGGATTATTAGCATCATCATAAGCTCCACGCAGATAAGCAATACACCAATGCTCATACCTGCATTCAGAGGAATAGTGAGAAGTTTGAGCGGCTTTTTTTCGAGAGATGCAAAAGCCATCCTGCTGTTTGCAAGAGTATTCATTCGAATACCAAACCACGCTACACCGTAAGACCCAAGAATACCGATTATCGACCACACGAGAACCAGTGCTACAACTCCAAGAGTGTTTCCTTGCAAGAAGCCAAAATAGAATCCAATACAGATCGCGATGAAGATCTCAAGTATAATAAGGAATTTTCCCTGCTGGATAAGATAGGTTTTACAGGTCTCGAAAATAACTTGAGATATATCGAGCATTGATTTGTGTGCTTTCAGCTTTTTAACCTTAATGAACTGGTAGATACCGAAGAGCAAACCAAGCAAGCATATCACAAACCCAAATAGAAGCAGGTTCCTCTGGTCTGCAGAAAGCTCGGGAAGTATAAGATCAGCTTCCCCTGCAAAAGCCATAACCGGAGCCAATAGGACAAACGTAATGGCAGTCAGTATGGTTTTTTTCATAGTTGAATAAATTTAATTTAAAATTATTGTTCTAATAAAAAATTTTTGTTGAAATTGTTCATTGTGGAAAGTAATCCTGATGTAATAAAAGACATTACGCAATCCCTATAATGGGGCATCATTTTGTTAAAAGTCTCAAATTCAGTTTGAGTAAAATCACCAAGTACAAAATCTATATAATCATCTTTTGAAGGAGGTTCATCAAGCCCGATTCCTATTCTCATCCTGGGGAATTCATCAGTTCCGAATTGGTATATCAAATCTGCGATCCCGTTATGCCCTCCATCAGATCCTTTTCTGCGCACTCTAATGGAACCGAGAGGAATATTAAAGTCATCAACAATTATAAGAATATCGGAAATTTCTTTATCAAAATCGTTAAAAAATCTTGAAATTGCTTCTCCGCTCCTGTTTATGAATGTAAGCGGTTTAAGTAGGATAAACTCTGCACCGTCAATTTTAGATATAAGAGCTTCATACGATGAGGTTTTTATATCGAATCCGGATTTTAAAGAACCGGCAATGTAATCCGCCACTAGAAAACCGGCGTTATGCCTGGTGTATTTATACTTATCGCCCGGATTTCCAAGCCCGGCAATCAGTTTCAAATCTTGATCAGATTAAGTTTTGGAAAGTATTGAAAATTACTCTTCGCCGCCTTCTTCTTCCTCATCGGAGGATTTACCCTTGCCAATTACTTCAGGTTCAGCGCTTTCCTCACCTTCAACCGGAGCAGTTTCTTCAACAGCTGCCTTAGGCGGAACAACAGAAGCTATTACAGCGCTTTCATCATTAAGAATCGTAACATTGTCCAATTTTAAGTCAGAAATTTTTATCGAATCACCTATATTTAATGACGAAACGTCAATATCAATATGAGATGGTATATCTTTCGGTAAACACTCGATGTCCAATTTGTGAAGAGAATGCTGAAGTACGCCACCTTCTTTAACGCCGGGTGCTGTACCTACCAAGTGAATTGTAACTTCAATTTTGAGTTTTTGACCCTTATGTAATGCAAGCAGATCAAAATGAATCGGATTATCTTTTACAGGATGGAATTGAACGTCCTTGATAATACAATTATGATGCTCATCGGTTCCTTCAATATTAAGGTCTATTATATGAGACTCAGAAGTATAAATCAATTGTCTTAATTCAAGGAAGTCGGCTGTTATTGGGATGTTAGTCTCACCAGTTCCGTAAAAAATTCCCGGTACCTTTCCTTCGCTCCTAAGTTTATTCAGCCCGGATCCGGAAGTTTTTTCTCTTTTCGCTACGGTTAATTTTATTTCGGACATTTCTCTAAGTTTTTAAAATAAATAAACTTAAAATTAAGGCAATTAAATTAATTAATCAATTGAATAAGCTGTATATACCTCCCTATGAACATTAAAAAAGCCCCTCAGTTGTTTTGAGGGGCTTAAAAGCGTTAATTAATTGAGATTTAAGTTGTTATGGGCTTTATCGGCTCCTCTCCAGTTTCGACTTTGCCTTCCTTATTAGCCTTTTCCTTTCGTTTTAAGATTCTATCGAGGAAATTATTTACAGATACATACATTACCGGGATGATTACCAGTGTCAGGAATGTGGCAAAAGCCAGCCCGAAAATAATGGCAGTACCCATAGGCTGCCAGAAAGCTGTGTTCATTCCACCTGTTACTATCTTAAATGAGCTCCAATCGAAATCATATCCGGTTGTAAGGGGTACAAGGCCAAGTATTGTAGTTGCTGCTGTAAGCAGAACCGGGCGCAACCTTATCTTTCCGGATTGTATTGTTGATTCGATCCTATCCATACCTCTTCTTTCAAGTTCTTTCTGAAAATCGAGCAATACTATTGCATTTCTAACAACAATTCCCGCCAGAGATATAATGCCTATACCCGTCATTACAATGCCAAAAGGCTGTCTTGTTATAAGTAATCCTATAAGAACTCCAATCAAAGAAAGTACAACAGAGAACATGATAATAAGTGTTGAGCTGAAATTATTGAACTCTATCACAAGGAAAAAGAACACCAGTAATATTGCCATTATAAAAGCTTTCGAAAGAAAAGCCTGTGATTCCTGCTGGTCTTGATTTGCCCCGGAATATTTAATGTCATATCCGCGAGGTAGATTCATTTTAGACAGTTTTTGCTGTACATCTTTGAGAACTCCATCAGCATTAAATCCGGTGCCAACGTTTGCCGAAATAGTTACAACCCTCTTTAAATCTTTTCTTTTGATTGAGCCAATTCCAGCAGTAAAGCTAATATCCGCAACTGAAGAAATAGGGATCAATACATTATCTTTATTTGCAACATAAAGATTTGCGAGGTCCTGAACATTATTCCTCTGTGAAGAATCAAGCCGGACTGTTATATCATAATCATTATTACCTACTCTATAGGTACTGGCATCGTTACCGCTTACAGCAGTATTGACAGTGACAGCTATTGTTCTTGTATTCAGTTTGTACAGTGATGCTTTTTCTCTATCTACAGTAAAGTGTATTTCTGGAGTCTCCCTGTCCAGGTTATCATCGAGGTCAGTCAATCCCGGAATATCCTTTATTTCTCTTTCAATTTTATCAGTGTATTCCGTCAGTATATCATAATCGTCACCATATAAATCTATGCTAACCGGTGGTCCTGTTGGCGGTCCCGCCTGTTGCTGGCTTAGAAGAACTTCTGCCGTCGTAAGTCCGGTAACGGCCTTCCGGATCTGCTCAACTGTTTCCAGTGTATTTTCATTCCTGTCTTCCATGTCGTAGAAGTTTACTGCGATAGTGCTCTTGTCAGGCTGGTTAAAGCCTCCTCCACTCTGGAAGTTAGTATTTATCTCCTGTCCTACAGTAGTAACGTAATATTCGATATCGCCGAATTGCGGCAAAACTTTTTCTATTTTTTCAGTAACCTCATTAGTCTTCTCAATTGCGGTTCCTGAAGGCATCGACACATTTATGTAAACAGAAGGAGGCTCTACCTCCGGAAAAAATTCAAGGCCTGTATTGAAAATTCCATACACCACAAAGATGAAGAGGAGGAATACGAAAACAGCTGCAATTGTTGACTTCCTTCTTCCCATTAGCCATCTTAAAAATATTTCATATTTTTCGATCATTCGCTCAAAATTTCTATCAAACCATTTATGATAGCGAACGAAGATATTGAATTTTGAGGATTTCGCCATTTTTGCTTTCTCTACTTTTACATTGATGATCCAGCTTGAAAATGCAGGGCTGATAACCAACGCAACAAAAAGAGAAGCAAATAGACAAGTAATAATTGTTATCGGGAGGTAAACCATAAACTCACCCACGATTCCCGGGAAGAACAGGAGAGGGAAAAATGACGATATTATTGTTAAAGTTGCGATAAATACCGGTATCTGGACTTCTCTGGGACCTTCTACAGCTGCTTCAGCAGGCAGTAAACCCTCCTTATCCTGCAGGCGGTATATATTTTCGTTTACTACAACCGCATCATCCACGATTATTCCAAGCACAAGGATCAATGAGAATAGAACAACAATATTAAGTGTTATATCAGTCAGACCAAGAATAGCAAACGCGATCATAAATGAGACAGGAATAGCGCTTGCAACAACCAGAGAGTTTCTAAATCCCATAGCTGAGAAGAGAACAAATACAACCAGCAAGAATCCCGTGATAATACCATTTTGAAGTTCCTTTACTGTATCTCTTATGTTCGTAGATTGATCTCCGGTGTAACTAACAGTCAGTCCTTCCGGAAGGTCTTTGGCTTCAACAAGTGCTTTTGTTTTTTCAATAATCTCAATTATGTTTTCGCCGCCTCTTTTCTTAATAGTAAGAGTCACAGCTTCTTTTCCATTCTCCCTGGAATATGTGTCCCTATCTTCAAAGCCATATTCTACATTCGCGACATCTCGTATGAAAATCGGGTCGCCGTTAGGTTTGGTTACGATTATGTTTTCAATGAGAGTAGGGTCAGTATATTCACCCGGAACTTTTACAGTAAAGTCTTTTTGTTCAATATTTACATTTCCACCGGGGACATTAATGTTCTCATTTTGAATAGCAGTAATAATATCTCCGAAAGCGACATTGTAATACGACATTTTATTCGCATCACAATTTATCTTTACTTCGCGTTCCAAACCCCCACTGACGTCCGCACTAAGGACACCATCGATACCTTCGATGTCGTCGGAAAGATCGTCTGCAATTGATTTAAGCTCAGCCAAGCCAAAATTACCCGTAAGGTTTACATATAGGATCGGAAGCTCCGAGAGATTGACTTCAGAGACCTGAGGTTGGTCGCAATCGGAGGGTAAATCCGTTTGCGCTATAGAAACCTGATCTCTTACTTTCTGGAGTGCATCGTCTATCTGTACATTGGTATTGAACTCTACAATGATAGATGAAAAGCTTTCCAGTGAAGTTGATGTAATAGTCTTAACACCTTCAACTCCTTTCAACTGATTTTCGATTTCCTGTGTCACCAACTGTTCCATATCGGTTGGAGACGCTCCGGCGTATGTAGTGGATATGAAAATATATGGAATGGTAATTGACGGTGAGGACTCTCTGGGTATAGTCATGTAAGATGCAGTCCCGACCAAAACAATTATCGCGAAAAGGATATAAATTACCGGTTTATGTTTTACAGCTATTTCAGATATTGTCATTGCTGTTTCTTTGCAGATTCTAAAATGTTACTCAATTACTTTGATTTCATCACCATCGGCAAGTGATTGATAGCCTTCATATATCAGGTGATCACCAGGCTTAAGACCGCTTATAACCTGCACATCGTTGCCATTTGAACCTCCCAGGGTTATTTCTCGTTTCTTAGCAATTCCATTTTCATTTACGAAAATATATTTTGCATCACCATAATCAATAATTTGACCCTGGTTAAGCACTATTGCATTTGGAACTCTCTTTGTAGTAACTTCAACATTAACGCTCATCTGAGGCTTGAATTTCTGATCGGGATTTTCCAGAACGACCTCAACATCAAACGTGCGATTAGTTTCATTTATCGTAGGTGAGACATAGTCGACTGTACCATTAAATTCTTCACCGGGGAATACGCCGAAAGTGAGTTTAACGGTGGATCCGCGTGAAATATCTGTCATGTACCTTTCAGGTACACCGACAGAAACCTTTACTCTTGAAACATTTACTATCTCAACTATCGGGTTTCCCGGTGATCCCATTTCACCGAGATTCATATTTTTCGCACTTACTATACCGTTTATGGGACTTCTAACGACAGTAAGGGGCAGTTTTGAACGAGCCAGATCAACTGTTGTTTCTGCAATATCGAGATTGAGTTTGGCGTTTGTGAATTGTTGTTCGGTTGCTACTCCATTTTCGTAAAGTCGTTGAGTTCTTTCATACTCGCTAAGAGCAAGATTGTAATTTGCAACTGCTTGTTGATAGGAAGCATAATCCAATGATTGGTTTATGCGGGCAATTACCTGACCTCTTCTAACCCTGTCTCCTTTATCGACACCTAAGTAAACTATCTTTCCTCCTTGTTCAGGCGATAAAGCTGCCGACTCGTAGGGGATTAGGACACCAACTATACTGTAACTTTCAATAAACTCCTGCGTCGTTATAATTGTGTCCTTTACAAACGGTATATTTTTCTGTACTTCCTCCTGCTTATCATCGCCACATGAAGTTAGGGTAAAGATCAGAGCTATTATCAATAACTTTGAAAGATCTTTAAATAAAAACTTGTTTGTAATATTCATTTTTATTTGGCTAATAGTTCCTCTAATTGTGATTTTGCGATCAAGTAATCGTATATTGCCTGCAGGTAATTCAATTTTGTCTGGCTTAACGTTAGCTCACTATTCAAAACATCTATCTGTGTTGCTACTCCGTCTATAAAGCTGTAATTGGCCAGCTGAAGACTTCTCTCGGCAAGTTTTACATTTTCTTTTTGAGTAATAATTCTTTGCTTGGCATCATCCATATTTAAAATTACACTTACTGCTTGTGTCCTTAATTTTCTTTTAGTGTCCTGAAGTGTTTCCAATGTCTGTCTTGCCTGGATCTCTTTGATCTGGACCTCATATGAATTTCTGAATAAATTCAGGTCCCAGGATAAGCTTATTCCTCCGCTAAGGGAATTGAAAAATTGATAATCTCCAATTCTGGTATTGTCATTTTCACTCGAGGTCAGCTCATATAGTCCAAACACTGCAAGTTCCGGAAGATATGATTTTTCCTGTACTGATATCAGCTCCTGGTTGATCTTGTTAGATATTTGGAGCTGTCTTACAGCGACGTTGTTCATTACTATGTTATTTATAAGGCTGTCAGTACTTCCGTAAACCTCAGTGCTGTCATAGATAAGATTCCCAACAACGTCTATTGACTGAGTTCCATCCATCCCGATCAGTTGTTGCAGATTTAGTTTACTGACTTTAAGATTTGTTTCAGCTGCATCAATTGAAGGAGCTATATTCTCCATGTTTACTTTTGCCCTCAAAAAATCAAATTCCGTTGCAATACCGCCATTGTATTGTGCCTCGACTACTTTATAGTTATCACTGGCATTTTGCATAGCTTCCATATTCACTTCCAGTACTTCTTTGGAAAAAAGCACGTTATAATATGCTGCAGTTACCTGTTGAATTACATTACTGCTTACAGAATTCAAATTTTCTTCGTTAAGCTTCTCGTAATATTCTGCTATTCTGATTCCCTGAAATACCGGAGTTCCTAGCACAGGAATAGGTTCAGCAAGTGTGATCTTGTTTGAAATGGAATTATCACTTCCAAATTCAATATTTTCACCAAAAATGTTGATGACCGGCTTTAGAAAAGTTCTGGTATAGCTCGAAGTGAGCTTTAATGTAGGAAGTAAATTCTCTGAATATGCTTGAGATACTTGCGTTTGCGCAATCAGCAGGTCGAGTTTTGCATTCGCCAGGTCGGTGTTATTATCCTGAGCTAATGAAATAGCTTCTTTGAGTGTAATTACCTTTTGGGCATATGACTCTATTGTAAAAGTAACCAAGAGAAGTATTAAAACGATAGGAGCCTGTAATTTTTTCATCAAATAAATGTAAAATTTTTACGTGTCAAATTTATAGTACTCTCTGACCGTTTGTTCTAAATTAATTTTGTTTAGGGCGAATTGCTGTCTTCCTTTTTTGGTGAGAATTCCATTAAGTAGTAATTGCATACCATGATTCACAGCATCATTAACAGAGATGTCATTTTCGTATAGGAATTTATAATTAATCATGGATCTCATGCTTGAATTGTACGTTGAAACAATTACACATGTTGGGATTTCTTTATCTACGAGTCCTTCATTTTTTCCCTCATCAATGAGCTCGGATAATACCTGGTAGATTCTATTTGTCCTAAACTCATCAATCTTTTGCCATAGTCTTGGTGCGTGTATTTGCAAATCAGTAAACCATTTATCACTGCACTTAAGAACTTTACTATTGTAGATATTAATAATCTTAGTGAACTTAACAACTACACTTTCCTTTGAAGATAAAATAGAATCTATGTGATCTTTAGATTCACTCATTAACCAACCCGCGACAGCCTCCAGCAAGATCTCTTTGGATTGGAAATATTTATAAATTGTTTTCTTGCTCATCTGAAGATCGCGCGCAATCTCATCCATACTGGTTTTATAAAATCCCTCCGCATGAAATTTGCTAATTGCGTAATTCAGAATTCGATTTCTTTCTTGATCTATTTGGGGTGCTTCTACTTCGCTCACTTGGACTTGGGAAACTATATTGGTTTTTTCAGTTTCCAAGTTAGTGAGAAAAACTTATACTATCAAGTTATATTTTGCAGGACTTAGGTATTCTAAAACGTTTGATTTGTACCGGGAGAGGGACTTGAACCCCCGACCTACGGATTATGATTCCGACGCTCTAACCAGCTGAGCTACCCCGGCAGATTCCCATTACATGGAAACAACAAACTTACTATTTTAGCAGATTTTATTCAATGTAAAATTCATAGGTAAACCAAAGGTGCCCGTTGCATGACCGCAGGTCATAGTCCGGCTCCGCCTGACCAGCACTGCCGTAAGCAGTGCGCAACGGGCACCCTACTTTCATGGGAACAAATTGCCCTTAAACACTTTATATAAATTGATTAATGAGCCTAATTTATTTAATTTAAAACAAAACTCTAATTTAGGATTCACAGGTGCATTTAAGGATTTTGTTGATATTTTTATTTATTTCTTCATTTTTGGGACCTCTTCAGGCGCAAAATGACGACTGGTGGCAGGATAAGAAATACCGGGATGAAAAGGTAAGAATTAAGTATTTCCTATGCAAAAAAGCTTTCGAGGATATATTAAAGGGACTTAATAACAGGAATATAAACTTCATTAACCTCTACTTCGATACTGAAGTATATTTGAATATTATTAGTAAAGACAGGGGATATTACAGCTCAGATCAGGCTGAATTAATAATTCTGGATTATCTCGATTATTTTAAACCATATGCTTTCAGTTACTCGATGTCCCACAGAAAAACGAAATACGCATTTGCATTAGGATCGTGTAATTATAATGTTGGAATGGGTAAACGAAAGCTCAAAGTATCAGTCTCGTTGAAATATAAGGGCAAGAAATGGTTGATTGATCAGGTTAATATAAATTAGGAGCTTGTCACGGCGTGAGAATCTTTAATATGCAAAAAATAGAATCTCTCTTTGACAGCCGGGCTAAGATCCTTGTAATAATTTCGGTTGCCATTATTGGATGGATTTTGCTAATTGATGTGGCGTCCGATTTTATGGAAAACCGGCTCGACAATGATTGGCAGGATATTTATAAAGAAAAGACAGATTTAGAGATACAAACGGTATCCTCCCTCTTCACTTCATATCAGCAAACCCTCGAATCTATATCCGACAACATCACCTGGAATAAGTCTTTAAGGCAAAGCTTAACGAGAAACGAGACTAAAAAAGTTTTCGAAGAGATAGAAAATCTAAATATAGGATCTTCGTATAATGTAGAGGTTTACAATTCGAGATTGGAACTAGTTGCTTATGAAGGGCGTCAGCTTAGACCCGATTATGTTATACTGCAAAAGGCACTTAAAGGACAAAAACTTTCTGTTGTCAAAGAAGTTGGTTTCTATACATATCTTATTGTATATAGTCCTGTACGTGAACCTGATGAAGGAAGGGTAGTAGGGGTTGTGCTTACGGCGGCTTTAGTTGATATACAGTATCAGATACGAAACCGTTTTTTCCAGAGGTCGGGACTAACCAGTGATATTGAAGAAAAGCTCAATGTGCAGGTAGAAGTCATACCCGCAAATACAATTACAGGGTACCTTTTTGTTGATTCTCTCAGTATGCAGGAAAATTCGGAAGTGGATCTTTACGGAGTGCAAAAAACACTCATAGGGAAGATTCTGATCCCAAAATATGACAAGATAACCCACTCTAGAGAATTAGCGGTTACAGCAGAAAGAATATCATCCGGGCTGATATTTGTTTTATCCATAATAATGATTTTCCTCTTCATCCGGTTTCTCGATTTTACTGCTTCAGGATTGACAAAACTTATTCTCTTCGCTCTATTCTTGATTTTGATTAGGTATTTGTGGCTCCAGTTTGGTTTTCCATCAAGCACTTTTGACAGCGAGATATTTTCTCCTGATTATTATGCCTCCAAGTTTGGTTTTGGAATTGTTAAATCAATCGGTGAATTAATTGTTACTTCGTTATTGTTGCTTGTATATTCTGTTTATGCAGTTTCTATAGCATATAATAATTACAAAACTACTCTTAAAGAGATTACTGATAGTAAAGAAAAATTACGATGGGTTTCCTTCATTTTAAAATTTATCTTATTATTAGTTTCTTTTTTCGCTCTCTTCAAGATCTTTGGCGCAGTTATTCAGAGTATTATATTCGATTCAAATTTGAAATTCCTTGATAATAGCAGGATCATTCCTAGTCTTGAATTATTTTCATTACAGCTTGTATTACTTATACTGTCATTCAGTTTCTATGTACTAACTATTTCCATAATTCTGCATCTCATTTTTCGGGTAAATGGTATCCTAGCCGGTAAAAGATTTTCACATTTTATACCTTTTGTGTATCTCTGTATCTTTCTTGTTGTAAATCAAATTCTTGAGACATTTGAGTTTGACTTCGGAGTATCCTATTGGTACAGAGTTGCCATCATTATACTTGTCTTTGCCTTCGGATACTATGTTACCAGGATGTCGCAGAAAGATATAACTTATAGTTTCTACAGTCTAAAAAATTTGTCATTCATACTCCTGCTATGTATCATAACCATTCCGATTATAACTCTCGATAATATAACCTCGCAGGAGACTAAGTTTGTAGAGATTTTGGGTGATAAACTGTCTGAGAATCAGGAAGAGCGAATTAATTTTACCCTTAATTCAGAGTTGGTTACTCTATCCGAGAATAGAGAGATTGAGGATAATATAAGGGATAAGAATAAACTTCCGAGACTGGCATTTTATCTTTGGGCTGACAGTAAGCTCAATACTGAAAACTTTAATTCAACCGTGATTGTACTTGATACCAATAAAGATGTTGTAAGTGATTTTAATATTAATGAGTCAAAACTAAATACTGACTCGGTTCTTTCTTTTTTAAAAATAAATTTCTTCGATAAGGGATATATTGTCCGTCCCGGCGAGATTATGCATTATGAGAAGCAGTCACTTGACAGTCTGTCTACGGAGAATGAGGGAGAATTTGAAGAAGAGGAAGAATATTCAAAAGATGAAGGAAATGAACCTTTTATTTATGATAATATTGCTGTTTTAAAAGATGATCTAAGTAAGTTCTTCGTCGGAATAGTTCCGATCCAAAAACTTGATCTCAGAAATACCCGATTTGCAAGAGTGATCGGTTATCTGGTTATCGGAATTAGCTACGAATCCAGGAATTTCCTTCTTCAATCATCGCTGGATATATTCAAAAGTTATACAAAGGATAATCTCCTCGACAAGCTAATCTCAAGACCTGTATTCACAGAGTATATAAATGGTAAGGTTGCGAGTACTACTAATAAGGACCTTGCGGTCAGCGGACTTAGTTCTCTTAATATTTTCAAGGAATACATAAAGAACAGCGAGAATAATTCTGAATGGCGTATCGAGAATTTTAATAATGAAAAATACAGATCCTATTATATAATGGCTGAGACGGGTAATAATGAAGAAGGTATATATGAAAGGATATATTCAATTAGTTTGAAGAGGGATGATTTACGTGTTACAGTATTCTATTACCTAAAGTTTATCATATTTTCTGTGTTTGTTTATGTAGTTCTTTATCTTGGGTTTGGTATTTACTACATAGTTAAACATAGAAGATTCTGGCTCAATTTCCGCGAGAAGCTTTTCTTTTCATTTTTCCTTGTCTCGGTTATCCCTATAATCCTGCTGGCGATCTACACAAGAGGATTTATAATTAGTAAGAATGATTCCAACTTACAAAATCAAATTATATCCGATCTGAACATTCTCTCGGAGAGCCTCAAAGGGAAACAAATAATCGATGAAACTGTGTCAGATCCGGATAGTCTGCGTTTATTGCAGCGCGATTTCTTAAAGGGCAATCTGTCCAGGACCGATAAGAATTTTAATTTATACATTAAGAATAAATTGATATCGACGACTAATGAGGAGCTTTATAAGTCCGATTTGCTTGATACTCGAGTTGATGCTGAGGCAAATTATAATATTAATTTCCTTAATAAAGACCTCTTTCTGAAAACTCAGAACCAGGGTACGATCTCGTATCTTGTTGCTTATAAACCATACAAAGATCCAAAGAATAATATTGTTGGAATTATATCATCACAGCTTGTTTATAAGCAAAGTGAAATAAATGAAGAATTAACTGAGACTCTTACGTTTATATTTGGTATATATTTTATTGTAATAATTATTTCACTCATACTTGTGAGCTTCCTGACAGATAGAATTTCAAAACCTATTCTAGAATTGCAAAAGGCAACTGAGAAGCTTTCCAGAGGGCAAAGCGGTATACAATTGAAAATATCGTCCAAAGACGAGTTGCAGGGACTTGTTGTTTCTTTTAATAAGATGACTAAAGAATTGGAACGTTCCAAGCGGGAGCTCAAAAAGGCTGAAAGGGAAGCCGCATGGCGTGATATAGCCCGAAGAGTTGCGCATGAGATCAAAAATCCGCTTACACCGATGAAGTTATCTATCCAGCATTTGGTTAATGTTTACAAAGACAACGGTAAAAGTGAATTTCCAGTGGTTTTGGAAAAAACAAAAATGCTTATCATTAACGAGATTGATAAGTTAAATAGAATAGCTACCGAGTTTTCAAATTTCGCAAAGCTTCCGAGAAGAAATTATCAGCCTCTCGACTTAAACAAAATTATGATGGAAGTAATATCATTATATAAAAATCATCCAAATATTAAGTTTAATACCGAATTAGATCAGCATATTCCAAAGGTTCTCGCGGATAGGGAAGAAATGAATAGAGTATTCCAGAATATAATAAAGAATTCCGTGCAGGCAATAGAGGGTGATGGAATGATTAGTGTAGTTTCATATTTAAAGAAGAATCATATTTATTTTGAAATAGAGGATAATGGTATTGGTATGGACAAAAACGTTTTGGAAAATCTTTTTGAACCTAATTTTTCTACAAAGTCATCAGGTATGGGCTTGGGGTTGGCTATTTCAAAGAAATCCATAGATGATATGAAAGCAAAGATTTCTTATGAAAGCAGTCCCGGCTCAGGAACAAAAGTTATTCTGCGTTTCAATATTTACAAACAATAATCTATAAGTTTGCATAAACGTAATATAATCCCAGCAATATTAATTATCCTTTCTTCATTGCTTTATTCATGTGCAAATGAATTACCTCCTCCGGGAGGTGATGAGGACACCACTCCTCCGGTTGTAATAAATATCTCTCCCAAGCCTAATTCGGTTAATTTTTCGGGTAACTCTATAAGAATTGAGTTTGATGAGTATATTGACAGGAGGAGTTTTCAAGATGCATTATTTATTTCTCCAAAACCTAAATCGGATATCGAGATTAACTATGGTGGTAAGGACGTAGAAATTGTTTTTACTGACGGTCTGGAGGCGAATAAGACCTATACTGTTTATATTGGAAAAGAGTTAAAGGATGTACGAAGGGGAAATAAGCTTAATGAACCCATACAGTTTGCATTTTCCACAGGACCCGTTATTGATAAAGGAAAATTATTCGGGAAAGTTTATTCTGAAGAATACGCTGGTGTAGTAATATTAGCTTATAAATTGCATGGCTCTGACGAACCGGATCCGAAAACACAGATCGCGGACTTCATTTCGCAAGTTAATACCAATGGGGAATATTCATTTCTGAATCTGCCGGACGGTAAATATCGACTTTTTGCTTTGAAGGATGATGACAGGAATCTTCTGTTTAATGGCGAATTTGATGACATATATATGACTTCAGCTGATTATGTCGTAAGCGACCTAGATGAGGTGAAAGGCGTGGATTTCCTTATGGAAGAGTTCGCTCCTGAAATCGGGAGCGCAGATTTCCTCAGTTTGCTTACACCAGACACCGCAAAGTATATTTATACATCTATTTCTAGCAGTAAAAGTGAAATACCGCCCGATTACACATTTTATTTTTATTTACCGAACAACAAGCTTACTCGGAGCGAAATAACCGGTAGTGTATTAGTAAAAGACACCGCTTCGGGAGAGATCTACAAACCTGTCTTTAATTGGTTGAATGATTCACTTTTCGAGATGTTCTTTGTAGATAAATTTCGTTTTGGTTCTACTGTGCAGATAGACTTCGATCTGGAGAATACTTCTTTAAAATACTTTTATAGATTGGTATTCAAAATATTAGATCAGAGTTCGATAGGAAAGGTGAACGGGAATGTTAAAGGTGTGCCTGAGGCGGGGAATCAGGTCGTTGTTAGACTGTATAACAATAATAATAAATTTATTAATTATTTTACCAGAGTGAACGGTAATGCCAATTTTAATTTCCCATCTGTTGCCGAGGGCATATATACGATGTTCGCATTTATAGATAAAGATGATGATGGAAGATACTTTGGAGGAGAATTAAAACCATTTAAACCTGCGGAAAGATTTATAGTTTATTCTACTGATCTTAAGGTGAGGGGTACGTGGAGTGTAGATAATGTCTTCTTAACCTTTTAGCTTTATCCGTGATTTTAGTGTATAGCACAGATTATACATAATAAGTTCCTTATTTATATTCATATCTATCTCACGAATCGCATTTTCTATTGATAATACAACTTCATAGTAATCAAATGCGAATTTAGAATTGAATTTCTTTATACGGTCTAACTTATCCATATTCACTATAAATTTTTCATTTGAATTTCTTTCCAGTGACAGATCTCTAAACCATAATAGCATTATTGCCAGGAAGTTTTTAAACAATTCCTTATCTTTAATAGCTGTTACTGAGCTGATCTCATCGGAAAGCTCCAGAGTCTTCCCTGCCAGAAGAGACAATAACACTGATAATACTTTTTCTCTCAGCTCCAGTGTATTGTTTTCTAATATGGAGTTGCAAACCGATATACTTCCTTCCGATAGATTTGCATACAGAAGTGCTTCCTCTTCAGAAACGTCGTTATAAGTTTCTACTATGTATTTTACAATCTCATTGGGTGGAATATCGTCAAACTTAATACACTGACACCTGCCTATTATAGTTGGAGGCAAAGAATTTAAACGTGAAGTTGTGAGTATTAGTAATGAATTTCTTGGCGGTTCCTCAAGGATCTTTAATAGAGCATTAGCGCTTTGCGGGCTCATTTTATCCGCTTCGGAAAATATATATATTTTTTTCTTCCCTTCTCTGCCTGTTAGGTAGATATTCTTCTTTACATAACGGATACTGTTTATTCTTATATTATTTGCTCTGGGGATGGATATCTTATAGTATGGGTCTGCTGATTTCTTGCCTATTTCCTCCCTGTACAGATCGAAATCTTTTGGGTCTAGACTAAGTAATGGGTCTTCATTTTCATCTGAATCATTGCCTGAAGGAAGAGCAGTTATAAAATTAATGCTCTCAGTCCGGAACATATTGGTGTCGGGGGATTCATTGTTTACTAATCGGGCAAACTCTATAGCGGCTGCATCCTTGCCGGTGCCTTCCTTTCCATAAAAAATATAAGCATGAGCCAGCCTTTCGCTCTTATGAATACTCGTAAGGATCCTTTTTACACGTTCCTGCCCAACAATGTTTTCGAACATACCTTATTAATTAAAATGTATTGCCAATTCCGAAT
Organism: Ignavibacteriales bacterium; assembly: GCA_020635255.1. Taxonomy (NCBI): domain Bacteria; kingdom Pseudomonadati; phylum Ignavibacteriota; class Ignavibacteria; order Ignavibacteriales; species Ignavibacteriales bacterium. Next base: position 710,640 of record JACKAC010000001.1, read on the forward strand.
TGTATAGTATACTTGTCATTAAGATTAGCCCCGGTCTGCCATATCCAATTTGTTACACCGACATGACCCGGATTAGGATCATACAGCTTAAGTCCAAGATCGAGCCTTATTGCTCCTATTATCGTATAATACCTGATTCCAAATCCGGTCGACATTGCTATCTGATCGAGTCTGAAATCACTTACATTTTCCCACACATTCCCATAATCAAGAAAACAAACAAATCCAAGATCCTTTATTATGGTATTTGATGAGTTAATAAATGGTCGAAATCTTTGCTCAAACATACCATCGATAGAAAAGTTACCACCTTCAGATTGACTTGTAACAAACCCTAATGTCTGAGCTCGCCAGCCCCGGTTATTTATTCCTCCGCCCGCTGTAAATTTAAGGTCTTCTGGCGCGTAAGGTATAATCAGGTTAGCCTCAGTTTCAGTTGTATCAATCACAATATCATTATCACCAGTTTCAAATATTACACCAAGGTTAAATTTAACACCAAGAACTGACTTGGATCGCACATCATCTGAAAAGTTAAAAAATATTTTATTCGAAACTGTATTTTTTACAAATTTGAAAACATTAATGCTAAGGATATTTTGAAGTAATTGACCTAGCAATCCTCCCTCTTGAGCAGTAAAAGTTTGATTGAATCCTTTGGTTGGAAATACAGGGTCGTCTATTCCGTAGTGAATTGCTGATACTGCTAAGGAAGATAAAAAACTGTTAATTTTAAGTTTATAGGTTGTGTTTGTTGTATCTGTAAAATCAACTCTTATATGATCACTTAAGATGTCTGATGAAAAGATTAATTTATTAATGTAAGTAAATGAGGGGAGGTCATAGGAAACGCTTGCCTTAGCTGATATTTCATATCCTCCTGCGCTGTCTATGTTTAGAAAGGTAAGTCCAAGTCTTAAGTTCCCTGCTAGATTTGGATTTCCAAAGAGATACGATTCGGAAACCTGTACAATGTTTTCAATCCGGTTATAGCGAATGTCATGTACCAAACCTCTTACTGAAGCATTAAAGACACGGCTTCCATGGAGGAAGAATCTGTCATAAAAGCTTAGACCCAAACCACCGTAGAACCGGTTTTCTATTTCGTAACCGACAATTTCCGGGGTAAGTTCATATTTGTTCCTAATACTTACGTTTAGTACAAGATCGACTATGCCGCTTGTAGAGTCAGTAGTTGAGTCAAAATTAAACGTACTGGATTCTATTATTGCATTGGAGAGTATCTTTTTTGTAGTAGACTCTACTTTTCTTTTCGAATATATCTCTCCTTCTTTGAAATCAAAGTTTCGTCTTATATAATCGGGTGTTATCCCGTAACGGTTGCCTGTTAACTTTATATTTGTTTTACCGAAGCGAGATAATGTTCCGGTCGAGAAATATATCCTGATATCGACCGTATTTTTCAGATTTGGATTGGTTGAAAATATATTAATTACCTTTACTTCATTTTTTTTTGCGAATGCATATCCGTTGTTTTGCAGGAGTGTGAGTATTCTTGCTATCTCTAGATTTATATCAGCCCGCGAATAGGATTTTCCCGGAGATATTAGCATCTGGCGCTTTCCTAGTCCGGGAATATATATAGAATCCGTTAAATTTTGAGGTAGTGAATCCAGCCCTTCGTATAAGATCTCATTATAATGGCTTTGCTCATTTTCTATTATGGTATATACTATTACTACCTCGTGATCTTCAGTATTATAGTTAAGAGCCGAATCGACAATGGCATTGAAATATCCGTTATCGAAATAAAACTTTTTTAGAGTTATCATATCATTGATAACCGTATTAATATTTAGATCTGTCCCGGATGATGCAGAGATAATTGCATCTAATTGTTCGGATTTAAAGGACTGGGTTTTAAGAAATGAAAATTTAACGTCAGATACTTCCCAGGGTTGAGTCTCTTCGGGTGGTTCATCCTGAGCAAATGAAATGCCGCAAATAATGAAATTTAAAAAAAGTAATTTAATAAGTAAAAGCGGCTTCATTCTTCGGTTATTAACATTTTACTGCAAATTTATAAAAAATAAGACCCAATAGAGATATACTATTGAGTCTCGATAATTTTATTTTGCTAAAGAATTAGAAATCCTTGCTTTCCTCGTCGTAAAAAAAGTCCTCATCGGTAGGATAATCAAGCCAGATTTCCTCTATACTTTCATATGGTTCATCTGAATCTTCGAGCTCCATAAGGTTTTCTATAACTTCTTTTGGAGCACCTGTTCTAACCGCATAATCAATTAACTCATCTCTATTAGCAGGCCATGGCGCATCGTCCAAAAATGATGCCAGTTCCAACGTCCAAACCATTTAGTTTTTCCTCCTCAGGAAATAAATTTAATGTTTTTCTCTTTTTAAAAACAACAATATAAAATAAGTTCCCTTATTTGTCAATCTTTTAATCTTGGGTCTAATGCGTCTCTTAAACCTTCTCCAATCAGATTATATGAAACTACTGCAATAAATATCATTAAACCGGGAAATATCGCGAGCCACCATGCATTGGTAGATACCCTTCCCTCATTTACTAGGGAGCCCCAGGTTACCGTTGTTGCACTGACACCTACTCCAAGAAAGCTAAGTCCTGCTTCTAGGATAATTGCACCCGCTATAGCAAATGCCCCTGATACAAGTACCGGTGCAATTGAATTTGGGAGAACGTGTCTAAAGATTATGCGTCCGTTTGGCAGTCCAACAGAGTTTGCTGCCAGTATATATTCCATATTACGAACTTTCAATATCTCTCCTCGGATTAGTCTTGCCTCAGTTGTCCATGTTGTGAAACCTATGGCAAGCATTACAAACCATATACTTGAACCATATATCGCTACTATTACTATTATTAAGAAAAAGGTAGGGAAGTTCAGCATTATTTCAATAAACCTTGAGATTATAAGATCTACTTTCCCACCGTAATATCCTGCAAATGAACCTAGGATCACACCGATCAAAACAGCAATTCCCGCAGCCACGAAACCTACCGAGAGTGAAATTCTTGAACCGTGTATCAATCCAGCAAGTAGATCCCTGCCTATTGCATCAGTTCCAAGGTAGTGGTCACCACCCGGACTGAGAAGCCTTGTAGTAAGGTTTATCTCGTTAGGTCCATAAGGTACCGGCGCCCATACCACGGATTCAAGCTTACCAGCATCGTCCAGTTCTTTCCAGTCAATGTTGTAAAGATCTGGAGGTTCCCATTTTGATAGCCCTAGATCGACCATATAATCCTTGAATACAGGGAGATAGGTCTCACCTTTGTAAACAACGTACAAAGGTTTTTCATACGCAAGAAAATCGGCGAATATAGCTACAAGGACCAAAAAGAATACAAGGTAAACGGATGCTACGGCGAGTTTATTCTTTTTAAATTGCTTTTTGACAAGCTGTGTATAGGAATCACCCGATTGCTCTTGTTTATGAAATTCCTCTTTCTTCTTTGCAAGCGCTTCTTTTTCGGAAGCTGGAATAATTGTGTTTTCTTCTGTTCCTATATTATTTATATCCGGCATTTGTAGTTTTGCTTTATGAGGTTTTCTTACTAAATGCAATTCTAGGATCGACGACAGCATAAAGAATGTCGGCAATTAGCACTCCTATTACTGTCAAAACCGATACAATTGCCAGTAGTGCCATTATCAGGGGATAATCCCTGTCATAGATTGCCTGGATTCCAAGCTGTCCAATGCCTGGAATGGAAAAGATAGTTTCAATAATAAAACTGCCGCCTACCATGGCAGGTAAAATACCTGCGAGAATGGTAAGTATTGGGATCAATGAATTCCTAAGAGCGTGTTTGTAAACCACTTTCCTGTCCGAAAGTCCTTTTGCCTTTGCCGTTCTTATATAATCTTGTCTTATTACCTCAAGCATTGAACTTCTCATTTGTTTAGAAAGAAAGGCAAAGCTTCCCAGGCTTAGGATTGTGACGGGGAGAATGAAATGCCAAATCCTGTCCCATATCTGTCCGAATGTGCTCATGTAGTTATAGGTGAGCGACTGTATACCAGAGGTCGGAAATATTTTTATGTATTCTGAGTTTGCCAGGAATACGATTGCAAGTGTTGCTACCCAAAAATTTGGAAGCGAATAAAGAATAAATAATATAACCGTCGAAGCTTTGTCCCAGAATGAATTTTGTTTTACGGCGCTGAATATTCCGATCGGGATTGCTATCGAATAAATAAGTATAAATGAACTCAGTTGAAGTGCGATTGAAATAGGTAATCGCTCTACTATCTTATCTAATACCGGTCTGTCATCTTTAAATGACTTGCCAAAATCGCCCGTCATCATATTTCCCATCCAGATGAAATATTGCATTGGGAGAGGCTTATCAAGGCCAAATTTCTCTTTGTAAAATTTCTTTGCTTGTTCGTTTATTACATTCTTATTGTTGGCAGACATACCTTCCTGGGTATTACCGCCAACCTTCATCTCCACAGGGTCACCCGGTGCAAGACGGCATATCAAAAATGTTATTATAGTAATTACTATAAAAGTTGGGATAAATAATAGGACTCTTTTTAAAACATATGTACCCATTCTAGGAGTTTATTTGAAAATTATAGAATTACTCTTTATATTTTTGATCTGCAGAACTCGTCCACCATTCGTTACTTCTATTCGGATATGAGTGAGCGTACCATCTGGTATTTCTGTACCTTTCGCTTGTTGCATACTTTCCCACTGGTGACCAGAGAAATGTATAAGGCTGATCTTCGTAAATGATTTCTTGCCATTTCATTATCAGATCTTTCCTTTTTACAGGATCAAATTCAACCCTTATCTGCTCGATTATCTTATCGCTTTCTGGATTGTTATAGGATATGTAATTGCTTCCTTCATCATTTGCCTGAGATGAGTGAAATATCTGGTAAGGATCGGATGGGCCGTCTCCGAGAACCCATCCTCCATATGTTGCATCATATTGATGTTTTGACTGCTTATCGAGAAATACCGACCATTCGTAATCCTGAATGTCAGCCTCTATACCAGCTTTTTTAAGCGCATCTATTACTACCAGCAATACCTGCTTTCTTTGAGCGTTCTGATTGTTCATAAAGGTAAATTTAAAATCTACCCTCTTTCCGTCGATCATTTTGTCCAGGATGCCGTCACCATTAGTATCCTCCCAACCAGCTTCTTTGAGAAGTTGCTTTGCCTTTTCTAGATCATAGTCTATTGGCGTGAGGTTTTTATTTAGATCATCACTTTTATAATATATGTGAGATTGGATAGGAACAGCCAGCCCGTATAATAGTTTGTCGATAATAGCTTGTCTGTCGATGAGATGTCCAAGGGCAAGACGTACTTTTTTATCTGAAAATAAAGGACTTTTTTCGTTCCATGCAAGATATGCATATGTTGGTCTTCCGACAAGACTCTTTCTTAGCCCATACTGTTCAGGTGTTTTAAGTCCTTCAACAAAATCTTCTACCTTAAAAATATTCATATTATCTATTTCACCATTTTTCAGAGCTGTCAAAGCTGCTGTGGGATCTTGTATAGTTTTGAATATTAGTTTATTGGGGTATTGAGGTATGTTTTCCTTATCCCAATAGTTTTCGTTTCTCACTAAAGTAATTGACTGTCCTGTAACCCAGCTTTCGAGTTTGTAAGGACCGGTGCCAACTACATATTTTGGGTCACGTGATACTTCTTGTGAATTTATGAAATCCGCAAAATTCTGCATATCGGCAAATTTCTTTGGGTCTGGATTTGTTGAGGCTTGTTCCAGATCCTCAAAGGTAAACTTATCAGCAAGTCCGTCTTTATTTAGAAGATGCTTTGGTACTGCCTTTAAATCTGTAAATGAGTAATCAGTCTTGAAGTAAGGTTTAGCCATAGTAAACCTTATTTTATATGGATTGCCGTCAACAAGTTCAGCCTTTTTCATATCAATATAGTAGTTCCTTAATGCTTGGGCATCGGTAAAGGGATTCTTAATTATTTTAAGACTGAAAATAATATCTTCACCCGTCATCGGATGGCCATCGGAAAATTTAACATTTTCCTTAAGATCGAATGTGTAGATTAACTTATCTTCGCTAACTTCAGGGAGCGTCTTTGCGAGCACGGGATATAGCTCATAGGTCTCCCTGTTCACATCCAGAAGTCCATCGAAAATGTAATTATCGATTTCCGTTGCGGTTGCATCGTTTGAAACCAGTGGGTTCAGCTTTTCTGCGTCAGCAAGCTCCTGCTGTATGACCCAGTCACCCGAAACAGCCCCATCGATATCAGGAGGCATAAGGGGTGTCTCAATATTATTGGTTTCAGTATTTTTACTTTCTTCATTTTTTTGTCTTCCGCAAGAAGAAAACATGAAAGTTAGGGCGAGTGCAAAAATAGCTAATACCAAAAATTTCTTTTTCATGACAAATCCTTGATTTTATTTATGGTTTATTTTTATTCAAAATCGTGCTCGAAGTATTCTATATTTCTTTCGAGTATTTTTCCCAAATTGTTGCTTTCTTCAGTATTTGATTTTATTTTATCGGAAAGCCTTCTTTGTAATTCCTTTGCGGGATCATACCCGTAATGCTTACACAGATAGTTTAACGCAATGACCTCAGCAATTACTGTTATATTCTTTCCTGGGAATATAGGGAGTTTAATAAGTTCTACCTCTATGTCCAGTATATTCGTCAGAATAGCATTCAGTCCGGTCCTTTCATACTCTTTAGATGGATCCCAAAGATCGAGTTCGATTATCACTTCAACTCTCTTTTGGAATCGGATAGATCTTATGCCGAACATAGATTTTACATCGACTATTCCAAGTCCCCGTATTTCCATAAAGTGCTTAACAAGTGACGTACCAGAGCCTATTAAAATGCTTTCCTGCTTTTTGGAAACAATGATTACATCATCTGCTACCAGCCGGTGCCCTCTCTCTATCAGATCAAGAGCAACTTCACTTTTACCTATTCCAGATTTACCGACTATAAGCACACCAACACCATACACATCGACAAATGAACCGTGTATGACTGCCTGCGGTGAAAACTGATCATCTAGAAAATCACTAATAAAGTACGCTATTTTTGTTGTAGGGTGTGGTGTCCTGAATACAGGGATATCTCTTTCCTCTGCCATTATGAGCAGGTCTTCCGGAATAGGATTGTCATTAGTAATTATTATACAGGGAATATCGTAAGAAAAATATTTCTTTAGTACATCTAGCCTATTAGCTTCGGGAAGATCCTCGATAAATTTTATTTCAGTATTTCCAAATACTTGAACTTTTCTAAATGTAAAAACTCCGTAATATTGAGCCAGAGCAAGACCGGGTCTGTGGATATCTTTTTCTACTATAAGTTTTTCAGGATTGATTTCCTTTGACGTAACTTTCTCTATCTTAAACCTGTCTTTGCACTCATTGTAAAAGAAATCTACACTTATTGAATCTTTCTTTATCTCCTTAAGATTCTTAAATCTGTCGCTCAATTAACTATTAGTTAAATTGTTTTATAAACGTCTTTATCCGAATACTTTTCGGTTTTATGTTTATCTTTGTATTTGTGTACCTGGGTCTCTATCTTTTCTACTGCCATATCTACGGATTTATTAAAGTCATCTGAATCCTCTTTTGCAGTTAGGGTTTTGTCCCTTAGCTTTAGTATGATTTCACACCTTTGGACGCTGTTCGCTGAATCCTCAAAAGATAATATCACATCTGCATGAAGGATTGCTTCATCATACTTTGATAGATCCTCTAATTTTCCCTTAACGTATTCCTGAAGTGTGTCGTTTGCCTTGAAATGGCGTGAAGTGATGTTGATTTTCATTAGAACGGGTTTTATTAGCAATTAACAAGATTTTAACTATACATTTTTGCGAATATGCAAAACTCTCTATACAAAATCAATCAATAAATTTGCAAAAGAGTTCACTAATTCATTACTAATTTTACAATTAATTAACAAATTTCAGAAAGAACTTAAATATACTTCATAATTTATTAAAATTAGTTAACTTAAAGCACTTTTACAATGAATGGATACGAACCGTATAAGCATTGAATTTTCAAGCTCTGTATATCTTGTTATTTTAATATCGACGCTAATTTGGTGTCTGATGATAGTTCTTGCTCCATTATTTGCACAAATGGGTGGTGCGTATCGTAATATTTCTGGGTTTGTTTATTGGTTCTATTCTCCCGTTTGTCATCAGGACGATGCAAGATCTTTTTTCATTTTTGGTAATAAGCTTGCGGTTTGTTCGAGGTGTTCTTCGTTGTACTTTTCTTTTCTTTTGGGAATAGTCATATACCCATTTGTTAAAAAAGTATCAGATGTTACCTTGCCGTCGGTTTGGTTCCTTCTCGGAGCCGCCGCCCTTATGTTTGCCGACGCAATGCTTGACATTTTTGGTATCCTTAAAAATACGCATTTAACTAGATCGATAACCGGAGTTATACTGGGATTTGTTCTCGTTTTTTATCTCGTCCCGGGATTTATTAATTTTTTTCACGAGATATATTCTTTTGTGAAATTTAATATGAAAAACAAAGCCAGGAATGAACACCAGCCCCAATAAATTAAAACCTGTACTGATAGCCGCCGGCTTGATGACATTTGTTTCCATTACCCCAATTGTTAGTCTTATTAATGCAGCATGCTGTGCGGGGATAATATTAGGAGCCTTTGTCGGTACATATATTTATTACAAGGACCTTTCGAGAGTTGGCATGGTCATCAATTACAAAGATGGTGTGATGATTGGGATCCTTGCCGGGATTATAACTGCTATTATATATACTGGTGTTATCTTACTCTATCAGTTGTTTTCTTCGGGGAATATGTTTACCGAAATGGCTAATGATCTAGAAAAATTGGGATTCCCGCTTAGTCCGGAGTTTTATAAGGTTATCGACCATTTCAGCGATGAAACAAATAAATATGGATTTTCACCAACTATGACGATTTTTTCATTGGTGCTTTATCTGGTTCTTTATCCCTTGTTCGGTTCACTTGGAGGGTTGCTAGCCGTAACAATATTTAAAAAGAAACAACAGCCTTTAAACAATGATGTTATCGGTTGAGAAAACAAATAAGGCAGACGCCTGGAAGATCAGGCTGATTGTTTTAAGTGTTATTTTAGTTGGACTAGTTGCCGTTAAGATTACTCCGATCGAAGCAGCAATAAACCTTATTGATGGAAATAATATATTTCATCGGATACCAAATACATGTACGATTCAAAAAGTCTTTGGAATACCTTGCCCTCTGTGTGGTATGTCGAGAGGATTTGCTGAGATCTCGCATTTTAACTTTCTTGGCGGTATCTATTATAATCCGTTTTCGGTCATTTTTTATCCGTTATCTTTTATATTTATAACTGCTATTTTTATTCTAAGCCTCTTTAACTACAAATTTAAAATAACAAAACCCAGAACTTTTGGGTGGGGTATTTTTGTTTTATTTATTGTAGTCTGGACTGTTAATATTATCTGGGGGCACCATTCATAAAAATAATTATAAGGTAATATAGTATTAATGTTTGAGTATTCTGGTTCTATTCATATGCACTCCCGTTTCTCAGACGGTTCTGGAACAGTTGAGGAGATTGTGAATGCCGCTAACGAAGTGGATCTTGATTTCATAATCCTTACAGATCACAATACAATGAAAGCTAAGGAAGAGGGTTATGAAAAGTGGCATAATAATACATTGCTCATAGTTGGATATGAGGTAAATGACAGAAAGAACAGGAATCATTATGTAGCGTTAGGCACTGATACAGTTAAAGGCTCTTTTGAAAAATTACCTGATGGCGATACAGGCAGTGTTAAAACAGCGTCGGAATATGTTCGCGATGTTAAGGAAGCCGGGGGATTTGGATTTATTGCTCATCCTTTTGAAAAAAGGGAAAAATTTCCCAGCCATCCGCCTTACCCCTGGACGGATTGGGATTGTGACGAGTATGACGGTATTGAGATATGGAACCATATGAGCGAATGGACGGAAGGCTTAACGGATGAAAACAAATTTAATCGCTTTCTTCACCCTCTTAAATCCATCGTTGCTCCGGAAGAAACTGCTGTTAAGCTTTGGGATGAAAAAAACATGGAACGTAAAGTGGTGGCTATAGGAAGTATTGATGCCCATGCTTTTAAACAAAATGTCATGGGATTCGAATTTGAGATATTTCCATATAAGATATTGTTTAAGTCTATTCGTACACATGTTTTTGTTGATCAGGAGCTAAAAAGAGGTGATAACGAAAGCATGGTGGAAAGTAAAACTGCTATTCTGGACGCTCTCAGAGAAGGAAGAAGTTTCATCGCCAACTATTATCACGGCGATGCAAAGGGATTCAGATTTATTGCTGAGTATGACGGAAAGATTTATAATATGGGTGATGAGATCTTGTTTGATAAGAAGGGCGGGAAGAAGATCACATTCAAAACTTACGTTCCGCAGAAGGCAAAAATAAAGTTTATTAAAAATGGTAAGGTTGTAGATGAATTGACGGATTTTAATTCGATTTGGGATTCTGACGAGGAAGGGAATTACAGGCTTGAAGTGTGGGTAAACGGGAAAGCCTGGATATTTTCAAACCATATTAAAGTGAAGGCGGTATAAACCTTGAAAATTGTAAAGGATATAAAAGAGGAATATAAGCTCCTGGAGAGCAAGTCTATACACTCAAACTGTGGAGTGTTTGGCATTTTCAATCACCCGGAAGCGGCTATAATGACATATTATGGTTTGCATGCGCTCCAGCACAGGGGGCAGGAAGCCAGCGGTATTGTTACTGCCGAATATATCCCCGAAAAGGACAAGCATGTTTTTAATATGAAAAAAGGTCTCGGTTTGGTAACGAGAGTGTTCAGGGATTCAAAGGTATTAACCAGGGATCTGCGGGGAACAGCTGCGATAGGTCACAATAGGTATTCCACTACCGGAGCGTCTGATAGTAAAACAAATATCCAGCCCTTTAAAGTAAATTATAAATATGGTAACCTTGCTCTCTCGCATAATGGAAATCTGACCAATACAAAGACTTTACGCAACAGGCTTATAAACGAAGGCACGATATTCCAGACCACTACTGACACCGAGGTCATTCTGCATCTTATTGCAAAAAGTTTTGAAGAAACTATAGAGGACAGGATATTCGACGCCTTTTCGCATATTACCGGCGCTTACTCGATTTGCATTCTTACTGATAAAAAACTTTTTGCTCTGCGTGACCCGCACGGGGTTAGACCGCTAAGCTTTGGCAGGTTAGGTGACAGTTATGTCTTTGCCTCAGAGACTACCGCGTTCGATATAATTGAAGCAGAGTATATTAGAGACGTTGAGCCGGGCGAAATGATAATTATTGACAAAGAAGTAGTAGATTCCGGTCAGGAAAAATCTATTTACTTCGGCAATGTGGACAAGTACAGACATTGTATATTTGAATACATATATTTCTCACGCCCCGACAGCATCGTTTTCGGCGAAAAAGTTGACAAAGTCCGAAGGAATATTGGTAAAAGTCTGGCAGAGGAGCACCCCGCTCCTCATAAGGATGATGACACAAACAACGAAGAAAAAAGAGTAGCTATTATTAATGTCCCCGACTCATCCAATACTGCTACGCTCGGCTACTTCGATGAATCACAGAAAACCAACAATGATGTAAAGATCGAGATCGGCTTGATTAGGAATCACTACGTCGGTAGAACATTCATTCAGCCCGGACAGGACAAAAGAGAAATGAAGGTTAAAACTAAGTTCAATATTGTGAGAGGCGTCCTCGAGGACAGAAAGCTCGTTGTTGTTGATGATTCCATTGTCCGGGGAACTACTTCAAAACTTCTGGTAGATCTTATCAAAAAAGCCAAACCACGGGAGATACATTTAAAGATCTCGTCACCGCCTATTATCTCACCGTGCTACTACGGTATGGACTTCCCGTCAAAAGATGAGCTCATCGCCAATGAGCATCACGGCGATATCGATGCTATTAGAAGAGAACTCGGTGTAGATGAACTTGCTTACCTATCGACCGAAAAATTGCTCGAATCAGTGCCTTATAACCATAAAAAGACTGGGTACTGCACCGCTTGTTTTACAGGTGACTATCCTATACCTATCGAAGAGTTTTCCCTTTTTAAAGAAACCTTTGACGATTAATGAATAAAGCTCAAAAAGCATTTCATAAGTCTCGCCGCGCTCAATTAATGAAAAAGCTGGGCAAGAACTCCGTTGCGCTTATCCTGTCTAACTCAATGCGTAATAAATCCTACGATGCCAGCTACAAGTTCAAGCAGAATAACAATTTTTACTATCTGACAGGATTTGATGAACCCAATGCCATACTCGTACTTGCGCCCGGAGGAATGAAGATCAAAACCAAAGACGGCAATAGCAAAACTGTGCGTGAAATACTTTTTGTGCAGAAACGGAATCCGTTCATGGAAAAATGGGACGGGAAAAGGCTTGGCTCTGCCGCCGTAAAGACGGACTTGGGTATAGAAATGGGAATGGATAATTCAGCTTTTGATGAGCTGATGAAGTCAAAGATAGGGAAATTCAATACAATATTTATTAATATTGCCGAGCTGTATGATACGGCAGGTGAATTTAGGGAAATTGTTACTCCCTTAATAAATGCTCTTCGAGTAGTCACTTCATGGACGCAGGTTTGCGACATAAATAACATCATTGGTGTAATGCGAAGTGTTAAGCTTCCTTATGAAATTGGTCTAATGCAAAAAGCGGCAGACATAACTGCCATAGGTTTGAATAATGTCCTGAAACAGCTCAAACCAGGTATGTATGAATATCAAGTTCAGGCTATTCTTGAATCTGCATACATGGATAATGGCTCGAGTGAAATAGCCTTCGATACAATTGTAGCATCCGGTCATAATGCATCTACGCTCCACTACATTACAAATAGGGAAAAGATCAAAAACGGAAGCCTGGTTTTGATTGACACGGGTGCCCAGCATGAACATTATTGTGCTGATATCACTAGAACGTTTCCTGCAGATGGAAGATTTACAAAAGAGCAAAGAATTATCTATGATATAGTATTAAAAGGAAATGAAGCGGGCATTAAAATGAGTAAAGCAGGTAAAAAATACAGCAGCCTCGATAAACATGTCAAAAAAGTAATGGCTGAAGAGCTTGTAAAGCATAAAGTTATCAAAGATGCGGATAACATTAAAAATTTCTGTTATCATGGAATAGGGCATGACCTTGGACTGGATACTCATGATGCTGTTCCCTTTAGCAGTATTGGAAATCTCGATTATGATACGTTTAAAGTAGGTAATGTCACGACTATCGAACCCGGTTTGTATTTTCCTCCCGGTACGGAAGGATTTGACAAAAAATACACGGGTATTGGTATCAGGATTGAGGATGACGTTCTAATTACTGCCGGAGGAAATAAAGTGCTTACAGGGGGGATTGCTAAAGATGCTGATGAAATTGAAAAAATAATGAATTCTTAATTTAGCAGTTCAAAGTCGATCTTTTTCGTTTCCATATTTGTCCGCAAAACCTTTACTTTGACCTTATTGCCGGCTCTCAATACTCTTCTGGTGTTTCTTCCGGTCGCGCAGTGATTTTTCGGATCGAACATGTAATAATCGTCTTTTATATCCTTAAACCTTACCATTCCCTCGATCAATAGATCATTTATCTCTACGAATATTCCTCGCTCAACGATTCCAGAAATAATTCCTTCGTATTTCTTTTGAAGATGCTCATTTATATATTCGATCTGCCTTATTTTAATAACCTCCCTTTCAGCATTCACTGCATTCTGCTCTTGAATAGATGAATGCTTGCAGATCCCCGGAAGCTCTTTCTTGTATTTATTTATGTTTGATTGAAGATTTTCATTTTGGAGATAGGTGTATAGAATCCTGTGTACCATGAGGTCCGGGTAACGCCGGATAGGGGAGGTGAAGTGTGTATAATCTTCAAATCCCAGACCATAATGCCCTATATTTTGGTCGGTATATATAGCTTTTGCCATCGCTCGTATGAGAAGGTCATTTATTATGTATTCTTCCGGTTTTCCTTTGATCTCCTCAAGAAGTTTTTTAAGAGAATTTTTATCCGGTACAGGTCCCGTTAGTTTAACCTTATATCCGAATTGTTTTATAAATTCGGATAATTGCTTGAGTTTCTCCTTGTCGGGGAGGTCATGTACCCTGTATATAAATGGCAGATGTTTCCTTTCTTCTTTTTGCCTTTTTGAAACATACTGTGTCACACATTTATTAGCCAACAGCATACATTCCTCTATCAAGCGCATCGAGTCGAGTCTCTCTTTTATTATTATATTCTTTATCTTTCCTGTTTTTGTGAATTCGAATTTCACCTCTTTGCTTTCAAAGTCGAGGCTTCCTTCTGTCATACGCTTCTTGGTGAGGTTTATTGAGAGTTTATACAATAAAAGTATTTCCTCACTAAAATCACCTTTTTTACTTTTTATTATTTCCTGAGCTTCCTGGTATGTGAATCTTCTCTTGCTGTTTATTATGGATTTTTTGATCTCAAAACTTTTGACGATACCCGTGATCGTTATTTCTATCATTACAGAAAATGTCAGCCTGTCCTCACCCGGTCTTAGTGAACATATATTGTTAGAGAGAATTTCCGGTAACATGGGTATCACCCTGTCGGCAAGGTAAACACTCGTACCTCGCTGTAAAGCTTCCTTATCCAGCTGGGTGTTTTCTTTTACATAATGTGATACATCGGCTATATGGATGCCCAATAAATAGTGACCGTTCTTTAACTTTTCGATTGAAACGGAATCGTCAAAATCCTTTGCATCTTTTGGATCTATAGTTATGCAATTCTTCTTCCTGAGATCGAGTCTTTTACCGGGATTTGAGGAAACTTTAATTTTATTGGTTTCATCGATAACCTCCTTTGGAAAATCTTCCACGAGGTTATACTTTGCCAGTACAGATTTTATCTCGGTTGTAAGCTCTCCGGCGGTTCCGATAACATCTTCTATCTTTCCGTACAGATCAGCCCTTTCGTCAGCCTGATCCTCAAAATTTATCAGTTTGCATAATACTTTATCACCGAATTTCGCGCCGTTGATGTTTTCTTCGGAGATATAAATATCACGCCTCACGATCTTAGAATCGGGCACCACTATTCCCATCCATTTATCCCCTTCAAACCTGCCGGTTACAAATTTTAAGATAGGACGTTTTCCATCATTTGAAACTTCTCTTTTATCTTTTTTATGTTCTCTGCTTCTCTTTTCCTGCCTTTTGACCTGCTTATCTTTGTATTTCGTTTTTTGTTTGCTCTCATGTTCATTTCCGTTCCTATAAGAAAAAAATTTGCCCTTGCGCTCTATTTTGTTTTCGGAAAGTAAGGCGTTGAGATCCTTTCTTGCTTTACCTTTGTCTGAATAATCGATCTGGAGTTTATTTAGCAGAGTATTAAACTTAAATGACTTTTGCTTATGCTTTTTTAGATAGCTTAGTATTTTGGATTTTGTTGTGATATGCTAGAATTTAATTCTGTAGTAAATTAATGCTCCGGTTCTTATTTCCTTGTTGCTGAATTCAGAACTTGATGATGTCGAGGACGGATCCGCAACTCTCTCGACTTGTAATATCAGGTTGCTCGGCAGGTTCAGTCCAAGAAGTTTGTTTAAAGGATACTCTATTACTACGTTAGAATTACTAATATCTTGGAATACCTGTCCGCCGAATCTAACTGTTGCATCACCAAACTGTGCTGTAAAGCTAAGGTCAGTATTTTGTACCACACTACCGCCTTGGGAATCGCTATAGCTTACGTTTGTATTTACTATAAAAGGTAGTATATCCTGTATCGCACTTGATAAGTAATCTGAAACTAAAAGCGAACCTATATTGCTCCCTACTGAACCCAGCACGTCATTACCAGGATTTGTTTTACCGAATAGGATTACAGAAATTGCTGCGCTTGTTGGATCAGCTCCTCCAACTGAAATACCATTCTCATATACTTGGAAATCCAGCTTTGGTTCTTTTGCGGTTCCGGTTACTTTTAGTACTACCCTATAATCATTTGTCTCTGTAGAGGAAGATGAAACCGTAGTAAACTCTGCTGTTAGATCCAGTCCGGGTTCTGTTATTGGACCTGAAAATTTAATGTTACCTTCCGCATTAAATCTCCTATAGAATTGGTAATACGCATTATTGCCCAAAACCACATTTCCGAAGGCAGTAATATTGTTATTGCTAAAGTTGTTGACCTTTAGATCGACATCTACGTTACCAAAGAACTCCTGTTTTGTTTGTTCATTAACAATGAATCTCAGATAAATATCCTTTTGGTTTTTGATTGTGAGATTGTACGCGAGTACACTTGGTCTTGATGTATCCTTTGCTGCTGATGAATCGACGGGTAGAAAATATTTCTGAAATGGATTAACATTAGATGTATTCCGGGCATTTATCCCTTCTACGTACTCCCGTATCTGGTTTATCATTGACTTATCTATTGTCGATGAATCTATTCTTACTGTATACTCAAACCCTTCGTCTTCATAAAGATTATATGTTGTTTTTGCTCTTAAGGGATTCATTATTACATTACCATCGACTAGGAGAAGCTGTCCTGTTATTAATATCCTATCCTGGCTTCCGGTTACTTGTAGCTTTGGAGTACCGCTCCCAACAGTCAGATCGCCATAAATTCCAAAATCTGTGGGACCGTTATTTTTATCGAGAGCCTGAATTGTCCCGTCGAGTGTCATATTTATGTCGTTAAGTCTCAGTCCTGTAAGATCGAGAGTCCCAGAGCCTGAAATGAATTTGCTCGGATCGGAGGGGACGTATAGCTTGAATCCGCTTATGTCCAGGTTTGCGTTATTTGCGGTGAAGCTCGCGTCCAATCCATAATACATTTTTGTCATATCAAAGATAAATCGGCCATCGATTATTTTTAGTGATCCGGCGAGGTTTGGTTCACTTACATTTCCTGTAACCTTGACCTCCCCGTCGAGTCCTCCCGAAACCCTCGATAGAGTAGGTATATACCTGCTCAGAAAATCGAGCTGGAAATTATTTGCATCGACTGTAAGGTCAACAGTTCGTTTATCGAGTGTGTCTAATAGATTGATCGTATCACCGTTTATTACCGTATCTACCGGCGGAAGAGGTATCGGATAAGTTCCATAGATCTGAAGGTTTCCTTTGTTGCTGGCATTATAAAAAGAGATATCCGGAGTTATTATAAGGTCCTGGTATTTAATTTCAGCGTCGAACCTGCCCACAGGATTGCCGGTAATATAGAGCGGATCAGAGTTTACTTCGGCTACTATCTTGCCCGTGTCCAGAGTGATTTTTGCTCTACGGATACCGCCTGTAATTTCTTCTTTTTCACGCGTTTCCGGATTTCTGAACAACTCGATTGAAGTTATTTGGATATTGTCACCGTTTATTTGCAGATGACTGTTTCCCGCAAAAGAATATATTCCTTTAACAGAGGCACGCTGATTACCTTTTGCCATTGTGAAAGACCTAAAGTCTATAAACATGTCTTCTTCACCCATTAGATAACTCACATTTATCGTATCCCTATTTTGTAGGTTAAATGCGTCATATTTAAAAGTAGTTGAATCGCTTACTAGAGCTATTTCACCCGGTAGTATATTTAAGTATCCGTCCGAATATACAATGAAATTAGTATCCCGGAGAGCATAAATCTTATAATTATGTATTTCATTGTCCGTATCAAAATACATATTAAGCGAATCATACTTTAATCCCGCTATGATTAACGAGTCGGAAACGAATTTTAGATTTGAGGAATAGCCGTTTAACCCCGGTTGGGTGATATCATTATTAAGAGTTATCTCTATATCTGAATTACTAAACATCAATGTTGAATCACCATATGCGAAATCACTGATGTCCGCATTTGCGGTTAAAGTAAACAAGTTGTTGCTGTTCTTAACAGTGCCGTTTATCTTCCCCTTTATATACAGTGCTGAATCCAGGTAAATGTTTAGCGGCGTTATATTTTTAATATCTAACGAATACTTCATGTCTATTTCATTGCCGGCTCCCGATGGTGTAGCGAAGCTTTTACTGACGTTTAGATCTGGTTCAGATAGGGGAGATGTTTCTACTGTATCTATCTCCTTCACCCTGGCCTGGAGCCTTTCCGTATACTCCGTTATTACCTGTTCTAAATTTTCGCCTATCACTGTTCCCAGCGATGTTAAACCAAATACCCCCGTCGCATGGAAATCCAGAATATTTGATTTCACGTCTACGTCACGTGTATTACCGCTCTTTTGTATCGCTGCATCCAGCGGCGTCTCCGGAATAATGAAATCCGCATACCGCGAGCTCCTTATATCGAAATTGAACTTTCCCGTGATGTTCTCCGGATCCAACCCCGTACCTTGCACATCAAAGGTGAAGTTCAAGTTGCTCTTATCAGCGTTATCATGCGTAAAGCCCGACACGTCCAGATTACTGCTCGTTCCCTGCAGATTATAGGTCATATTTTCGAAGTTGTTGATGTTTGCAGTGCCCTTCACTTTAGCGTTCACCGCGTTGGAGACATACGTCACATCCAGCTCCACGTTACCGCCGTTCAAATTTACCTGTCCGACCGATGTAGATATATTCTGCTTCAAAAACGATGTGTTTCTAATATCGTAATTTACTCTTGTATTCATCGTTCTGTAGTCAAAGCCCCGTCCGTCGGCTATAACTTCACCTGTGATGTTACTTTCGAGAGTGTTATCTTTTACTATCTTACCAATATTCACATTTTCTACCCTGACGTTTCCCCTGTAATGCTGTCGATCACCGTAGTTGAGAAATACCTTCCCATTTGCATTCCCGGCTGTACTACGCACGTCAAAATCCGTCTCGAATTCAGCCAGGTTGCCTATATACGTAACGTAAGGGATCTGCACTTTTCCTAAATAACTATAATCCGGGATAGGAAGCCCTGGCAATATCTCACGCGTATCACTTCCATCCACCGTCATGTCGCGTCCTACTAAATTAAACTTCATATCTTCCGGCTTCTGAAGGTTCTCTATACGTCCCGCAAAATTATATACCGAGTTATTCGTCCTCAAAAGTAGTTTGTCTATCTTGAGATTCTTGTACTTGTCATCTACTTCCAGGTCGAGATAAACTTTACTGTCAAGAAAATCAATGGAGGGGAGGAAGAATGTCAGATCGTCGAAATCGAATTTGTCGGCAAGGAATTTCATCTTTACGTTCTTTTCACCAAATTCCTCATAATCGAATCCGTTGAGCGGGCTGAACTCACTTACTATTAGTTCACTTATCTTTATATCACTTCTATTTGTTACCAGGGAGAAGTTCTCGATCCTTGATCCTGTCTTGTCATTTAGCACCGCGTCCATGCTAAATTCCTTCATGTCAAAGTCCGAATTAGTATTAAACGTGAATTGCTGTATATGTGCTTCCCTATAACCGGGGAAATATTTACCTGATAATTTTATATTTAGATCAGTCACGTCCAGGTATCCAAAATTGAATGAATCCAGCTTCTGCATTGAGATCTCCCGGATTGGAATTGCAGAGCTGTCGACTACACGGAACATTGCATTATGAAGTTCGAAATTCTCAACCGTTATTCCCCAGTCAAAATTGGAAACGGTAGTATCGATTACTGTATCTGGGGTCGATTTGAATATCTGTGTGAAGTTCCACGCCTTTCCGTCTTCATACTCCGGATCCCAAACATGTGTGAAATTTATCTGGGGATTTTCAAGGATTAGATTATTTACGTAAATCTCTTTATTGAATAGCTTAAATATATTGTACTTTACCTCGAGATGATCAAACTTAACCAGTGTATCTTTCTGCACTTTTATACCCGCTTTATTGAGCTTAATACCCGTAATGATATTACCCTCTAACGATTCTGCGAATATATTATTACCCTCCTTGACAAGTGAGCCGTTTACTTTGTCGAGAGCAATTTCCAGTATCCAGGTTTTGAAGAATGTTGTTTGCGAAAGGATTGCCACCGAGATAATAAGAAAGGCAATAGCAAAAACAGTATACCTTACTATCCTGAAAAAAAGATTTTTCTTTTTCTTTTTAGGGGGGGTAACTTTTTCGGGAATACTGGCTTCCGAATTCTTTTCTTTGTCTATATTGTCGTTTTCATTAGTCATGTAAAAAGACTAAGATTACCTGTTTATTTTTTCGATCAAGCCTGTTGTCGAGTAATTATTGACATAATTCAGGCTTTTTACTTCTCCACCGTTTTCCTTTACAATGTCATATCCCACTATATCTTCTTCCTTCCAGTCTCCACCCTTGACCAGGAAGTCGGGGATTATTTCCTTTATTAAATTATAAGGTGTATCTTCATTAAATACAATTACGTAATCTACTGATTTAAGATTATCAAGCAAAAATGCCCTGTCGTTTTCATTATTTATGGGGCGGTCCTGACCCTTTAACCTTTTTACCGAATCATCTGAGTTTAATCCGATGATTAAAAGGTCTCCGAGATCCTTTGCCTGGTTCAAATATTCCACATGTCCGCGGTGAAGTATGTCAAAGCACCCGTTTGTAAATACCAGCTTCTTATTTTCATCTTTCAGTTTCTTCCTTTCGGGGAGAAACTCTTCTAGTGTCGTTATCAATTTTTCTAAACGTTGTTTTCGGGAATACTTTCTATCAGTTTTTGTTTATCTATAGGAACTATGCCCACCTCTTCGACAACAATTCCTGCCGCATAATTGGAGATAGTTACGGCATCGATTACTGATGCCCCGCCTGCCAGGCAAACTGCTATAGTTGAAATGACCGTGTCGCCGGCTCCCGATACGTCCGCCACCTTGCGCGCGCGCGTATCGATTTTAGTGTATACTATTTCTCCATCGCTCTTCTCGAAAAGCATCATTCCATGTTCACCGAGTGTCAGTACAAGATATTTACAGTTTAATTTCTCAATTAGCTCTTCTGAGTATCTCAAAAGATCATCTTCACCGTTTATCTTTTTCCCAATAGCCTGTTCGAATTCTTTGCGGTTTGGTTTAAATAAAAATGCATTCTCGTATTCAAAAAAGTTAAAGAACTTTGGATCGACAAGTGTCTTTATCTCATTCATATTTGCAAAATCCATAACCTTTTTTATAAGGCTCGGCGTCAAAACACCTTTGTTATAATCCTGGAGGATTATTATGTCTATATCGCCTTTATTCGATTCCAGGCTCTCTAATATTTTATTCTCGGTTTCCTCCGAAATATCTTCCTTGGATTCGCTGTCTATTCTCAAAAGATGGTGTGAATCTGCTATTACTCTCGTTTTTGCTGTCGTGGGTCGTCCGCTTTCTGCTATCAACCCCCCCGTATTTTGTCCAAACCCGCCCATTACGTCTTTAAACATAGTTGCCTCTTCATCATCGCCTATTACACCAATAAGGAAAGGATATGCTCCGAGGCTGTTTACGTTGTGACTGACATTTGCCGCTCCACCCAGCTTATATTCGGTTTTTTTGATGTCGAATACCTGTACAGGAGCTTCAGGCGATACTCTTGTTACTTCACCCATCATGTATTTATCCAGCATTACATCGCCGATGATAAATATCTTCCTATTTTTTGAATTACTTAATAATCCTTCTACGGATTTTCTATCCATCTAAAAAATATTTTAAAACAATGTAATTTGCGTAATTTGCTGAAATTATTTTAAATTAAACAGTCAATTATGCTTTGGATAGGATAGGGGAAGTAATTAAAAAAGGCAGTCTTTAACTAACGGCTGCCTTTTAACTATAGGAGAAAAGAATTTAAGGAGAAAAAATATCACTTTAATAAAATCATTGGTCTTGAGGAGGTATAATCCTCTGTTTCCAGCTTGTAAAAATATACTCCGCTGGGCAGGCTTACTGCATTAAAATCTATTTTGTATGTTCCCGCGCCTTTTTCTGTGCTTTCGAGTAAAGCTATTTCTCTTCCCATTATATCATATATCGTTAGCTTTACAAAAGTCTTTGATCCCAAAACGTATTCTATTGTTGTTGAGGGATTAAAAGGATTAGGATAATTTTGTTCCAGGTAGTAATAGACCGGTGTTCCTTCAGTTACTGTAACTCCGGAAGAAAGCTTTTCCAGGTAAAAATTTACCGAATTGAATTCAAGTGTCGGTGGCTGAATATTAATGCTGGTGCTGTCATTTGTATATCCGTATCGTTTTACATATATCTTGTAATTTCCTGCCGGTAGATCAATCTTGTATTTTCCCACCGAATCAGAAATCGAGAATCCTTTGTAAATATTTCCGATCTTTGCATATATTATTGACCCGGGTAGCTTATTATCATCCGGACGTATTATATTTTTAAAGACCTTTCCTGATACATAACCCTGTGGCGTAGAGGAAGTGTCCATTCGGAACACCTTAATGTTTACATTTGCTCTGTTCTCGACCGGAAATATCGTAAGAGACTCCGTCCATTCTATTGTTGACGGATAATATGTTGGTACATAATCTGCCGTTTCATCATCTTGGTATGCCATTATATCCGTTGAATCTCCAATTGGGACCTTTATGGCGTACTCTCCATTGGGATTTATTCTGGATGAATCGACCGTTATTATATGTCCCGTTGTAGTATCATATCTTATCGCTCTTACCCATCCGTTTGTAACGAGATTTTCATTATCGGCATATTTGACTGTTCCAGTTAGGATCCTGTATGATGGTATCTCTCCGGATGTAACCGTTGTAAGTATTGTGCCGTTGTTTCCTACGATTGTTCCGTAAAGTGAATCTTTAAAGAAAACCGAATTCAAATTCTCTGTTGTTAGGGAAGTCTGATCATACCATAATACTCCCTGGTTTGTCGTCTTTAGTATTGTACCGTTATCTCCCACTGCAAAGCCGTTACCTGCGCTTGTAAACATAACCGAATTTAAACTACTTGCTCCCGAGTGCGAAACAGTCCAATTTATACCGCCATCGGAGGTTTTTAATATATTGAGCGGGCTGGCTCCCGTTATGTAGCCCGTCGAAACCCCGGTAAAATAAACTGAGTTTGGCAGAGTACTGTAGGGTATTATATACCTTCTCCAGTTGTGTCCGCCATCTGCGCTTTTGTATATGCCCCCTTGATTATCTATAGCATAGCCAGTAGCGGCACTCGGAAAGCAAATAGCTAAGAGAGAGTTTATGAGGTAAATAGATTCCCAATTCTGACCCCCATCAAAAGTGGCTATTATTAAACTGTCTCCCGTTATGAAACCGTTGTATGCATCCGTGTATGTCACGGAGTATAAATTACTTTGTGAATGAAAACTCATGTCCTGCCAGGTCTTTCCCGAATCCAGTGTATAGATATACGTTCCGCTGTCGCCCGCACAGAAACCTTTTGCGTAGTTAATGAAATATATTCCTCTGAGGTTTTTTGCGGTGCCGGAGGGACTGATTGTCCAGTTCTTTCCGCCGTTGGTTGTCTTTAATATTGTTCCGCTATCGCCCACAGTATATCCTGTATAATGGTTTAGGAAATACACCTTGTTTAGGTTCTTTGTTGTGCCTGAATTTTGTATTGTCCATCCGCTTTGTCCATGTGCTTTCGGGAGCAGGACTGCGAATGTTAGCAAAACCGTTAGCGTTATTTTGAGGATGGCTCTCATTGCTATGGTTTTATTATTAAACATATCTCTTTTTGTACTCTTCCGTCGTTATCGAGTTATCCCAGTAATATTCGAACAGGTCGTTCATGTATCCCGCGAAATCTTCATACTTGACGATTAGGTCTGCTTTTTTGTTTGTGGGAACCGATTTGTCACCTAAATTGAAGAAAACTTTCTTCTCGTCAAATATAGTCATATTCGGGATTTCTTTCTCCGATAATCTGACTTTCTCTCCGTTTTTTTCAAAGGACTGTAAAATTCGTAGTAGGTCTTCGTTCTTTGCTGATTCTGATTTTCCGTTCTTCTGAACTTTAAAATCTAAGCTTATGTGGTATATTGATCTCACTTCACCGCCGTTTTTGATGATTTTGCCGGCTATTTCATCTAGCTCCTCGGAAACTAACCCTCTGAGTCTGTACATTCCGTACAGCTTTTTCTTCGTTTCCTTTAAAAGATCGATGTATTTTGCGACACGGTGTTTATTATATCCTCTTACTAGCTCTATTTTTACTTCTTTGTCGTCTTTCTTACGTGTGTTGTATATCGGTTTTACTTCTGAGAGAGTGTCTTTTAGTAGCTCGACGTTCTTTCGGTGGCTGTCATTCAGGTCTATCTCGAGCTTTCCAAATATGATCTCCGGGTCTAAGATTTGGTATTGTAGGACTGAATTCGTTTCGATCTCGTTGCAATATCCTTTTTCTACAAAGGATTTTAGAATATCATATATCGAGTTTCTGATGATTTTTGCCTCTTTGGCTATCTCAGAAGCGCTCATTAGCGAGCCTTTTAAAAGAACGCTGAATACCTTCGATTCATATTCTTTGAAGCCCAGTTCCTTTAGCTTTTCAATGATATCCTCTTTCACGCGAATTGCAGTAGTTTAGAACTACTACAATTTATAAAAGCTAATTCGTAATGTCAATAGGGCATTTCACTTTTTTAAAAAATAAATAGGGGAAGCATAATTTACTTCCCCCATTAAAATTGTAAAAATTTATATTTAGCTCTTGCTAACTATTTCACTAATATCATCTTTTTTACATCCGTAAATTGTCCTGATTCTAATTTGTAGAAATAAATTCCGCTCGATATACCTCCGCCGTCGAAGCTCACCTTATAATTTCCCGCTGTTCTAAAATCATTCACCAGCGTCTTTACCAATCTTCCGCTCATGTCATATACTTTGAGTGTCACGAAGTTGTTCTCCGGCAGAGTAAAGCTGATCTCCGTCGCCGGGTTAAATGGATTCGGGTAGTTCTGTTTCAGCTCGAAGCTGTGAAGCACTCCCGTATTGCCTGTTATGCCCGTTGTGTTATCCACATGGAATTTTATGTACCCGTCCGGCGCTGTAAGAGGCTTCGTTACGGTCCTCGCACTGTTAGATGTTGCAGAGATGTAATAGTAAATTGTCGTGCCCAGCGACTGCGCCGGGATGCTCGCCGTAAATGTATCGCCCGCAACAGACATATTGATCTGCTGGTATGCCTGGGTTGTATCCGTACGCCAGTATACTTTCGCGTTGTTCACACCCGATTTCGTTTTGATATACGCTTTTACCGGGTAAGGATTCGTCGTGTTGTTTGTGTCCCTCAGCGCAGAGTGCGAAATAAACACCGGTTCGCTAACTCCTATCTCCTTCGTGATACAGTGTATCGCACCAAGTGATGGTATTATCGAATTACAATTTATTCCGTATACCTTATACCCGGGTAGCGCCTCTCGGTATATCCTGAGTGCTGTAGTATCATACTGCGCTTCATATGTCGGCACTATCACAGTCTTATTCACAAACACAGAGTTCGTATATGTCCTGTAATCCCCCCCGTTATTCGGATATTGTCCGCCTTCCGGAGGCATTGGTATTCTTACCACTTTATATCTCTTACCAAAACAAGTCTGATAATTATTGATTACTTCCTGCAGATTTGCCTCTATCTGTGGACCGTCGGCTATTCCCGGAGGATACTGTCCCACGAGAAGCGTCTCCTCATCCAATAGCTTTATGTGCATGTCGATGTGGTGGATCACGTCGTAGGGGAGCGTGTTCATCTTGATGTACCTGTTGATACCCATATAGCTGTTCATTATACCGTCTATTTGGTTCTCTGTCTTTGCTGAAACGCCATACGGGTTGCCTGCCTGGTTCTCTGTAAGGATCAGCTTAGATGCAAACGCCGTCCCGTGTCCGTCCACCATGTAGTTACCGCCGGTGTTGACCAGGTCATTAGGTGCTTGTAATGTTCTGTGAATGGGAACTCCCATATAGTTTGCAATAAACAGGGGAGTTGCGTCGTCCTGAGGTCTGCTCGGTCGGTTATATATCCAATCGACTATTCTCATAGTGTCTATTACATTCGAATACACTGTCCATGGACCGTAATCCCTGCACCAGATGGAATTAAAACTAGTGATTAAAAATCGGATATTAACTATTGGAACACTGCCCGCTGTCAAATAACTTTTTACGGCGTTAGAGTCCGAACAGATAATATAAACAAGACATTCTTCTTGTGCATAATCTACGATCTGCCTGAGGATTGCTGTTTGTTGTGTCCACGTTATTTGTAATGCTTGAAGCTCTTCCCACTCAGCCATTGTCCTTACAGGACCCGGAGGGGGATTGTTATCATCGGTTTGTGGGACGGGAGTTCTCTTGTATGTTTTGAGAAATTCCAATTCCTGCGGAGTCATGTAGTTCGGTAGGTCTTGTGCCATCACTGCTCCGCTGAATAAAGATATTATTATTAAAAGTGTAAGATTTTTTAGCATATTAGTTTTAAGGGTTACTCAATTCTAATTCAAAGCGATTTATTAATCAATGTAAATACTGATTATCCGTGTCCAGGTAGTTCTTGACGTAATCTCCTACTGCCTCATCTATTGGAGTGGTCTTAAGATTATAACCTGTATCCTTGAGTTTTGTCATATCTGCCTGTGTAAAGTTCTGATATTTATCTACTAATTCGTCCGGCATGTCATAATACTCTATATTTGGCTCCATATCCAGAGATTTGAATATGGCATTTACAAACGCATTAAATGATGTCGCGTTGCCCGTGCCGATATTATATAATCCGTTAACAATCCTGTTGTCCATAAAATTCACTGTCATATCCACAGCATCCTTGATGTAAATAAAATCCCTCTTTTGTTCGCCGTCATCCAGACCTTCCACCGTCGATTTGAATAATCTCGCGACTCCTGTGGATTTGATCTGCTCATATGACTTATGAATAACACTTCTCATGTCACCTTTATGATATTCGTTCGGACCGAACACGTTAAAATATTTCAATCCCACTATCTTATCTAGTATCCTGTGATGATGCGCCCATTGATCGAACATCTGTTTTGAATAACCGTAACCGTTCAGCGGTCGAAGTTTGTAGATTTCGCTCTCGTCATCTTTATAACCGTTCTCTCCTGCTCCGTATGTTGCCGCCGACGACGCGTAGATAAATCTGACGCCGTTTTGTAATGACTGGTTGCAAAGTAGCTTTGTCAGTTCATAATTATTTCTGAGCAGGTTGTCGAAGTTTTTCTCTGTCGTAGTGCTGATAGCGCCCATGTGAAATATAGTATCGATCTCTGCTTTCTCGAGGAAGTCATGCGTAAGGTATTCAAGGAATGCCTCGCTGTCGAATACATCCGTGAACTTTAGCCCGACAAGATTCTGCCATTTGTCGTCTTCACCGAACCTGTCCACAATAATAATGTCGTCCCTGCCCATTTGGTTCAGTTTCCATACGATCGCGCTTCCGATAAATCCTGCTCCGCCTGTTACTATTATCATAATTAGTTATTTGATTTCTATTTTTTGTAAGGAATTATAAAGATGTTCGCTTTTTAATATCCTCTCTGTGAATACAACGTTCTCCTTCCATTGTATCCAGTGTAGCATTCTATATGCTTTGTGAAAATATACCCACTTAAATTCCGAATGTTCATCTGATATTTTTACCTCATCGTCCTTCACCCTCGCTATAAATACCGGTACAAGGTTTATAGAATCCTCTTCGAAAAAATCGTAAAACTCTGTTACTCTCGGCAGTATAAAAAGCTCCTCTATGTCGAGCTGTGTCTCTTCTTTTACTTCACGTATCGCTGTTTCGTATGCTTTTTCACCCGGGTCTATTGTCCCGCTTACCATCTGCCATAGGTTTGGGTATTTACCTGCCGGAGATCTTTTTAGTACTAGGAACTTATGTCCTCGCTTCGTCTTTTTAAATACGTGAACTTCGACTCTCTTAGTTATTATCTTTGTCATAATTGGATTAATGTGCCTCGAACCATGTATCGCCCACACCCATCTCTATCTCGAGAGGAACGTTTAGCTTTATTGCGTTTTTCATCTTGTCAGTTACGATTTTCTTAAGTTCGTCCATTTCATCTATTTTTGCCTCGAATACAAGTTCGTCATGAACCTGTAATAACATCTTCGATTGCATCTTCTTTTTCTTCATCTCTTTGGCAATGTTTATCATCGCTATCTTTATCATGTCCGCCGCCGTTCCTTGTATAGGCATATTTATCGCCGCTCTTTCATCTTCAGCTCTTGCCGATGCATTCTGGTTGTTTATCTGCATCAGGTATCTTCTTCTGCCCATTAATGATTCCACGTATCCGTTCTCGCGGGCGAACTTCTTTGTCCTGTCCATATAATCCCTCACGCTTGGATATTCATTAAAATATCTGTCTATTATGTCCTTGGCTTCTGAATTTTTTATATCCAGCCTGCTTGCCAGCCCGAACGCCCCGATACCGTAAATTATTCCGAAGTTCACTTCCTTTGCCTT
This sequence comes from Ignavibacteriales bacterium, assembly GCA_020635255.1. Lineage (NCBI taxonomy): Bacteria > Pseudomonadati > Ignavibacteriota > Ignavibacteria > Ignavibacteriales > Ignavibacteriales bacterium. The sequence goes on from JACKAC010000001.1 coordinate 739,086, forward strand.
CCTCCTCATGTTTGGAGTTACCTGGTCTCTTGGAACTTTGAATACTCTCATCGAAGTCTCGGTGTGAATGTCGTGATTCCTCTTAAACGCGCTTATCATGTTCTTGTCATTCGCGTAATGTGCCATTATTCTCAGCTCTATCTGTGAATAGTCTGCCGAAAGTATTTTATATGTCTTATCTCTAGGTACGAATGCCTTCCTGATACTTCTTCCGGCTTCGCTTCTTATGGGGATGTTCTGCAGATTCGGGTTAATGCTAGAAAGTCTTCCGGTTGCCGCTATTGCTTGGCTGTATGATGTGTGAACTCTGCCTGTCCTCTGGTTTATCGCTTTAGATAATCCCTCGATGTATGTGGATTTAAGTTTTGTCAGTGTCCTGTAATCTACGATTACCTCTGCTATCTCATGCTGGTATCTTAATTCTTCAAGAACTTTCACGTCGGTAGAAAATCCTGTCTTTGTCTTCCTGATCGGTTTCAGTTTCAGCTTCTCGAATAAGATCTCCGCCAGCTGTTTCGTAGAATTTATGTTAAACTTCATCCCCGCCAGCTTGTATATCTTTTTTTCGTACTCATCTATCAGTTTGATAAGCTCTTTATCTATTGCCGCCAGTATTCTCTGATCGACCTTTATCCCTTCGAACTCCATATCGGCCAATACCTGTATGAGAGGGAAATCTACCTCGTTACAGACCTTCAGGAGATTAGTTTTTTCCAGTTCGTATTTCAACCTATGGTAAAGCTGCAACGTTATGTCTGCATCCTCTGCCGCGTAATCACTGCATACCTGTATGTCCAGCTTGTCGAATGTTATCTGGTTCTTTCCGCTTCCGAGGTGTTCTTTTATGTTTATCGGCTGGTAGCTTAAATATTTTTCTGCCAGCGACGTTGTATCATGACTTCCTTCCGGTCGGAGTATGAATGCGCCGATAAGCGTATCAAAATATATGTTGGACATTTCGATACCCAGGTTTTTCATTACCAGGTAATCGTTTTTCATGTCCATTCCTATGAATTTTATCTTCTTGTTTTCCAGCAGAGGCTTTACTACTTCGATAGCCCTGTTTATTTCGATTCCTTCTTTCTGCTCCTGCCTTTCCTTTTCCTCTTCAGCAAACATAGATTCACTTACATAGTCCTTATGCTTTCCGTGCAGGCAGATGTAATATCCTTCGTTTTCTTCTATAGAAAAAGCAATCCCGACCAGGTTGCCCACCATCGGGTCTATATCGTCCGTTTCCGTATCGAATACAACCATTGGTTCTTTGGAAAGCTTCTCTACCAGCTTTTTTAGGTCCTCTTCTTTTGTGATAGTGCGATACTCATGTTTAATGTCCTTTATCGTTCTTATTCTCTCATGATGCTCGGGTATCTCGACTTTTATTTCAGGAAGTGCAAGCTGTTTCTCTTCTTTCGGCTTTGCTGTCTTTTTTGGTTTGGCTTCGCCCTTCTCCGGTTTGGGACTCGCCCCGCCCGGCATGAACCTTTTTATCATCGTCTTAAATTCCAGCTCCGTGAATAACCTTCCCAACTCCTCTGCATCCGGCTCTTCCCTTTTCAGATCCTCCGGCTTTATCTTGATTGGTACGTCTGTCTTTATCGTAACGAGTTTCTTTGAAAGAAAAGCCATCTCCTTATCGTTGATTATCTTCTCTTTTAGTTTTGGCTTCGAGATTGCATCAACGTTCTTATACATGTCTTCTATTGTGCCGTATTCCTGAATCAGTGCTATCGCGGTTTTTTCACCAACTCCCTTTATTCCCGGGATGTTATCCGATGAATCTCCCATTAGTCCCAATACCTCGATCACCTGCCACGGAGGTACACCGAATTTATTCTGTACACCCTTTTCGTCTATTACTTCGATATCTTTTACTACGCCTCCTGATTGACTTCTCGCGGGCTTCAGCATTAATATCTTGTCGGTTATTAATTGCATGAAGTCTTTATCCGGTGTTACCATGTAAGTTGTGATGCCCTTTTCTTCCGCTTTCTTAGCCAGCGTGCCGATAATATCATCCGCCTCGAAGCCGTGCATCTCTATCATAGGAATATTGAATGCCTTTATTACTTCCTTAACCTTTTCTATCTGCCACGGCATGTCCGTGGGTATTTCCATTCTCTGTGCCTTGTATTCCGGGAATTGCTCATGTCTAAAGGTGGGTTCTGCAGTATCGAAGCATACGGCAACGTATTCCGGCTTCTCGTCATCCAGCACTTTCACCAATGAATTAACGAATCCGTATACTGCTGACGTAGTTTTTCCTTCTGAATTTATCAACGGACGTCCGATTAGGGCAAAATACGCCCTGTAAACCATTGCCATTCCGTCCACCAGTACTAATTTTTTGCTCATTCCGTGTTTTTCTGAGAACTTAAGTTACTTTTATTGCTTAATTTTTACAATGCAATTGACCCTCTATCCCGCCAAAACAAAACAGGCAGTCTTGTCTGACTGCCTGTTTTTACAATGTATTTTATATAATCTTAATCTCTTTCCAGCGCGAGAAGCGGTATTCTGCAGTGATATACCATGTCTTTTGTGAGGCTCTTCCCGAATAACCTGCCTAGCAGGCTCCTGTGATGTGTCGCCATTGCTATAATATCTACCGGATTATTCGTTACATACTCGTCGATTCCCTTTACTACATCCTCGTTTTCTACCAGCTCGAAGTTCAGCTTCTCATAGTTTATATTCTTGCGCAGATCCTCGTACAGGCTGTTTTTCTCTTCCATTAATACTTCCTCTGACTTGTCGCACACGTGCAGCAGTGTCACCTCCGCGTCGAATATCGCCGCGATCTCTGTCACGCTCACTATCTCGTTCGTCTCCGACTCCTGTAGGTCGGTCGCGTACACTATCGTGCTAATGCCCTTGTACACTGCGTCCGCAGGAATAGCGAGAACCGGCCGCGGGGTCTTTGCGATCACGCTGGACGTATTGCTGCCAAATATCTTCTCCAATATCCCGCTTGCACCCGTGGTCCCCATCACCACCATGTCTATCGCGTTCTCTCCCACATAGTTGATTATCTCATCCACCACCAATCCTTGCCGCGACACCATGCACGCGTTGATCCCCCCAAAGATTTCCTTCACTTTCTCCAGCTCTTCCACCGAATTTTTCTCCGCCTGCTCCGTCGCACTCATTAGGAGCTCTGCCGGCATGTTAGGGTCGTAGATGGTAACGCTGTAAACGTTGAGGATGTAGAGTTCGGCGCCGGTGCGGCGGGCGATCTCGGCGGCGTATTTGCCAGCATTTCGCGAGGCTTCGGAGAAGTCCGTGGGGAATAAGATACGTTTTATCATACTGCTTGTTTAGAGGAAAATTAAATTAATTTAATTTATTAAATATAATAATTAGCTTATTAATATATTAGTTGAAAATTAAATCGATATATGAATATATCTGTAATCGGTACCGGCTATGTGGGACTTGTATCCGGGGTGTGTTTCGCGGAAATGGGTAATAACGTTCTATGTATAGATAATGACCCGGAAAAGCTGAAAAAACTCAAGGGCGGCGAGGTAACGATATATGAGCCGGGGCTGGACATACTTTTCGAGAGGAATCTCAAGCGTGACCGGGTAAGATTTTCCGATGATCTCAAAGATGCAGTGCTAAATAACGATATTATTTTTCTGTGCCTGCCTACCCCGGAAGGTGAGGATGGTTCAGCCGATCTGCAATACGTAATGAAGGTTGCATCCGACATCGGTAAGATATTAGGGGAAGCCGGTAACAAAGAGTACAAAGTAATTGTGAATAAAAGTACTGTGCCGGTCGGGACCGCGGAGGTAGTGACTGAGCTGATAAAGAAAGAGGGCGGTGATAATTTTGATGTTGTTTCAAATCCTGAGTTTTTGCGGGAAGGTTTTGCGGTGGAAGATTTTATGAAGCCAGACAGGATAGTGGTGGGTTCGGACAGTGAGAAAGCTCTCGAAAGAATGCGAGAGCTCTATGCATCATTTGTAAGGCAGGGAAACCCAATACTGGAAATGGATACCGCGAGCGCTGAGGTTGCTAAATATGCATCCAATTCGTATCTCGCAATGCGCATTACATTTATGAACGAGCTTGCTAATTTTTGCGAGAAGGTCGGCGCTGATATCGATCTAGTGAGAAAAGGTCTGGGTTCGGACACGAGGATAGGGAAGCGTTTCCTATTCGCGGGTATTGGCTACGGGGGATCGTGTTTCCCCAAAGATGTGAAGGCGCTCGTCAGCACTTCAAAAGAAAAAGGCTCGGAGCTCTCCATACTTAACCGCGTGGTGCAGGTTAATGAAAATCAAAAACATGTCATATCGAAAAAGGTCACCGGGCATTTCGGAGGCGACATAAAAGGAAAACATCTTGCCGTGTGGGGACTTGCGTTCAAGCCTAATACGGACGATATAAGACAGGCTCCATCTCTAGTAATTATTGACGAACTGGTGAGCCTGGGCGCTACAATCTCGGCTTACGACCCGGCAGCAATGGAAACCGGGAAGAAAGTTCTAGGTGATAAAGTTAATTATGCATTATCAGAATACGACGCATTAAAAGGCGCGGATGCTTTATTGATATTCACTGAATGGAATGAATTCCGCAACCCGGATTTTGCACAGCTCAAGTCACTCCTCAAAGAGCCGGTAATATTCGACGGACGGAACATATTCTCCCTCGATAAGATGGAAGAGCTTGGATTTGTCTATTACAGTATAGGAAGGAAAGTCGTAAAGTAACTCTAATACTTAATGTATTTTATGGATACCGTTAAAAATAATAGAGATCTTCTTGAGATTAAATATAAAGATAAGATCACAGTTCATCCGAAGATCAACCGGAAGATTGTAAGTTACCAAGAAAACAAAAAGGACTTAGTTTATAGTTGGTTCAATTATAAAGAGGGATTCTCTGAGAGTCTGATTAGTATTCTAGTTAAGGATTCAAACCTAAATGACATAAATAAAATATTAGACCCTTTTGCGGGCTCGGGAACAACTTTATTTGCATCTCAGAATTTAGGGATTGAATCAATTGGAATTGAATTATTGCCGATTGGAAAATTTATTTTTGAAATACGTGACATAGCTAACAATTTTAATGAGTTTAATGAATTAGAGGATGTAATTGCACACTTTGAAAATTTGGACTATGATGAAATTAGAATTGACAGTAAATATTCATTTAAGCATTTGAAAATAACTGAAAATGCCTTTAGCAAAACAAATGAGGAAAAATTAAATAAGAGTTTAACATATATTGAAAATTCTGATTTTAGTTGTGAGATTAAAAAGATTTTAAAATTTACGGTCTTTTCTATTTTAGAAGAGATAAGTTTTACCAGTAAAGATGGTCAATGTTTACGTTGGGATAGCAGGTCCGGGAAAGGTAAATCGGATAAACAAAAGAATTATATTGGCGAATTTCACTTTACATTTATCAACAAACTGAAAAAAATTAAAGATGATTTAGAAGTTTATAGGTATAAATTTCCTTTCAACGGTAACTCAACTCCGGAATATATTGAAGGTACTTCCTTTGAAGAATTACCTTCAATATCTGAAGGCTCAGTTGACTTAATTATAACATCACCTCCATATTTAAACCGTTACGACTATACACGAACCTATGCATTAGAATTAGCATTTTTGGGTATAACTGAAGATGAGATAAGAAAACTTAGGCAGGAAATATTATCAAGTAATGTAGAGAATAGAAGTAAAAAAGAGTATATAAAAGATCTTTATTCAAACGATTTATCTCAGTGTGAGAAGATAATCTCGATTGTAGAGAATATTGATGCATTAAAGGAAGTAATTAGCATTTTGAATGAATATAAAGATCAGAAAAAGCTAAATAATAATGGTATTATACGAATGATCGAATTTTATTTTTGGGAACATGCCTTTATCATTTATGAGATGTATAGAGTCCTTAAAAAAGGGGGGGTTATTTACTATGTTAATGATAACGTGAGATATGCTGGCGAAGTAATTCCAGTTGATTTAATTCTATCAGAAATAGCTTCCCAAATAGGTTTTGAGGTTATGAACATATACACTTTAAAGTCAAGAAAGGGAAACAGTAGCCAACAAATGGGAATGTATGGAAAGGAAACTTTGCGAAAGTGTATATATAAATGGAAAAAGTAAAATAATGACTAAAATTAAAAATGCAAACTCACTAGTAACATCTCATGAAGCTACAAGGGCTGGATTTATTAGCTTGGCACTTGAAAAGAATAGAAAATCAACACCATTTGTTGAAGAAGCAAGAGCTTTAAAAGAAGCTGTTTCGGAGATAAAAAGTCCAAAGGGTTTACTTAAGGTTAAGGAAATTTACCCTGCACTTTTAACAGCTTCAGGGTTATCTGATAAATCACTTAACTATCTTAGAGACGAAGATAAGCAAAAATCAATTGAAAATTTAATTGAGAATTTCCTCAAGCCTGCCGGAGAGAAATTTAAGGAGGAGCTCATTTATAGATTTTTACTAATTAAGGGTGATACAGTCGGTGGCTCAATGAGAAATTTTGCAGGTTTTTTAGGACAAGTCAAATTTATCCGATCTTTGCTTGCCTCAATTAATATGTATGGAATTACTTATTCTTGGCTTGATTCAGATTCTAAATCGTGGATTGATAAGATAGAAGGGGAAGTTGAATTTGAAGATCGAATTAAGGCACTCTATTGGCAGAATAAGGATAAATCGAGGACTTTATTATTAAATGTAAATCTTCCCATAATTGGAAAAAACGTGGATTTGATTTTACTTGATGGAGATCATAGAAAAGAGCGAGAGATAGAGAGTTATGAAAAGTACATTGCTTTAGGAGAACTGAAAGGTGGGATTGATCCTGCAGGTGCAGATGAGCATTGGAAAACTGCAAATAGTGCATTAAACAGGATTAGAGAAGCATTTAAAACTAAAGAACTTAATCCAAATACATTCTTTGTTGGGGCTGCGATACAGAGTAGCATGGCTGAGGAAATTTTTGAACAACTTAAGGGTGGTAAGTTAACTAATGCCGCAAATTTAACGCTTGAAGGTCAACTTTACTCGTTGTGTAATTGGATAGTTTCTTTGTAGTTACACACCCAATTCTTTCTTAAAATACTCCAGAGTTAATTTTAATCCCTCACTACGGGAGACTTTCGGCTCCCAGCCAAGTATCTCTTTTGCTTTTGTAATATCAGGCTGACGCTGTTGAGGGTCATCTACAGGTAAATCTTTATATATTATTTTACTGCCCGAACCGGTCAGCTCAATGATCTCTTCGGCAGCCTGCTTAACGGTTATTTCGGCAGGGTTACCAAGATTAACCGGGTAAATGTAGTCACTCATCAGGAGCTTATATATTCCTTCGATCATATCGTCCACATAGCAAAATGAGCGTGTCTGCATTCCATCACCAAACACCGTAATGTCTTCGCCTTTGATAGCCTGTGAAAAGAAAGCCGGGAGTGCACGGCCGTCATCGAGTCTCATCCTGGATCCGTATGTGTTGAATATTCTTGCTATCCTGATATCAAGACCGTGGTAAGTGTGATATGCCATTGTGATCGCTTCCATAAACCTCTTCGCTTCATCATATACACCTCTGGGTCCTATAGGGTTTACGTTGCCCCAGTACGATTCGCTTTGCGGGTGTACTAGAGGGTCGCCGTATATTTCCGAAGTCGATGCTATGAGAAAGCGCGACTTCTTTTCTTTAGCAAGGCCGAGAAGGTGATGTGTACCAAGCGAGCCCACTTTTAGAGTCTGTATCGGTATCTTTAGGTAATCTATCGGACTGGCGGGGGAGGCGAAGTGGAGTATGTAATCCAGGTTACCGGGCACATGCACGAACTTAGTAACATCATGGAAGTAGAAATCGAAATTATCCAGCGGGAAAAGATGTTCGATGTTTTTTACACTTCCCGTAATGAGGTTATCCATGCCAATGACGTGATAATCCTCTTTTACGAACCTATCGCACAGGTGAGACCCCAGGAATCCCGCCGCGCCGGTAATGAGTATCCGCTTTTGGTCTTTTGACACTAGAATTCCTTTCCTACACGGTTAATGTGTTCTTTCAGGGCTTGTTCCGTTATCTTATCATAAATGAGGAGATCAACTTTGTACCCGCACCAAATCTTATCAAGTTCAATATTCAGATCGATGATATCCGACGCACTGAGGTCTTTTCCAACCAACGCAAGGTCGATATCAGATCCTGGTCTAAAATTTCCCTTGGCGCGTGAACCAAAAATGATAACCCTTTCAATATTAGGATGCCTAAAGAGTATATTTTTAATGCTGGAAATATATTCTTCGCTTAAACCAAATTTTTCTTTTACTTCTTCAGTCATTTTCTTCATCTTCTTTGGAAAGAAAATCTTCTAACTCCTGCAGGGATATAATGTGGTCGGTTACAATAAGTTCCAAAACTTCCTCCGCTATTCCCTCATTGTAAGTATGGCTAGTGAGTTTTCTGCTTTCATTCATTGCAGCCCATGCTCCTCCGTCGATATAACCATCCTGAAATGCCTGTTCAATTACACTATTCGGTCCGGATATCCCAGTATAGCCGCCTACTTCTCTTAAATAATCCTGTAACGTCTTCCAGCCTAATTCATAGGTAAATTCGAAACTCTGGATCAGTCCCTGTTTTTCGAGATTAGTTAGTTCTCTATCATTATACAGATCGACAGCATCCTGTAATTGCTGCAACGCATCTTTATAGTTTGAAAACCGCTGTTTCCAGCGTATGTCCTGATCTCCATTACTCATACTTCCACAAAGATAAGTATTTGATAATTAATATTTGATGTAAAGAACTTTTCCGTTTTATATTGGTATAAAGGGAAATGATAACCGAAGCATGAAAAATCTCGCAATTATAATACTAATGCTGTTTCCACCAGTCCTTTTTTCACAGGAAAAATTTACTTTGTTATCTCATTCCGCGAGGGAGGAATACCCGGGTATGCAGGGCGCCCCTGTAACTTTTACGGCGACCTATGTTTTTATCGCAAGAGACGATGATATTCTGGTGGAAGCAATTTCCAGAGGGATTCTGGACAGTACCATCGACGACAGGACGCTTAATTACGGCGATACGCTCATTATCAAATACATATCATATTCTTATTATTCCGAATTTCCCCAATATGAAGTGACTGTAGAAACTCCCCGGTTTACCGAAATTGGGGGTACTACTTTACTCAGGTTTTTCAACTATAATAATGACTGGATAAAAAGAGTGGTGTATTTACCGGTCTATTATACCAACGGGCACCGTTTCGAGTTTGACCTTCCTCCCATAAAAGAAGAGGACATAGAGAGGATTTACTATCCTTGACACATCCAGACATAAAAAGGAAAAGCCCGGAAACATTGAGTTTTCAGGCTTTTTCTTGAGCTGGCAGAGGGACTTGAACCCCCGACCGGCTGATTACAAATCAGCTGCTCTACCAACTGAGCTATGCCAGCAGTATATGACTATGCAATATAAGTTTTTTCCTAATATCTTTCAATTTAATATTTTACAAAATGAAGGGTTCAAAACCTGTATTTTCAAACCTAAGAATTCTTCCTTTTGCGCTGTTTCTTCGGCGCAGTATTGTTGGTTTTCTTGTTTGTTGTAGAGGTTTTGTTATCATTGTACAGCTTCAGCACCTGCCCGACAAGTATCTTATCATCTTTTAACCCGTTCCACTGCATTAACTGCTGAGTGGTGAGTCCATTATCAGATGCGATCCTGGAGAGCATATCACCGCTTTTCACGGTGTAAGTCTGTTTAGTATTCTTATTACTTAGGGTTTTATTGCCCGAAATGGTCAATAGCTGCCCCACCATTATGACGTCGTCATCAAGACCATTCAAGTCTTTTATATTCTGTACGGTAGTTCCATATTCCTGAGCTATAAGCGTCAGGTTTTCGCCTTCTTCCACCTTATGCGTAACGGTCTCGTTTTTCTTATTACCGACATTTTTGACCTTTGTATCGGAGTATATGGAAAGTTTCTGATCTACCATTATCATATCCGATTGTAGGCCATTCCAATCCATAATATCCTGTACGGAGACACCGTATGCATCAGCTATAGTTCCGAGGTAATCACCTTCTTTCACTGTATAAGTCTGTTTCGCCGATTTATTCTTTGTGGTCGTTTCTTTCTTTGTTTTGGTGTCGGTATTTACGGGAGTATTAACGGGGGTGTTGGTCGTAAAGTCCGGAGTCTTCGTATTAGTTTTATTATCAGTCTTGGTTGTAGTGTTGTTCTTAGTAGTATTATTATTCGCAGTATTATTTTTGGTCGTAGTGTTATTCTTCTTGTTAGAAGTTCCGTTCTTATTGTTTACCTTTTGCCCGAAGAACTCTCTATTCTCATTTGTATTGGTTTGTGAATTTTCTGTTTCCGTTTTCATCGTAGTATTATCAGTCAGATTCTCTTCGCTTCCGGAATCGTTATTACCCTCAGGTGGAATCTGGTTTTTGTCAAAAACATAAATAGTCAACTGTTGATCTTTCGACGGGAATTTTCCGTAAGTTATATTATTCCATATACGAATGTCGGTCGGACGCACGGAATAATTTATCGCTACCGTATTTAATTGCTCTTTTTGTTTGAACGTATGCACGATCTTATTTTTGCCAACGGTATTTATGAGGTTGTTTGGATCGCCGGGCGAATATCCCTGAACTTTGTAAGTGTAACCTACAATCGTTTCAACTGTTCCAAATACTTCGTTGCCTGCGAACTCCGGCGTATCGTAACCGTTCTTTTCGAAGTCGCCGGCGTTTCTATAATTCTCCGCGAAAGTATCATAGCTTCCAAGCGGTATTCTGAGCTGGTAGCTTGCATCATATAGTGGTGTTTCATCATTTAGCAATTCAGGGTTTAATTCTCTGATAGTCTCGATGTCCGTTCCACACATGTCTGCAATTCTCTGCAGAGAGATATTTGCTTTGATGTTCACTCTTTCGAATGAGATCGGGTCTCCATATTCAGGAGTATTAAAGCCAAACTCATCGAGGTTTCTGAATACATATGAGAGGGCTAATATATAGGGTACATAGTTCTTAGTTTCTCCGGGGAGATAACCTCTTATAGACCAGAAATCGTGCGAACCTCCTTTTCTTATCGCGCTATTTACGCGTCCGGGTCCGGCATTATATGCCGCGAATGCAAGATACCAGTCATCGTAAGTCCTATAGAGGTCTAGCAGGTGTCTTGCCGCCGCGTCCGTCGATTTTTCAAAATCCCTTCTGTCGTCACGGTACCCATCCTGGTAAAGTCCGTAAGCCATTCCCGTGGAGGGCATGAACTGCCATAGTCCTACCGCGCCTGCACGGGAAATTATGGTCGGGTTCAATCCCGATTCCTGTACGGACAGGTATATCAATTCTTCGGGAGCATTATAATAGCGGAGTATTTTTCTCATGATAGGGAAGTACTTGCCCGATCTGAATACAGTCTTGTCGATGAAGTTTCTTCCTCTTTCGGTATTAGTCCAGAACTCAATGAACTCATCTACAACAGAATTACGAACGAGTTCCAACCCGCTTCCGTCCGGCAGTGCTTCAAGGTGAGTATCGCCGGTAACTTCTTTAATTTCCTTTTTATCGTATTTAATAGAGAGCCTTTGCGCAAACTGAAATACAAGACTTCCCGATTTTATATTGTGCTGTGTCGAAAGATAATCTTCCACGATGCTTGTGGCAAGTTCATTATAATCTTTTCTCCATGTATAGTATCCCGGCGCTTCGAGAATGTCATCATTGATAGCTTTTAGCCTCTTAAGTGATTCCTCGAATTTTGAGGATGCCATAGGGTCGTTTTCAGAGTCATTATATTCCAGCGCGGATTTGTACAGTTTAAAGGACTCGTCCAGGTGCACGTAGAGTGTTGTAGAATCCTTTGCTCTCTGGATCAATGATTCATCGTCACCACCCGAACAGCTGTAAAGCGCGAATGATAATAAAATTAATAATAAAAGCGGGAGAAAATTTCGAAAAACAGCTTTGGAAGGTAAATTTGCGTAACTTGACATAGGCATCAAATTTATATTTAGTTTCAAAAAATATAGGTTAATGCGCGCAATATCAAGCTAATTTTAAGTAAAAGCCGGAAGGTATATATATTAATAAGACTTACACTTAGAATTGACCCAATGCGCTTACATCTTATACTTCAAAACTAATGAAAATATCCATAAAATTCACATAAAAAAACGCCGTCAAAATATCGTTTCGACGGCGATGATTAAGCAAGAAATTTTCGGTCAATGACCAATTGGGGGTATTACTGTGAATATACTACCTCATATTTGAAAATCTTACCCGCAAGGTTCTTGTTGGTCCATAGATTTTGCTTATTGAGCTTAGCGAGCGTGTTTTTGTTTAATTGATCGTTGTCGCTTGTTACATCGGTAAATGTTATCTTACCGTTTTTTTCCACAATTGCGGTAATCGTAACTACACCGTTAAGATCCCTGCCTGAATACACTAACAGAGGTGTTTTTAGTACGTCCTTGATCTCATTTACCAGCTGGTAATTTAGATCTGATGCGCCTGCTGTAAGTGTCCCATCACCCGCAAACAAATTTTTCCCTTGGAGAACGATAATTGTAAGGAGAATCAACAATGAAGCCTTTATCAGTTTCATTTATATAATACTCCTTTTAATTTATTAACTGTATTTCTCTCTAACTATTTTTCGTATGGGGTATGCAAAAGTTTCATTAATTCGCGTAATCTTATAATAAGGCTATTGGAAAGGAATTATAAATTATCCGTACCGGAGATCCACGAAAAGATCCGAATCGACAAGTATATTTCCCGGTTTATAGAAAAAGCCTCCCGGACGAAGGTCCAAAAGGCAATAAATTTGGGAAATGTCACTGTTAATGGGGATCTCGTAAAGGCTAACTATATCGTAAAGCCGTTCGATGAGATAGATATCGATCTGCCTGCTTCAGAAAAAATGGATGTGGTCCCGGAAGATATCCCTCTGGATATAGTGTTTGAGGATGAGTATCTGCTCGTAGTGAATAAACCAGCTGGAATGATCACACATCCGGCTTATAAGAATTATTCCGGTACGCTGGTAAATGCTGTTATGTTTCATGCGCAGAAGCAAAAGGATTCGCTGTCCAATCTCAATGGCTTCGAGAGAGCGGGTATAGTTCATAGGATCGATAAGGATACATCAGGTCTACTGGTGATTGCTAAAGACGAGGACACGCACAGGAAACTCTCCGAGCAATTCTATGTGCACTCTATAGAAAGAGAATATAATGCAATAGTGTGGGGGATACCCAAGGAAAAAAAAGGTACTATAACAGGTAAGATAGGACGCGACCCACGCAACCGTCTTCGAATGGCTGTAATACCTGATGATGAAGAGGGGGGACGCCATGCAGTTACACATTATGAAGTGCTGGAGCAGTTCGAATTCCTTTCACTAGTGAAACTCAACCTGGAAACGGGACGCACACACCAGATCAGAGTTCATCTGGCAAAAATAGGATGTCCTATAATAGGAGACGAAACTTACGGCGGTATCAGTCCGAAGTCAGTACGGCTTACTACGAAGATGAAAGCAACCGCAAAGAACCTGCTCGAGCTTATTCCGCGACAGGCGCTCCACGCGAAAATACTGGGCTTTACTCATCCACATACGGGAGAAAGAATGGTGTTCGAGGCTCCACTCCCGGATGATATGAGCGCAGTATTGGACAGAGTACGCGAGATAGACCGGGCGAGAAAATTAAATTGAATTATAATAAGAAGGGAATCAATGCTTTGGTTTTTCGTTTGTATTCCGCATAATCACCAAACCTACCGATTAATATCTTTTCTTCAAATCTAATCTTTATCAGGAGTGTTGCTAAAAGAACCATCCATACAAGTACATTGATCAGAGTAAAGAAGTTGATAACAAATCCCAAAGTTATTAGAAGGACTCCGGTGTAAATAGGGTGTCTTACGAATCGATACGGTCCCGACGTTATGAGCTTTGGATTTTTGAGTAATTCGGGGAAGATATTAAACTTGAACCGGAATTCGAGCATTGCCCACAAACCTAGAAGGAAACCTGCTCCAATCAGAACCAATGACACCACCCCATGGGGGAATATCCCGCCTGCCCGGATCAAGTACAAGGAGCATACCATTTGAATAACTACTATTACGATTGATTTGAAAGACATCGCAGATAAAATATAAATGAAAAACCCGGACCTATCGGGGATAAGTCCGGGTATATAATTCGATAAAACAGTGCTTATTTAATAAGCGCCATTTTCTTTGTTTCTTTGAAATCTCCGGCTGTCAGTGTATAGAAGTACATTCCGCTTGCAAGATTAGATGCATTGAAGTCATATTGGAATGATCCTGCTGAAAGCTTTTGATTGTTTACTAATGTAGCTACTTCGCGTCCTGTTATATCATAAACCTTTAGTGATACCAGTGATGATGTAGAAATATTAAACTGGATCGAGGTTGATGGGTTGAACGGATTCGGGTAGTTTTGCTTTAATGAAAATCCGTCTGGAATTTCAGATGAAATGTTCTGAATTCCTGATGTTGGGATAATGTCAAAAATCTGGTGTACCACATATGTAGGAGCACCATCACTGAAGCTCTGGCTTCCAGGTCCTCTTGTAGCCTGGTAGTGTACAAAGAATTCATTTGTGTTTCCGCTAGGTGCAACTGTGGGGTAGAGCTCATCCCAGTCGTCGGTATTAGTTAGATTTACCGGATCTGACCAGGTCATACCACCGTTATATGACAATGAATAGTAAATATCGTTGAAATTGAATAAGTCCATTGTATCATTTGGCTGATAACCGGAGAATAAGCAGATCATCGTCCCCGCATCGTTCCATCCGATTGTTGGGTGAGATACTCCGACTACGCCGACTTGAAGATCAACGATCGTATTAATACTATCGTCATTTAAGATGCTTCCGAGGTTATTTCTATCAGCAATCACCACAGCGTTACCACTATTAAGAGCAGGTGAAGAGATTACAATCTTTGAACCTGTTGTAGTTAAGAAACTTCCCGGCGCAAGTGTAGGGAATACTGCATAAACATCATTTGTTCCCGGCTTGTATTCGATATCCATAGAGAGATATGTCTCAACACTATCTCCTCCAAGTATTGTTCCCCATGGCATGAAAGATGTTGCTGAACTCCATGTTGCACCACCATCTGTAGATGACTTATAGTAATCTTGCTCAGAACCTGCAAGTGACATCCACCACATTGCGGACATATGGCTTCCACTAGGAGTCGAAGCAAATTGCCATCTTGAGCTAACATCTATTGGGTCAACACCTTCTACAACTACCGGAGCAGTTGCGGTAAAAGTGTTGGTTGACATGTCAAACTTCCAAAAGTTTAGGGTATCAGATACTGATCCAGCAATCGCGGCAATTCCGCCCATAAGTTCACCGCCGATAGAAGCAGTGAAGTAATCCCTATTGCTATTAGGGTTATTCACAGATGTTATCGATCCTAATCCGAAGAATGCATCAGTGTATGCACCGCCAGCAGTTGAGCCTGGCCCAGGAGGAGTGTAAAGCCTTCCAGAGAATCCGATACTTCTGCCTAAAGTTCCAATGTAAGGAACAAGGAACGGATAAGCACTTCTACGTGGGAGTGTTGTCAACGCGAGTGGTGTACCCCACGTAGCACCTTTATCATAACTCACAATATAATATGCAACCCTGGACGTGGTACCTGTCGGGTCACTCATATCTGCACCAAAATATGCAACGATCATAGTGTCACCGTTCGCCCACATGTTTGCACAGTTTTGTCCATTTGTTACATAATCGAAATAACTATCTGTACCAGGAATAACCGTGCCATTTGGATATGTACCTCTTATTTCATTGCCATATACAACCGGTCCGTTCAAAACAAACGTGCCGTTCTCAATAGCTTTGCTTACCTGGAATTGTCTTTTGTCCTGTGAATAACCAGACACGACTAATCCCAAGAGAAGAAATAAAGTTAAAATTTTCTTCATACTAAAGATCTCCTTAGATTTAATAATAGGATAATTTTTAAATAACGCTAATTAGAAAAAATATTATGTTCTTATTGCAAAAAAACAATAGATAAAGATAATAGGATCAAGTGCGTTCTTCCCAAATAATACATAAATTTATGATTGTTTCAACAGCTTTTTCCATATCCTGTATAGAAACCCATTCTAATTTGGAATGAAACGCATGCTCTCCAGCGAACAGATTAGGGCAGGGAAGCCCCATAAATGACAATCTGGAGCCGTCAGTTCCGCCTCTAATTGAGCTTAATTTTGGCGTAACTCCCGCATTTTTAACAGCTTCTACAGCATATTCTACTATTCTCGGATCCCTGTCAACAATCTCCTTCATATTACGGTAGGATTCTTCTACCTTAAAATCAAATGAGGAGCGCCTGTATTTGGAAATTACCTCCTGGGTAATTGTTTTGAGGAAATCCTCTTGTTTTTTCAGTTCTTCTTCACTAAAACTACGAATTATAAACTTTAAAGTTGCACGGTCATTTCCTGCCTTTAAGGAAACCGGATGAACAAAACCCTCTCTATTATCGGTTGTTTCCGGCGACATATTGTCTTTAGGGAGTTTCTCAAGTATTTCGCCCGCAATTTTGATGGCATTCTCCATCTTATTTTTTGCAAATCCCGGGTGAATATTAAATCCTTGTATATCGATGGTAACAGAATCAGCCGAAAATGTTTCATTTTCTATTTGCCCAAGTGATTCACCGTCTATTGTATATCCAATGTCCGCACCGAGCCTTTCCATATCAACTTTATCAACACCTCTTCCAATTTCTTCATCGGGAGTGAAAAGTATTCTGATCTTTCCATGTTTTATCTCCGGGTGAGTAATGAGGTAATTTGCCGCATCCATTATTTCAGCAACACCGGCTTTATTGTCTGCGCCAAGAAGTGTGGTTCCATCGGTTGTAATAATGTCGTTTCCAATCTGATCTTTGAGCGCGGGATTTTCTTCTTCCGTAATCACCTGTGCCGGATCGTTTTTTAAGACTATATCACCGCCCTGATAATTCTTGTTTATAACCGGGTTGACGTTCTTTCCCGTTACATCAGGAGATGTATCCATATGAGAACAAAAGCATAATACAGGAACGTTTTTATCGGTATTGGATTCTATCGTAGCATACACATATCCAAATTCATCCATGTCGGCATCGGATATACCAATCTCTTTCAACTCTTTTACGAGAACCCGGCCGAGATTTTTTTGTTTTTCCGTAGAGGGGTATGTATTCGAATCGGGATCGGATTGAGTATCTATTTTTACGTAATTAAGAAACCGGTCTGCGCAGGTAAATTTATAATCCAATACAATTGAATTTTTTTATATAAGACCAGTAATGTAGCTATAATTTTGGACAATTTTGAGGGAAAAATTTCGCATTATGTAAGACCTAAGTCTATCTTTAATAGTCTATTATTTGAATGTTTTGACCATCAGTTTCAATAATTACAGCTCCGTTTTGAGAAGTTGAGATCACATCATTTTTGCTGTGCTTAACTCCTCCTTCCGTTAAGATCACCGGTTGTAATCCTTTGGAAAGAGAATCAGATGATAGCAATATTCCGAAGTCTTTATAAGCTACTTTTATGTCAAGAGCACCCTGCGGTGTGTTTTTAAGAAAGTATATTCTGAAATTCTTTATTTGGTCTATCATGTCGCCCTGACCTACTTCATCTATCCCAATGTTTTTTTCTTTTATTGCTTGTACCTGATAATAATCAAACTCGTGACCGTTTCCTGTTAGTATCTTTGATACAGGAAAATTATTCACAATATATTCAAGTCCACCGGTTTTAGTTTTCTCATCGCCTGTGAGTATTAGGAGATCTATTTTTTTTACACCGCTTCTTTTCAGGTAGGGAATTATTGTGCGTTCACCACTATCATAATATGCTGTTTTCGTTCCGCAATCAATCACGATTGTCTTTTCGTCTGGAGTTTGTATGACGGTGCAGTCGCCTTTGCCGGCATCGAGAAAGCTTGCGCGGAAATTTTTCTCTGTGTCAGTATTGTGCAAAAGGAAAACCAAAAGGACAAGTATAACCAATGCGAGTCTAAATTTTAGATTCTTCCGATCGATGGTGAGAAATAGAATCAGTGCGACAAAGTACAGGGTAATATTTACAGTATCAAACTTATATATCTCGAAGTACGCATAATCCAATGACGCGCATAGTTTTATAAACCATAGCTGAAAGGAAAGCAGTGTCTGATTCGCTGAAGCAATAATGGATGAGAGATATTCTGATAGGAGAGCAGTTATTATTTGCATAAAACCGATCGCGAGTGAGAGATTGGCAATAGGTACTATGACAAGGTTTGTGACGACGGATATAACAGATATTTTCTCGAAGTAGCTTCCCGACACGGGCAGAACACCTATCTGCGCCGCCAGAGTAGTTACCAGCAATATCAAGGCATATTTCAAATAACGCTTGTACCTCCATTCGTAATTATCGAGACGATCGATGAGGATGGGTTTGAATCTCTCATAACAAAATACCATCGAAAGTACAGCCGTGTATGAAAGGATAAATCCCGGATCGAAGAGTTGCTTTGTATTAAAGATCAGAATAACAAAGGCAGAAAAGCCGACGATGTTGTAGAAGTTTGTTTTTAATTCCGACTCATATGCTACCAAGAGCAGTATACCCATAATAGATGCTCTTACAATAGACGGCGAGCTCCCTGTGAATATACAATAAAATACCAGCGCGGTGATCGCAATTGCGGTTCTTTGTTTGAAGTAGATCCTAAATAGTCCTAAGATAGTTGTAATTATAATGAGCACGTAGGCGACGTTAAGACCGGAGACTGCGATGAGGTGCATGACACCAGATTTGATGAATGCGTCCTTTGTTTCCGGGGAGATGTCATTTCGTTGTCCGGTGATAAGTCCTTTCAAATAGCCGGCTTCGTCACCATACATGTTCTTTTCTATCACTTCCGTCGCGAAATATTTAGCCGGGATTATAATGTGACTGTTAACAAAACCACCGTTGTCCGAGGAAAGGAGGATTACGTTTTTATACCCGGAGACGGTGAGGGTTTTGTAGATGTTATGGAGCATCAGGTAGTGCCGGTAGTCGAACTCGCCGGGGTTTCTTCTTCCGCGGGGCGTAGCCAATCTACCTGTCAGGAGTACTTTGTCACCGGCTTTTAGTCCGGGTAGTGTTTCCGGCTCGTACCGGTTCTTGTATATTGTGGTGACGATCTCGCCCTCGATCTGTGCCGTATCATTTCCACTTAGTATGCCGGTTACATTAAGGTTGAACCGCACACGATTAGTATCGTCATCGGGTATATCATTTATTATTCCAATGATAGAGTATTTGTTTTTCTCAGGTGTGTCGGGTATATGAGCAATGGAATTTTCAGATAGTGTGTAAAAATCCAGACCCGCGCGGAATATTCCAAATGTGATTAGAAATGAGTAAATTAATAGCAGGTCTAACCCACTATTGGAATATTTTTTCTGTTTTACAGCGCAGATGACAATAAGTGCAATAAGGATAAGTAAAATTAGCAAATGGGGGATATCAAAAACAGCGCCGATAAGTATCCCGGCAGATAAAGCAAGAACAGCCTTCAGGGTAGGAATATTCCTAAATTTTTCCAATTGCAACCATGTTAAGTTCTTAATAATAAGTAATAAATCTTTAAGATTATATATAAAATATCCCCGACTATAAATGGGTATCTATCCGGAAACAATTCAGAATATTTTTCCCTGTATGGTAACTTCATAAGTTGTAAATTTGTATTATTCGATTTCAAATTTTTTTTTAAAATAAAATACAGCGTGATGAGCTTCTTTAAAAAGAATTTAAATTCTTTAATTGCAATTGTGATCCTTCTTGTTGCAATTATGGGTTGCAGCAAGTTAAAAGACCTTGCAGGCGGGGAAAAGATGACCTTTTGCGAGAACTACATTTCCGCAACAGATAACTGCGAGGGAGAAAGCACTAAGTTTACAACCGGTACGCTTACAGTACTTACAAAGTTAAGTGATCCGATAGGTGTGAGCGAAGTTGATATTAACATCACAGATCTGGCTTCAGGGAAAGTTTATAAAACATTTCCATTTACTGTTACTCCAGATATGACTTATATCTATTTCGATAATGTTGCCTTTACAGAGCCGGGTAAATATAAGGTCAGCCTCCTTAAAAAGGGTGGTACAGTAGTAATCAGCAACGAGATCGAGATCGTAGCAAGATAAGATTTTGCATCTAAAACTCTCATTTCCGGTTCCGGGAAATGGGGGCTAGTTATTAAAAAAGGTTAGATATGAATGATATATCTAACCTTTTAAATTAAATACTCTAAATTGATACTATTTTACAAGTATCATCTTCATTTCCTTAACATAGCTCCCCGCTTCAATTTTGTAGAAGTACACACCACTGGAATGCTCGATGCCGTTCCATATCGCTTCATAAGAGCCCGGTTCCAGATACCCATTTACAAGTTGCGATACCTCTCTGCCAAGCATGTCATATACTGTAAGCTTAACATCTGTACTTACCGGTATGTCATATTTAATCTTAGTAACTGGGTTGAACGGATTTGGATAGTTTTGATTAAGGGCAAATCTCTCGGGGACAGAATTGCTATTTCCCGATAACCCAGTTAGTGTACCAACTGTATATGTAGGCGCCGGTGAGACCGTATTAGCAGTATAGTACAAAAAGTCCGGATATCCATACTGCAAAGCGGCAAGTGTAGAAGTAGGGAAGGTATTTTCCGTACAAGAATTGCAATACCTCATATCAAAATAAGTTAAATGTTGTCCAATTTGAGATGAAGCTTGCCAATAGTAACCGTCACCACTTCCCTGAAAAAGTGACATTATATATTGTGTACCGGATGTTATCCAGAATGCCTGGTTGAGTAATCCATATGCCCAAACGGAAGCAGGACCCGTCACCTGAATTTGTTTTATAATTTGTTGGGAATTGTAATCCCACATAGTCAGGTACCTTGTTGTTCCTGTAGGCTCATTTTTACCAAAGTCGGTGACAAGGAGATCCTGGTTTGGCGAAAAGCGGAAGCCTCTGGAACTGTTCCATATTCCTGACGAAGTGTTAGTATTGCCCCCGGAAATACTATCGATTGCCGAATGTGGTCCGTCAAAAATCGACAATGTTGTTGCGGGAGTTGCAGACATATTTCCGAAATTGCAATAAATCGTCGTATTGCCTGCAGGAAGAGATGGAAGCTTAATCCATAATTTTGTTGAGTCGGTATTCATATACCCCTCTATGTAATAATCAAGCAATGTGGTCAGAGCCGGGCTGTCGTAAAACCTAATATCGTCCCCATCAGCATCCATAAGGGTTGCACCTATATAGGTTGCTGTGTTTAACCTGATCAATACCTGAACATTTGTTCCCGCACTTCCGCTGTTCATTATAGTTATTGGCAGAGTGTAAGGAAAGGGCTGAGCTTTAGCCTGAAAAGAGATCACTAAAAATAAAAACGAAAGAAGAAAAAATTTTTTCATATTACCCCCTTGGTTTATGATTAAAATTTTTTATGTCTTCCTGTTTTGTGTAATATGTGGAGTAAACAGAAGGTAGAAGAGAACAGGTATATGAAATGTAATTACACGGATCCTTTTAATCAATTGATTTTAGTGATATTCCATATTAAATATTTGCCTTAAAAATTGGATAAATTTTGCTATTATAGAAAATATTATGATCAAGCTTATCCGCAAGACCGGTACATTTATTTTCATTCTTATTCTGGCTTTTATATTTTACTTTGTTTTTGTCAAGCCGCGTATAGGAAGTATCGACAATACAAACATATCAGGTGAGAATACAGGCGCAGGGTATTATGTAGAGAGAGTAGTCGATGGAGATACATTTGTACTTTCTGATAAAAGTAGAGTAAGGTTACTCGGCATAGATGCCCCTGAGGTCAGTGAATCCAGCAAAATGGAGCGGGAATCCGAAAGAACGGGACAGGATAAAGAAACGATAAGAAAGCTTGGAGAATCTTCGGCACGGTATTTGAGGGAATTAGTAGAGGGAAAGAGAGTTATGCTTACAAAGGAAAATGATTACGAAGATAAAGATCAGTACGGACGTCTCTTACGGTATGCTTACCTTGAAGACGGTACATTTGTAAACGGTAAAATGGTCGAGGAAGGTTATGCACAGGTATTCAGGAAATATGATCTCAGCAGAAAGAGCGAATTACTTGCATTGGAGAAAGATGCCCGTGAAAATGAGAGAGGACTGTGGGGAACGGTCGAGGGCACAAAACAGTTCAGATAAAATTTTTATATAATATCATATCAATAAAATGAAAAAAGTAATTAATAAGCATTTTGTATTTCTCCTCGCGGCGGGTATTGTATTTACTGCTGTTTTCGGTTGTGATATGATGCAAAAGATCCTCGGCTCCAATAAACTCTATTTTTGTGATAAGTATGTGGTCGAAAGCGATTTTTGTGAAGGAGAAGGTAATAAGTTCACTGTAGGTACGGTAACCGTCATGGCAAAATTAAAAGAGCCCGTTAATACGACTGAGGTAACTATCAACGTAAAGGAAAAAACTACCGGCAATACTGTAAATAATTTTCCTTTTACGGTGACTCCTGATATGACATACATTCATTTTAAAGGAGTAGCCTTTACAGCTCCGGGTACTTATACAGTTACACTTGTGAAGGACGGTGCAGACGTGGTCAGCAATGATATAGAGATAACCGAGTAAAGGGGTGTTATTTGCCCCTGTATTTTGTCCCGAAAATCCTTATCTTTATTGATATTTAATTTTAGTTCTGTAATAAAATTAAGACAATGAGATAAGAGAGGACGATTAATGGCGAAATCAAAGAAAATTCTCGATACAGCGATAACATTTGATGACGTCCTCCTTGTGCCTCAGAAATCCACAGTTCTTCCCCGCGAAGTTGATCTAACAACACGTCTTACAAAGGAAATCACGCTTAATATCCCGATAATATCATCTGCAATGGATACCGTTACGGAATCCGAGATGGCTATTGCTATTGCGCGAGAGGGGGGAATTGGTATTATTCATAAGAATATGCCGATTGATGTGCAGGCTGGTCAGGTTGACAAGGTAAAGCGAAGTGAGAGCGGAATGATAAGAAACCCCGTTACACTTCTGGCAGATAAAACGATCGGTGATGCATTGATTGTAATGGAAGAGTTTAAGATATCCGGTATCCCTATTGTGAATGGTGACAATAAACTTATCGGTATTCTAACAAACCGTGATCTGCGTTTCGAACCTAATCCTGACATTCCGGTCGAAGAGATAATGACAAAAGAAAATCTCATCACGGCACCGGTAGGAACCGATCTGGACAAAGCAGAGAAGATCCTTCAGAATTACAAAATAGAGAAGCTACCTGTAGTCGATAAGAAAGGAATATTAAGGGGACTTATTACATTTAAGGATATACAGAAGAGGAAGAAATTCCCGAACGCATGTAAAGATGAATACGGCAGGCTGAGAGTAGGCGCAGCGGTCGGTGTAACCCGCGACACGATAGAGAGAGTCCAGGCGTTAAAAGAGGCAGGTGTAGACGTTATAGCAATAGATACGGCACATGGTCATTCGGCAGGTGTGCTGGATATGGTAAAGGCGATAAAGAAAAAGACAGGTGTAGAGCTTATTGCAGGGAATGTCGCTACGGCGGCGGCTACACTCGATCTTATAAAGGCAGGAGCTGATTGTGTAAAGATAGGTATTGGCGCCGGATCGATCTGTACAACACGGGTAATAGCTGGTGTCGGTGTTCCTCAGATGACAGCAATAATAGAATGTGCAAGCGAAGCAATGAAGCATAATATACCCGTAATAGCAGACGGCGGTTTAAAGCAGACGGGCGACGTACCGAAGGCGATCGCGGGTGGAGCGGATACGGTCATGATAGGCGGAATGTTTGCCGGTGTTGACGAATCACCCGGCGAGAAAGTTTTATATGAAGGCAGGAGCTATAAAATGTACCGCGGAATGGGTTCCATCTCTGCAATGAGAGAGGGAAGCAAGGACAGGTACTTCCAGGATGTAGAAGATGATATAAAAAAACTCGTGCCGGAAGGTATAGAAGGGATCGTCCCGGCAAAAGGTCCTCTAAGCGAAACAATATACCAGCTTGTTGGCGGTCTCCGCGCTGCAATGGGTTACTGCGGAGCAAAGAATATCAAGACAATGAAAACTAATACCTCATTCGTACAAATAACGAACGCAGGTCTCAAGGAATCACATCCACACGACGTAAAGATTACAAAAGAAGCCCCGAACTACTCGCCGAAGTAATTAAAGGAAAAGTAGTTACCTGAAATAATCCTTTTACATATTCTGCGGATTAATTACATTTATTCCTAGTTGTATAGTTTAAGGAAAACTCCCTCCAAACAATAAAAATACAATCCAAATGTACAGAAAAGTTCAAGATTTTCTCGACAACTGGGCTTATGAAAGCTCGGCAACAGCAAAAGTATTGGGAAATTTAACCGATGAGTCTCTCGGACAAAAAGTTACCGATGATGGCAGGTCACTGGGATTCCTTGCGTGGCACACAGTAGTCACCATTCCTGATATGATGGGAAGGACAGGCTTAAAGATCGATGGTCCCGCATTCGAAGACCCTATGCCGTCGACTGCTGCAGAAATTAAGCAGGCTTATGAAAAAGCTGCCGCCTCACTTGCTGATCAGATCAGTAAGGAGTGGAATGATGATTCGTTAAATACTGAGGACGATATGTATGGTGAGAACTGGAAAAAGGGACAATCACTTCATAATTTTCTTACACATGAGATACACCACCGTGCGCAAATGACTGTGCTTATGAGGCAGGCGGGCTTAAAAGTGCCGGGTGTTTATGGTCCGTCAAAAGAAGAATGGGCTAACTATGGTATGGAACCTATGCCATAGTGAATTTCCCGAAACAATTAACGAATTTCTTCCATTTATCTTTATATAATTAATTTTATTTTTAGTGAAAGAATTAACTATAGGAGAAATATATGGATCAGGAATTTGTAGCCAGGTATTCGGGAACGCCTGAGCAAGCGGCGGAAATATCCCGCTCATTCCTTTTAAAGGTATATAACTGGATGGCAATGGGGCTGGCGATCACAGGTCTGGTTGCTTTTGCAGTATCCAGATTCGTAAGCGTCTATGTCATGCAGAAGTATATCTTCGTCTTTTACGGACTGCTGGTATTTGAATTAATTCTAGTTTGGGGGTTAACATGGGCTATTGACAAAATACCTCCTTTTCTTGGATTGTTGGCATTTTTGTTCTATGCTTTCCTAAATGGGTTAACTTTGTCGGTAATTTTTTATGTTTACACTTCTGCTACTTTGTTCATGACTTTTTTTGTAACAGCAGGGACATTTATTGGGATGAGTGTATTCGGGTATATTACAAAGATAGACCTCACAAAGTTTGGCGCATTTCTTTATATGGGGCTTTTTGGATTAATAATTGGCACGTTTGCTAATATTTTTTGGGCAAATTCAACATTTTATTGGTTAGTTACTTATGCAGGGGTAATTATTTTTGTCGGATTGACCGCATATGATACGCAGAGAATTAAAAAGCAGGCTATGGAAACAGACGGTTCAGATGATGCAGGAAAAAGAGCATCTATAATGGGAGCATTAGCTCTTTATCTTGATTTCATAAACTTGTTCTTATTCTTATTAAGAATTTTCGGAAGAAGAAGTTAATTATTGTATCCAGCGGCGGACGACGAATTTTAGTCCGTCCATATCGGTATCGTAATCATTTACCGGTATGCGGGATTCCATAACAGAGTAAAGTCTTTCAATAAGGGGCATCTTGTGAACGCCGTCAGGATTAGAACTTTCGATGGTAGTGCTGTCATTAAGAGCGATTATAAGATGCCCCTTCCATACAATAAAATCGAGAGGCTCGATTAAACCCGCGATCTCCTCAGGAGTTTTTCCCTGTATATCCACGGCTTCACCATAGTAAACGAGCGACGAGGTATTGCGAGGAGTATTTCCGTCGGTTGCCTGATATATGAGCCCGGAGCAATCGACTCCTTCCAGACACCACTGTTTTTTTAATCCTTCATCAACTTCAGACGACGGCGTATAATATTCCATTAATTGTGCAATACCCTCAGCGTAGTTTCCCCCCCACATGTACTGGTAACCATTTAGTTCATTAAGACGGGAGAGAATCTCTGTTTTCGACGGCATAGTGTGGTCGCGGTCGAGCGTCATTCCGCCGCCATTTTTTACGAAACGGCTGTCTATATACAGGTCAGAAGAATTGTATGGATAATCTTCGGTTGTTATTCGGAATATATCATGGTCGCCCATTTGTATTACTTCATAAACTTTGAACAACGTATTGGGAAGAGCTACGAACTCCAATTCACGTATTAATCCCTGGTCATCACGCTTTACTTCTATTCCGGATTCTCCTCCAAATACAGATGAAAAATCGGAAGTATTCAAGACAGGTGTAGGTAAAACCGCTACAACATACTTAATTACATCCTGTGAATACGATCTGATAGAAATAAATAAGAAAAGGATTAGTAATAGTGTAAACTTTGCTCTAAACATTGGTTATTCTAATTAAATTGTTATAAGGTTCTATTAATATTAAATTGATAAAATTCGACGTTTTTCTCAATGTATTACAGTATTTTAAATCAAAATATTTAAAATGAGTAAGCTGAAACCGGTTCACTGTTATCTGATAATTATCGGAGCCGGGATAGTGCTGTTTTTTAATACTCTGCAAAATCAATTCGTATTCGATGACGAGAGTGTAGTGCAGGGGAATGAGTCTATTCAGAGTCTCTCCAGCATACCCAAATATTTTACTGCCGACGAAGGCTTCCATAAAGTAATAGGGAAGTATTACCGTCCAATTGTTTCATCTACTTATGCAATAGATTATGCACTGTGGAAGCTAGATCCGTACGGATTTCATATTACCAATGTCATTATACATATAATTGCGTGTTTGTTTCTATTTGCATTACTTTATGAAATATTTAAAGAGAGTAAATACGGATTAATTGCGTCACTCGCCGGTACGTTGATATTTTTGGCGCATCCGATACATACTGAAGCGGTGAGCTGGGTGAGCGGAAGAACTGATTCAATGGTGACCGTTTTTTTCTTTGCGTCGTTCTTGTATTATGTTAAGTATGTCAAATCCAGAGAGGATAAAAAGTCAAAGGACGATCCGGGCAGGATGCTCATGTGGTCGCTTATATTTTATTCGGTAGGACTACTATGTAAAGAAATGATAGTTACAATGCCTGTAGTAATAATATTGTTTGATCTTTTGTATAGAGGAAAGAGTTTCGATTATTTAAAGAATAATCGTAAAGCGTATTCCTGGTTCATTGGCATTACTGTGGTTTATCTACTTATACGTTATCTTCTTCTAAAGGACATACCAGATAGGGAATCGTATCTGTATTTTTATGGAAAAGACACTGTGACGGCAATCGCAACAATGTTGAAAACATTACCGGTTTATTTAAAACTATTGTTCTTTCCTGTAGGACTTTTATATCATTATAATGGACACCTGAGTGACGCGGGATCATTTTTCGAGGGTGGTGTTTTGCTCTCGATCCTGCTTATTATAGGACTGATTGCATTAGCAGTAGTTACTTATAAAAAGAAGGAAGGACAAATAACTTTTTGTATAGCTTTCTTCTTCCTTACGCTTCTTCCGGTTATGAACATAATCCCTACTATGAGTCTGATGGCGGAGAGATTTCTTTATATGACTTCATTTGCATTATCGCTTTTGATAGCGTATCTCATTGTAAAGTATATCACCGCAAAGAATATGAATGCAGTACTGGGTATGTCGCTTGCTGTAATAATTATCTTTTCAGTACTTACCTTTGAGAGAAATAAGGACTGGAAAGATAATGATACGCTTTACGCTACAGCTGACGGAGTCGATGGAACTGTACTTCTCGTAAATTCCGGCAATATGTACGCAAACAGAAAACAATATGAAGAAGCGGCGAAAAGATTCCGAAGGGCAATTGAGATCCGTGAGAACTCCATACTTGCTCATCACAACTTAGGTCTTGTTTATTTCTTAACCGGACAGCTGGACTCGGCAGAAAAGGAGATCTCAAGAGGAATAGAACTCGATCCGCTTGCGCCGGACGGTTACTTCCAGCTAGCAAATCTATATAGAATGAAGGGTGAGCTTCCGAAAGCAATCGAGAAACTGGAAAAACTCCAGGAGGTATCTCCGAATTATCGTGATTCAAAGAAAATGCTGGATGAACTGAAGATGCTTACATTGGGAGACGATGATCCTTCAATGAAGACGCAGCCACAGTTTGGAGACGACCCGCAGACGATGGCGCTCGAGCAGAGATCCTTTGAAGAGTATAATGCACAGAATTACGAGGAGTCAATAAGGATACTTGAAAAACTGGTAGTACTTGCCCCAGGAAAAAAATCCGGATATCTGAATAATATAGGGGTATGTTATGAAGAAATGGGCGACAATGACAAGGCAATGCTATTCTATAAAAAAGCAATTACAGCAGATGAAAACAATCTCAATGCATATGGCGGAATGGCAAGTATATATTTGAAGCAGGGTAACCGTTCCGAAGCAATCAAATATTACGAAAAAATACTCGAAAAGAAGCCTGATGACCAGGTTGTCATCAATAAATTGGATTCACTTAGGGCACTAAAATAAATTGTTTATTAGGAATAACTTAATTATCTTATTAAGACTCAGTCTAAATAAGAAATCTAAATAAATTAATCAGAATGGAATCTTTAACACCACAAACCGATTCAAACATAGTGGAAACCGAAAAATCTAACGGCAATTTTGTAGCTATCAACTATATTACATGTGATGACAGTTATAGAGACAGATTCGAAGAATTATTTAAGAGCAGAAAACATGCAATAGACAGAATGCCAGGGTTTAAGGAAATGGAAGTATTAAAACCCAAAGATGGTAATGTATATCTCATCATGAGCCACTGGGAAAACGAGGAGTCATTTAAGAACTGGACAGGATCCGAAGAATTTCTTGAAGGGCATAAAAGAGGCTTTGAGGATATAAAGAAGTACAAAGAGAGAGGGGAAGAACCTCCATTGAAATCGGATTTTAAAACCTATGAAATATTTGCCAGGTAAGTAAATCACCAAGATGAAAAAAGTAAATCTGTACTTTTGTTTTTATTTTACAGCAGTTATAGCATTTGCTGTTATAGCCACAAGCGGCATTGAGACAATAGCAGGAATGAAGAATGACGACCCCGACTCGACAAAGGATGCATTGGTATATCCGGGTGAAGTTCATCTTAAAAACATCAAGCAGTTGACATTCGACGGTGAGAACGCGGAAGCATATTTTTCACTTGATGGGACAAAATTATCATTTCAAAGAACACCGAGAGGTGGTACGTGTGATCAGATATATGGAATGGATCTCGATGGAAAGATAGGTTCGCTTGTGAGCACAGGTAAGGGAAAGACAACCTGCGCGTATTATCTTCCAAATGGGAAAGAAATTCTTTTTGCATCAACTCACTTAGCCGGTGATGATTGTCCACCAAAGCCGGATTTTTCCCAAGGATATGTGTGGGCTATTAATGATACTTATGATATCTTTATTGCAAATGAGGACGGCTCGAACTTAAGGCAGCTTACCGATTCAAAAGGGTATGACGCCGAAGCTACCGTTTCCCTTACAGGTGATAAGATAGTATTTACTTCAACTCGTAACGGCGACCTGGATATTTATTCGATGAATATAGATGGATCCGATGTAAAGCAATTGACTGACGAGCTTGGTTATGATGGAGGGCCATTCTTTTCTGCTGACGGCTCAAAGATAATTTATAGAAGAACGAAGTTTGATAATGAAGAACAGAAGGAAGATTATAAGAGATTATTGAACCAGGGTCTAATAAGACCCGGCAAGCTGGAGATCTGGGTCATGGATGCCGATGGAAGCAACAAACGACAGGTCACTAACAATGGTGCAGCAAATTTTGCTCCATATTTTTTTCCTAACGGCGAGAGAATATTATTTTGTTCGAATCTTTCGGATCCAAATGGCAGGAATTTTGATGTTTTCGCAATAAATTTAGACGGAACCGACCTGGAAAGGATAACATATTCGGAAGAGTTCGATGGTTTTCCGATTTTTTCACCCGACGGTAAGAAACTGGTATTCTGCTCGAACAGAAATAACGAAGTACAAGGAGAAACAAACGTATTCATCTGCGATTGGGTAGATTAAAAACACGATGCCCTTAAGAAAGCTAATCCTTTTAAGTACATTATACATTTCTCAATTTCTGCCCCTGGGGTTTTTCACAGAGGCTTTTCCCGTATATTTAAGAGAAGTTGGATATTCGCTGGAGCTGATCGGTGCAATACATCTGGTGTTATTGCCATGGATGTTCAAATTTCTGTGGGCACCTTTTGTCGACAGATTTGGAAATACCCGCATAGGTCATTACAGGCTCTGGATACTTTTGATGCAGATGCTAGTAGCGGTATGCCTGGTAGTGATATCATTCCTGGACATACAGACCGGGCTTAAGCTGATAATATTTTTTGTTGTTTGTCTTTCTATATTTGCTGCGACGCAGGATATAGCAACGGATGCTCTTGCGGTAGGAATGCTGACAAGGAAAGAGCAGGGGATAGGCAATGGAATACAAAACGCGAGCCACTTCCTGGGATCGATGCTTGGCGGCGGGTTGATGCTGATAATAATAGAGAAGTCGGGATGGGAAAATTCACTGTGGATAATGGCAGTGCTGGTGCTCCTTCCTTTGATACCGGTTTTACTTCATAAAGAAAATAATGCTCCTCCCGAAAAGAAAGCCTCTATCAGATCAAATCTTGATTTTTTCCTTAGACCCGGAAATGCTAGCTGGCTTTATATACTGATCATTGTGCCGTTCGGTGCCACGATGGTAGATTTTATTTTTAAGCCCTTCTTGGTCGATAAAGGATTTTCATTGGAAGAGATAGGATATGTGAGAGGTATTATAGGCTTATCGTCGGGATTTATCGGGGCAATAGCCGGGGGCTTGCTCGTTAAGTCAGTTGGAAGAAAGAAGATCGTTGTAAATTTTGCATTTTTTGTTGCGTTATCTAGCCTGGCTTACCTTGTTCCGCTTTATATAGAAGCAACTCTCTGGACCATTATAATCGTAAGTGTGATTACGAAATTTTTTGTTGGGATGTTTACCACTTCAATGTTCACGCTGATAATGGAAAGGAGTAAGCCAGGTACAGCGGGGACTGATTTCACTGTACAGATAGCGGTACTTACACTTAGCTCACACGGACTTGCAGCTCCTTTGGGCGGATTTATAGGAAGCTTTGTCGGTTACGCGCCGGTATTTATCGCCGGTGTTTTGCTTGCTTTCTTAAGTGTAGTTGTACTGAGAGCGGGATTAAAAGAGTAGCGCAAAAAAAAGAGCGCTCTAAGTGAGCGCTCTTTGCACAGTAAAATAATATATAAATCATTTAATAAGGCTCATTTTTTTGCTCTCATAAAATTCCCCAGCTTTTAATCTATATACATATACACCACTTGCAAGACCTGTTCCGTCAAAATCTATTCTATATATTCCGGGCTGTTTTACCTCATTTACCAATGTGGCGACTTCTCTGCCCAACATATCATAGATCTTAATTTGTACAAGACCTGCTTTTGGAATATCATAGCTGATTGTTGTAGATGGGTTGAACGGGTTTGGATAGTTCTGAGCCAGCTTATATGCATCGGGTAAAGTATTTGTATTATTATGAACGCTAACAAGAGTGCCTTCCATCCTGGCTATCGTACCTGTTGTTCCCACTGCCCACCCGCTTAAGCATGTTCCATCAGAGAAATCAACATCGTTGAGTGTTCCTGCAGCGGTAAATTCTGAAGCCCAGTTACTTCCTCCGTCAATAGACCTGTAAACACCTGTACCACGTACATACCAAAAGTCCATTCCTTTACCTTCAACACCATTTATATTACCTGTGCCCGGAACAGTACCGACACTGGTATAGTTGGCACCTCCATCGGTAGTTTTTACTACCGCAGTACCAACTGCAAAGCCTGTCATACCGTCATAATGGATATTGTAAGAGTTAGCTGTACCCGTGGTTGCACCGAATTGCCATGTTGCACCAAAATTAGATGAATAATAAACACGTGTATTATTAGTGCCGAACCAAATATTATTCACGTCAGCAAAAACAGAGTTATTCCACCCTGCTTCACTTCCAGCTTGTGGGAGATAGTATCCAGATGAATCCCATGTTGCGCCTCCATCAGATGTTCTCCATAACGACCATCTGCCTCCTACAGGATCGCCTTCAAGAAACCCTATACTTGGTGTAACGAATTTCATTGCGTTAAAGAAGCCACCTGTTTGAGTGTGAACCTGTGTCCAGTTAACTCCTCCGTTAACTGTACGGTATACGTTTGAAGCACTTGGTGATGTGGTACACCAAGCAGTATCCGCTCCGAGAGCATCGATGGCGTATATATCACCTGATATCACACCTGGGTTTGGGTTACCGTCAGTCCATGTAACACCGCCATCAGTAGTTTTACGGACAGTGCCGGCAGCGCCAGCTGCCCATCCGATCATGCCATTAACTGATTTAACGGAATAAAGAGCAGATGTAGTACCTGAGGTCTGAGCTGACCATGAATAGTTACATGTGCCTGCAGGACCAATATCGACTCCGAAGTTAAGTGTATGGCCCGTCTGACTGCTGTATACAAAGGGACATCCACCTATAGAATAGTTCCTTTTAAAACCTGTAAGTATATTATGACGGAGATTCGGACCAGTTCCTGTTGAACCACATTGTCCAATCTCGACAATTAAGCTCATACCCGGATCATATGGAAATGGTGTGTCAAGATCTATGCTCATCCAGGAATTTGTAGTGGAGGATAAATTTGCACTGGCATGAGAATACACTGTAGTTAGACCTGTAACCCATGATGCAGGCAAGTCGGTAATACTCGACTGTCCCATTTTAATCTCAAGGTTTGTATAAGTCGTTGCAGCGGTAGTGGTTGTATAGACATAGATCCTTGTAATGACGCCTGCCGGAGCAGGTGAAGGATTACTAAATTCTCCGGGCAAAAAAAGCCCTTGTACGGCTTTTCCTCCTGTAACATTGAAAGGAAAAAGATTACTAGAGGTTCCAACGTTTTGATAATTGTAGTGTTGGGGCTGAGCCCACGAGGAACCCGCAAAAATAAGGAAGAGTAATATCGTGAATGCATTCCCAAATAAAAATTTGTGAAAAGTTTTCATATCAATAGTATTTTAGTTTGTGAGATGAAATCTCAAAATATATTATTAATACTAAATAACTGATTCTTTTCTTTAATGGTATGAATAGTAAGTATATAAGTATAAATGTGGGGGTAAGGCAACAGTGTGGGCGTAGTGAGCGATATTTTTCCCCTTTGCATAAGTTTAGGTTACAAAACTTAAAATGTCAAGGTGTTTTTGTTCAGTTTACATTAAAGTTGTATTTTCCAAAATTTTTATAAATATCAATGACAACGTAAAAACCTCAAGTGAGATAAAAATTACTCACTTTCGGCTTCTTGCTCCATTTTATCAAGCCTGGTGTAATAGTCCTTAATTTCCTTTAAGTGAGCAAGGGCGATCTTTCCTGTCACTATCTCATCATCATTCGTTACGTTTGTCTGTGGATCATGTGAGCCATGTTCCATCTCAACTTCGAGTCCTCTTCTGAATTGTTCTATATCATAGGTATTCCAGTCTATGCCAATCTTATTACCGATTTCCCGTGCTTCTTCCGTAGTAAAAGTTTTTTTTGAGTCCATGGTCTTAATTTTTTTTGTAAACATGAAACATATATTATAAAAATAATGAAGTAAAGATTTAAAAACTGTGATTTTACTCACAGGTTAATGTTGCATTGTAAGGAAAAATCAATTTAAATAATTTTATATAGGGAAGGAAAAGAAAGGAAGGTATTTATGAAAAGGCTACTTATATTAGGTGCAGGCACATCCGGTACTATGCTTGCAAATAAATTTTACAATGAAGTTGATTCGAAGGAATGGGAAATTACTGTTGTAGATAATGTAAAAACCCATTACTACCAGCCCGGCTTTCTGTTTATTCCATTCGGTATTTATGAAGAAAAAGACGTTATCAAACCCAAATCCGAACTATTCAATGAGGGTATCAATGTTGTATATAAAGAGATAGATAAGGTAGAACCCGGTAAGAACACGGTTATTTTAGAGGATGGTGAAGAATTGGGATATGACTGGCTAATTATTGCCACCGGGGCAAGGATCGCACCCGAAGAGATCGAAGGAATGAATGGACCGCTTTGGCAAAAGGACATATTTGATTTTTATACAATTGAAGGCGCGAAAGCATTAGAGGAGAAATTGAAAGACTGGGAAGGCGGAAAAATGGTGATCAATATAGCTGAGATGCCTATAAAATGTCCCGTCGCTCCGCTGGAATTTGCTTTTTTAGCTGATTATTACTTTACAAAGAAAGGAATGCGTGATAAGGTGGAAATAAGTTTTGTTACACCTTTGTCTGGAGCATTTACAAAACCCAAGGCATCTAAGTTATTGGGAAATTACCTTGAAGAGAAGAATGTAAAAACCGTAACGGATTTTAATATCGGTAGGGTAGATAACGACGGAAAGAAAATTGTATCATGGGATGAAATGGAAGAGCCGTTTGACCTTCTCGTTTCAATTCCAACAAATAAAGGCGCAGATTATATTGAAAGAAGTGGAATGGGCGACGAATTGAATTTTGTCCCGACCGATAAATTCACCCTAAGAGCAAAGGACTATGAAAACATCTTCGTTATTGGAGATGCAACTAATCTTCCAAGTTCGAAAGCCGGTTCGGTAGCGCACTTCCAGTCAGAGGTATTGTTTGAGAATCTAATGCACGCAGTTAAAGATGAACCATTAACTGCTCAATTTGACGGACACGCAAATTGTTTCATCGAGTCTGGTTTTGGAAAAGCATTTCTTATAGATTTTAATTACGATACCGAACCATTACCGGGAAGCTTCCCATTACCGCTAGTCGGACCATTTTCACTACTTGCGGAGACAAAAATGAATCACTTTGGGAAGCTGTTTTTCAGATGGACATATTGGAATATGCTGCTAAAAGGACACTCAATGCCATTACCTTCACATATGTCGATGCTTGGGAAAAAAGTCGAAGAAGAAGAATTAGAAATTATAAATAAGGAGAAATAAAAATGACATCAACAATAGAAATATTAGGAAAAACACTTGCTGTAGATCCTGATGGAAACCTGGTAGATGCAAAAGAATGGAGTGAAGAAATTGCGAAGGAACTTGCTAAAGAAGAAGGAATACCTGAATTAACTGATAGGCACTGGGTAGTGATCAACTATATGAGGAAAGTATTTGCGGAAACGGGCGAAGCTCCCTCCATCAGAAAAATAACAAAAGAAAGTGGGGTAGAAACAAAGGAAATGTATGCACTGTTTCCAAAGGGACCTGCAAAGAAAGCCGCAAGGATAGCAGGGTTACCAAAGCCAAAAGGATGTATTTAAGTCTGATCGAAAGGAGAAAATAAAATGACAACAGAAGAATTAGAAAATAAAAATTTAATAGAAGAAGAAAAGCACCCAATAACCGGGGTGAGCATAATAGTTTCTAAGGGTTCACTCGAAGGCATATATCCAGGATTGATAATGGCAAATGGAGCCCGCATGG
The DNA here is from genome assembly GCA_020635255.1 of Ignavibacteriales bacterium. Lineage (NCBI taxonomy): Bacteria > Pseudomonadati > Ignavibacteriota > Ignavibacteria > Ignavibacteriales > Ignavibacteriales bacterium. The sequence goes on from JACKAC010000001.1 coordinate 774,928, forward strand.
AAGGAATCGATGCTAACCTTTTCTTTACATTTTTTGGATTAGACGCAATTGTGGATAAGAGGATGGACCATATTAAGGTTGCAACGGTTGGAAATCCGGCTATGCATATTCCATCGTTTGTCGGAATCATGCCCGGAATGTCAAATGTCGCAACACACATGATGAATAAGGAAATGGAGAAACTAGATATTCCTCCAGTGAGGGAGTTTATAGAGATGGTACATGATGCTGGATGTAATATTTATGCATGTAAAGCCTCAGTCGATATGTTTCATTTGACCGATAAAGATTTTTGTGAGCAGGTGGACGGAGTAATTACAGTTGGAGAATTCTATGAAAAATCTGCGGGATCGCAGATTATTTTTACATAATAAATACCTAATCCTTTCTCCTGATTAACCCCTCCCATCCCGGGAGGGGATTTTTATAATTTATCTTTGATGTCTTCCATTTGCTTGTCCGGAACACTGTCTTTTGATTTCATAAATTTATGAAACATTTCCGTATCAAAATAAAATATTGTTACTTTTAGAAAACCGTTGTCTTTTATTTTTTCCGTGTAGTAAAAGTCTTCGTTTAGGACGTAAAAAGATGAGACATCATGTTCAAGGCTTACTCTCCCGTTATCCATATCCCAATCGTAAACGTAAAACTTTCTCATGAAAAGAGTATTAACAAATTTAGATGTATCTTTGTAATCTGAGTAGTAATATGAATTACCGTACTTATCCTTCATTGCATCGAGAATGGTATCGAAGTGTTCACGAGATTCGGTTAAGGTCTTGCAAGGAAATTTAATCGATACGTCGATGTTAAAGAGTTTATTACCATGGAAACTGTCGAAGTAAAGTGTTACGTCCAGTGGCATTGTATCATTATTAACTACAATGCTATCACTATAATAAATAAAACTTTCCGATAGGGTAGGAGGGATCTGGGCATCATGATCATAAGTAAAATTAGTATCGACGAAGTAGTCTCTTACGTTACAAATGAAAAGCGCCGCTTCTTTAGACATCCCAAAATCAAATCCATTATATCCCGTGAGCGGCTGAGCTTTCAAAGGAAGATTTGCGAGAGTGAATAATATCATTAAAACCGTAATCCAATTCCGGGTCATTTTCAGCGTTTTTATTTTCTTGACTTATATGAAGTTAACAGGGAAAGATCTAAATTTGTTTCAGTTAAATAAATTTGCAAAAAATGCATTATGTAGTTTAAAAAGTATTGATTTTAGAGTTTTTTTGCTATAATTAGCATGAGCGCCGGGAAAATCCTTACAATTTAACGTTAAAAAGATGCTAAAGATATTTATTCCTCTATTACTGTCATTAATATTATTTATGGCAGGATGCTCCAGTAGTTCATCAGATTCATACCTTCAAAAAGATAATTACGTTTTTACAATGTATGATGATGCAAATTCCATCATAGCTACAGGTACATTAAAAGTTAAATCATACAAGGATAACGCAATCTCAGGTGATTATGAACTTACAACAGTGATAAAGGAATTTGACGGGTATAAGTCCATGAACGGAAACAAATTTACGGGAAAAGTGAACAGCAGTGATAGATCCGCATTAATAAATACAAATCCTAATATGGCCGACAACAATGTTTACTTTAATGTAAAAATAAAGTCTAACAGGCTAGAAGGTGATTGGTACTATACAGCACTACGTCAAGACATCAAATACAACAAAGTTGTAATAGTCAAAAAATAAAATTCAAAACCAATGACCAAACAAATACTAAAAGTAAGAAGTATCTTTTTTGCCGCTTCTTTTATTATTGCTTTAGTAATTTTGACCGGCTCCAATAATGAGCAGACATCGAATACTTTTGATGTTGTTTCAAAAAAGAACTGTGGAACGGTGGAATTTAATAAGATGCAGCTAGAGAGATACCCTGAGTATCAGGTAAACAGGGAAAACCTCGAAAAGTTTACCAAGCAGTATGTTCTTGAAGGCAACAGGCAGGTTGTTACAATACCGGTGGTTTTCCACGTTGTATATAATACCGCTGATCAAAACATTTCGGATGCTCAAATCATGAGTCAGATGGACGTAATGAACAAGGATTTTAACAGGCTGAATGCAGATACAGGAAGTACGCCGGCTCCCTTTAAACCTCTAGCCGCGAACATTCAGGTACAATTTTGCCTGGCACAGCGTGATCCGGGTGGAAGTTCTACTACAGGTATAACACGAAGGATGACATCGATAACTGAATTTACGGCAGAGGATACAAGTATCTATTATACTTCGCTCGGTGGTGAAGATATCTGGGATAGAGATAGATATCTTAATATTTATGTTTGCAAATTGGCTGGTACGCTGCTAGGGTATGCGCAATTCCCCGGAATGAATCCTGCAACTGATGGTGTTGTGATAGGATATAACTATCTCGGTACTATAGGAACAGTTCAACCGCCAAATAATCTCGGGAGAACAGCGACTCATGAAATTGGTCACTGGTTAAACTTATTGCATATCTGGGGTGATGAACCGAACTGTGCCCAGGATGATGAGGTCGCGGATACACCTCTACAAGGTACTGAATCTTCGGGTTGTCCTTCATTTCCTATGACAGATGCATGTACTCCCAGCGCGCCCGGAATAATGTTTATGAACTACATGGATTATTCGGATGACAACTGTATGAATATGTTTTCATTGGGACAATCAGCAAGAATGAATGCAGCGTTGTCAGGTCCAAGAGCCAGTCTAATGACATCGAACGGGTGCCAGTCGGTAGGTATCAATCAGATAGGTACGGAAATTCCGGATGGTTTTGCTCTAATGCAGAATTTCCCGAATCCATTCAATCCAACAACGAAGATCACATTTGATGTCCCAAGTCATGGAAACAGTCTCGTACATCTTTCCATTTATGATGTATCCGGTAAGGAAGTTGCTCTGCTGGTAAATGGAGACCTCCAACCGGGGCGTTATGAATACACATTCAACGGATTTAGTTTATCCAGCGGAATGTATTTCTATAAACTCCAATCGGGTGATTTCGTCAGTACAAAGAAAATGATATTAGTAAAATAGGATTGTCTTAAAAATTGATAAAAAAGCGGGTTTTTACCCGCTTTTTTATTTTTTGGAATAGTCTGTTGGGCATAATTTTTGCATAATTTAGTAATTAATACTTTGTATATATTCATTTTTCACTCAGTAAACACCATTTTCTATGGGGAGCAGCATACGGATAAAAATGAATAAAAGTAGTAGTACAGCTATTTTAATAGTTGGATTCCTACTTTTATTTAACAATCTCCAATCACAATACAGATTTAAACCCAGGCACGAGGGAAGGGGCTTTAATGTCACGCGAGTGGATTTTATGCTTGCAATGAACGATGGGACCTTACTCGACTGCACCAGATTTTTCCCTGACGAGACACCGCCAGCAGGTGGATGGCCTGCATTGATATATTGTCATGGTTTTGGTGGTACCAAATACGAGGATCTTCCATATGCAGAGGAGCAGGCCGCTGACGGATTTTTTACATTTGTATACACTATGAGAGGACAGGGAATATCAGGTGGTAAGACAAATCTGATCAGTACTCTTGAGATGGGTGACTTTACAAAAGTAGTGAACTATGTTAAAAGCCAGAGCATTGTAAATGTCAATAGGGTCGGAGCAATCGGCGGATCCCAGGGCGGAACGATTCCATTCATGGCGGCATGTAATGGAACAAGTTTGCGATGTATAGTTTCAGACGTTTCGAATCCGAAATTCGCATCGGACTGGATATATAATAAGTCTGTCAAAATGTCACTACTATGGACCCTGAGTTATGATACCACTATTGTAAGATACAATAATCTTGTTAAGGCTTTCAGGACATGGATTCTGGCTGATACTCCTGATAAGTACGACAGTTTGTTAACATATATTCCACAAGGAAGAGATTTTTCGAGCCAGGTCGGCAATAACAACGCACCAATATTTATAAGTACATGCTGGCAGGACAAGTTTTTTTCAACAAAACCCGATATAGACGCAATTCCATTTATAAATCCGGATTACAGAATGTATTTTGGGACTTTCGGCTCTCACGGCTCGGAGGCTTATGAGGATGAGGTAGATTATCATAATGAAGTAAACGGTGACTGGCTTTACTACTGGCTGGATGATTATCAAAATGGTGCTCTGGATTCATCGCAATATGTGTATGCATCAAGCAGTTATCCGCGCGTAGACGATATGTGGACGTGGAAGAGATTTTATTCAGATGTATGGCCTCCCGCGGGAGTGCAGGACGTTAAGTTTTATCTTCGACCTAACAGAACCCTCACTAATGCAGTTAGTTCTTTAAATCCTGATACCGTTGGATTTGATAATAATATCCTCGATAATTCGCTTACTATGCTGGAGGCGGTGAATAGGGAATTTACGGGTTCTATCTTCGAGTCAAAATTTCAGCGCAACAGGATAATATTTGAGACACCGACGCTAACGCAGAATGCAAGAATGGTCGGTACTCCATTTGTTAATATACACTACAAGTCTAATACAACAAAAGCTCAGTTTAATCTTCAGATATATGAAATAAAGCCGGGCAATGAGCCTTATATTGTAGGCAGGGCGAATTATACCGACAGGAATATAACACCTAACCAAATAAGGCAGTTGTCTTTTTACGGATCTTCGTGTTCTCATGTATTCCAGGCTGGAAGCAAGCTAAGGATTGTGCTCACAAATATTGATAATATTGATAATGATCCTTTCCTTAGAACGAACCCATATGTATTGCCTTCATTTCAGCAGGCAACAAACATAATCTATATGAATCCTGCTAATCCGACGTACATACAACTTCCTATGATAGGTTGGGTAACGATCTCGGTGAATCCAATTTCTACAAGCGTACCGGATGATTATTCACTGTCGCAAAATTATCCAAACCCATTCAATCCCAGCACTAAGATTAGGTTTGAACTACCAAAATCGTCTCATGTTAATCTTGTGATTTATGATGCGGTAGGGAGGCAGGTCGCAACGTTGGCAGATGACAGGTATAACGCAGGCACGTACGAAGCTGAATGGAAGGCATCGGATTTTTCGAGCGGGGTATATTTTTACAGACTAACGACCGAAAGTTTTATAAGTACAAAGAAGATGCTTTTGATAAAATAGAGTGGTTATGGGGAAATTTTTAGTAAAAAGGCAGGGAAACCTGCCTTTTTTATAATACTTGAAAAAAACAGGAACAAAGATTATTATATAAAAAAAGATACCCAAAAAATTCAAGGGAGGAATTTAAATGAAGAAAATTTTTACAGTCTTAATATTTGTAATTTCCTTTTTGTCAGCAGTATATAAGCCGGTTTCTGCAAATCAAACCGACCGGAGCCCACTGCCGGTTCTGGTTGTTCCAACCATTTACGAAAATACTGCGGCCACGCTTTCATTTCTTGGTCCACTTAGCTCATCAGAGCGGACAGTTCAATTTCTAATTAATGAGAACCAACTAACATCACTTATCGGGCAATACATTGATGCAATTACCTTCAGGCTTCGTCCAACCGTCGCTTCTCCTTGGCCGGCTTCGGATGTGACATATCCTAATTTTGACATATATTTAAGCGAGAGTGTAGCACCCGCAAACAGGAGTTTAGTATTTGCACAAAATATTGTAGGTGTCCAAAAACAGGTTAGAGCTGGTTCGCTTATGATCGTTGCAGGTTCTTACCCTGTCGGAGGTAATCCAAATAATTTCGGAACAAATATAACTTTCGACTCGTCATACTTATACACAGGCGGACATTTATTAATAGAGATAAGGCATGACGCATCCGGTGGTAGCTCAACATCTGTTGAAGCGGCGGGTACATCGACTACCGGTTATGGAACAGATTTCAGCTCTTGCTGGCAGAGCAGTTATACAGCCACGAGCGGTATGCAGGCAAATTTTTGTATATTAAGCTTGACCTCCACGGTTTCCGGAATATCTGTAACATTGAATGAACCCGTTGAATATAAATTAAACCAAAACTATCCGAACCCATTCAATCCAAGTACTAACATAAAATTTGGAATACCGCGCTCAAGCGAAGTTAGACTTGTAATATATGACGCTATTGGCAGGCAGGTTACAACTCTTATAAGCCAGCACATGAATGCAGGACAATATGAAGTGAATTGGAATGCGGATGGATATACAAGCGGAATGTATTACTACACATTGACGGCAGATGGATTTACCGAGACAAAAAAGATGATGCTCGTAAAGTAAATTTTTTAAAAGAATGTGATATTGAAAGCGGGTGAAAGCCCGCTTTTTTATTGTATGTCAAAAGTGAGATTGATTATTTCCGGTTTATTACCCAGCCTAACGGGAGGTCCCCATGTTCCTACCCCGCATGAAACATAATAATGTGTGTTATTCTTTCTTTTATAGCCCCAGCTCAGTTCATAGATCTTTTCAGTAATGAAGTTCAAGGGCCAGAGCTGAGCATGGTGTGTATGACCGGAAAGCTGGAGGTCTATATTATATTTCTCAGCTTCTTCTAGATTATAGGGTTGGTGATCCATCAGAATAACAGGTTTACCGGTATCGACATCTTCCAGGATCTCATCCAGGGATTTTCTGTTTTTCCCTGTAAATCCCTTCTTAGCCCGGTCCTCCCTTCCAACAAGGTAAAAGTTGTCGTCGATAAGGATACTTTCATCTCTGAGTATTATTACGTTATGATCAGTGAGGTATTTTACGGCTTTCTGAATTCCGCCTATGTATTCATGATTACCGGTAACGGAATAAACACCAAGAGGAGCTTGAATGGCTTTAAGCAGTTCCCCAAGATTTTGCCTTATAACAGGGGTAACATCCTCATCCAGTACATCACCGGGAAGAAGAACCATATCGGGGAAGAGGGAGTTGATCTTATTTACAATATTTTTTAATCTCTTTGTTCCAATGATCGTACCGAGATGGATATCGGAGGCGACTGCAATCTTATATTTCTTAGGAACTGCTTTTTTATTCTTTATGGTAATGTATAACTCTTTTATCCGGACATTTTTTGCATTTAAATACCCAATGAAAATTACCAAAAGAACGAGCGGTATTACTATCAGGAATTCGTAGTAGAAGAAACTTTTGGGAAGGAAATTAAAAGCAAGGTTCAGCAAGAGTAATAAATCTGTTAAGACCACTGCTATAAAAAAGTAGAGCAATGAAGCAAACCAAAATGACCCTATCCACACAAAAAGAATGCTTATAAATCCGGATGTCTTTTTCTCGAGATACCTGCCTATGAAAAATGAACCGGCGCATATAATGAAAATAATTGAATAGGCTAATCTTACACCTCCATCGAGGGTGTTGAATCCGTGAATAAAGATGTAAAAATTGATGATGGCATAAAGTGTGAAGAAGATTGTAAAGAAACTGATGAATTGTTTGTTAGCCATTAGGTTCTACTCTTCTTTTGATGAACTTCACAGCTTCAAACCAGATAACGGAGATAAATCCGATCACAACTGCTATTCCCAATTGAGGAAGCGGTGGAAGACTGAATTCGAAAAAGGTTGTTACCGGGTTTATAACAAGGAGTGAGACACAAATAGCTATTGTGACCAATATGATCATAGGCACAAGTTTGTTTCTGTACCGCAATGTAGTGAAGATGGAGTAATAAAAGGAACGATTAACAAGTGTAAGAAATATATTCGCAGAGATTATGGCAATAAAAACCATTGTTCGTGTTGATGGCTCATCTAATCCCAGCATTACACTATATTGGTATGTGAATAGAATTCCAATCGTTATAAATAATCCCTGCACAATACTTGTTCCCAGTTCCATAGGTGTAAAGAACGTCTTTGTGAAGGGTCTCGGCTTATGGTTCATTACATTCTTTTCTATGGGTTCGTTCTCATATATAATCGAGCATGTAGGTCCCATTATAAGTTCGAAGAAAATAATGTGAACAGGAGAGAAGATGTTAGGATATTTCCACGCAAGCGCAAGGGGTAAAAAGACAGTCAAAATTATTGGAATATGAATAGAAATAATATATTGGATGGCTTTCTTAAGGTTTGTATATATCTTCCTGCCCATTGCGATTGCATCCACCATCTTTGCCAGATCGTTATCAACAAGAATAAGAGATGAAGCCTGCTTTGCGATCTCCGAACCTTTGCTTCCCATTGAGACACCAATGTTTGCCGCTCTCAGTGCAGGTCCGTCATTTACCCCGTCTCCTGTCATAGCAGTAATTTTTCCTGAAGCCTTAAGCGCGTTTATCAGCTTTAGTTTTGCTTCGGGGAACATCCGTGTAAAAATGTTATTTCTTAGTGCAGTTTCTTTAAGGCTAGAATCATCCATTGACATGACTTTTTCCCCGTTGGTATAGTCATCTATTCCCCTGAGTTTTATCATTCTTGCTATTGCCAGTGTTGTTTCGGTATTATCCCCTGTAGCTATCTTTACATCTATACCGGCATTGTAAAATGAATCTAAAACCTCCGGAATATTTTTCTTTGGGGGGTCGAGGAATGCCAGTAATCCTTTGAAGTTAAACTTAAATTCCTGCTGAGTCCTGGGGAAATGATCTCCGGAAAATATTGCCTGCCCGACTCCCAAAACTCGGTAACCTTTATCGGAGAGATCCACAACGGCCTCATTTACAATTTTTTTCTCTGTATCTGTTAAAGTGGATAAGTTTATTAATGCTTCAGGAGCGCCTTTAGCGGCGATTATAATATTACCCTCTTGATTCCCGAAGACGTGAGTCATCATTGGAGGCCTTCCATCGAGGGGGTATTCATGGACCATGCTGTAATCTTTTCGTTCATCAATTGGGAATAGCTTTTCATATGCATTGTGAATGGCTATTTCCATTGTATCAAACGGAATAGGCTCACTTGCCCACATAGCAGTCGCTAACAGTTCTTTCTCTTTATCATTGGTCACATTATTAATATCCTCGACCGGTAAGATATTTTCACCCAATACAAAGATACTGGATAATTCCATTCTATTTTCTGTTATGGTTCCGGTCTTATCCAGGCAAATGATATTTGCGCTGCCAAGCGATTCTACGGTTTTCGTTTGCTTAACGATAATACCCATCTTCATTAATCGCCATGCACCCAGTGCCATAAAAGTTGTAAACGCTACCGGGATCTCCTCCGGAAGAATACTCATTGCAAGAGTAAGTGCTTTGAGAAGGCTGTCGAGGATGTTTTTGGAGTCGAAGAAATTTAGTATCCATACAAGGAAGAAGATGACAGCGCCTGCTATTACCATCCTCTTCATAAAATTCCCAATCTGCAGTTGTAACGGAGTCCGTTCTTCCTTAATGGATTCTATACTTTTTCCTATTAAGCCAAGTCTTGTTGCATTTCCTACCTCGGTAACATTGCATATTGCCAGGCCGCCGGATACGGTAGTGCCCATAAAGACTTTGTTGTCTCCGCCATCGGATTTGATCACAGCAGATGATTCACCGGTTAGAATAGATTCGTTTACGGAGAAATCATTCGATTGAATGATCTTTCCATCGGCAGGTATGGATGATCCTTCTTCGACTATAATACAATCGCCTACAACAATATCCTTGATCGGTATTTCTTTGACATCTCCATCACGGATGACCCGGCTGAGCGGTTGTGTAAGGTCTTTGAGAGCCTCGAGAGCGTTACGACTTCTCGAATCCTGGTAAAGAGAGATGGAGGCAACTAAAATTATAGCGGCTGCCATAAATATCCCGTCTCCGACCTCTCCGCTTATAAAGTACAAAATCGCAGCGGTCAGCAACAGAAGTATCATCGGTTCGCTCAAAAGATCACCTATTGCTTTTATGAGAAAATGCTTCTTCTTTTGTTCGAATTCATTTATCCCGTACCTGGCTCTGGAACGTGATACTTCATCTTCACTCAGACCCTGTATGTCAATATTCAGATCTCTCATTAGTCAAAAATAATTTAAATAATCTTAACGAGCTATTAACTAAGAAATGTATAAATTTAAGCTCAAAGCTATAATTTTAGTAAGTGAATTTAATCAGGCTATTTAGTATTTTGAATAGTTCGGGGTGTAGATCAGTTGGTTAGATCGCACGTCTGGGGGGCGTGAGGCCGGTGGTTCGAGTCCACTCACCCCGACAAATTCCTTATAACTCTTCACCCACATTATCATGTCTCAGCCAGCATTTACAGGTACCGTAGCCGAAAATTATGAAAAATATTTTAGCCCGATGTTCTTTGCGGTTCCAGCTAGGGATATTGCCGGCAGAATACCTGTCAATATAGAATCAGTTCTTGAACTTGCATGTGGTACAGGGCAGGTTACCAGATTATTAAAAGACAGATTTCCGGATGCAAAAATAATTGGAACTGATCTGTTTCCGGGGATGATAGAAGTAGCAAAATCTATTACTGGCGAAGATTCAGGAATTAAATGGAAAACTATGGATGCGACCGATATTTCATTCGAGGATGATTTGTTTGATGCAGTTGTGTGCCAATTCGGTGTTATGTTCTTCCCTGATAAGCAAAAGGCTTTCAATGAAGCTTACAGAGTATTAAAACCCGGCGGAACATTTATATTTAGCACCTGGGACACCATTGAAAAACAACATATTGCAGAGGTAAATGTAGAAGTTGTAAATTCATTTTTTCCGAATGACCCTGTCACATTTTTCGATATACCTTTTTCAATGAGCGATCCCTCGGAAATGGAAGAGCTTATGAATGGCGCAGGTTTTAAAAATGTATCAATTGAGTATGTAGATCTTGAAGGAAGTACGGCTTCAGCTGAAGAGGCAGCAAAGGGATTTTTATTAGGAAACCCGATTTATAATTATATTTGTGAAAGAGATGAAAACCTCCTCCCTGAGATATTAAGTGCCGTTCGGGAAAGGTTCGCTAAGGAATTTGGCGCCGGGGCTTTTAAGATCCCGCTGTCGGTGATAGTATCATCCGGAACGAAGTCATAATAAAACTCCGGCCAATATACTACTTTATCAAAACCATCTTTTTTGTACTGACAAAGCCGCCGGCTTCAAGCTTGTAGAAATAAACCCCGCCCGAAAGTTTCTCTGCATTCCATTTGGGTTCGTATGTTCCGGCGCTCAGTTCTCCGTCTATAAGTGTTTCAACTTCTTTGCCTAAAACATCATATATGACGAGTTTGACATTCGAAGAAACAGGTAATTCGAATCTTATCTTTGTGCCCGGGTTGAACGGATTAGGATAGTTCTGAAAAAGGTGGAATTTTTCCGGAATCTCTGAATTTATATTCACCAATCCGACAAGATTTCCTGTTGGATTACGCTTGTAGTAAATCTCAAAATTCCCATCTCTGTGGTCGATCCAAACAACATGCACGGCTTGATTTGATATCGATACTGAAGGATAGATAGAGTCATCGAATGCATTTGTCAGTCTTGTGTCAGGTCCCCAATTTATACCGCCGTTAGTAGAACGTTTGTTGTAAATCTCAAAATTTCCATCGCGGTCATCACACCAAATAACCTGCACAATCTGACCGGACGAGGCAACAGAAGGGTAAAGAGAATATACGTTAGAAGCAATCAAAGGAGCATCAGTACTCCAGGTAATACCTCCGTCTGTCGAGCGTTTATAAAATATATTAAAATATCCGCCCTGCTCATTATTGTCTCCACTCCTTTCATCATTCCATACAATATGAACTACAGAATCGGATACCGATATACAGGGAGACTGGGAGACCGTGACAAGATTTGTCAGCTGTGTGTCAGCACCCCAGGTAACACCGCCATCTGTAGAGCGTTTGTAGTATATTTTGAAAGCGTTACCAACACGGCTATCTGCCCATGCAACATGAACGACCGAACCTGATACACATATGGCAGGTTTCTGTGAAGCAGAAACGGTATCCGTCAGACGTGTATCGGCTCCCCAGCTTGCGCCGCCGTCAGTAGATCGTTTGTAGTATATCCCGGAGTTTCCTTCGCGGTCATCACGCCATACAACTCTCACATCCTGCCCGGAAGATGATATGCAGGGATCAATTGAAAAATCTGGATTATTAGTAAGCCTTGTGTCAGTACTCCAGCTTACTCCTGAATTTGTAGAGCGTTTGTAGTAAATTTCCAGGTTCCCGTCGCGTGTATCTTCCCATACGACATGCACAATTGTACCGGATACTGAAATTGAAGGATGCTGAGAAATAGAAGCATTATTTGTCAGGCGCGTATCGGCTCCCCAGGTAGCTCCTCCGTCTGTAGAGCGTTTGTGGTAAATTTCAGAATTCCCGTCCCGTCTATCTTCCCATGAGGCATACACAAAATTACCGGTTGACGCTATACACCAGGCATTGTTAGTGGATGTAAAGGATGAGGCAGTGTCATTTGTCAGCCGTGAATCGGCCTGCCACTGAGCATATGATTCAGTATACTTAAATATGGTTACTGTAACAGTTAATACAAGGAAAGAAAATAAAAAGATTGAAATGATGGTTTTCATTTTTCCCCTATTGCAGAATTTATTGGAAAACAATTATACCTTAAGTATTTGACATTTTCAAGTAGTGGAAAAAGGCATGCAAATGCTGTGCTTTAGTAAGTAATAAATTTAAAAGTATTTATGTATCTTTGAGTTCACAAAAAGTATGAGCGCGGAATACAAAAATACTTCCAAATCCTTTACTGTACACGACCTTCCCCTTAACGACCGCCCGCGTGAACGTCTCAAATCATCCGGACCTGGAGCGCTCTCGAACGTAGAGCTTCTTGCTCTTATTATGGGCAGGGGAATAAAGGGTGAGTCGGTGATGGACACTGCGCGGAAGCTTCTCTCTCATTTCGGTTCGCTAAAGAATGTGTTAGAGGCAACACTTGAAGAGCTTACTCAAATTAGAGGGCTTGGTCCAGCAAAAGCATCACAGCTCGTTGCATGCTTTGAAATTGCCAGGAGGATAGCTAAGGAAGACATTGAGTCTGAATCGGAACGTCTGAATAGCGATGCGATCACCAATCCTCTGGATGCGGCTAAGCTCGTTCGTTCACACATAACGGATTTCTCGAAAGAGAATTTTTTTGTTATCTCGCTTGATACTAGGAACCGCCTTATCGCGATAGAAAAGGTTTCGCTTGGGACGCTCAACGCAAGTCTCGTACATCCTCGTGAGACATTCGAATCTGCCATACGAAAGCATGCCGCGCAGATAATGATAGCGCACAATCATCCATCTGGCGGTACCGAACCCTCGGAAGAGGATCTAAAGATCACAAAAAGACTTTATGATGCGGGAAAAATTATGGGGATTGACCTGCTTGATCATATAATTGTGACCAAACATAATTATATGAGCTTTATGGAGAGAGGACTAATATAGCTTTAGTAGTCATAATCACCATCCTCTTCATCCTCCATATCATCCATTTCATAGAATACCATTGTCTGAAAATATATCCCATCCGGTGAAACACACGCTCCACCTTCCGGCTCCCAACCCTCATTCATCAGGTCATTTACTATTCTTTCGAGTTCGGGAATGCTTTGCGCAGTAGCTATTTTATATTCCATGGTATGATTTGTAGTTTGAATTATGGGATATTAAATTACTTGTTTACGTCCCCAAATTCAAACTATTTATTTTTTCTATAAAAAAGAACAAATTTTTCGGTTTAAATTTAAAATGATATTTAAGATTTTGCTTTACTGAGATAAAAGCTATGGAATATAAAGATTATTATAAAATACTTGATGTTGAAAAGAATGCTTCCCAGGATGACATTAAAAAAGCCTTCCGGAAACTAGCTATTAAATATCACCCGGATAAAACGAAAGGTGATAAGGCTTCAGAGGAGAAATTTAAGGAAGTGAATGAAGCATATGAGGTACTTCGCGATCCTGAAAAGAGAAAGAAATACGATACTCTAGGCTCGAACTGGAAGCAGTATGAACAGGCAGGTGGTCAGGGCGGATTTGACTGGTCGCAGTTTTATGACCAGACTGGGGGAGGACAAAGGTCATACAGGTTTGAGACGGGAGGAAGCGACAGTGACTTTTTTGGCGGTGGAGTATTCAGTGACTTCTTCGAGCAAATGTTCGGTGGCGGCGGCGGTGGTAGTTTCGGCGGACAACGCAGGAGAGCCGGAGGTGCGATACCCGTTCGCGGACATGACCTTACCGCCGAGATGGAGATAACACTCCATGAAGCTTACAACGGTGTTTCAAAGACTTTCCGGTTGGAAGGTGAAGCTATCAAGCTTAATATTAAAGCCGGTATCAAAGACGGCCAGGTATTAAAACTTGGTGGGAAAGGTGCTCCGGGCATTAACAGCGGACAGCCGGGTGATCTGCTTCTAACAATAAATGTAGCTAGAGATCCTAATTACGATAGAAGAGGGGACGATCTTTATGCGGATCTGCCGGTAGACCTATATACTGCAGTCCTTGGGGGCAAGGCTCAGTTCCAGACTCTAAAGGGTAAAGTAAATGTGACCATATCTGCTGGCACGGAAAGCGGGAAACTCTTAAAACTTCCCGCGATGGGAATGCCTTCTTATTCGGCTAAAGGGAAATTTGGGGATCTTTATCTCAAAGTAGAGATACAGGTACCGCAGAATCTGAATGAGAAGGAGAAGGAGTTATTCGAGGAATTGAAAGCCCTGAGAGGCAAATAAATCAGTTTTAGAAGAAATTCGAAATTATTATATTAGCAGTTCGGTTTGTAAAAAGGTAGTAGCGGTGGTGGCGGAACTGGTAGACGCGCCATCTTGAGGGGGTGGTGCCACCTAGGCGTGGGGGTTCGAGTCCCCCCCACCGCACAAAAGAAAGCCCGATGAATATATTCATCGGGCTTTTTGTCATTTCCAACCTTCCATTCTTTCATTTGCTTTTTTATAGTATTGGTCATAAGCCAATTTAAACTCTATACACTCTGCAACCTTTCCGTGGGTATATTTTTCTATTAGAGAAAGAAAATAATTTCTTCTTTGTTCGTAGTCCCAATTTAATTTATTTCTTAAATAATTTGATACTCTATTTAAAACCATTATGGTCTCATAGGTCGCATTGTTGTCTAAGAAGTGATCGATATTGCTAAAAAGTTTGATACTGTCACCTTCAGCAGCTAAGTAGTAAATATATTCACTAAATATTTGAGGATAAAATTTTGAATCTGGAAATTCATCGACGAGATATTTCAATCTTTCAATCTGACTATCGAATTTTTTGGTATTGTTGAAAAGAATGCTGCATACTTTTTCTTCTTTTCCTCCAGCCGGTAATATCTCTATTTTAATAGAATTTGATTCGAGAGGAGGTGGATAATTTATCTTTTTGCCGCCTGGGACAAGATATACATATTTAATTTGAGAATATTTGTCATAACTTCCTTTAATATCATAAATTCCTTTTGTTACGTATCTTTGATCAAAATAATTCTCTGTTAGGTTTATAAAGGATATGAAAGATGAACCTGGTGACACTTTGATAGAATCAAGTGCCCCCATCCTCTCGTCATCCTCTCGCAGACGTATATTTTCATTGCCGTTATTGCTCACTATTTTAAGTGGGACAGATAATTTATCGGGCAAATATGTTAAGTAGTAATCGGTATCTGTATTGTTATGGATACTAATTTTTAACCAGATATTTTCTCCAAATATATAATTATCATACTCAGGCTCTATAACAAGTTGAACTTCACCTTCCTTTATAGGAATATTGTGATTTGAGAGTATAGGTTCATTTTTAGGACTTTCGGAACAACCGCTCAACAGAATCAATATTAGAAATATGTATTTAATCATTTGGATTTTTTGAGAAGATACATTGAGACTTCTTCTGTCATTGTGCCGGGATATTGTTCGGCTAATTTAGCAATTTCAGAATTTATATCCGAAGAATTTAGTTCTTTTATCTTTTCGAGATAGAACTGATGATAAAGTAATGCATAATAAACTTCATACGAATTGTTGTATTTTTCATAGAAATCCGTATAGAGTTGCTCATATCGCAGGGAATCTGTTATAATCCCATTCAAAACGATTTTAAAGTAAAGTGAAGGCGTATAGGGTGATACAGGATATTTATAATACAAACCTTCATAATCATTTTTGGATGACTCCCGGTATTTTGGATTTGTATTAACTTTTTTATGAATCTCTCTGATATTTTCAAATACCGTCCTATCGTCATTAACCGGCTCAGTTATATCAAAACTAATTGTATTCGATTGGATATTCTGAAAACTACAGACTACACTATAATTCCCATCACCTCCCTTGATGCCATCATTAAGCTGATGGTAATAGATAAGCGTGTCATTCTTTCTTAAGACTTTCTTTATGGGCCACCAATCCACTGAACCTGCCAATTCATTTCTTTGATTGTTAAAGGGACTGGTAACTAATGTACGAATAGCCCCTCCAACAAAAAAACCTGTATAGTAATAATCTTCCTCGGAATTGTTTATAAGAGATATTTTGAGCCAGGCATTTTCACCCAGAAGGTAATTTGACTTTGAAGTCCGAATTGTAAAGTAAATTCCCTGATTTTGATCTAATTTATCCTGATAAATAGCTGTAAGTGGAAGTGAAAAAGTCAAGAAAAGAGTTAATATTACTCGGTAGGGGCTCATAATTATGATACCAAAGTTTTAAGTAACTGTTCCAAATAAAAAAACCCGGCATAACCGGGTTTGAATAAAATGTAACTCTTACTTTTCCTTTCTTCGCGCTAACCATGCATCTAAGCTGTACTTACCTGCGCCCAGAAACACCAATGCAACAAATACTGTAAACAGTCTAAGAGGATTGCTGACTGTACCCCACGGATCGAGTTTGTGAAGATGCTGAAATGTAGCCATTAACATAGTAAATGCCATGAATGCTGAAGCGGGACGTGTAAACAGTCCCAGTACGAGAAGTAATCCTCCTCCGAACTCACTCGCCGCTGCCATAAATCCCCAAAACTCAGGAGCAAAAGAAATACCAACATTGCCCATAGCGCCTCCAACCTTAGCCCACATATCCGGACCACCCTGTATTTTTGGAAGACCGTGAACAAGAAGAAATGTTAATCCCACTCCAAGCCGCATAATGAGAATTCCAAGATCTTTATTCCTTTCTAGAAAATCCTTCAATGTTCCTCCTTTATTTTTTATTACTTAACCGCACAGCACAAGATAAAGATTCCCTTTAATTTTTACTGTGGAATTTCTTCCTCATTCATCCACATCAGTTCCCATATATGTCCGTCGAGGTCTGTATAGCTTCTTCCATACATAAAATCGTAATCCTGAGGCTCGCGTGTTTCGGTAGCACCTGCACCTAAAGCCCTTTCCATAAGGTCAGTTACTTCATCCTTACTGTCACAGGAGAGACAGGTTATTACCTCTGTTGTAGTTGATGAATCTGCTATTTCCTTTGGAGTGAACTCCTTAAATTTTTTCCTAGTGAGAAGCATTGTATATATCTCATCTGAAATTACCATACATGCTGCAGTGTCATCTGTAAATTGCGGGTTGAATTCATATCCGAGCTGTTTGAAAAAGCTTATGGATTTATCCAGATCCTTTACCGGGAGATTTACGAATATCTTCTTTGACATTACTATTTATTTATCTTTTGGTTTATATTTGTTTAATACTTTACCGCTATCGAAAGTCCTGGACTCAAGTAAGGTCAGATTAAAAATATGGTAATTGTCTCCAAAGATTCGGCGTCCATTACCGATTGCTGCCGGGTTAATTACCAGATAATATTCATCTATTAAATTTGCTTCAATAAGGCTCGAAACAAATGTTGCACCGCCATAAACAATAATGTCTTTCCCGTCCATATTTTTCAATTCGTTGATTATATCTATTGAATTCTGAAGTGTTGTATTATTCCAATTTGATTCTGTTAAAGTTCTGGAGAAGACTATCTTTGGATAATCTACCATCTTTTTTGCGAATGCGTATTCTTCACTTTCCGGTTTTTCCAAAGCAGCTTCCCAGTGTTTTACAAAACCGTCTGTCATATTATGTCCCAGGAGTATTGTATCGCATGAATCGGTGAGCTCTGTTACATATTTTTTTACGTCATCAGTCCATTGCATCATAGCCCAGTCGAGCTCGCCATTAGGACCGCAGACGAACCCGTCCACGGTCATTTGTACCTGTAATTTTAGTTTTCTCATTTACATTTTTGAATTTGGCTGAAGAACCCCGATTCTGTTTCCTTCGGTATCTTTAATTGAAATAAACAGACCAACACCCGGGATATCATCTGGTTTATCTTTTCCCTGGCTGCCCCCAAGAACTTCACCACCTGATTCTTCCACTGCTTTCATTGCTTCATTAATGTCGTCGACCGCGATAACAACCGATGGGCATGATTTTTCATCTGCCCTTTGGAATAATCCTCCGTTTATCATTCCCGGGTTCTTTGGAAAACCGTTCTCACCACGCTCGGAAGTGGATACAACAGTATAGTTACCCATTTCAGGCCCAAACTTTTGGGCTTCCCAGCCAAAGGCATTGGCATAAAAGTCTGAAGCTCTATCCCTATCCTCTACAGGGAGTTCGAAGTGTACTACCGGATTCATTTTGCTCATTTTGTTATTTCTTTAATTTTTAAAATTTTATGAGTTCATAGCTCTTTCTATTTCAGCGAGATCGAATTTTCTCATCTGCATTAATGCTCCCATTGCTTTTCTGGACTTCTCGGAATCTCCTGTCATAATTTCCTCCCAGTTAGCGGGACAGATCTGCCAGGATAAGCCGTATTTATCTTTTAGCCATCCGCACATCGACTCCTGTCCGCCATCCGACGTCAGCTTATCCCAGAAATAATCTATTTCTTCCTGACCATTGCACATTACCATCAATGAAATTGATTCATTGAATTGAAATAAAGGTCCTCCATTGAGAGCGAGGAATTTTCTTCCTTCCAACTCAAATGATATGGTCATTACTTGCCCTTCGGTTTGCTTTGCAGCTTCAGCTACTTCTTTAGTGTACCGGGCAATGTGGTTTATTTTAGAATTCTTAAATACCGACACATAAAAGCTTACTGCTTCTTCCGCCTGGTTATCGAACCAGAGGCAATCTTGAATTTTGTTTTCCATTTTAATTCAGAGTTTATTTGATTTATTTATTCTCCTACGAATACCTTGAAACCACCCATTGCCATTTTCCTCATATCGAATGGCATTTTTTTACCCATACAATCCTCCATTAATCCCGGATCCGCCATAACTATTTTGTTGATCCTGTTCCTGTCGGCTTTGGATTTGTACGTGATGAACGAGAAAACCAATGCTTCATTTTTTTTGTGTTTGACATAATCGCCGAATCCTGTCATTCCCTCAATTTTCATATCGTCACCCATACTTTCTATGTAGCTCAATGCACCGTGCTTCATATATATCTTACGGGCTTTATCAGAAATTTTCTTGTATTCCTTTAGTTTTGATGTTTGTACCGGAAGCAGGAATCCGTCCACGTACTTAGCCGATGATTTTGTACTTTTTGCCATAATTTGATTTTTGGTTTATCAGAATTTACGGTTTTAATATAAAGTCTTTACAAATATAAGATGATAAATCTAATTCTTGAGCGTGCAATTACGCCAATAAAAGAGGTTGAATGCGACAAATATGGTAATTGTTACTTCAACGAGGTGTAAATACGCCAACACTAGGGGTTGATTGCGACACCATTATCGAGTAATTTTGTATTAACAATCTAATTAAAATTTCATGAAAAGAATATCTATATTAGTACCAAAAAGAGCGATATTAGGAAGTTTGGAGGGGACGAGAATGATATTTACTCAAGTAAACCAGATATTCCAATCCCAGGGGGCCCCGGCATTATTCGATGTTCAGCTTGTTGGACTTACAAGAGAAACACCGGTAAGCGGAGGAGCTTTTACAGCAAATGCAACTGCATTGATTACCGAAGTGGACGAAACCGACCTTATAGTTATACCCGCTCTGGACGGTGAGATAACAAGCGCTATCGATGATAATAAAGAATTTATTCCCTGGATTGTAAAGCAATATAAGAATGGTGCTGAAATTGCTAGTTTATGTATGGGAGCGTTTCTGCTTGCAGAAACCGGGTTACTCAAAGGGAAGAAATGCTCGACGCACTGGATGGCAGCAAATGAATTTAGGAAGTTATTCCCGGATATTGAGTTGGTTGATGATAAAGTTGTAACCGAAGAGCAGGGAATATATTCGAGCGGGGGAGCATTCTCTTACTTGAATCTCATTCTCCATCTGATTGAAAAATATGCCGGCCGTGACATGGCAATATTTGTTTCCAAGATCTTTGCAATTGAAATAGAAAGGAGGACTCAAACTCCTTTTACTATATTCCAGGGACAAAAAGATCATGAGGATGAAGAGGTAAAGCAGGCTCAGGAGTTTATAGAAAAACACTTCAATGACAAGCTAACAGTTGATCAGCTCGCTAAGATGTTTTATATAGGCAGAAGAACGTTCGAAAGGAGGTTCAAAAAGGCTACGACCAACACAGTAATTGAATACATACAGCGTGTAAAGATCGAGGCCGCTAAGAAAATGCTGGAATCATCACGTGAAAATGTAAATGAGGTAATGTATAATGTTGGTTATTCTGACAGCAAGGCTTTCAGAAATATTTTTAAAAAAGTAGTTGGCTATTCACCACTGGAATATAAGAGGAAATATAATAAAGAAGGAGCTTACGCATAAGCTCCTCTAATGTTTATTTTATCAGTACCATTTTTTTAGTTTGAAAAAATTCTTCTGTCTCTAACTTGTAAAAGTAAATACCGCTTGGCAAAGTACCTCCATCGAATGTATATTCGTAACTTCCCGCATTTAACCTCTCACTTACCAGTATCGCAACTTCCTGCCCTAGTACATTGTAAACTTTTAAACTGGTTAATCCCGAGTGGGAGATATCAAATCGTATTTTAGTTGAAGGGTTGAATGGGTTTGGAAAATTTTGGCTTAGATTAAACTCATTTGGGATTTCACTACCTGTTTGAGAAAGAATATTTGTCAAAACAGGACCACCTGTTGTAGTCTTTAGTATCATTCCATAGCGACCGCAGATATATCCCGTGTTTGCGTCAACAAAAAATATTCCCCATTGTGGTACGTGTATATCAGGGAATGGAATATGCCATTCCCAATCCTCACCGCCATTGGTTGTTCTGACAACTTTTTTTAATAAAGGAGAATAATCTGCAAAGTAGAAACCGATAGTCGAATTTACAAACATTAAATCAGTAAAGTTAGGATCCAGAGGTATATCTTGTTGTGATTCATAATTATTTTCGCCCCTTATATGATTAAGTTCAAACCAGTTATTTCCGGCGTTCGTTGTTTTAAAAGTGCGGTTGGTATAGGGTTCATTTCTAATAGCATAACCGGTGTCATTAAAAAATTGCATAATTGTCATAGACACATCGATTGATTCGCCAAATGTAGTTGTCCAATTCAATCCGCCATTTGTACTTTTAAAAAATTTTCCATAGGGTAATCCAAAGTAAGTTACCCCGCCGGCTATAATTGTCGAATCATTATAATATTTGACACATCCTGTCTTAAAGGGAACTGTAAGCTGAAACCAGTTATTCCCGGCATTAGTAGTCTTAATAAAAAATGGGCTATTTCTTACGGCAACAAGTCCGGTATTTGCATTTAGAAAACTTGCCGCTGATAGGGAACTTCCTGTTACCCCTGTATTTAATGTTTGCCATGCAGTACCCCCGTTAGTTGTTTTTATCAATAAGCCATTTTCACCGGAAATGTATCCCGTATTTTGGTTATAAAAATATATTTCAGCTAATCTTGTTGTTGTTCCTGAATTTACTGTAAGCCAGTTGTTTCCGCCATTTGTAGTTCTTAGCAAAGCTCCACCTGTACCGCAAGAAAGCCCTGTCAAAGCATTGAAAAAATAAATATCAAACAGTTCCTCCCTTGTACCATATGAAATATAATCCCAGTTAATGCCTCCGTTGTGGGTTTTTGCCATGAAACCGTTTAGCCCAACTGTAAAACCTGTGGAGTCATTTACATAATCTACTTTTTCTACTTTTGTATCACTTGTAATTGTTTCGTAGTTTTCTCCTCCGTCAGTTGTTTTAAGGATGAAATTTCCAGTTTCTCTGGTAAAATAACCGGTGGACGAATTTAAAAAATGAACTTCATCGAATTTGCCTAAGCCGCTATAGTAAACTGTCCATGTTATACCACCGTCTGTTGTCCTTTTTACTCCTCCACCTGTTCCTAATACAAAACCTGTCATTGAATTAATAAAATGCACGGCATAGTCGGATGATGGAACAGAGTTCGGTGTCCAGGAATTTCCTCCGTCCGTTGTTTTTAATAAATGGTTTCTTTCGCTGACAGTATAGCCGGTGTTCGCATTTATGAACATAATATCAAGAAGATCTCTGTTATAAAAAGTAGGTATCGAATCCCAATTGATTCCTCCATCTGTAGTTTTGACAAATGTTCCGTTGTCACCACATGCAAATCCGGTTGTTGAATCTATGAAGAAGATACTTGCCAGTGTCTTTACTGTATGTGAATTGGCTTCTTGCCAGAGTGTACCCCCGTTAGTTGTATAGAAAATATGTCCCTTGCTTCCACATGCAACAACTTTTGCAGGAGAGAGGACAAATGCATCATATGTGTTTACAGTGTCGGGAGTATATTGAGGGATATACGATACCCCCCCATTAGTAGTCTTAACCACTATTCCCCCCAACCCAAATGCCCAACCGGTATTATTATCGATGAAAGCTAAAGTGTTTAGAGTTCGCGTAGTAGGATACGGATTTTGTTCGGTCCATCCGTTAAAGGTAAATAATTGGGAATATAGGGGAAGTGATGAAAATAGCAGAATTAGGGTAAAGTATATCTTCTTCATAGGTAATTTTTGATTAAATTAACCCACTTAGTTATCCAAACTCTACTCTTTAAAAGTATAAATATTATATGCCATTTTTTCAAGATTGGAATACAGTGGTAATATATTATTATTTGCTGTTTTTTCACTGTCCACTTTTTTAGATTTTTACCCTATCTTACTGTATTTAGCTTGATTGTTTTGCTTTATTGTGGTATTTTTGAGACTTTGGTAAAAATAATGTTAAAATAACGTAAACAAACGATTTGGCAAACAGATATTACGAGTCTTATATTATCGTAGATGGTAATTATGAAGATTCACAGGTTGAAGAGATAGTCACACGTTACGAGAAGTTCCTGAAAGATCACAACGCGGAGATTAAAGAGCTTGAGAGGATAGGAAGGAAACGACTGGCATACCCCATCAAAAAAAGGCTAAACGGATTTTACATTTGTTATGAATTTCTCGCCGAGCCTGAATTAATCAAAGAACTTGAAATGAAGTACAAGGTAGATGACGAGATCCTTCGTTTTCTTACCGTACAGACAGATGAAAAAACTCTTGAACGCCGTGCGAAGCACTTCAAGAGAAAGGCCGAAGAGCTTGCTAAAGCCGAAGCCGAAAGCAAGGAGGAAGCTAAGCAAGAGGGAACTCCCGAAGGAAAGACTGACAACAGGGAGAGAAAACCTCAAGCGGAAGCTGTCAAGTGATCCGGTTCGTCTCCGGGTATGCAATGAGTGTGACTTAATTTTTTTAACTAACTTTAACAACCTATTTGCGGGAGGTAAAACATGGCTGAATTTAAGATGCCCGAATTAAACTCTGTGATCATCGCAGGAAACCTCACCAAGGATCCGATCTTTAGGCAGACGACTAACGGAACACCGGTGGTTAATTTTTCGATTGCGAGCAACAGAAGATTCAGGGACAAAAACGACGAGTGGAAAGAAGATGTTTGCTACGTCGGGATTGTTGCCTGGAACAGACTGGCAGAAAGCTGCAGAGATAAGCTCAAAAAAGGTAACGCTGTCTTAGTCGATGGTGAGCTTCAAAGCAGGACTTTCAAAACTGAAGATGGTAACAACAGAACCATCGTTGAAATTAAAGCAAGAAGGATCCAATTTCTTAATAAGAGAGCCTCATCTGGCGAAGGTGACGATGATGACTCTATTTTGGAAGATGATTCTGATTCGCATGACTCAGGAATGGATGATGATAATTTCGATTCGCTCCTATCACCTGAAGATTCTGAACTAATTAAAGGGAATTAATCTATCGAAAGTTTTTACATCTTAAAAGGGGCAGGTTATTAACCTTCCCCTTGTTTATATTTTAAATATAGAGACATGAAGATAATATTAAAAGAAGATCACGGCGTCCTTGGATCAGCCGGCGATGTAGTAGAAGTAAAGGGCGGGTACGCAAGGAACTACTTAATTCCCCGCGGTATAGGTAAAGTTGCTAACGAGTCAAACATCAAAGCGATGTCTGAGCTCCGCAAGCAGCAGCATAAAAAGATCGAAAAAGAGGTTGAAGATGCAAAGAATCTTGCCGGCGAACTCGAAAAGGTTACTCTTCAAATGACCGTTAAAACCGGTGAAGATAACAAAGTATTTGGCTCGGTAACTTCACAAAATCTTGCCGACGAACTGCATGGAAAAGGATTTGCGGCAATAGATAAAAGAAAGATTCTTCTTCCACATCCTATTAGAGAAATAGGCGAATTTCCTGTAAAGATCAAAGTTTACGGCGAAGTTATGGCTGAGATCAAAGTAATTGTGGAAAAAGAAGCCACTGATGATAAGGTTGTTGATAAAGTACAGGAAGAAATAGACGCGAAAAAAGCCGCTGAAGAGAAAGCTCAAGCTGTAACTCAGGAAGTTGTCGAAGAAAAAGTCGAAGAAACTCCGGAGATTGTGGCTGAAGATGAGGTTATAGCCGAAGAAAAAATTGAAGAGCCGGTTCCCGAAGATAGCGGAGAAGAAAATCAGGAAGAAGGTAAAGAGTAGTAAGGTTAATAAATAAGTAGATTTCCAAAAATCCGTCTCTGGTCTCAGGGACGGATTTTTTATTTCTATTTTACGTTGTTTTGGATTAATATTGGAATTAAATTTATGAAATTATTGAGATATTTTTAAATATTAGTTATTTTAATCATATGTCAGAAAATACAGAAACAAAAGACCTTCAAAAGAGTAACGGTCACGATAAGAAAACCGAGCATCTCGAAAGTGTAACCATTCGTTTTGCCGGTGATTCCGGTGACGGGATGCAGTTAACTGGTAAACAATTCACAGGGACTGCCGCTATATTTGGTAATGACATCGGGACTATGCCCGATTTTCCGGCTGAGATCAGGGCGCCCGCGGGCACATTGTACGGAGTAAGTGGTTACCAACTTAGATTTTCAGACCACGATATATATTCACCCGGGGATGAAGTGGATGTGCTTGTTGCAATGAATCCTGCTGCACTAAAAGTCAATCTCAAAGATCTAAGAAAAGGCGGAACAATAATTGTAAATGAAGATGCCTTCGATAGAAAGAATCTCCAGCTTGCAAAGTATGAAGTAAACCCGCTCGAAGACGATTCGCTAAGCGAATATAATGTACATAAACTTCCCATTACAAAAGCCA
The DNA here is from genome assembly GCA_020635255.1 of Ignavibacteriales bacterium. Classification (NCBI taxonomy): domain Bacteria; kingdom Pseudomonadati; phylum Ignavibacteriota; class Ignavibacteria; order Ignavibacteriales; species Ignavibacteriales bacterium. The sequence goes on from JACKAC010000001.1 coordinate 800,428, forward strand.
CGCTCGAAGTTGTAAAAGATGTTGGCTTGACTACAAAAGCCGCAAACAAATGTAAGAATTTTTATGCGCTGGGACTTATGTACTGGCTCTACGACCGCTCGCCTGATAAGACGCTTGCATGGATAGATGAGAAGTTTAAAGATAAACAAGTTGCGGAAGCAAATGCGCTTGCATTAAAAGCAGGGTATAACTTCGGCGAAACATCGGAGATATTTAATACACGGTATGACGTTAAACCTGCGAAACTACCGGCTGGTACTTACAGAAGCATTAGCGGTAATGAAGCTATTGCCCTCGGACTTGTAGCCGCGGGTGCAAAGACCGGTCTTAAGATATTCCTTGGAAGCTACCCAATAACACCTGCTTCGGATATACTGCATCATATGTCTCGTCATAAGAATTTTAATGTAATAACGTTTCAGGCAGAGGACGAGATAGCTGGAGTTACATCTGCATTAGGTGCTTCGTTTGCAGGAAGCATTGGGGTAACAACAACCAGTGGTCCGGGTATGGCATTAAAAGCCGAAGCAATTGGACTGGCTGTAATGGTTGAGCTTCCACTTGTGATTGTCGACGTACAGAGAGCCGGACCATCTACGGGACTTCCTACAAAGACTGAACAGGCTGATCTCTTACAGGCTATGTACGGCAGAAATTCGGAATCGCCCGTTGCGATAATTGCCCCGGCAACACCATCGGAATGTTTCACAATGGCTTATGAGGCTGTGAAAATTGCGATCGAACATATGACTCCTGTGATACTTCTCTCTGACGGTTACATTGCAAATGGTAGTGAACCGTGGAAAGTTCGTACATCCGCTGATCTTAAAGACATTAATGTGGAATTCAGAACGGATTCTGACGGCTATTACCCGTATTTAAGAAATGAATTTTTAGTGCGCCCATGGGTAAAGCCTGGCACTCCGGGTCTTGAACACAGGATAGGCGGACTTGAAAAAGAAAATATTTCCGGTAATGTGAGCTATGATCCGCAGAACCATGAGAATATGGTAAAGTTGCGCGCGCAAAAGATTAAGAATATTGCCGAACATATCCCTGAACTCGATGTGCTCGGTGAGGATTCGGGTGAACTCCTTGTACTCGGATGGGGAGGAACACATGGCGAAATATTGACTGCTTTCGAGCGCGCAAGAGAGAAAGGGCTTAAAGTATCCTACGCTCATCTGCGCTACCTGAACCCGATGCCAAAGAACACCGAAAAGGTGCTTAGGAGCTTTAATAAAATACTTATTCCCGAATTGAACATGGGACAATTAAGCAAGCTTATAAGAGGCGAGTACCAGATAGATACGATACAGCTCAATAAAATACAGGGACAGCCCTTTAAGACAAGAGAAATTCTTAGTAAGATCGAAGAAATTTTAAATTAAAGATCATGTCAGAAGAAATTACAAACGGAACGGGTACGACAGAAGGTGCAGTTGAGTACAAAGCGAAAGACTTTTCATCGGACCAGGATGTAAGATGGTGTCCCGGTTGCGGCGATTACTCAATACTTGCCCAGATGCAGAGAGTATTGCCCAATATGGGACTTAAGAAAGAGAACGTAGTTTTTATTGCCGGGATAGGATGTTCGAGCAGGTTTCCATATTACATGAATACATATGGTTTCCATACTATTCACGGCAGGGCAACTGCAATAGCAACGGGTACCAAGATAGCTAATCCTGATCTATCCGTCTGGGTAGCTACCGGTGACGGTGATTTATTGAGCATAGGCGGAAACCACTTTATACATATCTTAAGGCGTAATCCGAATATTCATTTACTTCTCTTTAATAACAGGATATATGGTTTAACTAAAGGACAGTATTCTCCGACCTCGGAAAGAGGGAAGGTGACTGGTTCGACTCCATACGGTTCGCTGGATAATCCCATTAACCCGGTATCGCTTGCGCTTGGTGCGGACGGTTCTTTTATTGCGAGAACTATGGACAGAGACCCGAAGCATTTGCAGGAAATGCTTATGAGATGTCACCGGCATAGGGGAACTTCATTCCTGGAAATTTTCCAAAACTGTAATATTTATAATGACGGTGCTTTCTTTCTCTATACAGAAAAAGATACTAAAGAAGACAATGTAGTGTTCCTTGAACAGGGGAAACCGCTCGTATTCGGTAAAGAGAGGAATAAAGGTATCCGCCTCGACGGTTCAAATCCCGTAGTTGTAGATATTTCAAACGGTGAATGGAGTGAAAATGACCTTATGGTACACGATGAGCAGTCCAGAGAACAGGCGTTCATCTTGAGCAGATTTAAAGAGATTGACGGACTGCCTGCTCCAATGGGCGTTTTTCTGGATCTTGAAAGACCGGTCTTTGAAGATCTTGTGTATGAACAGATCGATGCCGTTAAAAGCAAACGGGGAGACGGTGATCTCGATGCCCTCTTGCGTGGCACACAGACATGGGAAGTTGGCTGATAGGATATTATGCATTGTTAAATCTAGACAGGATTTCCTGATACTATTCACTCCTATTCTTATTAATTTAGGTATAAGCTGAATTAAATAACCTTAATGGATCACAACGATGTAAAGAAGATCTTTCTGTTTTCTGATCTTTCCGACAACGAAGCAAAACTCATATACGAAAATTCGGTTTTTAAAACCTTTGATAAAGGCGAGATGATTTTCTTTGATTCGGAACCTTACCAGGGGTTTTATGGTGTTCTGGAGGGATCGGTTAAGATATATAAAATAAGCAAAGACGGTAAAGAACACATCATTCATTTTATTGAAAAAGGAAATACATTTGCTGAAGTGCCTTTGTTTGAACGATGGAGTGATTCCCGGCAGGAGGTTACTTATCCTGCTAATACAATGGCACTTGAGGAGGATACCCAGTTGATTTTGATACGAAGTGAATGCTTTCTCTCTGTACTCGAAAAAGATCCCGGACTTTGTATGAAAATGCTCGCTAGTGTGAGCAAACGAATGCGGTACCTTACCAAACACATCGAAGACCTTACCTTAAAAGACATAACCAAAAGACTCGCCGGGTATCTTGTTCTGGAATATAATAAAAGTACCTCCTCGGGTTCGCATCCGGCCTCTCCTGACACTATAGAACTTGACATATCAAAGTATGATCTTGCTTGCTACCTGGGTACTATAAACGAAACTGTTTCCCGTGTTTTCAGAAAATTACAGGATGAGGATATTCTGCACGTTGATGGCAGAAATATAACCATAAAAAACCTCCCTCTTCTAAAAGAAGTTGCCAAATAAATTCCACTTTCTCATAGGTTAGTTTCCACCTTTATCTGCATTTCTATCCATTTGACTTAAGTCATACTACCTGTCCCCTTAGTACCATTAATTTTGAATAGAACCGGATTCTTATGGTTACTAAGGAATCAAAAATATCGGATATAATTAGAGAGAATCCTGAGCGGGTACTAACGCTTGATAAATATGGCGTTAAATTTTACCAAAATCCGGGGATAACACTTATGGAAGCATGCACCGGCAAAAAGATAGATTTGAACCTCTTAATAAACGATCTCGAAAGATTAGAAAAAGGTGCCAGTATATTAATTAATTGGGAAAACTGGAGCTTGGACTTTATGATTACTTATCTAGAAAACAATCATCACGCTAATATACGTTCTTTACTTGGCAAGGACTATGTGATCTTTTTTATAAAATATTTGCAGGGAAAAGAAAATGAGAATAAAGAAATTGATGAGTTGTTTAGCTCGATAAATGTGCACCTAAAGAAAGAAGAGAGGATGCTTTTTCCATATATAAAACAACTAGAGATTGTTTATGCCAATGGACTCGAGTTCGAGTATGCAAATTTCGGCACCTTACCGAATGTATTGAAAGTTATCAACAAAGAGCATTCGCAGATTTGTGCTTATATTGACAATGTGGTGGCAGGTATTGACCGCATCTTGGATAAGGCATCTCTCGAAGTAAAAAAGTCTATCCTGAAGATTCTTGAGGGCATAAAAAAAGACTTTCACTTACACGTTTACCTCGAGGAAAACGTGATATTTCCTAAAGCCTTAACATTAGAAGAAGAACTGATCAATAATTTTAATATTTCAAAAAATTAATATCTGGGAAATGAAAACAACAATACAAAATAAGTTTATTATGGTAGGTTTTCTTGGAATGTTGCTTCTGCTACTACTGTTTACGTCTTGCTCACAGAGAGATCCTGAGATCGGAATCGGACCGGTTGATAAGGTTGAAATTAGTGCGACTATAGATGATGGAATGGTGACCAAAGGAAAGCAGATATTTGAAACCAAATGTTTGTCCTGCCACAAGATTAATGAAAAATTTGTAGGCCCCGCGTTAATAGGTGTGACCAAAAGGCGGAAACCGGAATGGATAATGAATCAGATATTGAATCCGGAAGAGATGACTAAAAAGGATGAAGTCGCCAAAAGATTATTCCACGAATATAATATGACACAAATGACTTTCCAAAATGTAACACAAGATGACGCAAGAGCAATTCTCGAATATTTCAGAAAAAACGACAGTGAAAAATAAAGGAGAAAAATATCATGAAGAAATTTAATTATTTGTGGAGTTTTATCCTCCTGCTCGTAGCAGTAGGTGTGATATCTTTCGCAGTGAAAGGCTGTGGCGACGGGGGACAGGGTGATGTTACTTTGGTAAGTGACGCCGCCGACAGGGTATACGTAAAACCGGGTAGCTATGATGAGTTTTATGCTGTGGTATCAGGTGGATTCAGCGGACAGATGTCATTCTATGGTCTTCCTTCAGGGCGACTTTTCAAAGTTATTTCGGTTTTTTCCCAAAATCCGGAAACAGGCTATGGTTACACAGAAGAGACCAAAGCTATGCTGAACACTTCATTCGGATTCCAACCGTGGGATGACTCGCACCATTCTGAATTATCACAAACAGACGGTGTCCCCGACGGCAGATGGGTATTCATAAATGGAAATAATACCCCGCGTATCGCAAGGATCGATCTTAAGTCGTTTGAAACAGTTGAAATAATTGAGATCCCAAACAGTGGCGGAAACCACTCTTCGCCATTCATTACTAATAATACCGAATATGCTATCGCAGGAACACGTTTCAGTGTTCCGCTTGGCGACCAGGACCCGCCGATTGCCGATTACTCTAAAGAATTCAAAGGAACTCTTTCTTTTGTGAAAATAGATCCGCAAACAGGCAGGATGGGAATTGATTTCCAGATAGTAACTCCGCCGTTTAACTATGACCTTAGCCACTCAGGAAAAGGTCCGTCGCAGGATTGGTTCTTCTTCTCCTGCTATAATTCGGAGCTCGCACATACATTGCTTGAAATAAATGCCAGCCAGAAAGATAAAGACTTTATTCTTGCTATAAACTGGAAGAAAGCAATGCAGGTGAAACAGGAAGGCAAGACAAAACCAATGAGTGTAAAGTATGCTCATAATACATACGACGAAAGTACACAGTCAGCATCGACTGAAATGATGGAATCAGTGGATATGATGTATCCTGAAGACCTTGCCGGATCCATGTTCTACATCCCTTGCCCGAAATCACCGCACGGTGTGGATATTGATCCGACCGGTGAATACTTCGTTGGCGGTGGAAAACTTTCTACTATTATTCCAGTTTTCTCATTCAGCAAAATGATGACCGCAATTGAAAATAAAGATTACGAAGGTGATGTAGAGGGAATTCCTATCCTAAAATACGAATCAGTATTAGCTGGTGAAGTTAAAGATCCGGGACTTGGACCGTTGCACACGGAATTTGATAATGAAGGCAATGCATATACTTCAATGTTCGTTTCCTCTGAGGTTACAAAATGGAAAGTTTCTACTCAGGAAGTAATAGATAAGATCCCTGTTTATTATTCTATCGGTCACCTTATGGTACCCGGTGGCGATAGTAAGCAGCCATGGGGTAAATATCTCGTTGCATTGAATAAGATCACCAAGGACAGGTACCTCCCGACGGGTCCTGAACTCACTCAATCGGCTCAATTGATAGATATTACCGGTGATAAGATGAAATTATTAAGCGACTTCCCGACTGTGGGTGAGCCTCACTACGCACAGGGTATCCCAGCTGATATATTGACCAAAAACCAGATCAAAATATTTAAGATCGAAGAAAATAATAATCCCTATGCAACCAAGAGCGAAAAGGATGCAAGGGTTGTAAGGGAAGGAAATGTTGTCCATGTATATATGACAGCTATAAGATCTCACTTGACCCCGGATAATATAGAAGGTGTAAATGTCGGTGACGAAGTTTACTTCCACGTCACTAATTTAGAGCAGGATTGGGATGTTCCGCATGGGTTTACAATTAAGGGATCTAATACTGCAGAGATGCTGATAATGCCGGGACAGACGAGAACAATTAAGTGGGTGCCTGATGCGCAGGGAATATATCCGTTCTATTGCACGGACTTCTGCTCAGCTCTTCACCAGGAAATGTCAGGTTACCTGCGAGTAACACCAAAAGGTTCTGACGTACCGCTAAGTTTTAAAACAGGTTCCGGACAGGAACAGAAGTAAGGCTGATTACCTTGGGGGGTGCTAAACCCCCCGTTTTTTTGAGAATATTAATTAATGACGATGAAAAAGCAAACGCGTATAATATTGATTGTAATTTCACTGATGCTGATCGGCGCGTATTTTTTCCCGATATGGAAAATAGATCTTAAAGCTCCGCAATATCCCGAAGGATTGGGAATGAAGATATGGGTAAGCAAAATATCCGGCGACTTGAATACCATTAACGGATTGAATCACTATATTGGTATGAAAACCATACAGCCGGATTCTATATCGGAGCTAAAGGTAATGCCATTCGTTGTTGGCGGACTTATTGTTATTGGAGTTGTAGCCGGTGTTTCCGGGAAAAAGTGGATATTGTTTTCTTGGATAGTGCTTTTTGTTATTGCGGGTGCAGTCGGTTTATATGATTTTTATACGTGGGAATACGATTACGGGCATGACCTCAATCCAAGCGCGGCAATAAAGGTACCGGGGATGAGCTATCAGCCTCCGCTAATAGGCTCAAAAAAACTCCTGAATTTCTACGCGTCATCATTGCCGGATATTGGTGCTTATATATTTTTCGGTGTTGCTCTTATTGCGATTATACTTTTGATACTTGAAGTGAGAAAACCTAAAAAGTTGCTGAATGCCGAAACATAAAGTTATTTTTTGTTTTATAGCGTTGGTTCTATTAACCTCCTGTAATAGGGGACCTGAACCGTTAAACTTTGGAACGGATGAATGCAGTCATTGCAGGATGACTATAATGGATGAAAAATATGGTGCCGAGATTGTAACAGGGAAAGGTAAAGTTTATAAATATGATGCAATGGAGTGCCTTATAAATGGAGCAGTGGAAAATGGACTCGACAAAGATGGATCGAATACTATCTACGTGATAGACACATCCCAGCCCGGCAAACTGATTCCGGCATTAGGTGCTTACTACCTGATTTCCGAAGAGCTTCACAGCCCGATGGGTGCCGGTCTGTCTGCATTTGAGAGTGAAACATCTGCGCGGGAATACCGGAATAAATATGGAGGTGAGATTTATAATTTTGAACAGGTAAAAGAAATTATCCTTAAAAAGTGAAGAAGTTCGCCATAAATATTGCTCTCTTTTTATTTGTCATCTTATCCATGGCTCAAAATGCTATTGGCAGGGATGTAATTGTAGGTGAGAAAGAAAGATTCAAAAATATTAAGGAAGCAGTTGGATTTGCAAAGGACGGCGACCATATAATAATCAAGCAGGGTTACTATTGGGAATTCGGTATCGAGATTGAAAAACAGATTACTATTACAGGCAAAGGAAGCCCTGTTATTGACTGCATGTCAAAAGGAAGAGGCATTCTTATTAAAAGCGACAATGTTACAATATCTGGGCTTGTAATAAAGAACATTGCGACCAGTAATCTTGATGAACTTGCAGGGATAAAGATTTTCGAATCAAAGAACTGCATTATAGAAAACAACCGTCTGGAAAATAACTTCTTTGGCATCTACCTCGCTAATGCCTCGAACTGCGCAGTCAGAAATAACGAAATTATTGGTAATGCCCTTACAGAGAGTTCATCCGGTAATGGGATACATCTCTGGCGGTGTGATAATATCCTTGTTGAGAATAACTCTGTATCGGGTCACAGGGATGGTATATACTTTGAGTTTGCTGGAAATTCGAGGATAAGCGGTAATATGAGTTTCAAGAATTTACGTTATGGACTTCACTTCATGTTTTCTCACGGGAATGTTTACTCATACAATACTTTCAGAAATAATGGTGCAGGTGTAGCTGTGATGTATACTAATCATGTGGATATGTACAATAACCGCTTTGAGGACAACTGGGGGCATTCATCTTACGGATTATTATTAAAGGATATTAATGACAGCCGTATTCACGGTAATTACTTCGATAAAAATACCGTAGCTGTGTTTATGGAGGGCTCGAACAGGGTTAGTCTCATCGACAATGATTTTATGAGCAACGGGTGGGCGCTTAAAATAATGGGAAATTGCTACGACGACACAATTATGTCTAACAACTTTGTTGGAAATACTTTCGACGTTGCCACAAACAGTTCGCGAAGCACTAATTTTTTCTTTGGTAATTACTGGGATAAGTATTCCGGATACGACATGGATAAAGACGGGTTTGGTGATGTGCCGTTTAGACCTGTGAGCATATATTCTGTCATTACGGAAAAAATACCGTCCGGCAAGATTCTCATAAGGAGCTTTATAATGAACATATTGGATGCCGCCGAAAGGGTCTTTCCGGTACTCATTCCTGAATCCCTTATTGATGAAAAACCGCGGATAAAGAGGATTCAGCGATGATAACACTAAAAGGTCTGTCAAAATCTTTCGGCAAGTTCAAAGTTCTCGATAATATTTCGATTGATTTCAAAGAGGGCAATGTGGTTGCGGTTATGGGTCCCAACGGATCGGGCAAAACTACTTTGCTTAAATGTATTCTAAGTCTTGTAATACCCGATGCGGGTGAGATAATTGTCGATGGGGTGCAGGCTGGTGCTGATTATTCGTATAAAGATAAGATAGGCTATATGCCTCAGTTCGCCAATTACCCCGGAAATCTAAAAGTTCGGGAGATATTCGATATTTTAAAGGAGATCCGCGATGACAAAAAAGTCTATGATGAGGAACTCGTCGAAAGCTTCAAAGTTCGGGATGTTTTTGAAAAGAAATTCAGCCAGCTGTCGGGTGGTATGCGTCAGAGAGTGAGCGGAGCGCTAGCTTTCCTTTTCGATGCTCCTATAATAATCCTGGATGAACCTACTGCCGGTCTCGATCCTTTAGCCGCCGAGATAATAAAGGCAAAGATTTTCAAAGAAAGACAAAAAGGTAAATTGATAATTCTTACCTCTCATCTTCTAACCGAAGTCGATGAGATTGCGGACAGATTGATCTTCTTATTGGAGGGTAAGGTAAAACTGGATACCAGCATTTTAGCGATGAAGAATGGTCATGGTGAATCACTCGGCTCTATCGTTTATAAGTATTTTAACAAAGAGGAAAAGAATGAAGGGGAACAGTAAAATATTTAGATACGTCGTCACTGATCTACTCCGTGGAAAGCTTTTTACGGGATACACACTGCTTCTTTTGATAATTAGCTCCGGTGTAGTTTACATGGGAAAGGATGATGCAAAGGCAGTCGTAAGCCTCTTGAACGTGGTTCTTCTTATCGTCCCGCTCGTGAGCGTCATATTCGGTACTATCTACTTCTATAATTCGATCGAGTTCATGGAGTTGTTGCTCACACAGCCTGTTAAAAGAAGCTCCATCTTCTACGCGGAATACTGGGGGCTGGCATTCGTTCTTTCGCTCAGTTTTTTGATTGGAATAGGTATACCTGTACTGATAACCGGATTTTCCGTAACTTCACTGTACCTCCTTATTGTAGGTGTCATGCTTACTTTTATTTTCGTAGGCATATCTTATTTCATTTCTGTGACCGATAAAGATAAAACAAGGTCGGTTGCCTACGCCATTATCACCTGGCTGTTCCTGAGTGTTATATACGACGGGATTATACTTATCCTGTCATTTGTATTTATTGATTACCCGATAGAAGATTTTGTGCTGGCATTAACCGCTCTCAATCCGATAGACCTCTCACGTATAATGATAATCTTAAATCTTGATATGTCTGCGCTGATGGGTTTCACTGGCGCATCTTTCGATAAGCTTTTTGGTAATGCCACTGGGATTATTGTAGCGTTTGCGCTTCTGCTGATGTGGACTTTTGTGCCCTTCTGTATTTCTTTAAGGAAATACAGGAGACGGGATTTTTAAAATCCCATCTCCTTTTCCCACTCTGAAATCGTCATTTTGGAAATGTCATATGCCAGCTTATCCTTCGGTATCGCGTCCTTCGCGAGGACCACATATGGAGCGCATGTCAGCGCCGATCCCACATAACCTTCCGGTACCCATGCTGTCTTATATCCCAGGTATATGGATTTGTATTTAGCAAGCTGGTCCTGTCCGCACAGCGCCACGCTCTCGGCGATGTTTTCCATCAATTTGTCTAAGTAAGCCACTCTGTCCTCCTCGCTTTCTGCCGGTATATCCTGCCCCGCATCCTCGATGAATAAATTCGAATCCCGTTCCTGGTCTTCCGCTATGGCAATTGCGATTGCGCACCATATAGATGTAGGTCCGGCTATTGTCACATCTTTTACTGCGCATATTGCTTGTGCTCCGGGTAGTAGAGGGAAGCGCCTCTTCTCGTTTCTCCCGAATAACCTTTCTCCGGCATTTAGCAATGGCTCGACCGAATACACCGGTATCTCCACACCGTCGAATCTCTTCTTCATAAATAGCGGTTTCTGCGAACCGTCTGCTATCACTTCTGCTTTTGCCAGGTCATATCCCCATACCGCTCCGTTTAATCCATTGAATGATGATGCCGTTATCATGTTGATCTGTCCGATATACGCGTCTGCTGCCTCAGCCCGGTCGTAACATACTATTCCATCAAGTATATTGTCCATTTCTTTCTTTACTATCCCCGTCGAGAGTGTCATTACCGAAATATATCCGAGCCCGCTTGAACCGGGATTGCCGTATCCGTCGCAGTATTCATCGAATGGTCCTACCGCTCCGTTTATTACTGTTTCAAGATTGAGTTTCATTTGCTTTTTCTTTTCTTTTGTTTAAGCTGTGAAATATAAACGGCGGGATGCTGAGTATCACTACACCGCCAATCATTATAGCTTCGAATTTTGCCACACTCTTAATTGGAACATTGTCCGGTGGAATGAACCCGAGCACCAGCGTGAACACACATCCTATTAACCCTATTCCTGCTACAGTCCAAACCCCGGCTTTTCCTCCCGGTATCTGGAATGGTCGTTTTATATCCGGCTGAGAATAGCGTAGTTTTATTATTGCCGAAAATATTAGCATATACATTATCACTGTCAGCTGTGCTGTCAATGCCGTTAGTATCCAGTATGAACTGCTGACGTCCGGTGCTATCAAAAATATCAATGAGAATAAAGAACCGATAAGTGCCTGTATTATAAGTATTCCTACCGGCATTTCGTCTTTGTTCACTTTTTTAAATACTTTCGGAAGGCTTCCGTCCTGTGCCGTAGCAAGTATACCTTTACTCGGACCAATGAGCCATGTACTGATCTGCGCCAGGGCGCCGATTGCCGTCAGAAAGGCTATCACCTTGACGAACCACTTCATACCGAATTGTGAAAAGAATGACTCGAACGCCTGCATCAGTCCCGCAACAAGACTTATTTCCTTAGCAGGAACTACAATTGCTATCGCAAGTGATCCCAGAATAAACAGCGCAAGGATTATTGACGCCGAAAGAAATATTGCCTTTGGATAATCTTTCTGCGGATCCTTTGCTTCATTTGCGTGGAATGCCGCCATCTCGATACCCGCCAGCCCCACTATCACACCCGCGAAAAATACAAGGTTGTCCAGCTTCATATCCGGGATGAGCGTGTCCACCGAAAATGTGATCTGCGAAGGATTGCCCAGCACAAACCACAATATACCCAGTATGATAATGAGCGCGCCGGGAATAATAGTACCCGTCATTGTTCCCACACTGCTTATAATTCCCGATGCTTTCATACCAAAAAAATTCGCGAACGTCGTGCCCCATAATACAATGAGCATCACTGCTACCATATATACTTTATTCTGCGCAAGCTCCGGCGTGATGATATATGCGATTGTTGCCGCCGTGAATGAAAGCACTGTCGGTAGCCAGACGGCGTTCAATACCCACTCCATCCATACCGTCAAAAAACCGTACTGCTGTCCGAATGCTTCCTTTACCCATAGGTAAATTCCGCCTTCACCCGGGTACGTTGTAGCAAACTCCGCTGCAACGAGCGATATCGGTATAAAAAATATCAAACCCGCAAGCACATAAAAGAATACTGACGCGAAGCCGTAATCCGCCATCAAAGGCAGGTTGCGGAGGCTCACTATAGCTGCTACGTTTATCATAGCCAGCGTGAATACACCCAGCGTTTTTAGTGGGAGCTTACTTCCGTTATTTTGATCACTCATTTGATTTTCCGTTTAGTTCAAAAATGACTAATCGTACTGAGGATATATATATGTTACAAATCCTATGCAGGCAATGGCTGTTGCCCATTTCTTCTGGACGATCTTTGATACTAAATTAAATTGCATGTCGAATGCTTCGTATTCGTCAGTGCTGTACCGCCTGTCAAATATACCGTTGAGCGATGTGGTAAGTATCTGCTTTGCCTGCTCCTCGGGGGCGTGACCTTCGTACTCAGCCGCGAATCCGCCTATATGTAAACCGTCGGATTTCCTTCTTACCTGTATCCTGCCGACACCTGCGGTCAACTGGTCTCCCTGCTTTCCGTTTATCTGAGCCATGATCGTCTCAAGTGCTGCTCCGTGATGCATGTATTTAGTCAGGTCGTCATATGGTGATTCCACTGATTCTGGGGGAAGTACCGATGTGTATTTGAGGATGTTAAAATTATCTATGCCGGCTTCGAGAAGTGCAAGGTCATATGAACCAGTTTCCCACGGGTCGATACCGCTTCCCAGGTCTGTTTCACCGAATCCGGTATTAACAAAATAATCTTTTGGGATCCTTGTCCCGTATACTACTCCGTTCATGAAAATCCTCCTTTACTTTTTATTTTGATATTAGTTTGCTTTCTTTTTATCCCAGGGCATTTGTCCCGGGTAGATCACCTCTGCAAGCGATGAAAATATTCTATCCGCTACTCCGCCCGTAGGTCCGAACATGTTCACATTCAAGATGAACATTGCATCCAGTTCCGGTGAATAATACATACTTGTATTAAATCCCGTGATACCGCCATTATGCCCGTAAAACGATCCTATCTTTAGTATAGCCAGCCCGTACCCCAAAAATGGCGCTGTACCGGTAGGGATTGTCTTCAAACGCTCTGCCTGCATAGTATCGCTTAATAGCTCACCGGAGTCCAGTGCCTTCACATAGACTGTTAGATCTCCTATTGTGGAAATCATGCACCCTGCCGCTCCTGTTATAGTGGGGCTGATCTTTGTTGCGTCCTCGACTTTTCCTGTGCTGTCCTTCATATATCCGTGGCAATACGGTTCCGGCATGTCCGGTGTTACGGGAACTATTGTATTTTTAAGACCGAGCTTCTTTATTATTCTGTTGTCGATTTCATTTTGCCATTTACCATTCGTTACTTTATCTATTATCATTCCGAGTAATAGATAATTTGTGTTGGAGTAATGATACTTGCCGGGTTCACCGGGCGGGAACATTGGCGGAAGCTTTATCGCAATACTTAATATCTCATCATCCGTATATTCCTTCAGCCTCTCATAAAAAAATGCGTTGTCCAGTTCAGGCGCGTTCAGGTAATCCTGTAGTCCGCTTGTCATGTTCAATAGCTCTCTCATCGTAATATCTTTTGCGTTTGGCACCTGCGGGTAATATTTATCCAGCTTGTCGTTAAGTGCTATCTTACCTTCATCGCATAATTGCAGGAACACCGTCCCGATAAATGTTTTTGTTATGCTTCCTATCCTGATATAATCAGTCAGTTCGCGCGGTTTTTGAGTGCTCAGGTCTGAGACGCCTTTGTTAAAGGTTGTCGAGCCCTTATCCTTTATCCAAATTCCTCCCGATATCCCCGGTATGCTGTCATTGAGCATTGCCTGGTTTAGCACGGAATCTATCCCTGCGGTTATCTCCGCTGAGAATTTACTCTCGTTCGTTTTTGTCGAGGAAGTGTCGCTGTCCTTTATATCGTAGTCCCTTTTATTTTCACCGCATCCAAATATGATTAGAATGGAAAAAATTAAAACTATGCTGGAAAACTTGTGCAGTTTCATTTGAAGGTCTTTTAAGGAGGTTAGTATAAGGTTTTCTTAATTTAACAATATTGTATATAAATTAACATGTCGTAATTCCTTGTTTAAAAAATCCATCATGGCTAATATAATGCCGGGGTGAATGTAACTTAACTTTACGGAGGATGTTTTGAAAAAACTTTACTTATCGGTAATATTCCTGATTGTTTTCTGTGGTAATGTATTTTCACAGTCTTATCTGAATTTCCCCATTGATACGCTCGCCAGCGACAGTTTTTATAATTATCGCGCTCAGATAAAATACGATGCTAACGGCTTTTACCATATTGTAAATTCGCGCCAATTCGATGTCGCAAGCAACACCCGGGAGATCTTTTATTGGACGAATAAGAACGGTCCCGTGGAAAAAACAAGAGTGACGGATAATTCCGTCGATGATAACTATGCTACCGTAGGATTCGATACGCAGAATAATGTGCATATCGGGTGGGAAAGGCGTGATGCAGGAAATCTCTTCCAGGTTATATATACTAATGACAGACCGGGAAATTTCACAAATACCATCTGGATAACTACCGGCGGAATAAACAAAGCCACACCTTACATGGCTGTCGGAAAAGATTCTCTTGTTCACTTTGTCTACTATACGTTCGTTGCCGGGCAGGATAATGCATATTACCGTAATTACAATTTCATTACTAACCAGCTTGGTAATGAGATCACTCTTGGACCGGGTGAAGCTTCCGGCGAGAATGACATAGAGGTCGCCGTCGATGGGCTTAATAAAGTCCACGTCGTTTATACAACCAATAGCTCCGCTCTTAATGGGGGTGCCTTGATGTATTTTAATAACGAGGCCGGTTCGCTCGTCAGCATACCGACCGGGTTAAACGCGAACATACAAAACCCCGACATTACAATAGACAATAGTAACACTGTTTACATTATATATAAACTGTCCACCGATGATAGGATCTACATGATATCCCGTCCGTCCGGAGGAAGTTTCACTGCCCCCGTCGCGATCGTTCCTGCAAGCGTGGGCAATCCCGTCTTTTGGCGGGGCATTGATACCGATTCTAACGGACGTCTCTACGTCTCATACGCAAACAACAGCTCCTCCGCAACCAAAGGATTTTTCCTCGTCCACGGTACGGGAAGCAACTTCTCACAGCCGATACTCGTCTTCCAGGACAGTACCGCCAGCTACATTACTAACGGCTCGACGTCTATCACCGCTAAGGGTAACGGTGAGATAGCCGTTTGTTTCGGACCCGCCGGGTCGAGATTCGGGAATGTCATCTCCGACATCTTCCTCAAACAGGGGACGCTCACCGTTACCGGTATTACCGAACCCCTGAATACCGTCTCGGAATTTAAACTTTATGACAATTACCCAAATCCTTTCAATCCCTCAACAAGTATTCGCTATTCGTTACCCGTGAGCGCAAATGTTAGCCTTGCCATTTATGACGTGAATGGTAAGATAGTAAAGACTCTTGTCAGCAGGTATCAGGAAGCAGGCAATTACTCGATTAATTTCGACGCGGGTGACCTTACTACCGGAGTATATTTCTACAAATTGCAGGCAGGGGAGTTTACCGAAAGTAAAAAAATGATGTTGGTAAAATAAGAGTCTATAAAAAACAAAGCCCCGCGGTTAATTAAAACCACGGGGCTTCTTTTTATTTCTATCTCTTATTTAGAAATCAAATCCTATCGAAATATAATACTTCGGTGCCGAGAACTTATCCAGGTTATAGCTCCATGCCACGTCGAACATCAACGGCAAGTTAAGGAACACTGCCCGCGTTCCTATACCAAATCCCGTTAGCAGGTCTCTCGTTACCAATTTTCCTGATGCATCATCCTGGAATAGTTGTAGCGGGTTGCTGTCGCTCCACGCCGTACCTGCATCCATAAATAATACACCCTCTATATTCTGGAATCCTATCGGCAATAATCCGAGTATCAAATATCTTATTATCGGGAACCTAAGCTCGGCATTCATCAGCGCGTATCGCGATCCCGATTTTGCGTCATAGTCATATCCCCTGAGAGGAAGTCCCGGTGTCGAAAATACGTATTCTTCTATATCCGATATTGGGATGTTGTTGTTCGCGAAGTCTCTGTTGATCCAGTTCGGTACACCGCCGATGTAAAATCTCATCGGGTTAGGTCCAAAGCTTGCTCCGCCCGCAAATCTTAGCGCGAAACTGTATCCGTCCGCGATCTTAAAATACGTCCTGTAATCCAGCAGTCCCGAAACGAATCCTACTCCGTTCTCGCCGATCTTTGGAGTACCAAGTGCGGATATGTTATATCGTGTACCCTTTACCGGGGTTATGTAATCGAATAACGTGTTATCGTGAACAAAGCTCATCGACGGGATGAATAGGTTCTTTTCCTCTATCGGCTCGCTCGAATCGTCGAGATTTTCCTTTGATACGTGCATCGCTGTTATTCCGCCGTCTATTCTCTTGAATCTGGAGAATGGATATGATGCCGCGAGGTTAAGCCCGAAGCTCCTGTACCTGTACAGCTGGTCACCAAAACCAAGTCCTCTGTCATAGAGCAGGAATCTTGCCGTATGGAATAACTGCGCGCCGAGGTCTAGTCTCATCGGCAGATAATAATATCCTACCGCGTAGTCACTGTTCTTAAGGTCTATCACCATCGAGGTCAGTATCTGTATCCTGTGGTTTCCGAGCAGATCGCTGAAGGCTATCGTTGCCGTTCCCTGTACACCGTAATAGCTGGAATAGTCTGCTGCTCCGTATACTATGTCTGGTGTGAATTTTATCTTATAATTGTGGATCTTGTACGACCCGTCATCGTTTGTATTATCCGCTACCTTAAAGTTCGTATTAGTCTTGTACAGCGAATCCAGGTAGTTCGTTCTTACTTTTTCGTCTTTATTATCTTTAAAGCTCAGCTTAATGTCATTTCCATAAAGCCCTTTCACCGTGTCGCTCTTCACTATCTCCGTCGAATCTTCCGTCATCAGGCTGTCGTTCGTCGTTAGCCCGGTCGAATCCATTTCCGGCACTATTGGCGCTTGAGCCATCGTGTCGTTGGTATTGTTTGTCTTTATTACAAGACCTTCGCTGTTCACGTTGCCGTACTTTTTCATTACGTATTCCGTCGGCACCAGCTTGTCCATACCTATATCTCTTTCGAACGGATTATTCATCGAGTAAATATCATATCCGCCTTTGTTCAGCGCCACGAAGAGCATCTTCTTCCCGTCCTTTGATACCGAGATCTGGTCGAGTGGGTTGAGCGAATTAGTGATTGGCTTGTCTATTGGTGCGCCTGTTGTGTCATAATGTCGCAGGTATAGATTGCTTATACCGTTTACGTCTGAGATATAAAGCATCTTATCACCATCTGGGCTTAGCTGGGCATATGATTGCTTTGAGAATGGGATATTGGTCTCTCTTATTACATGACCGGTCTGAACTTCGACTTTATATATATCTTCCTGTGTCGGCTCGTAATCGTACATCTTAAAATCCGCCGGCACCATGTTCTTATCAACATAGTCTCCTCTGTCGGACGTGAAATAAATATATTTTCCGTCTGGCGACCATGTCGGGCTCATCTCCGAAAAGATATCATCCGTTAGGTTTTCCACCGAACCTGTCGAAAGGTCGTACGTATATATGTCCGACTCCCTGTCCGTCAAGCCCACATACGCAAGTTTATCTCCGTTCGGAGACCATGTTACGTAGGATATGTTATTGCTCTTTACTGGCAGTTTTTTCTCGTCACCTGACTTTACGTTAATGATGTATATAGCATCCCTGTCGCCTGCTTTTACACTGACAGCAAGCCTGCGTCCGTCTGGTGACCAGGACAGTCCCGGTGTTAGTATCTGCAGTTCCTCGAAATCGCTTCCCGTACTTCCGTTAATGACCTTCTGTATCACTTCACCCGTGTTTGCGTTTGCAATGAACACGTCGAACAGGTCATCGCGGTTTGAAATAAATGCGAACATGTTTCCGTTTGGCGAGATAACCGGGGACACGTTATAATAACCGCCGTCCCTCTCGTGATTCGTCAGCTGTTTTGAAAAGTCATCTACTTCCTCCCTAAAACTAATTCCGGGCCAGTATGTCTTCTTCAATTCCTTCTGCCACTTCTCACCTATTTTTTCGAGACTGATCTTATACGTTTCCTTAAATGCCGCATCCACGTCACCAAGTCCCTTGATGTTGTTCATCAGCTCGCCGATGGTTTCTTCTCCGTAATAATCTGCCAGCCACGCAAAGAAGCTCTGACCGGCGCGGTAAGCGAAGTAACCTCCGATATATTCGAGCGGGGGCAGGTAATTATTTACTACCGCGTCTCGCATGAACATGTCGGTCGGCTTGTCCAGTCCGTCGAGGCTCTGAAATTCCGCCATACCTTCGCTAAACCATAATGGGAATATTAATGTGATGTTCCTTGAAATGATGTTCTGTATCGAACCGCCGTAGTACATGTCATTCATGAATGCGTGTACCAGCTCGTGGTGTATTACGTGCCTGAACTTTTCGTAATCGCCCTCGAATGGAACGAGTACCCTGTTCTTAAAGAGCTCCGTTACACCGCCGACGCCTTCAGGCAGGTATTGATCTATGATATTGTTTTGCTGGAAATCGTTGTGTGAATTAAATACCACTATCGGTATCCGGTTCGAGATCCTGTAATCGAAACTCTTCGATATAGAATCCAGCGAACTTTCGGCTACCTTAGCCGTATATTCTGCTATGTATTCTCCGCCCTGGTAAAAATATACATCGAAGTGCTTGGACTGAAGATATTTCCATTTAAATGTTTTATACTGGACCTTGTTCTGTCCAAATACTGCATCGATTTGTGAATAACCGGTATTGGATCCTAGGGTGGTAAAAAGCAGGGAAACCAGCACTACAAATAACGCTGTGGTTGAGTTGGGCTTTTTCATAACAAACAATTTATACTTTTAACAATAACTTATGTAATTTTTTTCCTATAATTTCCCCTTTGATGTGCCTATTTTTTTTACAGTGAAATTAATCTTCAAAGAGATTAACTTTGTTTTTTTAATAATAATTAAGTAATTGAATAAATTCAAGTCTGAGAATATAAACCACAAAACTGCCGATATTAGTTCTCCCGCTGATAAAAAATTAAAATTTGAAGAATACGTTACTGGCAATGGCTTATCATGTATTTTTTATAGGGATAATAGCAATCCTCTCGTTGGTGTGACTTTGGGCTATCATGTGGGCTCAAGGGATGAAGCCCCTCATAAAAAAGGTATTGCCCACCTCTTTGAACACTTGATGTTCCAGGGATCCGATAATGTTAAAAGAGGGGAGCATATGAAGTATGTTCAGAATATTGGCGGGATATGTAATGCGTTTACGATGCAGGATTTTACAGTTTATTTTGACGTCGTGCCTTCCAATCAACTCGAAGCCGCTCTTTGGCTTGAGTCCGACAGAATGAATTCCCTCGACTTCACGGAGGAAAATCTTAACAACCAGAAGCAGGTAGTTATAGAAGAGAAAAAACAAAGATACGATAACGCTCCCTACGGGATGGCATTTCATAATATTTTTAAAACCCTGTTTAGAGATTCTAATTACGAAAGCCCCGTCATAGGATACGACGATGATATTCTTTCGTTCACTCTCGATGAAGCAATAGATTTTCACAAAACATATTACTCACCCGAAAATTCTTTCCTTGTGCTTTCGGGAGATTTCGACAGAGATAATGCAGTTGCGTTAATAGAAAAGTACTTCGGTTCGGTAAAGAATGGTGGAATGCCACCCCGCCGGGAAAATGTGATTAAAGAAATGAGCGGTGACGTTTATAGTGTTATACATGACGATGTTTCTCTGCCCGTACTGTATATTGCGTTCCAGATACCAAAAGCAGGCACGGACGAATCATACACTATCGATTATTTCGCGGACGTTATCGCAAATGATAAAAGTAGCAGGCTATATAAAAGACTGATATATGATATGCAGGCGGCAAAGTCCGTTCACGCGCTTAAGTACCAGCTTCAGGATGCCGGTATATTTTTGATCCGGGCGGAGCTAAATGTGGACGGTAATATTGACCTTGTGGAAAATGTTATATACGAGGAAATGAACAATATGATCGACAAAGGGATAACTGATTATGAATACGAAAAAGTCAGTAATGGTATCGAGTTCTACCATGCTTCTTCACTTTCGACCGTGCAGAAGATTGGTATGGACACCTTATTCAATAAAATGCAGTTCGATGACGTTGACCTCATCAATAGAAAATCACAGATCTACCGCTCATACTCACAAGAGGATATACTGAGATCGAGTGAAAAATGCTTTAAAGATAAGTATAAGTTCGTTATGAAATATATTCCGAAGAAATATTAACATGGACAAAGCTCAGCCCCTTCTTGTAAATAAAGACCTTTATATTCCGAGAGTTGACTTCCGGGAATTTACACTCGACAATGGTTTGCGTGTGGTTCTTTCACGTAATGAAAGGATACCGTCCGTCGCTGTTAATTGCACGTATCACGTCGGTTCTAAAGACGAAGAACCCGGGCAGAGTGGACTCGCGCACCTCTTCGAGCACCTGCTTTTCGAGGGCACGGCAAACACAAAGAATGGTGAGTTTGATCTTCTATTGCAGGAGAGGGGAGGCGAAAGCAATGCCTACACCTCGACCGATGTTACGAGCTATTATGTCGTGATTCCTTCTAACCAGCTTGAGTTTGCTCTGTGGCTCGATTCCGACAGGATGGCTGGTTTCGGCATAGACCAGAAGAGCCTCGACATTCAAAAGGATGTCGTCCTCGAAGAGAAGATGACGATTTACGACAATACTCCTTATGGCTCGCTGGAGGAGGAGAGCTCTAAAAGATTGTTTAATGGAAGCCGCTACAGCAATATGATTATCGGGTCAGCCGATGACATCAAAAACGCTACACTCGGCGAAATAAGAAAATTTTGGGAACGCTATTACCGCGCGTCAAATGCTGTGCTATCCATTACCGGCGACATCGATTATAATAAGACAGAGGATCTTGTAAGAAAATACTACGGTGAATTCGATAGGAAGGATAAACCTGCTAAGCCCGCATTCGACGAGATAATCTCAAACGGCGCGGAAATGGTCGAAATTTATGACAATGTCCAGCTTCCTGCGACGTTCCATTTTTTCAGACTTCCAAAGATGGGCTCGAAAGAAAACTATGCGATGAAGGTAATCAGCTCGATACTCAGCGACGGCGATAGCTCGCGCCTTTATAAAGACCTCGTCATCGAAAACATCGCCTCCGAGATAGAGACGTCCGTTTACGAAATGGAGGACGTCAGCATGTTCTCACTGTTCTCTTACGGCTACGCCGGAAAGGACACCCGCGAAATGGAGTTTGTCATCGACCGCACTCTTGATGACCTTGCCGAGGGTAGATTCACTGAAGAAGAAATTTCAAAAGTTAAAAATAAAATAGAAACCACGTTCAGCACGAGAAGACATTCCATTATCGGTTTGGCGGATAAGCTCTCCTCATTGAAGATATTTTACGATGACGTGGATCTCATCAATACTGAAATAAAATATTACCTGAATACGACAGCCGATGACCTTGTGGATACGGTTAGACGCTTTTTGGATAGAAGCCGTCGGGTCGTGTTAAACTATTTACCTAATCTATAAATTTTTTTAAAATGAGTATAAGTGAAATGAATAAAGATAACTCTATGACTCTTGATAGATCCATTCCTCCTGCACCGGGAGAGATTAAAGACGTTAAATTCCCCGACTTTTTCGAAAGCAAAACCGACAACGGTATAACCGTACTAGTCGTTGAGGACAGGAAGCTTCCTCTCGTCAGCGCAAGGTTCGTTTTCAAATCCGGTTCTTACATGGATACCGTTACCGGGAATAATAAAGCGGGTCTGTCATCCATGACGCTTGACCTCATGCTGAAAGGTACTTCAAAACGCACGGCAACGGATATAGCGCGTGAAGTCGATTTTCTCGGCGGTGTGCTTTCCAGCGGGTGCGACCATGATGCCAGCTTCGTCAGTACGTACTCTTTAAAGAAACATTTTGACAAAATATTCGACATCGCTTCCGATACTGTTTTCGATCCCAC
Organism: Ignavibacteriales bacterium; assembly: GCA_020635255.1. NCBI lineage: Bacteria > Pseudomonadati > Ignavibacteriota > Ignavibacteria > Ignavibacteriales > Ignavibacteriales bacterium. Next base: position 822,929 of record JACKAC010000001.1, read on the forward strand.
TTTCCCGGAAGATGAAATAAAGCGTCTCAAGGAACAGCGCCACAATACTCTGCTTAGTTATCTCGATGAAGGCGATTACCTTGCGTCGCGTATTTTTAGCAAGTATCTCTACGGTGATTTCCCGTATGCGTATCCGGTGGAAGGTGTGAAAAGCGCCGTCGATGACTTTACGAGAGAGGACTTTGTAAATTTCCACAAAAAATATTTCGTGCCTTGCAATCTTATTGTAGCATTCGTCGGTGATATCTCGCCGGAGGAAGCCATGCTGAAGGTGAATGAAAAATTCCGCGAACTCCACGCAGGCGACCGCCCGCAAAAAGAAACCGTTCCGGAATTGATTCAAAAACCTTCGCACGCCTATCTAATAGAGAAGCGCGGCTCCGTGCAGTCTTCCATAAAAATGGGACATATCGGCATCAGCCGTGATAACCCGGACTTTATTCCCGCCACCGTGATGAATACCATTCTCGGAGGTAGTTTCACCTCGCGTATCAATCACAATCTACGCGAAGTCCACGGCTACACTTACGGCGCGCGCTCCGCGTTCGACTGGAAAAAGGTCAGCGGTGACTTCTCCGTCGAGACTGAAGTGAAGAACAACCTCACACACGACGCCGTTAAGCAGATCATTATCGAAATAAGACGCATGCGCGATGAACTCGTCACCGAAGACGAGCTTCAGAACATAAAGAATTTCATCACCGGCAATTTCCCGCTGCAGCTGGAGACTCCAAATGCTATCGCATCTAAGCTCATAAATCTGAAACTTTATGACATGGATGATGATTACTATAGTACGTACCTCAGCAGTGTAAATGCATTAACACGCGAAGAAATCAAAGAAACTGCTGAAAAATACCTGCATCCGGATAATTTACTGATCTCTATTGCCGGAAATCCGAAAGAAATTGAGGAAGATATGAAACATATTTGCGAAGTTTCGGTATTAAAAGAACTATAGGACCTATTAACCAAAAACGTACTATGTCTGATCAAAGCACAATAAAAATGACTGTACAGGAAAGCGATGTAAAACTCGTCAGCGAACTCAATAGCAAATACGTCGAACTAAAAACCGAAGTAGCTAAAGTGATCGTCGGACAGGACCGTATAATAGAGCAGATAATCATCTCTATCCTCGCTAACGGACACTGTCTCCTAATAGGTGTGCCCGGTCTTGCAAAAACCCTCATTGTAAGGACCCTGGCTGAAGTGCTCGATCTCAAATTCAATCGCATACAGTTCACGCCCGACCTCATGCCCTCGGATATCACCGGTACGGAAATACTCGAGAGCGATGAGGAAGGAAAGAAGTTCTTCAAATTCATCAAAGGTCCTATCTTTGCCAATATGCTTCTCGCGGACGAAATAAACAGGACTCCTCCTAAAACTCAGTCCGCTCTGCTCGAGGCGATGCAGGAACATAAAGTCACTGCCGCCGGTACGACGTACAAGCTCGAAGAACCATTCTTCGTTCTTGCTACGCAAAACCCCATCGAGCAGGAGGGAACATACCCCCTTCCCGAAGCACAGCTCGACAGGTTCATGTTCAATCTCTGGCTTGACTATCCCAACGAGTCGGAAGAATCCGACATTATAAAAAAGACCACCAGCATGTATCATCCCGAGCTCAGTCACATCTTTACAGCCGAGGATATAATCCGCTATCAAAACCTCGTCCGCAAAGTTCCTGTCGCGGATGAAGTAATAGATTACACGGTCAGTGTCGTCGCAAAGACACGTCCTGCGAATGCCGAAAGCCCGCAGTTCATAAAAGACTACATAAGCTGGGGCGCTGGTCCGCGCGCGTCGCAGTACCTCATACTCGGAGCAAAGACTCTCTGCATACTCGAGGGCCGCTACTCGCCGACGATCGACGACATAAAGAGGGTCTCCCGTCCGGTGCTCAGGCACAGGCTCCTTCCCAATTTCAATGCCGAGGCAGACGGAAAGAGCGTCCTTGAAATGATAGACATGCTCTTCGCCTAATTACTTTCCACTTTACACGTTTCCCATACAAAAACGCTCCTTACGGCGCGCCCAGGCTATTGATTATTTAAACATATTCACTTATGTTTATAGAGTAGGCTCCCACCTAAAGATTTAGAAAATGAGAAGAATTTTACTGCCTATATTATTAATAATTGTACTATCAGTCCCATACACCTATAGCCAATCTAGCGGTCAAAATCTCTTTCCAATGTCGGTTGGTAATGTATATGTTTATTCTGTCAATAGCCATTCAGGTGGAGGTTATGATACAACATATCTTAGAAGAGGTACTATTGATAGAGATTCTTTAATTGATGGGAGAAAATATTATTTTATTAATTCCATTAAATTTAACGGCTGGTATAGAGTTGACACCGCGACGGGAAGTTTATATAAGTATGATTCAGTTGGTAGTTGTTCGCATTACATAAATGAAATATTGATAGACAGTCTATCTTCTTCGCCTGGAGGATTAAATTATAGTTGCATTCCAGGCCAGTCTGCAATTGTTATATGCTCCTTTGAGAATAGAGAATTGTTTGGGCAAAATATTTTTCATAAAAAGTTTTCATATTCCTACAATGTAGGACCTGCTACTTTTACTTACAATTCTTATTATGCCAGCGGTTATGGGCTAAGTACTTATGTAACTTATTATTCAAACTTTATTTCGGGGACAGTCACCCATACACTGAAAGGTTGTGTTATAAACGGAGTTGTTTATGGTGATACGACAGTAACTTCAATACTGCAAATAGGTAACACTGTTCCCTCTTCCTTCTCCCTCCACCAAAACTATCCCAACCCCTTCAACCCCTCCACCAAAATAAAATTCGGCATCCCCAAAGGTGCGCTCGTCAAACTAAAGATATACGACATACTCGGACGCGAGGTCGCAGTCCTCGTAAACGAAAAGCTCACAGCCGGCATATACGAATACGACTGGAACGCCTCCGCTCTACCCAGCGGGGTGTATTTTTACAGGCTGGAGGCAGGGGAGTTTACCGAAAGTAAAAGGATGGTATTGGTAAAATGAGAAAGTTGATTCTCATATTAATATTGATGTCCTCAAATGCCTTTTGCCAATCCGGATGGTTCTGGCAGAACCCTTTACCGCAGGGGAATCAAATTAGTGATAATTTTAGATTCAATGATTTAGAATTTATTCTGGTTGGAGATTATGGTACAATATTATATACTTCTAATGGTGGTTTAAATTGGACTATACAAAATAGTGGGACGGATATATCATTATTGGCAACGCATTTTATTAATAACTTTACAGGTTGGGCAGTTGGCTGGAATGGAACAATCTTAAAAACAACTGATAAAGGTAATCATTGGACTAGTATGTCAACACCTCAGTTATTTAAGTACCGGGACGTTTATTTTTTTGATGAAAATACTGGTATTGTATGCGGCGAATTTAATGGTTTTAGAAGAACTACCAATGGTGGAATTAACTGGATTTATATTACTTTTCAACCTGCAGCTAGTTTATTTTCAATGCATTTTTTTGATTCAAGTAGAGGTATTGCTGTTGGCGGTGGTGGGTCCGTTAAGACAACGTTAGATGCCGGTCAAACCTGGCAAGATCAGCAATCAGCAATTAATCCTTTGAATTCGGTTTACTTCATTAATGAAAGTTATGGCTGGGCAGTTGGTTGGGGAGGTTATAATGTTAATAGAACGCAGAATGGAGGAATTAATTGGGAAAATTTAGGCACGGTTTCAGGACCTCTTTACTCTGTTTATTTTGTAAATGGCAATACTGGCTGGTTATCGGGAGATAATGGTGTAGTTGCCAGAACTTTGAACTCAGGACAGAATTGGACACTACAACAATCAGGTATAGATGGATTAATTTTGTCTTTGTCTATGATTAACTCAAATACCGGCTATTTTTTTGGTGCATTTGGAAGTATTGGCAAAACTACAAATGGAGGTATAAATTGGAAATTATCTACAGAATTACCAATTCAATGGCTTAGATCGGTAGACTTTGTAGATAATAATACCGGCTATGTGGCTGGGTTGAATGCAACAATAAGAAAATCAACAAATGGTGGATATAATTGGATAGAATTGCCACAATCTCTAACTACGTATGATCTTTATTCTGTAAGTTTTTTAAATGCCAGCACCGGCTTTGTAAGCGGATATAGAAGTAGGATATTGAAAACTACAGATGGAGGCAGTCATTGGTTACTTGGTTATGAGGAGTCAGGAGGTATTTTATATTCGGTTAATATTCTTAATGATTCAATTGGGGTTTCAGTTGGAACGGGGGGTAAAATTGTAAAATCGACTAACTCTGGAACAAGCTGGTTTCCTCAGGTTAGTAATACTGGAGGTTCTTTAAGGAGCGTTCAGATGCTTGATGAAAACACAGGTTATATTGCGGGAGGTGATTACTTATTATCAATAATCCTTAAGACAACTGATGGAGGAAGTACTTGGCTGCCAAAACCTTCAGGTACAAATTTAGCATTTTTTGGCCTTTGCTTTATTTCAAAAGATTCAGGGTGGGCTGTTGGTGAATCAGGAGTTATAAAATTTACTTCAAATGGTGGAGAAACGTGGATTTCTCAAACCAGTAATACAACAGAGTGGCTCAGGTCTGTATCCTTTGATGATAATGATTCAGGTTGGATATCAGGAGAAAATGGAGTAATATTGAGGACTACAAATGCAGGTAATAACTGGTTTTCTCAAGACAGCCATACAAAACATTATTTATTTTCTGTTAAGGCTCATGGACCTGACACAGCATGGATCGTTGGAGGTGCTTGTGCGATTTTAAAAACCACAACCGGCGGTGAAATAATTACAGGAATGAATAATAATTCTTTAGAAATTCCTCAATCCTTCTCACTCTCCCAAAACTACCCCAACCCCTTCAACCCGTCGACAAAAATAAAATTCGATATACCGAAGGGTGCGCTCGTCAAACTAAAGATCTACGACATACTCGGACGCGAGGTGGCGGAGCTGGTGAATGAAAAACTTAACGCCGGGGTGTACGAATACGACTGGAACGCCTCCGCTCTCCCCAGCGGTGTCTACTTCTACCGCCTCCAGGCAGGGGATTTCATCGAAACAAAAAGGATGGTACTGGTAAAATGAGGAAGGGATGAAAAAAATAATTTTGGTCTACATATTTTTAGTGTTCACTCATGATGTAGTACCTCAAAATCTTGAGGCAACTAAGTATATGCCATTAGCTTTGGGCAATTCCTATACTTACTTAAGAAAAGTTGTAACTTCGGTAAACACATATTATAGTATTGAAAAGTTTACAATTAACCGAGATACAATAATATTCGGGGTAAAGTATTATTATCTTGAAGTAATTCCAAATCACAGCGATATCTGGGTCAGGACTGATACAGTGACAGGATCTTTATATACATTTGATTCAACTAATAGTTGTTTCAATTATTTTTATGAAAAACTTGTTGATAGTCTGGCTGCCAATCAAAATGACACATCCGGTATGTGTTTTACTCTTGATAAATGTTTAGGACAATCTCAAGATACATTATTTAATACCACAATAAACAGTCTTGGTTTTCAAATGATAAACGGATTTATGTTTACATACTATGCTAAGAACATTGGTCTTTATTATGTTTGGGGTGGAATGCCAATGTATATCTGGTCTGATAGACTTCGTGGTTGTGTAATAAATGGCATAGTTTATGGAGATACTTCAAGTAGCTTGAGTAATATCGGTATTATTAATCAGGAAACCCCCTCCATCTTCTCCCTCTCTCAAAACTATCCCAACCCATTCAACCCGTCGACAAAAATAAAATTCGATATCCCCAAAGGCTCACTGGTGAAGCTGAAGGTATATGACATACTCGGACGCGAGGTCGCAGTACTCGTAAACGAAAAGCTCACAGCCGGCATATACGAATACGACTGGAACGCTTCCGCTCTCCCCAGCGGTGTCTACTTCTACCGCCTCGAAGCGGGCGATTTCATCGAAACAAAAAGGATGGTACTGGTAAAATAATTTTTAAACAATTATTTAGCCTTAATCACTTGATTTTACAGCCCTGCTTGGAAGCCTCAAAAGCAGGGCTTTTTTTTCATTTAGATGTCATAAAAGACTAATTATTGAGCAGTTTCTTATATTGACTTTTGGGACGGATTTCAGTATTTTTGTGTTTGTCTAAAAATTGAACTTGTACTGAACCCATGGCTTTAAAGAAACTAAAACCGAATACACCGGCGACCAGATATTATTCGATATCTACTTTCGAAGAGATCACGAAAACCGAACCCGAAAAATCCTTAACCAAACCGTTAAAGAAATCCGGCGGTAGGAATAATCTCGGAAGGATCACCTCGCGTCACAGAGGAGGCGGTCACAAAAGAAGATACAGAATTATAGATTTCAAGCGTGGTAAAGAAGGAACGGCTGAAGTGATAGCGATCGAGTACGATCCGAACAGGACCGCCCGCATAGCTCTTGTTAGATACGAAGACGGAGAGAAAGCATACATCATCGCTCCCAACGAAATTAAAGTCGGCGACAAAATAAGATCCGCGAACGACGCCGATCTCAAACCGGGCAACACAATAGAATTAAAAAGCATCCCGGTCGGTACGTTCATACACAACGTAGAATTGAAACCCGGCAAAGGCGGACAGATCGCAAGAAGCGCTGGCAACTCTGCTCAGCTTGTTGCGAAAGACCAGAAGTACTGCCAGGTTAAACTTCCGTCAGGCGAAGTCAGAATGATACTCAGCAATTGCAAAGCAACCATTGGCGTTGTCAGCAATATCGATCACGAAAACATCAGCATCGGTAAAGCCGGTCGCTCCAGGTGGTTAGGCAAACGCCCTCAGTCCAGAGGTGTTGCGATGAACCCGGTCGATCATCCGATGGGTGGTGGTGAAGGTAAGACGTCCGGTGGTGGACACCCGGTCAGCCCGTGGGGACTTCCTGCAAAAGGATTGAAAACAAGGAAGAAGAAAAAACTGTCTAACAAATTCATTGTTAAAAAGAGAAAGTAATTATAAAAGTATAAATGTCTCGATCACTTAAAAAAGGACCGCACGTAGATTATAAACTCGTTCAGAAAGTTGAAAAACTTAATGAGCAGAATCAGAAGAAGGTAATCAAGACCTGGTCCAGAGCATGCACAGTTATCCCGGAATTCATCGGGCACACATTCGCGGTACACACCGGCAATAAGTTCATCCCCGTTTACGTTTCCGAAAACATGGTTGGACACAAGCTCGGCGAATTTGCAATGACCCGCACGTTCCGCGCTCACTCCGGTCAGAGAAAAGAGGAGAAAGGTAAATAATGGAAGCCAGAGCGATAAAACGATATTCGAAAGGTTCACCCAGGAAAATGAGGCTCGTAGTTGACCTCATCCGCAACCGCTCGGTGCAGGACGCGGTCGGTATCCTCCGCTTTTCGAAGAACCACTCCGCAGACGTAGTGGAAAAAGCTGTTGTCTCCGCTTACAATAACCTCGAGAACAAGCTCGACGGCGGAAGGCTCAGCATGGAAGATGTTTTTGTGAGTGAGGCGTACGTGGACGGAGGACCGTCGTACAAGAGGTTGTTGCCGGCGCCGCAGGGACGCGCATACAGAGTGCGCAAGAGGACGGCGCACGTGACTATAATAGTGAGCAACGGGGAAGAGGAAGAGCTAGTGGAGGAGGAAATACCGGAAGACGAGGAAGTAGTGGATGAGGACGCAGTACAGGAAGAGGACACGGATGAAGAGGACGTAGATGACGCTGAGGACGCGGAAGACGACCAGGAAGAATCAGAAGAAGTAGAAGAAATAGAAGACGAAGAGGACGAAAGCCCTCTGGAAAAAAATGAAGATGATCAGAAGGAAGAAGCAGACTACGACGGGGATGAAGCAGACGAAGAAGAGCAAGAATTAAACAGATAAAAAAACTAAAACTAACTAACTAGGAATAATTTGGGACAGAAGACGCATCCGATAGGTTTCAGACTTGGGGTGATAAACACCTGGGACTCTAACTGGTATGACGAGAAAGATTTTTCGAAGAAGCTACAGGAAGATATTCTAATAAGAGAGTATCTGGGAAAGAGGCTGGAAAAAGCCGGTGTAGCTAAGGTGGCAATCGAGAGGACGCTGAAAAAGATAACTCTAACGATACACACGTCAAGGCCGGGATTTGTAATAGGTAAGAGCGGTAAGGAAATCACACAGCTGGAGAGCGAGATCAAGAAGATCACCAATAAGGATGTAAAGATAAACGTATTCGAGATAAAGAAACCCGAACTGAGCGCAAAGCTGGTAGCGGACAACATCGCTAACCAGATCTCTAACAGGGTTGCATTCAGGAGAGCGATGAAGGGCGCGATCACCTCTACGATGAGGATGGGCGCAGAAGGTATCAAAGTAATGTGCGCAGGAAGGTTAGGCGGTACTGAAATAGCAAGGACAGAACAATATAAAGAGGGAAGGATCCCGCTACAGACATTGAGAGCGGACATAGATTACGCTTCAGTGCAGGCACAGACAATTTACGGAATAATCGGAGTAAAGGTCTGGATCTGCAGAGGAGAGAAGCACACAAAAATAAATTACCAACAATAATTACTAAAGACGCGAGGATAAGCATATGTTAATGCCCAAAAGGGTAAAGTTCAGAAAGATGCAGAAAGGCAGGATGCGTGGAAACGCAACCCGCGGTCACACTGTGAACTTTGGCGCATTCGGATTGAAGACACTCGAAAGAGGTAAATTGACATCAAGGCAGATAGAAGCTGCCAGGGTAGCCCTTACGAGGTATATGAAGAGGGACGGTAAAGTATGGATAAGGATATTCCCGGATAAACCGGTAACAAAGAAGCCTGCAGAAACCAGAATGGGTAAAGGTAAAGGCGCTCCCGAATACTGGGTAGCACCCGTACTTCCGGGCAGGATATTATTCGAGGCTGACGGCGTATCTGCCGCGGTCGCAAGGGAAGCATTCAGGCTCGCATCGAGTAAGCTTCCGATAAAAACAAAATTCGTAGAAAGAGTAGGATAATGAAGACATACCAATTCAGAGAAATGACAACCGCTGACATAGAGAACGAGCTTCAGCAATCAAGAGAGGCGCTGGAGAATTTCAGATTTCAGCATGCAACGGGACAGCTAGAGAATCACAAGGCTATGAAAAACATGAAGAGGGACATTGCAAAGATGGTCACGGTACTAAAGGAAAGGGGAATGGGAATTAATTCTCACCTGGACAAAACCAAAGATAAAAAATAATAATTAATGAGCGAAGAGAATAAAACAGAAGAAGTACAAGAACAGGTGACCGAGGAAGTAAAGACACCGGCGGTTAAACAGGAAGCACCTGCAGTAGAAGAAAAAGGCAGAGGCATCAGGAAGACAAGAGTAGGAAAGGTCGTAAGTAACAAGATGGACAAGTCCATCGTCGTCTCAGTAGAGAGAAGAGTAAAACACAGACTTTATAAGAAGTTCTTTAAAAAGACTACGAAGTTTATGGCACATGACGAGAAAAACGAATGCACAATCGGTGACACTGTGAAGATAATGGAAACCAGACCACTCAGCAAGAACAAGAGGTGGAGACTGGTAGAGGTAGTACAAAAAGCGAAATAATAAACACTAGATTTATAATTTTACACAATGATACACGAAGAAACAAACCTGGTGGTAGCTGATAATTCGGGAGCAAAGTCGATAAGGTGCATAAGAGTTTTAGGCGGTTCAGGTAAAAGGTACGCGACCCTCGGAGATATAATAGTAGTATCCGTAAAGACGGCTATCCCGGGCGGCGCAGTAAAAAAAGGTGAAGTATCCAGAGCAGTAATAGTAAGGACTGCAAAAGAGAGAAGAAGAAAAGACGGAAGCTATATAAAGTTTGATGAGAACGCGGCGGTACTGATAAATAACCAGAACGAGCCGAGAGGCACCAGGATATTCGGACCGGTAGCAAGAGAGCTGAGAGAGAAGCAGTTTATGAAGATCATTTCACTCGCACCGGAAGTAATATAAAGTTTAAACGAAAGTAAGATGGCAACAAAGACAAGATTAAAAAAAGGCGATAACGTAATGGTAGTATCCGGTAACTATAAAGGTACATCCGGAAAGATACTATTTATTAACAGGGAAAAAGGAAGGGTGATAGTGGAAGGTGTGAACATAATGCACAGACACACTAAACCCAACCAGAAGAACCCCCAGGGCGGAATAGTAAGGAGAGAAGCTCCAATTAATATTTCGAACATAATGCTTATCTGCCCAAAGACGAATGAGCCGACAAGAATAGGTATGGAAGTAATAACAGATGAGGCAACCGGAAAGCAGAAAAGGATGAGAACGAGCAAAAACTCCGGTGAAATTTTATTAAGCTAACAAGTTTATTTACAATAGATAATGGCTAAATCCAAAGAAGAAAGAAAAAAAGGTCAAGAAGAACCCGGTAAGCAGAAGGACGAGAAGCAGGCTAAAGGAAAAAAGGCTGACAAAGGTGATTTTGTAGAAGAGAAAGTACCTGCAAGACTGTATGAAAGATATAAAGACAAGATCATTCCTGAGCTCGTAAAGAAGTTTAACTATAAGAGCAAGATGCAGGCTCCTAAGCTGGAGAAGATCTGCATTAACGTCGGTGTGGGTGACGCAGTGAACGATCCGAAGCTGATAGATAAGACAGTAGAAGAGATAGCGACTATAACGGGTCAAATGCCTGTGGTTGTAAAAGCAAAGAAGTCGGTATCGAACTTTAAGCTCAGAGAAGGAATGAACATCGGTGTAAGGCTGACACTCAGGAACGCAAGGATGTACGAATTCCTGGACAGGTTCATAAACATCGCCGTACCGAGGATCAGGGACTTCAGAGGATTATCCGACAAGAGTTTTGATGGAAGAGGAAACTATTCCATCGGTATTAAAGAGCAGATAATATTTCCGGAGATCGACGTAGATAAGGTGACAAGGATAAGCGGAATGGACATAACATTCGTAACGAACGCAGAGACGGATGAAGAATCGCTCGAACTATTGAAAGCATTCGGAGTACCGTTTGCAACAAGACAAACAAAAGCAGAGCAATAATTTTATGGCAAGAAAATCTTTATTAGCAAGACAGGCAAAAAGAGAAAGAATGGCGGCGAAGTACGCGGCTAAGAGAAAAGAGCTGAAAGAAAAAGGCGACTACGAAGGATTACAAAAGCTTCCAAGGAACAGCAGTCCGACAAGACTGAACAACAGGTGCAACGTAACCGGAAGGGTCAGATCATATTACAGGAAGTTCGGTGTATCGAGGCTTGTTTTGAGGGAATTCGCGCTCCAGGGAAAGCTTCCCGGCGTAGTAAAATCAAGCTGGTAAAACAATAAATTAAGAGGAACAATCAATGTCGATGTCAGATCCAATAGCGGATTTTTTAACGAGAGTCAGAAATGCTATTAAAGCAGAGAAGAAGATCGTGGATATACCGGCTTCAAATCTGAAGCAGGAGCTTGCGAGGATATTAAAAGAGAACAATTACATAACAGATTTTAAATTGCACGAAACAGATAACAAGCAGGGTGCAATTTCTATCTACCTGAAGTATAACAGCGGCAAGAGTGTAATAGCCGGATTAAAAAGATCAAGCAGACCGGGACTAAGAAACTATGTAAAGACCGACGACATTCCAAGAGTAAGAAACGGATTAGGTATCGCAGTCATGTCAACATCTAAGGGTGTAATGACAGACAAGCAGGCAAGGAACATGCAGATAGGCGGTGAAGTAATCTGCGAGGTCTGGTAAAAAATTATAAAGAGTAATTCACAGAAAGATGAGCAGAATAGGTAAAAAACCAATTACAATAGATAAGGATATCAAAGTAAAGTTTGAGAACAAGTCTCTCGAGCTTACCGGACCAAAAGGTTCGCTCAACCTGGACATGAAGGGCGACATCAACGTCGAAGTAAAGGACGAAGAGATCGTCGTAACCAGGGCTAATGATCTGAGAGAGAACAGAGCATTGCACGGACTTTACAGGTCACTGATACAGAATATGGTATCCGGAGTAAAAGACGGATATTCAAAAACACTTAACCTGGTTGGTGTGGGTTATAAAGCTGAGATGAAGGGTGACAACCTTTTCGTTTACGCAGGATATTCTCACCCGATCATATTTTCCGCTCCTGAGGGAATAACGATCGAGACAAAAGATCAGACAACGATCCAGATAAGCGGAATAGATAAACAATTAGTAGGACTGGTAGCCGCTAAAATAAGGTCATTCAGACCGCCGGAACCTTATAAAGGTAAAGGCATTAAATACAGCGACGAGCGTATTAGAAGAAAAGCAGGTAAAACAGCCGCAAAATAAGGTAATCTGATATAAATAATGGGATACAAAGAGAATCTTAAAAAAAGAAGAGAAAGAGCAAGACTCAGAATAAGGAGGAAGCTCCAGGGTACTGCAGACAGACCAAGACTGGTAGTTTACAGGAGTTTATCGCACATCTACGCGCAATTGGTAGATGACGAAAACGCAAAAACTATTGTTTCTGCAAGCAGTAAGTCGAAGGAAATAGAAGCAAAGGTAAAGGATTCCAAGGGAAAGATAGATAAGAGTAAAGAAGTAGGTAAATTAATAGGCGAAAAGGCGAAATCTGCCAATATAGAAAGCGTTATTTTTGACAGAAATGGGTATTTATACCATGGCAGAGTAAAAGCTCTGGCAGACGGTGCCCGTGAAAGTGGTTTACACTTTTAGAGAGAAATTATTATATTTGTTGCAATTTAGTAACTTTCTCGGGTCGTCTAATGGCAGGACAGCGGCCTTTGGAGCCGTATGTGGAGGTTCGAATCCTCCCCTGAGAACAATTTTAGATAAACACTAAGTTAGTTAATGGCGAAAAGAGAATTCATAAAGGCAAGTGAGTTAGAGCTGAAAGAGAAGCTGGTGAAAGTCGGCAGGGTAGCGAAAGTTGTAAAAGGCGGACGCAGGTTCAGTTTTAATGCCGTGAGCGTAGTTGGCGACGGTAAAGGTCATGTTGGAATAGGACTTGGAAAAGCAAATGAAGTTACCGACGCGATAAAGAAGAGCGTAGAAGACGCAAGAAAAAACGTAACAAAGGTATCAATTACATCAAAGGGTACTATTCCGCACACGATAATCGGTAAATACGGAGCAGCAAAGGTATTATTGAAGCCAGCGGCACCGGGAACGGGAATCATCGCGGGCGGTGGTGTGAGAGCGGTACTGGAGTCAGCAGGGTACCAGGATATACTTACGAAGTTATTGGGTTCATCGAATCACCATAACGTAGTGAAGGCTACAATGAGCGCGCTTCAAAACCTTGATAACGCAACAGGTGTAGCACAGCGAAGAGGAATATCTCTTCAGGAATTATTCGAAGGAAATTTACAAGAGACAGCGTAATGGCAAAGATAAAGATCACACAAATCAAGAGTGTTATTGACAGACCCAAGAGGCAGAAGCTAACGATGGAAGCGTTAGGACTGCGTAAGATGCATAATATGGTAGAGAAAGAGGACACTCCTCAGATCCGAGGAATGCTGGACAGGGTGAAACATTTGGTCAAAATCGAAGTATCATAATAGAGTTTTTTAGGGGTAATCAGCGCGTTCTTTAAAATTTTAATTTAAGTTAAGAATTTGGGTGGAGAGAGCCTGGAAACGGCACATTAACTGTATGAGAATACAGGCAATTACTCAACAACCAGCAACAGCCGTGACCGCACTTAAAATCCAGATTTATTATTTGAATTAAAATTTAAATTATTTTTATTTAAATTATATTGATGCAGTAAAAACGGCATCAATATAGGAGTTAAAAATTATTTATTCTCTTATTTTATAAATCATTTGAAAGGAGAAAAAATGTCAACAATTAAAAAACTATTTGTTGCATTAACTTTAGTATTATTTGTTGCTGGTTACTCACAAGCTCAGTATAAGCCTGTAAACACAAACTTCGATGGTCCAATGCCAGAAGTAAAGAAAGGTTCAAGATCATTCATCTTTACATATACACCTTTCCAAAGCAATTTAGGATCAGTTTACGCAGGTTCTTATACTTCAGCTAGTGGTACTAACTACGATGAATTATCACAGATTGATCTGTACGGTATCGGTTTTCAGTATTATGTGAGCAATAATGTATCACTGGGTGGTGGTATTCAATTTGGTTCAACTTCAGTAAATGGAGTTGATTCAACAAACCTCCAAGCTCCTGGAACTGATTTCAGTGCTACAACCTTTGGTATTTCGTTAGATGTAAATTACCACTTCAGGTCTCTCTACAGTGTATCACCATACTTAGGACTGAATCTGAATTACGGTAATTATTCATCAACTACTACACCATTAGCATCAAATTCTACAGCTACTGATACAAAAGGTAGTTCATTTGGTGCAGGTGTGAACTTCGGATTTGATTGGTACTTCACCGAAGGTATCTCACTTGGTGGAAGGTATACATTAGGATTCAGACAGTGGTCAGCTCCTGAGCAAACTACTGGTAATAACACATTAACAGGTCCCGATGGAAACAGGATCGGAACAGGTATTATGAGTGTATTAATGAACGTTCATCTCTAAAGATTAAAGATTACTTATATTTAATTCCTTTGGGGGTTATCCCCCAAAGGAATTTATTTATTTTATAATCCACATTTATAACAATAAAAGGAATTAGTTACTGATCAATGAGCATACTAAGTAATTTAAAATACGCCGAAGGATCCAGAAAAAAGCGCAAAAGAATCGGCAGAGGGCAAGGATCGGGATACGGCGGTCACACATCTACTAAAGGTCACAAGGGTCAAAAGTCGAGATCCGGTTATAAAAGCAGGGCGTGGTTTGAGGGCGGTCAGATGCCTATCCAGAGGCGCGTACCTAAATTCGGCTTTAAGAATGTTAACAGGAAAGAATTTAGTATTCTTAATGTCGGACAATTACAAAAACTGATAGACGGCGGTAAGATAGGTGAGACTGTCATAGACAAGGAGTTTTTGATAAAGAGCAAGTTGATCAGAAATAAGAATCTTCCATTGAAGATACTGGGCAACGGTGAATTAAAATCCAAGATAGAGATAACGGCAGACGCTTTCAGTGATTCCGCAAAAGAAAAAATCGAAAAAGCGGGAGGCGTAGTAAAAACAGCATGAGTGGTTTCGTAGAGAATTTCAGGAATGTATTCAAGATAGAAGAGTTACGCACGAGGATCTTATTCACACTTGGATTACTGATAATTGTAAGGATAGGGGCGCACATCACACTTCCGGGTATAAACGCAAGTCTGCTCGCGGCGGCAACCCAAAACCAATCTTCCAATACATTATTCGGTCTTTATGATCTGTTTGTTGGAGGAGCGTTTAGCAAAGCGGCTGTATTTGCACTTGGAATAATGCCTTACATCAGCGCCTCGATCATAATCCAGCTACTCGGTGCGGTATTCCCATACTTCCAGAAACTTCAGAAGGAAGGTGAAGAGGGAAGAAAGAAAATAAACCAGCTTACAAGAGTAGGTACGATCCCGATCGCGGCACTTCAAGCATGGGGAGTAAGCGTACAGCTTGCAAGCAGGAACGTGAACGGGGTGAGCATCATCAGTCCCGACCTATCGAGTTTTATGTTCACGTTTTCGACGGTAATTTTTTTGACAGCAGGTACGGTATTTATGATGTGGCTCGGTGAACAGATAACGGACAGGGGGATCGGTAACGGTATTTCGCTCATTATATTCATTGGTATCATAGACAGGCTTCCTTTTGCGATGCTGGATGAATACCAGCTTATTGCATCGGGTGTAAGAAACGCACTGATAGAGATCGTATTCCTTGCGGCTTTCGTATTTATCGTCGCTGGTGTAGTGGCGGTCACGATAGCAACGCGGAGGATACCTGTTCAATACGCAAAGAGAGTTGTCGGAAGGAAAGTATTCGGCGGGGTAACACAGTATATACCGCTCAAAGTCAACCAGGCAGGTGTTATGCCTTTGATATTTGCGCAGTCGATAATGTTTATTCCAAGTACATTCCTTACGTTTTTCCCGGACAGCCAGTTCATGCAGACGCTTGCGGGATATTTTAGCTATACGAGTTTTGTATATGCGATCATTTATTCATTGCTGATCGTGTTCTTTACATATTTCTATACCGCGATCGCTTTCAATCCGAAAGACGTCGCGGATAACATGAAGAAGCAGGGCGGTTTTATTCCGGGCGTAAGACCGGGTAAACCAACCTCGGATTTCATAGATAACATTTTGACAAAGATCACACTGCCGGGAGCAATATTCCTGGCAATAATAGCCGTACTCCCGACCTTTATCATGAAGGCAGGACTTACATCGGGTATGGCGGCGTTTTTTGGCGGTACCAGTCTGCTTATTATCGTGGGTGTTGCTCTCGATACATTACAGCAGGTAGAATCGCATCTATTGATGAGACATTATGACGGATTTATGAAGGGTTCGAAACTAAAAAGCAGAAGGTAAAGAGTCAATGTCGCTTGTAAAAAGTGAAAAGGAGATCCAGCTGATCTCCGAGAGCTGCAGGATAGTAGCTGACGTTCTTAAATATATTAAAGATTACGTAAAAGTAGGAGCAACTACCAGGGAACTGGACAAGATAGTAGAAGAGTTTATTCTATCCAGAGGCGGTCAACCTGCTTTTAAAGGTTACAGAGTAAAGAACAGAACATTCCCGGCTAGTATCTGCTCATCACTTAACGAGGTGGTAGTTCACGGGATACCAAATGACGAGAAGCTGATATCGGGTGACATTCTTTCGGTGGATGTAGGTGTAAGGAAGAATGGATATTACGGAGACAGCGCGTACACATTCGAGGTAGGTGAGGTTTCAGCTCAGAAGAAGAGACTCTTGAGTGTAACCGAAGAATCTTTATATAAAGGCATACAACAGGCAAGAGAAGGGAATACGGTAAACGATATAGGACTTGCGATACAGGAATTTGTAGAGGGGTCGGGTTTTAGTGTAGTGAGAGAACTGGTTGGACACGGAATAGGTAAGAATCTTCACGAAGAGCCTGCTATACCAAATTACTATTCCCCATCGGGAAAACAGAAATTAAAAAAAGGCATGACCATAGCGATCGAGCCAATGGTCAATTATGGTACTTCGGCAGTATATGAAAAGGAAGACGGATGGACGGTGGTGACGAGAGATCATAAGCCGTCGGCGCATTTTGAGCATACGGTTTTGATAACAGATGGTGAGCCGGAGATCTTAACAAATAGAAATTAGAAGGAAGGTTTATTTAGTATAGATGTCAAAACAGGACTTAATAAAAGTTGATGGAATAATAACGGAAATCCTGCCAAACACGACCTTTAGAGTGAAGCTCGAAAACGGTCATGAAGTTTTGGCGCATATTTCCGGTAAGATGAGGATGAATTTTATAAGGATATTACAGGGTGATAAAGTGACGGTCGAGCTGTCGCCTTATGACCTGTCCAAGGGGCGAATAACATACAGGTATAAATAAAATTTAAACATTACAGTCATGAAAGTAAGAAGCTCGGTAAAAAAAATGTGCGATAAGTGTAAGATCATAAAGAGGAACGGCGTAGTACGGGTAATCTGCCCGAATCCAAAGCACAAACAAAGACAAGGATAATAAAAAAATAAAAATCCAGGAGTTATAAATTGGCAAGAATATCAGGAATAGATCTACCGAAGAATAAGAGGATCGTAATAGGATTAACCTCAATATTCGGTATTGGTAGAAGCACTGCCGAATCAGTATTAAGCAAAGCAGGCATCGACGAGAACAAGAAGGTGTCGGAGCTTACAGATGACGAAGTAAACCAGATCCGTTCGGTAATAGACGCGGAAGCAAAGGTAGAGGGCGCACTAAGGTCAGAGATACAGATGAACATCAAGAGACTGATGGAGATCGGCACATACCGCGGTAAGAGACACAGAAAAGGTCTCCCACTTCGCGGGCAAAGGACACGTACAAACGCGCGTACCAGAAAAGGAAAGAAGAAAACTGTTGCAGGTAAGAAGAAAGCAGCAGCTAAGAAATAAAGTATAAAACTATAAATAAAATTATAGAAATTGGCGAAGTCATTTAAAAAGAACAAGAAGAAGATCCAGGTAGATGCAAACGGTGTGGCACACATTAAGGCTACATTCAATAATGTAATAGTGACATTAACAGACCTGTACGGTAACACTATTTCATGGGCATCTTCAGGCAGAATGGGATTCAAAGGCTCAAAGAAGAGCACACCTTTCGCGGCACAGGTTGCGGCGGAGACAGCTACAAAGGAAGCATTTGATCTCGGTTTGAGGAAAGTCGAAGTACTGATAAAAGGAGTAGGTTCGGGAAGAGACGCGGCGGTAAGGTCATTGAACACGAACGGTCTGGAAATTACTTCTATAAAAGATATTACGCCTCTGCCTCATAACGGGTGCAGACCTCCAAAGAGAAGAAGAGTTTAATAGTAATCAAATTAATAATTGCATTAAATGGCAAGATATACAGATGCAAGTTGTAAACTATGCCGGAGAGAAAGACAGAAGCTGTTTCTAAAAGGCACGAAATGTTTTACCGATAAGTGCCCGATAGAAAAGAAAAACTATCCTCCGGGACAGCACGGATTATCCAGAAGGTCCAGAATGACCGACTATGCCGTCCAGCTCAGGGAAAAGCAAAAAGTAAGAAAGACTTACGGTATCCTGGAAAAGCAGTTCAGGAATTACTTTAAGGAAGCATCCAGGAGAAAAGGCGTAACGGGTAATAACCTCGTCTCTATATTAGAGAGCAGGCTGGACAATACTCTGTACAGACTCGGGCTAGCACCTTCGAGGAAATCAGCAAGGCAGTTGATACTTCACAGACACCTCACGGTAAACGACCAGATCGTCGACAGACCGTCATATCATTTGAGGTCGGGTGACGTGATCAAAGTAAGAGATAAGAGCAAAAAACTGCCGGTATTTCATGACTCAATGAAGAGGATGAAAGATACCATGATGATGCCGTGGCTGTCATTAGATAAAGCCACAATGACGGGTACATATCTAAAGAACCCGGAAAGAGAAGAAGTACCGTTCATTGGAAATGAGCAATTGATAGTTGAGCTTTACTCAAAATAGTAACTAAGGTTTTTAATAACAAATTTAAATCATTTAGGCAGACTATGAAGATATTTCACATTCAAATGCCGGAGAACGTTGTAAGAGAAGAAGCGACATACACTGATACATACGGAAAATTTATTATCCAGCCTCTAGAGAGGGGATACGGCGTTACTATTGGTAATTCATTAAGAAGAATTTTAATATCATCTTTGCCGGGTACAGCGATCACTGCGGTAAAGGTAAATGATGCCCCGCACGAATTTACTACACTAAAGGGTGTCGTAGAGGATCTTTCGGAAATAATACTGAACCTCAAGGAAGTTAGATTTAAAGAAGTAACAGGTAAGGGTTCCAAGATCGAACTAAACGTAAAGGGACCGAAGAAATTCACTGCAAAGGATATCCAGAATGCTACTGCGGATTTTGAGATATTAAATCCTGACCAGCACATAGCAACCCTTAACAAGGATGCTAACCTGGATATAGAGTTCAGAGTAGGGCAGGGCGTCGGATATGTGCCTTCCGACGAGAATAAGAAGAACGAGCTCCCGCTTGGATTCATCAGCGTAGATTCCATATTTACGCCGGTAACGAGGGTAAATTACCTTATCGAGAATACCAGGGTAGGTCAAAAGACAGACTATGAAAAGCTTACACTGGAAATCCATACGGACGGTTCGATAAATCCGGAGGAAGCACTTATAACAGCGGCAAGGATACTCGGACAGCACGTAAATCTTTTCGTTGGATTACAGCCGGATACTATTGAGCCGGAGCCAGTGAAGGAAGAGAAGGACGAACAAGATGAAATGGTAAAGAAGATACTGCTGATGCCGGTAGATGAACTCGATCTTTCGGTTAGATCACAAAACTGCCTGCGTTCGGCTAATATAAAGACAATTGCCGACCTGGTAAGGAAGAACGAATCGGAGATGCTCCACTACAGGAACTTCGGCAGGAAGTCACTTGCCGAACTGGGTGAGCTTATCGAGAGCTTTAACCTGCATTTTGGAATGGACGTAGATAAGTATCTGAACGAAGAAGCAACGTAATTATAATTTTTTAATCATCATACTCTATTAATACTAATGGAACACAGGACTAAGGGAAGAAAGTTTAGCAGAACAGCCAGTCATAAGAAGGCTATGATGTCGAACTTATCTGTCAGCCTCATACTACACGACAGGATCAAAACGACACTTGCAAAAGCCAAGGAGCTGAGATTATACGTTGAGCCTCTGGTAACTAAAGCAAAGAAAGCAAACGGTTCATCGGAGAAGGGTGTACATCTAAGAAGGGTAGCGAAGCAGTTTCTCAAGGATGACTCAGCAGTGAAAAGGTTATTCGATGAGATAGGACCGAGGTACGCGGACAGGCCGGGTGGTTATACACGTGTGCTCAAAACCGGGCACAGGTACGGCGACGGCGCAGATACTGCTATAATAGAATTTGTGGATTATGATCACGCTAAGAAGAAGGAAGCAACGGACGACGATAAGTCAGCGAAGAAGAAAGGTAAAAAGGGCGAAACAGCAGTAGAGCCAAAGGCGAAGAAGACCAAGAGCAAAAAGGAAGATACAAAAGAAACCAAAACGAAATCCGAAGAGAAGAAGCCAAAGAAGAAAGCTTCGAAGAAGAAAGAAGACGAGTAGTAATGATAATATGATTTGGAGTCCTTAACCAGTACACAAACCCGGATGGTGATCTTGGAAATTGAGTTAGGGACTTTTTTATTTTAGTAAAAGCTATGAAGATAAAATCAGCTGAATTTATAAAGAGTATTTACGATCTACGGAACCTGCCCGCGTCGGTATTGTCGGAGTTTGTTTTTGTGGGGAGGTCCAATGTCGGGAAATCTTCTCTTATAAATACCATCTGTAATAAGAAAACCCTCGCCAAAGTGGGATCCGCTCCCGGCAAGACACGACAGCTGAATTATTTTCTCATAAATGAAGAGTACTACCTAGTGGATCTGCCGGGATATGGCTACGCAAAGGTTCCGGAACAGATACGAGCAGGATGGAGGAAGCTAGTGGAGGACTACATCAGCGAGCGGGAGAACGTGAACATGGTATTTGTGCTGATAGACTCACGACATGAGCCCACATACCTGGATGAACTCATGGTTAGCTGGCTAGAATATTATGAAATACCTTACGCGATAGTGCTGACCAAATCCGATAAGATCTCCAAGAACAAAATGGAGAAACAGATATACCGCGCTTCGAAGATCGTCCATAATGAAGACCTCTGTAAAGACTATATACCTTTTTCTATTATATCGGGAGAAGGAAAGAACGACATAGTGAATCTCATCAGCGGAGCTCTCAAGGAAAACAAATCCTAGAACCAACCCTCATACATATTTATTCCCTTTAATAGTATTTCTATTCTTGTAATTTTCCAGTAAGTAAACATACGACTCTGTCAAAACGGATAAAAATACTTATAGCCGATGACGTAGATACAGGTATATTCGATAAATTTCCGAAGAAGAAATACGAAATATTGGTGCAACCCGGAATCCCTAACGATGCTATACCGGATTCGGATTGTGATGTGTTGGTAATCAGAAGTACACGCAAGATATCTAAGGAATTTACGGATAGATTTAAAGGAAAGGTCATCGCAACATTTACGAAGGGGACCGATCATATAGATATCGATGCATGCAGGAAGAATAAGATCAAGGTGCTAAGCGCCGATGAAGGTAACAGTATCTCCGCGGCGGAGCATACGATGGCACTGATGCTGGCCATATCAAAGAATCTAATACTGTCAGATAAGCTGGTTAGAAAAGGAAAGTTTAAGGATCTGGATTATAAGAGGAGTGAATTATTTAGTAAAAAAGTTGGTGTTATAGGTTACGGATCGATAGGGAAGAAAGTTGCCCGGATGTGTGAAGCATTTGGAATGACCGTATATGCCAATGATACCGATCTGAAAGTGAGAAAGCGCAATAAAAATGCTGTTTTTAAAGGTCTTAAATACATCCTAAAGAACTGCGATATTATCACTATTCATATACCTTTGGAAAATAACGTGAACTTTATATCAAAAGAAAAACTTTTACTATTAAAGCCTGACTCCATTATAATAAATACTTCCAGGGGTGAGATAATGGATGAAGGGTCTTTATTAAAACTTCTATCCGAGGAAAAAATAGGGTTTGCGGGATTAGATGTTTTTAAAAATGAGCCTGATATAAGTTCTTTACTTTTCAAGCTTGATAATGTAATATTAAGTAACCATATAGCGGGCAAGACCGTAGAAAGTAAAAAAAGGATCGCAAAAGAAGTCAGCAAAAAGATACGCAGATATTTTGAAAAGGCGTAGTATTTTATGAAAACACTATTACTAATTATACTATCACTAATTATCGTACCGAACACAGGGCTATTTGCCCAGTCCGGGAGTCAGCTTCAGATAAAACCATACAGGATCGAAAAGATAGATGATTATTTCGTTGGAGTTCCTTTTGACAGGAAGTATGAGGTAATACCCAAAGGAAGATACACGTACATCACTACTCCCTCGCCGGTATTCGATGCTTCTTATTCTATTTTAGGGCAGGATTATCTCGACAGTATTCAGTTTGTCTGGACCAGCGGTGAGACCATATTCGATCAACAATCTAATTCATGTCCTGTCCAGATATGGCAGGACCCAACCAGCCCTCAGTTTATTCACGTAGTACATATGGCATCGCCGATGGAAGATAACATTTCATTTCAGTTAAGGAGGACGAAATATTACTTCAGCTCAGACTTTGGCGCAACGTGGAACTTTCGAGCAGAACTACCCTCAAATACAAGGAGCGGTTACGGGGTGATTGACGGGTTGAGTGACGGATCTATTATTATTGCGAATCACTATATTAATAGCGGTTTAAGTATAAACAGGACTATTGTATTCCGAGAAGTTTTCCCTCAATTAGGTTCTTTTGACAGGCTGGATCCCGGATTAGGGACAACGGGACAGGTTGAGTGGCCAAGAATGGTAGCCAGTGACAATATTAACGGGGCGGTAAAATTTGCGTTGGTATCATCGGGCAACGAGACTGACTCTGCGTTTTATAATTATTGTAATGGCTTTATTGGCAACGGACAATTCGGGCAGTGGAAGTTTTTTCGTTCGAGAAATGACGAGTGTTACGCAATTGCAAGGTCTGATGACGGTAAGGTCGGTGTCGCGTTTATAAATAACAATGAGCGGATACCCTCAGATTACGGGGATGTATTTTTTATGGAATCTACAGATATGGGAGCATCATATTCAGCGCCCATAAAAATATTCGATGCGGATTATACATCTCCGACTGCCGACAGCCTGGGAGGATTTAGAGGTATATCGTTGGTTTATACAAATAATAAAGCCAGGATCGTATTTGAGACGGTATTCCAGGATGGAATAGAAAGTTATTTCCCCGGTATTGCCTCAAATATAAGATACTGGACACCGAGCTTGCCGGGAAACGATCCTAACAGGAGTATAATAATTGTCGATTCGCTAGACGTACCTTTTAATCCCCACCAGGGAGTTAACGATCTTTTGACCGGCTTATGCAGACCCGTTATAGGCAGATCGAGAGACGGTTCGGCATTGTTTATGGTGTTTGTGGTAGCAGATAGTGTATTGGGAGGAAGTCATACACCAACGTCATTTAACAACATCTATTTAACGGCATCGGTTAATAACGGATTTAACTGGAAAGCCCCGGTCAGAATTAATGGTACGTCACCTAGACGGGATTGGGTTTATCCGAGCATTTCGACGACAAACGATCAAAACTCTTCAAAATATTATGTAAATCTGGTAGCACAATCGGATGTCATACCGGGTTCATATCCATCGGGGAGTGCTAACGGTAAGTCCCTTGCCAAACAAATGTTTATCAGAATTGGGATAAATAAACCTCTCCTTGTAAATCCAATCTCAAATGAAATCCCGGACGAGTTTTATTTGTACCAAAACTATCCAAACCCATTTAACCCTGAGACAACGATACGTTTTTCAATAGCAAAGAGATCATTAGTTTCTCTCAAAGTCTATGATGTTAAGGGGGTGGAAGTAAGATCATTGATCGGAAATTCTATTTTGAATGCGGGAACATATGAGACTAATTTTCTATCTAACAGACTAAGTTCAGGAATTTACTATTATACTTTAAGAGTAGGAGTTATTTCATATACAAAGAAAATGGTTCTGGTGAAATAGTTAAAGAATCGCCCCTATTTCGCAATAATTGTCGTCATTGGGAATTAATACAGAATTGACATAACTGCCGATTACTGTTATATTACTGCATCTACTACATTTACAAACGTCTTAAATTACTTTCTTTAATAATACAATCCAATAACTATGAAAAAATTAATATTTACTTTTGTATTTTTGGTTGTCAGTATGAGTTGTCTGGATACTTTCGCGCAAACAGACAGGATAAGTATTATTCCTCAAAGGAAGCTTGATGATTTTGGAGTAAGTAAATCACTTGCCCCTCTTAATACTTCGCCAATATCAGCTCCGTTTACGCTTGGAGCAGGTTTTTACTCGGGTGATGTCATTATTGGTCCAGAGGTTTTAACCGGCAATGACGGGTTTTATGATTACAAAACAAACGGTGAGGCTAATCACTACATCCAGGTAGATCCCGGAAACCCTCTTTTACTGCATGCAATTGATGTTCAGGCAGATACGACTGATGGAGCCGGAGCAACAACAAGAAGAACAGAGTACGCAATATCTACCGATGGCGGAAGTACCTGGGCATATGTAACTAACGTTCCATTGATCAGGTCCGGATTTGCCGTATTACAATTGGCACCGGGCGTTGGTGACAAGGTTGCAGCAATCGCGAACCATAATCAGCCGGTAGGATTTCCACTAAGTGCGCAGTTGTATTTAGATGCATTTTCTCAGCTAGGATCTTTTACGGAGTATAATCAGATGGGCGAGGCTATATGGCCACAAATGACTGTTTTGAATAACGGAAACATCATCATAGTGTCAAGACCTCAATCGGCATCTTCGGCACAAAACGATACAGTATTTTATTCCATATGGGATGGCGCAACCATCGGTCCTTTAAACGTTTTGTGGGTAGCAACGCCTCCATATTCAGGCGGGGTTGCATTTAGTAACATGGCTTTTAACATTGCAAACAACGGTAACGGGACGGTAGGAATGATCGCTAATCCTGAAACCGAAACTGACGTACTGGATAACCCTATTGTGCATATGAGGATCTCAACTGATAATGGAGCAACATTAGGCACAGCATTTGACATATTTACACCATTTCTCGAGAATGGGGATCAGGACACTGTAGCGATTTCTGGTGGTCATGACCTCACGTTTAAGCAAGGTACTGACGACTGGTATTGGGTTGCCAGCGGTACGGCGGACGGTCTATTTGCAAAGACAAGATTATTTTTGATAAGAGGAACGGGAACTACAGTTACCTCAACCACTGTCATTGCGGATACGGTGAATCTTCCAATGATGGCAAGGACATTTTATCAACCATGGGCGTTTCAAATGGCAATCGATCACCCAAAATTCGGATGGTCGGCAGATAATAATGTACTGTATTGCTCATATGACGTTGTTACTCAGGACAGCGGTATGAACGGATTTAATACCAGGGATGTCTTTTACCAGTATTCAACGGATGCGGGAACCACATGGTCAGATCCAGTGCAGGTGACAAACACTCCGACCATAGACGAAGGATTCCCATCAATATCATTATGGAATGCGGGAACAAATCCTGCTTCATATGAACTCAATATTGTTTATATGAAAGATGTCGGTGACGGACCTACTTCTTTTAACGGATCAAATGCGACAGCACCTGAATCACATAACTTTCAGGTGTATAGGAAAATTACTTTAGCAACAACGGGTATCCATAATAACACAATATCCAATCCAAATGAATATTCGTTATTGCAGAACTACCCAAATCCATTTAACCCTTCGACGACGATAGAGTTTAATGTTCCGCAGAAGGACTTTGTATCTCTGAAAGTTTATAACTCCGCAGGTAAAGAGGTTGCAACTTTGGTAAATGGAAGCATCTCTGCAGGAAGTCATAAAGTTAGTTTCAACTCGTCTTCCTTGTCTTCAGGAGTTTATTTTTATACGTTGGTGAGCGGAGATTTTAGGGAAACAAAGAAAATGGTCCTATTGAAATAATGTTATAATAGCATAAAACAAGAGATTTGTAAAAAACCGCCGGAAATATGATTATCCGGCGGTTTTTTTTTAGAATCAGTTAAGACAGTGATTTTGGGCGAAATATTGTCGTCATGCATTAGGAATACAGCAGTTAATATTATATTAACGCTGTATTTAAATTACGAAAATCTATATTGACAAGATTTTGTAATAGTATTATATTGTTTTAAAGTTTACAATTATTTAACAAATTTCTATAATTAAAACAAAGGGAAAAATGTCAAAATCTTTATTGTTTTTAATGGCTATTCTTTCTCTTGCTTACTTTAACATGGAAGCAAATGCCAACTCTCGCGAAAGAGTTAACAGGCAGCAATCCATGGTAAAAATGCAAGAGGGAGTTAATTATTCGCAAAGTAATGTATTCAATTCTAAGCAAATTACTCCAGAAGGTTACAGGGGCGGTGATGCATACGTAATCCGTCCGGAAGTTGTAACTTCAATCACAGGTTATTATGACTGGCAAACCAATGGTGCTTGCCCACACTTTGTAAATTACGTTTCACCAACAATCATTCACGCGATCGAAATGATCGCAACAGATTCGACTGACCTTAGTGGTTCCAGAAGAACCGACTATTCATTCAGTTCAGATGGCGGTGCAACATGGGGAGCAACAAACACAGTTCCTAACATCAGGAGCGGTTTCCCGACATTGACAGTTGGTACTACGGGTGCATCACAGGATGTTGCAATCATCGGAAACCACTATCAGCCGGGGTCATACCTTCTTGGCGGATGTCACGTCGATGCATTTCCTGGGTTAGGTTCGTTCACCAGCTATCCATATCCAGGAACAGTTTCAAACTTCATTTGGCCACAATTAACAACTCTTACCAACGGTAATGTAATGGTAAGTGCAGAGACCTATCAGGGTGCAGCAGCAACCGATACAGGATATGTAGTAGTATTTGATCCAAATGCAGGAACATGGGCAGGATCATCTCAATTGTTTGTAAGCTCTGCAAACAGCCAGCTCAATATGAGGTGGGCATCTGCAACAGGTCCAGGAGGAAAAGCTATCTACGTATTAGATGCACTTAATGACACAGGTGATCCATTAGCAGGAAACAGGATATTTTATTATACTACATCAGATAACGGCGCAACATGGTCAGCAGAAAACGTATTATGGGAAACAAACATCACAGGTGCTGATACAAACTTTGCATGGTTAGGTATCGATGCATGTTATGACAATGCAGGAAACTTTTACGTAGTATGGAACACAACTTCAACAACATTCAGCCAAACCAAGCTATGGGTATCAAAGAACGGCGGTACACCAGAAATGGTTTGTCAAATGACAGACATTCCCGGCGGTATTACTTCAATGGTAACTGCAATGGGTAACGCAAGTGGTCTAGACTGGCCTACGATTGCTGTATCAGCTGATGGAAACTACGTAATGACAGGTTATAGTGCATGTATGCAAGATGATACTCTTAATGGATTCAATTCATATGATCTTTATTACAGTGTATCACCTACAAGCGCACTTAGTTTCTCAGCTCCAAGGCAGATCACTTCAGGAATGGATGACGAAAGATATGTAAGCTTTAACAGAGTAACGACAACCGATGGCAGCAGTAACGAGATCCTTGCAATGACTTACATGAAAGACCCACAACCCGGTTCATGTGCATTTAATGACAACGCACCTGTATCGAGGAACCACTTAATATACAGGGAGATCGAAAACCCGCAAACTTCTATTCACAATGTAAGCGGTGAGATCCCAGGAACTTACAGACTTCTGCAGAATTATCCAAATCCGTTCAACCCTTCAACCATGATCAGGTTTGAATTACCTAAGAACATCAATGTAACACTTAAGGTATATGACATCACTGGTAAAGAGGTTGCAACATTACTGAACAACCAGACTCTAACTGCAGGTGTAAAGGAATTTGATTTTAACGGCGCTAATTTAGGCAGTGGTATCTATTTCTATACATTGCAAGCAGGTGATTTCAAAGAAACCAAAAAGATGGTTTTAGTAAAATAATTTTTTTGAACTAAGTCTTTTATAGAGTTAAAAACCCGTTTGACCCTCGCATTTAAAAATGCGAGGGTCACATTTAAAAAAATTTAAAGATATCGGAGGGAATTATGAGGGGTAAGTTTCTCTACTCTTTTATAGTCCTAGTTTTTTTAGCCGGTTCGTTTTTAGTCTCTTCAACTTCTTACGCCCAAACTACAGGAAGTATAGGGGGTAGAGTTATTGATGCTAACGACAACTCACCTTTAGCGGGTGCCACGATCAAGGTCGACGGGACACCTTTAGGTGCTGTTACCGACGATAACGGCGAATATGTAATCCTAAACGTCGATGTTGGCACTTACACTGTAATTGCTTCATATATCGGCTATACAGATACCAAGGTAAATGGAGTAAAGGTGTCTGTTGACCAAAGGACGAAGATCGACTTTGACATGAAGCCGGAAGGCGAAGTAGTGACAGATGTAATCGAGATTACCGCAGAAAGAAAAGGTATCGATGTAGATCAGAGCGGTAGGCTTATAACACAGGATCAAATCGATGATTCCGGTGTTAGAGGAATTCAGAACATTGTTTCCAAAACAGCCGGTGTTGTACAGGATGAAAGAGGAAACAATATCAATATCAGGGGTGGTAGAACAGACGAAAACGTTATTATAGTTGACGGTGTTGTTACCACAAATCCAATCGACGGTACATCAACAGCATTTGTTTCCAATGGACTTCTTCAAGAGATCGCGGTATACACCGGTGGTTTTGGCGCAGAATATGGAAACGTGCTTAGCGGTGTTATAAACGTTACAACAAAGGGCGGTACCGATAAGTACACCGGTTCTATCGAAGCAGCCACTGATGAGTTTTCAGGTGACTGGTTAAATACCGTTGCACAAGGTTACAACCTTTATAGTTTAACTTTTGGCGGTCCTCTTATTCCTACAAAAGATCTTTCAAAGGTTATCAATTTTTATGGTGGTGTGGAAAAACAATTTTTGCTAGTTAGAAACCCCAGCTGGATATCAAGGGATCTTTTTTCCGACGGTATCGTTCCAAACTTCACAGAAAATCTATATTCATATA
Source organism: Ignavibacteriales bacterium (assembly GCA_020635255.1). Classification (NCBI taxonomy): domain Bacteria; kingdom Pseudomonadati; phylum Ignavibacteriota; class Ignavibacteria; order Ignavibacteriales; species Ignavibacteriales bacterium. The sequence continues at coordinate 852,338 of JACKAC010000001.1, forward strand.
ATGCGAGACTGAATATTAATTTTTCAGATATAAAAGGAAGCAGTATTCCTATTAATCTGAAGGGCGGTCTTTTAATGACTGACGATCATAACAGAAGCTTTATTCAGTCATACTACAAGAGTAATTCATTCAGAAACCCACTTGAGATCACAAAGGACAGACAATTCTACGGAAGAATGATTCACAACGTTTCTTCTAAATTCTTCTATGAACTTCAGTTTACTAATTATTCTACTACTGATGAGTTCGGTGATCCGTACTTTCTTGGTAACTGGTTTGCTTACGGTGATACAAATAGCATTCCGGAACTTATGGCAATTCAGAGACAGACAGGGATCTTGAGGCAGGGAAGCAGACTTGGAAACGACCCTTCAACGGAAAACGTGTTCTTTTTACCGGGTAGGGTAAATAACTTCTATTCCAAATCAGATGTTAGCTACATTGGTGGAAAGGCTGACGCGACATTCTCAGTTCTTACAAAAAAATATGGTGACCACGAAGTAAAGTTTGGTGGTGAGTATAAGTATAACACACTTAGATCTCTCGAGCTAAGCCCGGTTGCGTTAGCTAATAATCCAATTGTTGGAACAGATCCGAGCGGTAACCCAATCTATCAATTGAATCCTACTGACCTCTTCTTTGGAAGAGAGGTTTTATTGAAGTCATATGGATATGAAGTAAGAGACCAATACGGTAATCCTATCATTGTATCCGGAGAAGATTTTGAACCAAAAAATCCGATCATAGCAGCTGCGTACTTGAGGGACAAAATTGACTTTGGTGACCTTACTATTAACGCCGGTGTGAGGATGGATTATCTGGACGTTAATACAGAAGTTTTAATTGATCCAAATAATCTTCTTGGTCCTGACGGACAATTATTAACCGATGATGATTTTGAACAAAGTTCACCGAACATAGAATTCAGCCCAAGGCTTGGATTCTCATTCCCGGTTACCGACAAAACTGTATTTATTGCAAACTATGGACGTTTTGTTCAGCTTCCACAGTTACAATTAATGTATATTCCTAGAGAATATTTCCAGAAGTTCTTCAGCAACTCTGTACAAAACGTAGTAGAAAATTCAGGTCTAGAACCTGAGAAACTAACTTCTTACGAAGTTGGATTTAAACAGCAGGTAGGAGATATAATTAACCTAGGTATTACTGCTTTCTACAAAGAGACAAGGGACCAGATCGGTACAGCAAGAATATTGAAAGGACCCGGAGTTCCAAGCGGTTATGCAATTTATGAAAACACTGACTTTAGCTTGGCAAGGGGTCTTGAAATGTACTTCAGCATGAGAAGGTATCAAAGGGCTTCTATTGATATCTCATATACATTATCATATTCTTCAGGTGTAGGTTCTGATCCATTCTCTAAATTTTCTTTGGCAAACAATCCTGACGGTGTATTCCCTAAATTCTTATTCCCGACAGATTTTGACCAAAGGCATACTGGAAGCATCAATCTGGATTACAGATTTGGAAATGACGATGTACCAAAAGGATTTGGCGGTGAAATTCTTAAGAATCTTGGTTTCAACTTCTTGTTTAGTTTTAATAGCGGAAGACCATATACTGTAAGAAGCTTACCAAAGAATGCATTTGACAATGGTGACGTTGCTCTTTCTTCCAAAAACGGTGTTTACACGGATTGGAATACAAGGCTTGATTTTAAAATGGACAAGACCATTGATATATGGAAAACCAGTCTGAATATCTACGTTTATGTACTAAACTTATTTGATACTGAATTAGTAAATAGTGTTTATGGCGCAACAGGATTGCCGGACGATAATGGTTATCTGTCAACGCCTACAGGATCGCAGACCAGCGCGAACTATCAGTCAAACTGGCGCGACAGAGTAAGATCTATAACGAACTGGGGTCCACCCAGACAGGTAAGATTCGGTGCTAAACTCAGCTTCTAAAGCTGACAGTATTATTAAGTTTAAAACTAATTTAAAGAGTCGCAAAAAATGAAGACAAAAATATTATTGTTATTTCTAATATCTGTCATGCTGTGGGCTACTCAGGTAGAGTCCAAGCCCAGGGTTAGGGTAGTGAACCCCAACAACGGGTTTGTTCTAGCTAGTCCAAACGGTTTCGACAGTCCAAACGCGATCATACAGGAGTTTGAACTCCTCGACGCGAACAATGTCTCATCTTATATTATCAATACCGGTATTTTTGACCAAAATATCGAGCAGAATAACTCTCCGGGTTTTGAGTGGCCAAAAAACAATGCTACTGGAGCCAACGCAATATTTACAGCCGGACTGACTATTGCTGCGAAGATAGATGGTCAATTAAAAATGTGCGCCGCCTCATACGAAGGTGAATGGGCACCCGGCTATTGTGTAAACGGTGAGGGTTTTACAGATTCAAGATTTAAGCTGTACAAGATCAACAGTTCAGATAACGCAAACAATAACCCCGATTATGCTAATTGGGGTGAGATGGTTCCTTTTGGGGCACCTTATGTCGATAAGAACGGAAATGGTCAATATGATCCGGGAACAGACATCCCGGGAATTAAGGATGCAAATCAAACAATATTTGTTTGTTTAACAGATGGATTCCAGGACCAGCATAATTCCAGTGAAGGTTTTGGTGGGGGTACAACTCCAATGTATGCTCAGCTTCAGCTAACAGCCTGGGCATATAATATATCCGGTATCCAAGATATGCAGTTTCTTAGATTTGTTATTTCAAACAAAAACACACTTGCATGGGATAGTACATTCTTCGGGATAGTAGTTGATCCTGACCTAGGTGATGCAACCGATGACTGGATCGGATGTGATACTGTCAATAATATGGGTTACTGTTATAACTCTGATAACGACGATGGCGGCGGCGGTCCTGGTACTTACGGATCAAATCCACCTGCATCGGGAATGGACTTTTTCGTTAGCCCGATCAATTATAGTGTAAATCCACCTCAGCCTCTAGGATTAACTTCATTCGTGTATTTTACTAACCCTGGAAGCGGTCAGGCAGTTTGTGAAAGGGATCCTGATAATCCTACTGAAGCTTACAGATATCTTCAGGGTATCAAAAGTGACGGTACCTCGTGGCTGGACCCAACATTTAGTCCTCCCAGAAAGACCGTTTTCTGCTATCCCGGCGAGCCGGATGGTAGCCAAGGCTGGACAGAATCAGATGGACGCATTAACAACTGTGATGGTGACACTACAGGAACAGTTGAACCAAGTCCTGGTGGTGATAGAAGGTTCATATTTAACTCAGGAGCCTATGACTTTAGAATGAGTCCCGGCGATACGCAGACAGTTGTTTTAGCACAGTTTGCGGCTAAAGGATCTAATTATTTAAATTCTGTTACAAAGTTAAAGAGATTAGACGTTACTGCACAGAAATTATATGATGCTGACTTTAACGTTATTCCACCTCCTCCAACCCCTGTTACTAATATTAGTTTTCAGCCTAAGGGTGGTGAAGGTTCTAGTTTTGTTAACTTGAATATTTCCTGGAATGATACTGCAGAATCATATGTATTCAGGGATACAGTCCTTTCACCTGATACAATAAACAGTACTTACTACTTCCAGGGGTATGAGGTATATGAGGTTGACAAAACTGCTTCAACGTTACCAGACTTTAATCAACCATCATCTATTAATAATACCTTGACCTTATTGGCAACTTATGATCTAATAGATGGAGTCGGTATTATTCAGGATAGTCTTTCGTTTGGAATATCCGTTAATGGTGTAGAGCAATTGGGTTATTTCCCGGTTGTACCGCCATATACGTATTCAGTACCGGCCGGATTCCCAAATTCAGGATTATTTAGGAGTCTAAGTATTACCAAGACTAATTATCCTGATAACTACGGCGGTAACTCAGATTTCATTTATGGTCAGGAATATAAATTTGTAGTAGTTGCATATGCATACAGTGATTCAGCACAAAACGGATTGAAAGTGATAAGATCGCCGTTGGTGCCATTTAGTGTTATTCCTAAAGCACCTGTTGCAGGAACGCAATCAGGTTATTCAGATGGCGATACTTTGAATACTAATAGAAGAGATCTTGGGGTTGCTCCAATTATTCTTGATGCTAATTCAGTTATTGATGCAACTTATAGAGTACAATTTAACTCACCTGATACAACATATAATATCCAAAGATCTACAGACGGCGGCGCATTTACAAATCTCGCTCAAAATCTGAAGATATCATCAGGTGCGAGAAACTTCGATGGTATTGAGTTCGGTGTTAATAGAATTACTAAACAGGGCGTGATTCGAGATACAATAGAGAACCCAGCTGTTAACCAGTCCCGTTTATATGGCTGGAGCTATGAGCCTTCAGGAAATCAATTCGTCGAAGGAAGTAAGTATTTACTCAGTGGTGATAGACCATACCAGTCACGCTTAATGTCACTGTCATGGCCGACACAGGGTACGTATACAAACCTGCCTTCGCTGGTAAAAGCGACTGAACTAAAGAATGTTCAGATCGAATTTACCGGAACGGGAGGCGCCGGTCAGATGGCGTATAGATACAGGGTGACAACACCGATCAATTACGCATACCAGGATTTTGTTGAGGTTCCGTTTAAAGCCTATGAAATAGATCCAACAGATAGTACTGCTTCAAGGAGACAAATAAATGTTGCTTTCCTTGTTACAGATTCTACTATGACATCCTGGAGCCCGACTGCTGATAGTTTGGGTGGAAAGATTATTACATATTTCCTCAGATCGGATTATAGTTCAACACCGGATCCGTTCTATACATCCAAGAATCTATTCTTACAGCAGAGCCAGACCGATATTTATTATGTATGGTCACCGAAGTTGATCTCTGCAGGTGCCAGCTATACAGTGGGTGATCTAATGACGATATATCCGTATACCATAACGAGACCGTTTATGGAGCCGGGATATCCGCTTTATTATCAGTTTAGTGTATCAGGTACCACAGTGTCAAATTCAACTGCCGTTTCAAGAAACGATATGGAAAAGATCAGAGCAGTACCGAATCCATATCTCGGATTTAACGTTCTTGAGACCAGCAGTTCCAATAGATTTATAACGTTTATGAGGCTTCCCGAAGTTTGTACAATAAAGATATATACACTTAACGGGGATCTTATTAATACCATAAATAAAGATAATACTACCTCGGACCAGCAATGGAATTTGAGAACGTTTGAGGACGTTCCTGTTGCTTCGGGTATGTATATAGCATTGATTGATGCTCCGGGTATTGGGCAGAAAATAATTAAGCTTGCAATATTCACAAGTCAAGAAAGAGCTGACTTTTAATTAGCAAAATTCACAGGCAATCCCTGAATGGATTTTTAGGGATTGCCTAAATAAAAAGGAGAGTTTAAAAAATGAACCTCAAAAATATACTAATAGTCTTAATAGTAATTATGACAGGGGCAAGCTCTTTCGCGGGACCCAGGACCAAGTTTGGTACCATGGCCGCACCGGAATTGCTGATCCCCGTAGGTTCTGTGGGAACTTCTCTTCAAGGGTCTAACTTGGCAAGCGTGACAGGTATTGATGCGATGTATTGGAATCCAGCAGGTCTGTCGCAATTACAAAACCCAACCGGAGAAGCACTTTTTTCACACATGAACTATATCGCCGACATTAACATGGAATATGTTGCCGGCGTAGTTAAACTAAGTAATCTTGGTTACCTCGGGTTTTCTCTGAGAACTCTTGATTTCGGTGAAGAGCTGGTAACAACCGAATACAACCCTGAAGGTGACGGTTCTACATTTAGTCCGACATACCTTGTTGGTAGCATCAGCTTTGCAAGAGCTATGACCGACAAGATCCATTTCGGAACTAACATTAAGTTAATCAGTGAGAGCATTGCAAATGTAAACGCAACCGGCGTTGCTTTTGACTTTGGTCTGCAATATGTAGCAGGAAATTCAGGCCTCAGATTTGGAATCGCTTTAAAGAATCTCGGACCAGCCATGACCTTTAACGGTCAGGGATTGGACAGACAGGTAGTTGAAAACGGTCAAACAGTTACAAGAAGGGTTATCCTTCAAGACTTTGACCTTCCAACTAATCTGGAGATCGGAGTATCCTATATTGCTAACCTGAACAAGCAAAACCATGTAATGCTTTCTTCAGCATTTGAAAATTCAGGTTTCTCAAGTGACGAATACAAATTCGGACTTGAGTATAACTATAATAATAACTTCTTCCTGAGAGGGGCAGTAAGTATTAAACCCGATAAAAACACGGACGAAGAGCTCTGGGGACCAACCTTTGGAGCAGGAGTTAAATATCCTTTCGGAGGCATTTCTTTGGGCTTCGATTACGCCTACAGGATAGTAAATGAGGATGGTTTCAACTCAACAAACCAATACTTTACTTTGAATGTAGGATTTTAATATTTGTTTAATTTTATTATTATTAGGTAATTCTCTTTAATTAGAGAATTACCTTTTTTATTTTTATGAGGGCGCGCTTTAAATTTATAATTATGAAAACCATCGTAAAAACAGCATTTTTAATTTTTTTCCTTTGTGTTTCTCTAAATTCGTCAGTTGCAGATAATATATTTAACTTCAGCATTGATTACTCAGTATTTAAGGGACAAGATGGAAAATCAATAGTCGAATTTTACTATTCATTCTATAAAAAAAGACTGATATTCAGTAATTCGGGCAGTGAATATACAGCCCAGGCAAAAATAGACCTCGATATTTTCAAAAAAGGGACAGATGAGCTGGTATTTTCTCAGACTTATATGATACCGACAACCGTGACAGATACATCGGGTACTAATCTCGATAACAATCTAGTGGGGCAATTGAATTACCAGATATCGCCCGGAGATTACACGGTAAAGATATCCGCTTCCGATGCCAATAACTCCGAAAATGTCGAATCAGCCGTAATAGAACTCACTGCAGAGGACTTTAATACGGGCTTAAAGATAAGTGATATAGAATTATCTACGGACATTCTTTCAAGCGGGGATAAAGAGAGTATCTTTTATAAGAATACACTGGAGGTCGTGCCAAATCCCGACGGTATATACGGGAATAATATAAATAAGCTTTATTATTATTTCGAAATATACGGTCTTACTCCGCAAAATATAACGGACGAGTTTTATATTCTGGCAGAGATCACAGATCCGAACAAAGATAATATATTTATTAAGAATGTTAAGAAGATAACATCTCTTAGCTCAGAGGATATAGTCCAGCAAGGAAGTTTTCAGATAGACAGTTTACCAACAGCTAAGTACATACTCCTCGTATCGGTAATTGATAATAAAAACTCTACCAGGTTTACCAGGGAAAAACAATTTTGGGTTTATAATAGCGGTATTACACAGGATTTTTCTTTTTCAGGGGAGGAAGAATTTCTAAAAAGTCCTTACGCCACGATGAGAGAAGACCTTGTAGAGAAAGAGTATGAGATCACGTCATATATACGAACCGATAAGGAAAAGAATGTATATAATAAGCTGACAGATATAAACGATAAAAGGAAGTTTATGTTCGACTTTTGGAAGATAAGGGATGATAATCCTGCAACCCTGGAAAATGAATTTAAAATCGAATATGTAAAACGCATTCTTGAAGCCGATGCTTCTTTTAAGGAGCCTTATAAGGAAGGATGGAAGACGGACAGAGGCAGGATATATGTACTTTTTGGAAAGCCGGACGATATAGAGAGATTTCCCTTTGAAGCAAATAAGAAGAGTTATGAGGTCTGGACTTATGACAAGTTAGAAGGCGGAGCAACATGTGTATTTGTTGAGAGGAAACCGGAAGGTTCCGGATATTTTGACATGGTTCACTCGACCTTAAGGGGTGAATTTAGGAATGACAACTGGGAAAACGAACTAAACTATTAAACATACTGACCTGTAGTGAAGAAGAATTTTAGGCTCTATCTTTTTTCATTTGGATTTGCATTTATATTATGGCTGTATTTGAAATTCAACGTAGCCTATAATATAGAGCTGTCTATTCCTCTGCATGTACATGTCACAAATAACCAGGCTCTTTCCGAAAATCTACCGGAAAATATTACCGTTGTGGCAAGCGGTAAAGGCTGGGACCTGCTCAACCTGATGATCTCGCGTGACAAGGATTTCTCCCTGGACCTATCCAATATAAAAAATGACACAAAGCTAAATACGCGTCAGCTTTTGAGCGAAAGGCTGGATGTTCCCTCGAATGTTTCGATAGTGAGTGTAGATCCCGAAACCATCAATATCAGCTTTGAAAAAGTATTTAAGAAGTATGTTAAGGTTCGTAATAATGTAGCGCTTCAGCTGGCAGACGGATATGAAATAATAGGGGAACCGCGGATCATTCCAGATTCGGTGCTTGTCTCCGGCGCTTCATCGATCGTGTCCAATATAAAATATCTTTCGACCGAATATAAGCTGGTAAAGGACGTAAAGGAGAACGTAACCGAGACCGTTGCCATAAAGGACACATTATCGAATATAATAAGGATCGAACCCTCTATGGTATCGGTCACATTCGAGGTTGATCTTCTTGCCGAGAGAAAATTTAACGACCTGGATATTACTATCGAAAATCTGCCGGATGATAAGGAAGTCCTTCTTGTACCACCTAAATTGGGGCTTTCACTTAGAGGAGGAGTGAACGAATTAGCAGATATTAACCCCGGCGACATAAAAGTGATCGTGAGATATGGTGATATCGAAAATGATTCCCTCGGCTTTATAATACCGGAGATAATCCTCCCGATAGAGGCATCGATAATTAGTCTTACCCCGGAAAAACTGCAATATATTATAAAGAACAAATAGCATAATACTTGGTAAAGAAATATCTTTCCGAACTTAAGGACCTTAAGCAGATAATAAAGTCGCTGGACTTTAAAGTTACTTATGTCTTTTTATCTGTCGCTGTTATAATTTTTCTTTCAATATCATTTGCTACACCGCTTTTTTATTATAATAATATCGGTCAGGACAGGCTCGATTCAAGATTATACTGGTTTTTTACGGACGGCTTGCTCATGTTCCTGATCCCCTTCCTTTCTATAAAGTTTGTTCTAAAGGGAAAACTTTCCGATTACGGATTTTCATTAGGCGACAAAAAGTTCGGACTGTTCTCTGTGGCGGCGTTCTTTTTGTTTATGCTTCCTTTCCTGTGGGTCGTATCAGCCACACCGGATTTTGCCAAGACCTATCCACAAGGCGGTTCGGAGGTTAGTTCCAATCTCAGTATTTTCCTTTTATATGAAGCCGGGGTATTGACTTATATGCTAGGATGGGAGTTTCTATGGCGCGGGTACATGCTATTCGGGCTTAAGGAAAAATTTGGATACTATTCTATATTTATTCAAATGATACCGTTCTTTATATTACATAAAGGAAAGCCTGAGCTTGAGTTGCTCGGTTCTATTTTTGCCGGATTGGTAATGGGTATCCAGGCATGGAGGAGTAATTCATTTGTTTACAGCTGGATACTACATTGGCTCATAATGTTTTCCATAGATACAATTTCGATTTTAAGAGAAAAAACAGGGTTTTATAAAATATTTTAGTATGAGATTAGCTGTAAACATCGATCATATTGCCACAGTCAGAAATGCCCGTGGTGGGGTCGAACCTGATCCCGTTCCGGCGGCAACTATCTGCGAGCTGGCTGGTGCTGAAGCGATCATTTGTCATCTAAGAGAGGACAGACGGCACATAACAGACAGGGATGTAAAACTTTTGAAAGAGATCGTGCAGACGAAATTCGAACTTGAGATGGCGCCTACGGATGAAATGATAAAGATTGCACGTGAAATCAAGCCGGATGTCGCGATGCTTGTTCCAGAAAACAGGAAGGAAATTACCACTGAGGGTGGTCTGAACCTGGTATCGGGGAAAGATAAAATCCGCTCAGCCATAGATAAGCTAAAGGAAGATGATCTTAGAGTGAGCCTCTTTATCGATCCCGTACCGGAGAATATCGATGTGGCAGTCGAACTTCGGGCAGATACGATAGAGATACATACGGGAGATTATGCAAATGCCCGTACAGAGCGTGAACAGATAGAGGAGCTTACAAAAATATCCGTGGTTGCCCGCATGGCATCGGAAATGGGGCTGGACGTTACTGCCGGGCATGGCTTGAATTATTATAATATCCTTCCTTTACTGACAATAAAAGAAATAGGTGAGGTAAGTATAGGGCACTCCATTATTTCACGCGCGGTCTTTACAGGGCTGGATAAAGCAGTCCGAGATATGGTCGAAATCCTCAGGATTGCGTATTGAGCAAGCTCAAAACATATAATCTAGTAAAAGAATATAAAAAGCGAGCTGTTGTAAATGATGTTTCACTTCAGCTCGAGCAGAGTGAGATAGTCGGTCTGCTCGGACCAAACGGAGCCGGGAAGACCACGACATTTTACATGATTTGCGGGTTGGTCAAACCAAACAGCGGTGAGATAGAGCTCGACGGTGATGACATCACCAAAATGCCGATGTATAAACGCGCTCAGCATGGCATCGGGTACCTACCGCAGGAGCCCTCCATTTTTAGAAAGCTTACAGTAGAACAGAATATCAAAGCGGTCCTGCAATTTATGCATCTCGATAAATACGAAATTGAGGATAAATGCGATCAGCTTATCAAAGACTTCAGCATAGAAAAAATTAGAAATACTCTCGGATACTCACTCTCCGGCGGGGAGAGAAGAAGGACGGAGATTGCGAGGGCGCTGGCATCCGCGCCAAAGTTTATCCTGCTGGACGAACCGTTTGCGGGAATTGATCCTATCGCCGCGGAGGATATTATGAAGATAGTTGCTGGGTTAAAGAAACGAAAAATTGGCATACTCATCACAGACCATAACGTTCATGAAACACTATCAATTGTGGATAGAGCATATATACTGATCGAGGGTAAGATCTTCCGGTCGGGCACGGCAGAGGAACTTGCCGCCGATGAAACTGTTCGTAAGCTCTACCTGGGAGAAAGTTTCAGCCTGGACAGATACTTATTAAACAAGAAGAACATAGATAAATAAAAAGGTGGTCTCCTTAAAAAGGACGACCACCCTTGGTGCTGTCATTTATAAAAATGACAGGCACTCACCCTTAGCATGATGAGACTCTATTGAATATCTTTGTTTTCTTCTTTCTTTATCTGTTTAAAATCGTCTTTTGTTACCGCAGTACCGTCACCCAGGTATGTCCACTTTATAATGTTGGTATATTTGTCGAATACTTCATTTATTTGTTCCAGGGTAGCATTCTTAATTTCGTCGTTAAACTTCTCTGACAGAGTCCAGTCGGAAATTATCTCGTTAGTTCCGAGGTTCTGTGTCTGAGCATTATTTGTCATAAGGTTCATATAATATAAGGTCGCGAACATTTCTTTTTTATTTCTTAGCTCATCCTCGGTAAACCCATTCTTTTTAATATCTTCCAGAATATTCACCATTACTTCCATTGATTCTTTTGGCTTTTGTGTAGAAATATACAGCACATTGTATGGATTTCTTATTGCGCCTGTGGAGTAGAATGCGCTTGGGGCGTATGAAAGGCTCCTTTTTGTTCTTAACTCTACAAAATATCTGTCACCGAGTATCGCCATTGCAAGCCTCATCGGTACACCATCGTCCTCAGACATTTTCGGCGCGGAGAATACTCCTCTTATGTAATTCGTCTCGATATCCCTATCTTCGATCATTTCGCTGGGCTCATTAATTAAAACCCTATCCTCGACATTAGCGGCTTCACCCTCCGGCAATCCGGCAAGAGAGTTTCTTATTTTACTTGTAATATCCTCTTTTGACATATTACCTACTACAACAAGGAATATCCTCTTCTTAACCATTATGGTTTTATAATAGCTCTCTGCGTCCTGTAATGTAATCCCCTGAAGGCTCTGAACTGTACCGTTTGGTACTTTAGAATAATTCTTGCCCTTGAAAACGTTTTCCATGGACATATTCAGCAAATGCGCATCCGGATTTGCTTCGGTCTGGTTTGCTCCTGCGATGAGCTGGTCTTTTACCGTCTGGAATTCCTTATCGGAAAATGCCGGGTTCATTATTGCATCGGCAAAAAGATCCCATGACTTATCCCAGTATTGAGAGACACATGTCATACTTATATTACCGAAATCGAAACTTGTACTGCTATTGATCGAAGTACCTATTTTTTCGAGTTCGTTATTAAATTCCACTTTTGACATTGTCTTTGTACCTCCGGTAGTTGCAAGGTTTAAAGTCAATGCTTCTATCCCTTCCTTATCTTTTGGATAGTTAGCTGTACCGCCGTCGATGAACAGCCTTACACTAATAACGTCTTTTACCGATGGCTTATAGATCACCTTCACGCCATCGACGTCAAATTCCTGTCCCTGTGAATAAACGTTAACTACACCGAATAACAATGCAATCAACAGAAGGGGAAGAATGTAAACTTGTTTTTTTATTGTCTTCATTTTGTTTTTATTGATTGTTTCCGGCTACTTCAAAATTTTCGAGTTTAAATGTTTCCTTCATTTCCGGTGAAAGTAATATACCGGTTATTCTGGGTTTGCCCTTAATATATTTCTGGACATACTTCTTAATATCTTCACGAGTTACTTTATCCAGGTTTTCAATATATGATGTATAGTAGTCTATACTGGCAGATCCCCACCAAAAAGTTACGGTATGTACGTAATTTGTAACATTTTCCCTTCCGTATGCTTCCTGAATTGCAAGCTGAGTCTTTGCTGTTTGTATTTGCTCATCAGTGAAGTAGTCGTCCGAATCCCATTTTTCTATGTGCTCATTGATCTTAGCCAGTACCTCATTTATTTTGTCCGGTTTTGGAACGATGAAAATACTGATAGGTCCTACATATTTCTGTGTTTGATACCCTACACTTACTGCATTTGCCAATCCGCCGTCTATTAGATCTTTTTGAAGCTCAGCGGATGTCTGATTTACTATAAATGAAAATACGTCAGCTGCGTATGTTGCCGGGATATCATGTCTGGTGTCCGGACCCTGCCATTCAATCATAATGATAGGAGTCTTTGTGTTCTCGTTCACCGTTATAAAATTCTTCGATTCCTTTAGAGGTTCAAATTCCGGTATTGGCCACTTAACGAAAGGATCGAAATCCGATGGCTTCCAGTCGCCGAATACTTGCTCGGCTAGCTCGAATGCCTTATCTGGATCTACGTCTCCGCCAAGTACCAAAATGGAATTGTTAGGATAATAATACTTTCCCTGAACAGTCCTCATCTTCTCCGGTGTAGCTGTCATTATGATATCATGATCGCCGATTGCATTCTTTCTGCTCGTCAGGTCACCCCACATGTATTTTCCCATATCGATGAATAAGAAGAATGTAGGATCCGATTCTGCTCTCTGGAATTCGCCGTCCACGACAGGGTTCTCGTTCTTCATTTCCGTTTCCAGGAAGAGGGGATACCTGATCGCGGAATTCATGAATGTCAGTCCTTCCTTCAGGTGCTGGTTCCCTATCGTCATAAAATAATTTACACGCTCATTATTAGTTGTACCGTTCCATATTGCACCTAGTTCATTTGCTCTTTCGATAAATTCCTCCTGTGAAGGAATATCTTTGTTTGCCTTAAAAAACATATGTTCATACAGGTGAGATAATCCGTCATATTCGGGAGACTCTGTGTATGAACCGTTCTTTACCGCTATCTCTACTGTAACAAGCGGTACTGTTTTATCCTGGATCACGAGGACTTCGAGTCCGTTGTCCAGCTTTTTATAATAAAAATTATCGGGTAGATTACTCTGAGCCTGTGACATCGAACTCAAAGCAAAAAATCCGATCACTAAAAATAAAATTTTTTTCATCACGCCAATTGTTTTTTTGCTATAAAATTATTTACGTAAAACGAAGAAGTTTGTTTCGATATAAGTAGCTGTATAAATAAAAGTTACAGCTATGCTTTTTCCGGAGTCGTCTGAGAATTTTTCGAATCACTTTTCGAGGAAGTGTCGCTTTTTTTCTCAGCTGTCGCAGAGGTTGAAGAGTTTTCGTTAGATTTTGATGAAGAGGATTTCCCCTGATTTTTATAATCGGTGAGGTAAAACCCGCTGCCCTTAAATATTAATCCTGCTCCCGTACCAATTAACCTTTTGAGTGTGTCCTTTCCGCACTCCGGACATTTTTTGAGCGGATCAGCTTTTATTGACTGAAACGACTCGAATGTATGACCGCAATTCTCGCATTTATAATCGTATGTCGGCATATTATATCTTTAGAAACTCCTGCTTTGCTTTATTGTATTCTTCTTCCGTTATTAATCCGTCATCGAGAGCCAGCTTTAACTCTTTTAACCGTTGCAAGCTCATTCCTTCATTGTTTCCATTGGAGATCGCCGGTTCCTGTATCAGGTTACCATCGAGTTCCTTTTCTTTTCCCATTAATATCTGTTGTATCTTGAGAACTCTCTTCATTCCGTCGCCGCAAAGTTCCGAGAATGCGTCGAGATTGTTTTTAAGATACAAAACTCTGTTTATGAATTCTTCTCTTTCATTCGGCTGAACTTTACTTTCTATCTCCCTTGCAAGATTCTTTGCTATCGTATATTCATATGTTTCCATTTTTATCTTCGCGTCTCCTGAAATTTCTATTTCCTGGAGATTGTAGATATTCTCATAGTAGTACTCAAATATAACAAGCATCTCGGCAAGGCAGTTCCTTGTGAAAAGCTGGTTTTGTATCGCTTCGGCATCCTTGAGTATCTTATAGCGCAAAGCTTCGCGTCCCTGCTCCTCGAATAATCTGTTTATAAGCCTCGATTCCACACCTAATTGCTCCACCCTGCGGACGGTGATCCCTTCCTGCAGTGTGTATTTATAAATGGATTTAGGCTTGCCTGTTTCATTATCTATTTCGGTCACCACGTCGAAAACACCAAAGATAAGCCCCATAAGGTACGCGCGGTAAGACTCATCCAGTCTTTTTCTCTCCTCAGCGGAAAGGGGAATAATGTCCAGGTAAAGGAAGTAATTCCTGTCCGTGTGCAAATCGATGTTCTGATTCTGCGTAAGTTGTTTGTAATACGGCTTCATTTCCTCCGCTATCGTATAGGAATAGAATAGCGGAAATCCAGCCCATTCCGTATAGAATGTAATTGATGAATTATCCGCCGAATCCTTAAATTCAACAGATGATCCTGCAATCGAACGTATAAGATTTTGGAATTTCCTGAATGATGGCGTATTTGTCCTTATACCGATGTAGTATTTCTTTGCTGAATCCTCCAGCTTAAAGCTTCCCGGTGTATCCTTTATTCTCAGCCATGGAAATGCCTGCAGGAACATTCCGCGTATCTTTGATTCACTTCTTATCGGATCCTTTTCGAATAAGATCTCCGTTATATTGTAATCATCCTTTATCTTCTCGAAATGCTTCTTGGCAAAAGCAACCATTCTTTCCTCGACTACTTTTGCGTCACTGTCTTTGATTATGTTTACAATGTCCGTAACATCCGATGCATTAAGCTCCTTTAGAAGCTTATACGCGATACTTTTAATATTATCATGTGCATTCTGCCCAGTGCCAATGTACCGTACATAATATTCGTTTTTAATGTCTTCCGGCTCATAAATCTGTAGATTGAAGCTCGTATTCTGTTTCTGCGCGAAGTATTTGTATTTACGCTCGAAGTTATCCTTTAGCACACCGAGGTTACCGGTAAGTTTTTCAAGGTCAGCAATCAGTCCGGTGAATTGTATCTTACCCGTGTCTGTCTTCGTTCCTTTTTCGATAACATTCAATATCCTCTGTGCGATCTCTTTTGCGTAATATCTTGCTCTTATCTTTATAAGCGCGTTATAATACTCGTCCAGTGTCTTTATCAGCTTTTCGAGAGTGCCCGTCATTGCGGCTTTCTTGAGCATATTGACCTTTGACATTGATTCGTCTTCTCTTAGATCCTGGAAGCGTCTCTTAACCTCTGAATCGAGCTTTGATATTACTATTTGCAGATCCTGTATGTCCTTCTCAAACCTCGGTATATAGTTGAAGTTCTCATTTGATAATATGAATTGCAGTCTTCTTAGTACGTTTATCGCGTAGAATACGCCTCTCGTCGAATCGTTTACCAGCGAGTTTATCTGCTTTTCTATTCCGCCGATAATATGTCTCGCCGGGTCACCGACGGTATTATTCATAATATTTGTCCTGTTGGAGTGTATCTGCGAATAATACATCCCCTGCCTCAGCACATCATTATCGTCTTTGAAGTTGGTATCGAACTTCTTCACCTCAGCCAGTATAAAAGCAGACCAGTTCATTCCTCGCTTACCGCTTACCAGTTCATTCTGGAGAGCATTAAGGAATCCCTTGATCTTTGCCGGGATGGATGACTTTTCACCTATGCTGTAAAGTGATTCTAACAATTGGTGCTTTGTATTGGACTCCAGTATTCCCAGTGATGGAAGGAATTCATCCATTAGGTATGTGTCTATATCGCTCTGTGATCCCTCTGCGAATGTGAGATAATAGTTTATTATATCTTCGCATAGCTTATATGAGCAGGAGAGAGTGATTCTATCGATTGGTATTGATATAGTTGCCTGTCCCAGAGTAGAATATTTTCTCGAGTAGGTATTCTCCGTAACGGTATTATCGTCCGGCCATAATCTCTGTTTATACTGTACGAGGTTTACCCTAACTCCTCTTTTGTAGTTCGCAAAGTCCGAGTTAGAGAAGTCCTGGAATATCGTGTCCGCGAGCATCTTGTAAATGTCCCTGTTACTTATGTCCGACAGGGAAAGGTTTTTTGCGTTTTCACCGTCGATCATATACACATCATCATAAACGCCAGGCTGGAATGAGTGCGGGAAGTTCTTCTTCCATGACACATCGAATACGTTCTTTAAGTTGTAATGCTCAAGCTCCTTCAGAGCTGCGTAACCGTTTGCGTAAACTCTTTCTTTTCCGTATGATTGGAATATCTGCGGCAGTACGACATAGCACGATGAAACAGCCGCGTTTTTGAATATATTCCGTATTATAAATCCAAAATCAACGAACATACCGGAACCCGTTCCGCCGCTCACCGATGTTATCACATATACATTTATCTTGTCGGTATTTACGTTCTTAATTTTGTGCTTATCTTTGACCAGGTTGATCGACTTGGAATCAGTTATCCTTGATTTTGCCGAGGTTAGCTTGCTTACTATTTCATCATAATTATGGTACAGCGCAAGCCTTGCAGCGGGCCTTATCTGTCCGGCGCCGGTGTTCATTGTGCCTAGCTTGCCTATTTCACCCGTTGTGTTGAGCCACTGCTTTATGTGAGGTACGTCGTGTATCTTATGAATATAATCCGACGGGTTAACCGGGTTGAATATCTTCTCTGCCGGCTGAAACTCGATGTCGTTAATGAGATAGTCCTGCTCACGCGCAAGACCGCCCTCTTCCGTCGGTGCGTTATCTGTATCGATGTATAAATATGAAATGATAGGGAAGTCGTTCAGCGATCCGTATTTTTCAACGAACTGCCTTCTGAGCCGTAATAACACCTCTTTACCCGTTCCGCCCAAACCGATTATGATAGTGGGCATGAACTCCTGTGTCTTTAGCTCAAGGCTTCCTTTGTCCTGTGATGTTAGGTTGATGCTTGCGTCAGGTGAGTATTTTCTATTTTCCGGGTAAAATCCCATATTTTCTTCTCCATACTAAAGTGGTGCTTTAGTTCCTTCTTAAATTTCTACTATGCTTTCGCCCCCGTCTATGCCAATGATGTTTCCGGTTACCCAGTGTGAATCTCTCTTATAATTATCCACTACAAAATCTGCCACGTCGTGAGGGTCGGTTAATATGTGCATCGGGTTTCTTTGCTTTGCATTTTCTATTATCTTGTCTGCGTTTGGTATCCTTTGCAATGCCGGGGTATCGGTTACACCCGCTTTTAAAGCGTTCACTGCTATTCCCTTCGGTGCCAGTTCCATTGCCAGCTGCCTTACGAATGATTCAAGGCTTGCCTTTGCCGCGGAGACTGCTCCGTAAAATTCTATTTGTCTTGTACCGCCGCTCGATGTCATCGCATAAATCTTTCCGCCCTTTCCCATGAGCCCGCTTGCTACTATATCCTGCGCCCAGTAAACAAGACTACATGCCATTACATCGAGGGTCATGTTTATCTGTCTCTGTGTTATCATCTTTGACGGGTCATCATCTATGAAATTAACCAGCGTGCCGAATGCCAATGAGTGTACGAGAACTCTAATCGTTGGGTTATCTTTTCCCGCGAATATCTCATCTTTTATCTTGTCGACGATCATCTTTCTCTTCTCTTCGTCAGCCGCGTTAACATTGAAAAAGTGTGCTTCCACTCCTTCTGCCTTTATGTCGGATATCAATTGCTCAACAGCAGGCATTGTTGTTGCTCTGTCAAGGTGTACCCCAATAATGTTTACTCCGTCTTTAGCAAGTGCCAATCCAATTGCCTTACCAAATCCGCTCGATGCGCCTAATATCAGTGCATACTGTTGTCCCATAAATGTGACTTAGAATTTAATTTGCAAGTATATGTAAAATATTAAAATCGTAACAAAATTGAAAGAAATAAACTCATTTACTTTTCACCGATATTATAACCATAACAAGCGATACTATGAATAAAAATATCATTGTTACCATAAATGCCGCTGAACTCCAGAATTCTCCGACTATTCCCCATATAATGAACAGCCACACAATACTAACCGTAAAGAACAAATTCCATGAAAGCATCATCGACTGGCGTGTGCTTCGTGTCTTGTGGAATGTCTTGAATAGCATCTGTACGAATATGTAATAAAATAATGCCAATCCGAGTATGCTGAGCACAATATAAAGAAACAGCTTAAAATTAGTCAGCTTATTCTCCGTTACCGGGGCTATCAGAGTGGAATCGACAAGCTGTGCTGTATCTATCTGAGTCTTTTGTGTGTCGATAGGGACTTGTTGTGATGATGTGTCTATCTGCAGATCGTTCTTCTTACTTGTATCAGGGGCAGTTGTAGTATCCTTTTGCTGTGTCTGGGTTTGTTTTTTTGTTTGTGTCTGTGTCTGCGTTTGTGTGGTGTCCTTACCGGACTGTACTGCATTCGCATTCAATCCAGTCATTAAAAGCCCGGCTATTACGACCGCGTATATTATTATCTTTCTCAATTTGCTTTTCCTTAGTCGTTCATCTTTTCGATGAATGACGTGTCATAGTTGTTGCTTAGAAACTTCTTATTGCTCATTATTTTTTGATGGAATGGTATTGTTGTCTTTACGCCTTCAATGATAAATTCATCAAGCGCTCTAGACATTTTCCTCACTGCTTCATCCCTGTCCTTACCTACTACGATCAGCTTGCCGATCATAGAGTCATAGAAAGGAGGGATCCTGTATCCTGAGTAGCAATGTGTATCCACTCTTACACCGTGTCCCCCCGGAACGTGAAATGCCGTTACTATTCCCGGTGACGGACGGAATCCGTTATCCGGATCTTCCGCATTTATTCTGCATTCTATAGAGTGCCCTTTGAATTTTACCTTTTTAAGCTTTATCTCTTCTCCGTCGGCGACCTTTATCTGTGCCTGTATCAGGTCGAATCCGGTTATCTCTTCTGTCACCGGGTGTTCTACCTGTATCCGCGTGTTCATCTCCATGAAATAAAAATCCTTGTTCTTATCCACGAGAAACTCCACCGTACCCGCGCCCAGGTAATTAACACTCTTCGCGCCAAGTATTGCCGCCTCACCCATCCTCTGGCGCAAGTCTTCATCGACGATAGGGGAAGGGGACTCTTCTATCAGCTTTTGATGTCTCCTCTGTACTGAGCAGTCTCTCTCGCCGAGGTGGATTATGTTACCGAACTTATCACCCAATACCTGTATCTCCACATGTCTCGGGTTTTCCACGAACTTTTCTATATATACGTCGCCATTGCCGAACGCTATCTCGGCTTCACTGCTTGCCGTCTGGAATGCCTTCTCTACTTCATCGAGGCTTTTCACGATACGCATTCCCTTGCCTCCGCCTCCGGCAGATGCCTTTATCATTATTGGAACGCCTATCTCTTCTGCTAACTTCTTTGCTTCCTCGACTGTCTCTACAACGCCGCCGCTTCCCGGAACTACCGGCACGCCTGCCGACCGCATGGTCTCCTTCGCGAAGGACTTATTGCCCATCGCGTTTATCATAGCCGCATCCGGACCAATAAAGATCAGCTTTGATTCCTTACAGATATCGGAAAATTCTGCGTTCTCAGCCAGAAAACCATATCCCGGATGAACTGCGTCCGCATTGGTTATTTCCGCTGCAGCTATTATTCTTGGTATATTAAGGTAGCTTTCCTTGGATTGACCGGGTCCTATACACACGGCTTCATCCGCAAATCTTACATGGAGTGAATCCGCATCCGCGTCCGAATAAACTGCAACGGTCTGGATACCCATTTCACGGCAGGTTCTTATTATGCGGAGAGCTATCTCTCCTCTATTGGCAATTAATATTTTCTTTATTTTCTTCAAGATGATGTAAATGGTGAATGAAATATGTGGGGCTATTATACTTCAACCAGGAATAAAGGTTGATTGTATTCCACTGCCTGGGCATTTTCTACTAGGATCTTCACTATCTTTCCGGAAACTTCCGATTCGATCTCGTTCATCAGTTTCATTGCTTCTACTATGCAAAGAACCGATCCCTGTTTTACTGAGTCGCCCACGTTTACAAAAGGATCTGCATCCGGAGAAGGAGCCCTGTAAAAGGTTCCTACCATTGGGGATTTTACTTCATACACATTAGAAGGCATCTTTTCTTCTTCTGATGGCTTCTCTTCTTTAGCAGTCTCCTCTGTCTTTACAGGAGTTTCAAAATGCACCGGAAGATGTGGTGGCATTGTTGCGTGTACTGCCTGTGCTGCCGGTACAGCCATATGTCCCTTGTTCAGCCTTATTTTCAATCCTTCTTCTTCGATCTCTAATTCGTTAAGATTACTGTTGTCGAGTATCTTAATAACCTTTTTTAAATAGTTTAGATCCATTTTCGATGGTTTATGTTGGGTGTAACGTTTACGATTTAACTCTCTCTATGTAGTCGCCGGTTCTTACATCGACCTTTATCACTTCACCTTCCTCGATGAATAGCGGTGCGTTGACCGATGCGCCGGTTTCTACCATAACTACTTTTGTTGCTCCCGTTGCTGTGTTTCCTTTTACTGCAGGTGGAGCTTCCGTGACTTTTAATTCTACGTGAGGAGGAAGCTCGAGGTTCAGTGGTTTTCCATCGTGAAATACGATTTGTACCGTCTGTCCTTCTTTCATAAATCCTCCCTGCTTGCCGACCACATCTTCGGGAATATTCATTTGCTCGTAGCTCTCCATATCCATAAATTGGTAATCATCACCGTCTTTATATAGATACTGGAATTCCTTTGTTTCAAGCCTTACTATTTCCACTGTCTCATTGGGTCTGAATCTGTTCTCGATCATCTTCCCGTTCTTGAGATTCTTCATTCTAGCCTGGTAAAATGCTCTCAGGTTGCCGGGCGTCCTGTGCTCTAGCTCGAATACCTGGTGTAGCTCGTTATTATACATAATAACATTGCCCGTTTTTAATTGCGATGCTTCTGCCATAAAATTGAAAAAATTGGTTAGTTTTTAGTTAAAATTGGTGAAAAACATACTAAAATACTCAATAAATGCTTCAAAATCAATTTAACAAATTATACAAAACAATACTCGCTTGTTCGCGCCTTATCCAATCCTATTTACATTGTAAATCACTCATTTTTTGGTTATTTTGCTCTATTCCATTAAAAAATCACGTAAAAATCTTAAATTATATAAATTTATGGCAATAAAAGTCGGAATTAATGGTTTTGGACGTATCGGAAGACTTGTCTTCAGAAGGATGAAACAATTGGGCGGATTCGATGTGGTTGCTATTAATGACCTTACCGATGCTAAGACACTGACACACTTGCTTAAATACGACTCTGTTCATGGAAAATTTCCCGGTGAAGTAAAGGGAACGGATAATGGTTTTTCTGTTGATGGTGATGATGTGCTGATAACTGCCGAGAGGGATCCCAGCCAGCTTAAATGGGGTGAACTCGGCGCGGACATAGTGATAGAATCCACGGGTGTATTCACGAATAGCGAGAAACTAAAATTGCACAAAGATGCCGGAGCAAAGAAAGTTATCCTTACCGCTCCGTCAAAAGACGACCTCGATGCAATGATCGTTCTCGGTGTTAATGATGACGCTTTGAAACCTGAATACACAATGGTATCTAATGCTTCATGTACAACTAACTGTCTCGCTCCTATGGTTAAGATCCTCGACGACGCATTCGGTATAGAGAAAGGCTTTATGACAACGGTTCACTCATATACAAATGACCAGGCGTTGCTAGATCAGCCTCATAAGGATCTTCGCAGAGCAAGAGCGGGCGCGATCAATATTATCCCGACAACGACCGGTGCCGCTAAAGCAGTAGGTAAAGTGCTTCCGCATCTTAACGGTAAGCTGGATGGGTTCTCCCTTCGCGTACCTACTCCGGACGGATCGATCACCGATTTTGTCTGTATCCTGAAAAAGGACGTAACAAAGGATGAAGTAAATGCAGCGTTTAAATCTGCTTCCGAAGGCGCATTCAAAAATTATGTGGAATACACGGAAGACCCGATCGTTTCTACCGATATAGTGGGAAATGACCACTCATGTATCTTTGATTCACTCTCCACTATGACTAACGGAAATCTGGTGAAAGTCGTCGGATGGTACGATAATGAATGGGGATACAGTTGCAGGGTAGTAGATCTGACAACGAAGTTTGCAAATATGTAGTTTTGTCATGCTGAACTTGATTCAGCATCTGATTTAAATGATTTTCTCGTTCCCAAATTCCGGTTTCGGAATAGATTGAGACTTGATAAATCAATTAGTAACCGGTAATTTGTTCCTCACAAGCGGGAATAGCTCAGTTGGTAGAGCGCAACCTTGCCAAGGTTGATGTCGCGGGTTCGAGTCCCGTTTCCCGCTCTCCTCATTCCCAAATTACGGTTTGGGAATGCTCATTTATAAGGCGTCGTACTCCCGAGTACTCGGGACTCAAGGGAGTATGGATGCAAAACTATGGCGTCGTACCCAAGTGGCTCAAGGGAGCAGTCTGCAAAACTGCCATTCATCAGTTCGAATCTGATCGACGCCTCAAATCTGCCATATCACTACCTCCATGAGAACAATTTTATTAATATTTTTTATAGTTTCAATTGCCGCATGTAATACTGTTAAGTATTCGGCAGAAAATATCTGGCGTTTATATGAGTTAAACGGTGACTCTATTCTTCCTGGAAAAAGTTGGGATGAAGAAATAGTATTTATGTTTGAAAAAAATAATAGGATTGAAGGATTTGGTGGTTGCAATGAACTGACCGGAAGTTACGAGAAGGGAATTTATGATATTAAGTTCAAAGTTATCTCGACAAAGAGATATTGCGAAGGAAAGATGGAGATAGAAAATGAATTTATAAATGCACTTAATTCGGCAAACCGATATGATTTGCCGTATGAGAACGAATTATACCTTTATAAGGATTCTTTACTCCTTGCTAAGTTTATGGGAACAATAGTTAAGTGATATCGGAACATTCCATCACATTCAACGTTTTAACTCAAAATGAAAACTTTTTTAAAATATTCTATTTTTATCCTGTTTCTTACTCTTTCCGCCTGCGCCTCATCAGACACGGGACTCTCACTGCAGGGCAACCTCTGGAATCTCTCCGAACTCAACGGCAAAGAATATTTTCCCGATGACCGCTACGATCCTGCTTACATTGAATTTGGCCAGGACGGCATGATATCCGGCACAGGCGGTTGCAATGAGATCTTTGGCTCATACGAAACATCCGGACGCAATATTACCATTAAGTCCGCCATCACCGCAAAATACTGTGACGGAATTATGGATACAGAGCTCGACCTCGACGCCGCGCTCCGTTCCGCCGACCGCTACAAAACCACAAAAGACGAACTCTACCTCTACAAGGACGGCAAGGTCATTGCCAAATTCTTCGCCCTCATTATTAAATAGCCCAAATTAAACCTTTTTAAAGCATTTATATCATACTATATACACGGCGGAAACCTTTTTACTATTCCACTGTTAAAAATTTAAAGAGCAAGGGTAATGAAGTTTACCTGCGTGAAGTTCTAACGAAAATCAAAAGGGGCAATTTATGAATTAGTAATATACGTTAACCTTTAAACCTTCTGAGGAGGAAGGAGGGTAACAAAATGATAAGATTAATTGATAATCCCCTTATCGAGCAGGTTATCTGGGCAATACTATCGTTCCTTACAATAAATATCAATAGCTCTGTCAGTACAAAGTATACTGTTGATGTGAACTTTCGCAACAGTTACTTCTTCCAGAGCGATGAAAAAAAGATCATCGAGTTTTATACTCTTGATAGCGTTGCTTTGACAAAGAACGCCTTGCGTACCTTCAAAGGATCTGAAGCTTACCTGCTCAAACAGATCGTTGAAGACAGTTCCGGCATTTACCTGATGCGTCTTCTTAAAGGCAGGTTCTACATTGGTACTGACCCGTTCCGCATAGATGTAGCGACGATGAATTCCGATACTAACTTCAATATCAGCCTTTTCGACAGGTATGATAATTACCTCGGCGACATCGTCTGGAACAGGAGTCTCCTGGACACGGCGAATCTTCAGCCGGAGACTAAGGAGCTGTATCGTATGCTCGGCAATAAGAACTTTAACATTGTCTTCACTTTTTTACACGAGGTTTCGCATTTCGTCAGCTTTGTAAATGCAAGCCCTAAGAAAGAGGGCGGTACGTGGTTTGTAAAGAAAGATAAAATACTCTCGGAATGGGAAACGGACAGGGAAGCCGAGCGCTTGATTAAGCTCTACCTCCCTGACATTAAAGAAATTTATTACACATACAAAGTACCGCAAAAAGAAGTAACACTAACTGAAATGAATGAATGAAAAAGCCCCTCTCGCAGGGGCTTTTTAGTTTAACTATTCGACCTTCTCGCCCGGTACTTCATTACCGCCCTGGTAGAGCGTCATACCGGTAACTTTACCGCTTTCGTCCACATCGAATACTATCCTTGCAGCTACAACCTTTAGATAAAAATCCGTCTCCGATGTAGGGAATATCTCGAACTTCTGCTGTCCGGTTGCCTGCTCGAATATCTGCGTGCCCTCGACCGTTATCTCTATAAAAAATGTCGGCGCAAGCTGGTACTTCCCGATGTACCTGCTCAATATTTCGTTCGATAATGTAATATCATCCGTTTTACCGGTTTCCACACCGAGCTTTTTCAGCATTTCGACGGCATTGTCATTAGAAGGGTTCAGTTCCAGCGACTTTTTATAATTTTCTATTGCTTTCTCATTCTCGCCGTTATTCATCAATGCCTCTGCGTAACTGTCATATGTGTTTGCTGATTGCGGGAATATATCGATGTTTATCTTAAAGAATGCCAGCGCTTTTTGAACGTTCTTTTCTTCGAGCATTGTCTGGTAACCCGTAAGGTTGATGATGCCTTCGTTTATGCTGAAGTCGTCCTTCAATGTGCTAATGTTCTGTTCAACATATTCCACTGCTCCATCATATCCTTTCTCTGTAAATAATCTTTCCAGTTCGGGCACGAAAGGCTTCTTTATCTTTGCTGGCTCTTCACCATCGAGGACCCGAAGGATGTTGTTGGTGATTCCATTAAGGCTTGTCGGTCCGGTGTTATTCAAAAGGATGATCGTCTTATCCTCATCCACCAAACGCGCGAACATAGTGTTAAAACCGTTTATCCCGCCTGTGTGCCATAATATGGTGGAACTGTCCTTCCCGGGTTCATCCGCATTTTCGTTCATTATTACCCAGCCGTAGCCGTAGTCTTCAAGATAGGGATGCCACATTTTCTTCTTCGCGTCTTTTGAGACGAACTCATCTCCGTAAAGTAATCTGTCCCATTTGTACATATCCTCTACGGTAGAGTATACATCTCCAGCTCCTAATGCATTAGGCATGTAAAAATATTCATCCTTAACGAAGTTCATCCCCTGTGGAACATAACCTTGCGCGAGATTTGATGGAGGATTCTCTTCTCTTTCTATACCTGTGCTTGTCATGCCTGCCGGCTCGAATATCCATTCCTTCAACAGCTGTTCATAAGGGATACCCGAAACCTTCTCTGCTATGACTCCAAGCAGGTAATAGCCCGTATTATTGTAATTGTATTGTGTACCTGGTTCGAATTCGAGATCTCCCGAATGTGCGTACTTTATCATATGATCTTTCGTAAATCTGAACTTCGTCGAATCCTGCCACCATCCGGGTACGTTCGTGTAGCTGTGAATACCCGATGTGTGATTTAATAGTTGATGTATTGTGATCCTGTCTCCTGTGTCATGTCTGTATTCGGGAATGTATTTTGTCAGAGGATCATCGAGGTTTATTTTTCCCGCTTCGACGAGTTTCATTATTATTGTCGCTACGAATTGCTTTGTAATTGATCCCATACGGAACTGGGTCTCGGTCGTGTTCTTTATCCTATTATCGAAATCCGCATATCCGTATCCTTTTTTAAGTATTATGCCCGTTTTGTCAGCTATTAACACGCTCCCGTTAAATATTCCGTATTCATTGTATTTGTTCAATAGCTCGTCCAGCATCTCCGCTTTTGTCTGGGCCTGTAATCCTGTTGAAAGGCATATTATGAATGCTACTAATAAAAACTTTATAAAATATCTCATCTTAAAGGGTTTTTTAGTTTCTTAGATTGAAATCTTCCTCTAAAGGTTTCAAATAGCGAATTACTATAGTGAAAATTAGGTTTTTGCAACTAAAATGCGGACTTGAAGTAAAATTAAATATATTAATTGTTATATTTGTAGTAAACCAAAATAAAATTACACCATGGGATTCATTTTCAAAGCGCGCGGAGGAGCAAACATTGGATTATTTATCATAAGACTGGCTGTGGGATTTCTTTTCCTTTTTGCAGGTGCTGAAAAACTAATGGATATCGAGGGCTATATCAATACACTCAAGGCAATGGACGTTATGCCTGAGAATCTTGCCTTTATAACTGGATTTATTGTGCCCTTTGCTCAGGTTTTTCTAGGTGGGCTTTTTATTATAGGACTTTTTACCCCGATCGTGAGTTTTTTCCTTTCTGCGATTACTCTCTCCGGTATTTTTATTTACGGAGCAGGGGATCCAACGCATGCGTTCAGCCTAAGCTGGGTTGTTCTTGCGTGTACTCTTTGTGTGCTTTTTTCCGGAGCTGGCAGGATCTCTTTCGATTCATTCTTTGATAAAAAGAAAAAAAGTGAAATAACATACGCGCCGGCTTTTGATTCAGGCTCAGGTATGCAAAAAACAGTCGTCATAAAAGAGGAAAAACCAGAAGTGAAAACGGAAATAAAAACTGAAGTGAAATCGGAAGAAGATACCACCGATAATAAAGGCGATAAGATTATTTAACTTTTGAAATTCTAATATAGAGCGTGTTATTCTCCCCTCCGACGGAGGGGCTGGGGGTGGGTTCCCAAAGTAATATCCTATCAATCAATACAAACTTTCTATCTATTTGACTATCAGACTCTCTCTCTCCGGTCCGACTGAAATGTACTTTATCTTGTAACCTAAAAGCTCTTCTATCTTATTCACGTAGTCCTGCGCGGTTTTCGGCAGTTCCTCGAACTTCCTGCACTTATTAATATCCTCAGTCCATCCCGGCATCTCAATGTAAACCGGTTTTGCTTTATCCAGTATTGGGTTGAGAGGGAAGTTCTCGTAGGTCCTACCGTCAGCCTCGTACGCCGTACATATATATAGCTTATCCCTCCCCGAAAGCGAATCTAGCTTTGTTATTGCAATGTCATCCACTCCCTGTACTTTCGCGCCGTACCTGGAAGCCACAGCGTCGAAGTGTCCTATCCTCCTCGGTCTGCCTGTAGATGCGCCGTACTCGAATGCCGTCTCTCTTAAATTATCTGCGTCCTCGCCTGATATCTCCGTTACGAAAGGTCCCGCGCCCACGCATGTAGAGAATGCTTTCATTACGCCGACTACCTTGTCATACCTGTGAGTCAGCAGTCCGCCTCCTATAGGAGCGAACGCCGCCAGCGTGCATGACGAAGTAGTAAATGGGTATATCCCGTAATAAATGTCTCTCAGTGACCCCAGCTGTGCCTCAAAAAGTATCTTCTTGCCCGCATTAGCTGCTTCTTCTAGCATTACTGTCGTATCCTTGATGTATGGTTTCACTTTGTCGCCGTATTTCCTCGTCCATTCAAGTGCTTCTTCATAGGAGATCATCTTGTCTTCTCTTCCATAAAAATCCTTTATCAATTGGTTCTTCCACGTAACGAGATCCTTCAATCTCTTCTCCATCTCGCCTGGATATAACAGCTCACCGATAAGCAGACTCTTCTTTAGATATCTCTCGCCATATGCGTACGCAATACCTCTCTTTGTGGAACCGTATGCTTCCTTGCCAAGCCTCTCCTCTTCCAGTTCATCCTCTATTCTGTGAAAGGGGAACGTTATGCTCGCCCTGTCCGAAACTACTATATTATCCACTTTGATTCCGGATTCCTTTAGCGCGGTGAATTCCTCGTCCATTGCCTCCAGGTCTATCACCATTCCCGTACCCAGCACGTTCGTAACGTTGGGATTGAATATTCCCGACGGTACAAGGTGTAGTTTGAACGTGCCAAGCTCGTTCACGACCGTATGCCCGGCGTTGTTACCGCCCTGGAATCTTACTACATAGTCCACGTCCTGCGCAAGATAGTCCACCATCCTGCCTTTGCCTTCGTCGCCCCAGTTGAGACCTACGATGACCATGATGTTGTTTTTGTTTTCAGACATAAAAAAACCGCCTATAGTTTAGCGGATTAATAAGGATTTATTTAGAAGAGTAACTCATTAGCTCAGGTCGAAGACCCTGTCCAGTTTTGTGATCTTAAAAATGTTTAATAGCTTGTCGTTTGCGTTTATCAGTTTCAGGTCGCCGTCCGCGTCCTTTACCGACTTGTAACAGCTTATCAATATGCCCAGCCCAGAGCTGTTAATAGAGTTTACTTCGCTCAGGTCTATCGCGTAAAACAAATGTCCTTCCGAAAGAAAATTCAGTATCTGGGATTTTACATCGTTTAGATTTGTAAGTCCCACCGACTCTTCTTTCAGAAGGATTGACTTATAACTGTTCGAATCGATTTCTATTTCCTGTATCTCGTAGTTCATTCTTACTTTGTTCTTGCTGCGAGTCTCTTGCCCTTTGTTGATGCCTTCGACTTATCCAGTCTGTGCTTCCAGTCTACAACCACCGCGCTTGCTACGAATATCGATGAATAAGTACCCGTGATTATACCCACCATAAATGTGAATGAAAATCCTCTTAGTACCTCTCCTCCGAATATAAAAATTACCAGCACAGTAAGAAATACAGTACCGCTGGTTATTATCGTTCTGCTCAATGTAGCGTTTACGCTCTTATTCATCACCGATTCTATCTCTTCATTCTTGAATAACCTTATGTTTTCACGTATTCTGTCGAATATAACCACCGTATCGTTTACCGAGAAACCGATAAGCGTAAGGAATGCCGCCAGCATAGGCTGATCGAATTCCAGCCTCAATGGCAGTACCGCGTTACATATCGCGATTGCTGATATCGTGATCAGCACGTCGTGGAATAGCGCCGCTACTGCGCCTATTGCGTATATGAATTGGAATCGTAATGAAAGATATATCAATATACCAAGCAGTGAGAATATGATCGCGAATAAAGCGTTCCTTCTCAGCTCCTCACCGATCTTTGGTCCTACCTTATCTACTCTCAGCACTTCGAAATTATCGCCGGGGAAATTCTTCTTTATCGCAGTCTGTATGTTTTCCGCAACTGTCTGCCCTTCACCCTGCAGCGGAGTCCTCAGCAGTACGTCGTTCTCCGTGTCCATAGTCTTGATCTCCATACCCGGCAGACCTTCTCTGTCCATCGCGTCTCTCAATTCGCTTACGTTCACAGGTGTCTGGAATCGCACTTGCAATTCCGTACCACCGACGAAGTCTATTCCCAGCGGGATGCCCTTTACAAACAGGGTTGCCATACCCACTATTATTACAATTAATGATACAATATAGAACTTCTTCCTTTTTCCTAAGAAATCTATATTTGTATTTTCGAAAAGTCTCATTATACTATTAAAATTATTCTAAATTTTCTATTTGCTTTTGGCTGTGCCAAAACTGAACGTCCATCCCTTTTCAAGGAATATGTCGAATATAAAGTGCGTTATCACTATAGCTGTGAATAGGTTCGCTACGAGACCGAATAACAGCGTTATCGCAAATCCCTGTATCGGACCTGTTCCGAACTGGTACAGTATGATACCCGTAATAACACTGGTTATATGCGAGTCTATAATAGCCGAGAACGCTTTCTTATAACCTATCTCTACCGCCGTCTTCATTGGCTTACCTGTTGCAAGCTCTTCCCTTATACGCTCGAATATAAGTACGTTCGTATCAACCGCCATACCGAGTGTCAATATAAGACCCGCGATACCCGGCAGTGTCAGCGTCGCTTTAAATGAAGCCATGATACCAAGTACGAATAACACGTTGATAAGCAGTGCAAAGTCCGCTACCGATCCGCCCGTCCTGTAATATACTATCATGAATAACGCCACCAGTAACAGCGCTGCAATGGATGATGTTATTCCTGCTCTGATAGAGTCTTCACCGAGTGATGGTCCTATCGTTCTTTCTTCGATTATCTTCAGCGGAGCCGGTAATGCACCCGCTTTAAGTACGATCGCCAGCAGGTTAGCTTCCTGCACGCTGCCCATACCTTCGATGACCGAATTACCGCCCGTGATCTTGTTCCTTACCACCGGCGCGGAATATACAACGTTATCGAGTACTATGGCTATTCTCTTATCTATGTTAGCGCCTGTTATTCTTGCCCATGAACCTGCGCCCTCACTGTCCATTCTCATGTTTACGACAGGGGAGTTGCTTGTCTGGTCTATCGTTGCTACTGCATCTACTATAGATTTACCTGTAAGCTCAGGGGTTTTCTTTACTGCTATCAAAGTGTAAAACTTCACACCGCCCTCGCCAATTCCTTCGCGGTTAGCCCATAGGAATTGCATGTCCGGCGGAATTAATGCCTGGACGTCTTTTCTCGCTAAAAGCCTGTCTACTTTCGGTCTGTCTGTTTCGGTTACGTATCCGTCTGCCTGTCCTGACTGCGGATTTATCTGCACCAATGTAAAGAACAGCGGATTCTTCTTTATAAACTCTTCCTGTGTCATTTGAGTCGTATCCTGTGTCTGACCCGTATCGGAACTATTCGATGTATCACTGCTCTTAGTGGTATCTTTGCTCTTTGTTGTATCTTTTCCTTTAGTAGTATCTTTCTTTATTGTTTCGGTAGTCTTCTTGGTAGTATCTGTTTTCTTTGTAGTATCTTTCGGTGTTGTGCTGGTCTTTGTGTCCTGCTTCTTTCCTGTGGTATCATTCTTTCCGGCGGTTGTCTTCTTATTGGTAACCGTATCGGTTAGACTGCTCTTTGTGGAGTCGTTCACCTTTATATCGGAAAGAGGATTGGTGTTTGTAGCGTCTTTATTAAGTGTCGTATCGCTCGCAAGGTATTCATTAACCCTCTGCATGACTTCGACTGTCTTCTGCGGATCATATACCAGCTTAAATTCCAGCAATGCCGTTCCCTGCAATAATTGCCTTACGTCTTCGGGATTACTTACACCCGGAAGCTCGACGATTATTCTGTTACCGCCAACCTTTTGTATCTGTGGCTCGGCTACACCGTATTGGTCGACCCTGTTCCTTACAACTTCGACAGCTCTTTCGATAGCGCCGTCTATTTCCTGGTCCAGCTTTCCTTTGATCTCATCTTCCGTATCCTGTATTTCTCCGTAATATGATTTCAGTGAAAGTCCCTTTGCGTTTAGCTTTTGCTGTAATACTTCAGCCACCGGCTCATCGGAATCTATATTAGTATTCCTCATCTCGGCCAATATATCTTCTAACTGCTGGTCCTTTCGTACAGCAAGGTCGCTCAATAGCTTGATAATGTCTACGTCCAGTACGACGTACATTCCGCCCTTAAGGTCGAGTCCGAGCTTTATTCTGTGCTCCTGGGAGCTTTTTAGATCCTGTGTATGATCATCCAAAAACTGGATGCTGTCCTGTCCGGTCAGTTTACTTAGATCTTTCCTTAATTGGTAATCTTTATAGGTGGGATATATAAAGTATATTGATATTCCTATCAGGCATACTGTAAGAACTATCCTCCAGAGATTTTTCTTCAAAATTCTACTCCGTGAAAATATTAAATTATTTCAAGATTTGTTGCCAAAGCCGTAGCTTCGGAAAAAATGACAAACGCTAAATTACTTGAAATACTTAGAATTGTCAATGTAATTAAGGGTTTAGATTAGTGCCTAAACCCTTGTTACTTTTGAATAATATCTTGAATTGAATTTGCTTATTATATTGAGTAATTTTAATGCTGTTTGAAAAAACATACCTTAAATCACCGCGAAATGACCAGGATAGAAAGCATAAGGAAATCGTTCAAAAAACATGGGATTGATGCGCTCCTCGTTACTAATCTTACCGGCATTAAATACCTTACGGGATTTCTAGGCAGTGCCGCTGTTGTCCTCATAACAAAGAAAAATGCTTACTTTATTACCGACTTCCGTTACAAAACGGTCGTCAAAGACGGGCTTCCTTCTGATTATGAGGTCATGATCTCTAAGCAAAGCTCATTTGAATTCCTGAAAAAGCTTATAAAAAAGAATAAGCTTAAAAAAATTGGCTTTGAAGCTACAACGCTCAATTACAATGCGTATCTCGACCTTAAGGAAAATTACAAAGCAAAATTCGTTCCTGTTGCCGGGCTGGTAGAGTCCGTCTCCGCAATTAAGGAACCATATGAGCTTGATTGTCTGAAAAAAGCTATCGAGATCTCTGATAAAGCTTTCGAACATATTCTTGCGGCTATCGTCCCCGGGAAAACTACCGAAAAGGACCTCGCCGCCGATATTACTTATTTCCAGATGAAGCTTGGCGGAGAAAGGAATTCTTTCGACCCCATCGTAGCCGGCGGTGAAAATAGTGCTTTACCTCACGCTCATCCGACAGATAGAGTGATTCAATACGGCGATCTGCTTACACTCGATTATGGTACCGTGTATAAAGGCTTTAATTCCGATATGACCCGCACGGTCGCGATAGGACAGATATCCGACGATAAAAGAAGGATATACGAAATAGTAAAAGAAGCGCAGAGGAGAGCAGTCGAAGCGATAAAAGCAGGTATGGTTTGTAAAACCGTCGATGCAGTTGCTCGTGATTTTATTCGTGAGAATGGTTACGGTGATAATTTCGGACACGGGCTTGGGCACGGACTGGGATATGACGTGCATGAAGCCCCGAGATTAAATCAATTTAGTAAGTACAAACTTAAAGTAAATAATGTTGTTACTGTTGAGCCCGGTATATATGTAGAAGGACTGGGCGGTGTCAGGATCGAAGATGACGTTGTGGTAACCGATGACGGATGCGAGATATTAAACAAAACGACTAAAGACCTTGTTGTTCTTTAGTGCAGGTTTTATTAATTAGCATGAGGTAGTATTTGAACAAGGTTTTAATTATCTCCTATTATTTTCCACCGATGGGCATGGGGGGTGTGCAGAGAACGCTGAAGTTTGCTAAGTATCTGCCCCAGTTCGGCTGGCAGCCGGTTGTCATTACTGACAGCCCTAAAAAATACTTTGCCGTCGATGAGTCGCTTCTCGATGAAGCTCTGCGCAGTAACATCATTATCGAGAGAACTGGTAAGGAAAAGTTCAATCCAAAGAACATACAGATCAAAGCCCCTGCGGAAAAATTCCGTAAGCTGAGAAGCACCTTATCGCAGTTTATTTTTGTCCCCGATAGTAAGATTGGTTTCAAGAAAAAAGCTCTGAAAAAGATTGACGAGATATGGGATTCTTACGGAGGCTTCGATCTTGTTTACTCGACTGCTCCGCCATATACGGACCACCTCATCGGGCTTGAAGTCAAAAAGAGATACAATATCCCTCTCGTGCTCGATTACCGCGACGCATGGGTAGACAGTCCGGTGCTTAATTATTACCCGACTTCTTATCATAAGCTAAAGAATATCCGCCTCGAAAAATCCGTTATCGGAGGCGCTAATAAGGTCATTACAACGAATAGAAGAGTTAAAGAATATATCATAGCACGCTACGGAAATATAGAGTATAATGATGTTCGGATAATCCCGCACGGTTACGATACCGAGGACTTCGAGATCGCCTCGAGAGAGCCCATGGAAAAACCTAAACGCATGAGGATAACTTACTCCGGCAGTTTCTACACCAGGGACCCCGGGTATTACTTTGATGCTATAAAACTTCTCTTCGATAAGTTTCCTGAACTGAAAGACAAGATCGAATTTTGTTTTATCGGGCACGTTACTGAGGAGAATAGAAAGCTTATAAAAGAGTATGGCATTGCGGATAACGTTGTGCTTACAGGTTACCTGAATCACATTGATTGTGTGCGCTACATCATGTCGTCCGATATTCTTTTCCTTCTCATCAGCAGGGGAGAAAACGAAGATGCCGCCATGCCCGGAAAGGTTGGTGAGTATATAGGAAGCAGAAAGCCGATAATTGCGTGCATACCCGAGGGTGTTACAAAGAAATATCTCGAAAACTACGGCGCGATTACTTTTATTCCGGATGAAGATTCCGCGGAGATCGTAAAAGCCGTTCTCGACTATTACGAATTATACAAAAAAGGCGAACTGCCAAAACCGGATGAAGCGGTTGTCACGCAGTTCGACAGGAAAAAAATGACTGAGGAACTTGCTACTGAGTTTAACTACCTCTTGTCTATTGAATAAAATCTGATTCTTTAACAAAATTCTTTTGAAAGTGAATATCCTGCTTGTAGGTAACGGTGGAAGGGAAAATGCCCTTGCCTGGAGGATCTATACTTCTCCTTCTTTTAGAGATTCCGGTTCTAAAATGTACTGCACACTGGGAAGCCCCGGCATTGACCGCTTTGCCGAACCCATTAATATTAAACCCGATGACATTTCTGCTCTTGTAGATTTTGCTAAGGACAATTCGATTGATTTTACTGTCGTCGGTCCTGAAATTCCGCTTGCCCTGGGCATCGTTGATGAATTTACAAAGAACGGTTTAAAAATATTCGGTCCCACAAAGTCCGCGTCACGCATCGAATCAAGTAAAAAGTATGCAAAGGAGTTAATGAGGGCTCACGGCATTCCTACCGCTTCGTTCGAAACGTTTGGTAAAGATAATATCACTGAAGCTGAAGCATATCTTCGCTCGATAAATTACCCGGTCGTAATAAAAGCCGACGGGCTTGCTGCCGGAAAAGGTGTTATCATTGCTGAGTCCTTCGATGAAGCCCTGGCGACCGTAAAGAGTTTTACCGAAGAGAACATCTTCGGAGAATCCGGTTGGAGCTTTGTTGTTGAAGAGTTCATTACCGGCAACGAGGTTTCCGTCTTTGCAATAACAGACGGTGAAAATTATGTTATCCTCCCGTCCTCGCAGGATCATAAAAAGATATTCGACGGCGACGAAGGAAAAAATACCGGCGGAATGGGTGCTTACGCCCCTGCTGATAAATTTCTCGATGAAGAGCTCCTCATGGAAGTAAAAGAAATTATTATAGATAAGACACTGTATGCTCTTAGCGAAGATAAATCTAAATTTAAAGGCTGTCTCTTTGCTGGACTGATGATTGATAAGGATAGAAAACCCTACGTGATAGAGTTTAACTGCCGTTTTGGCGATCCGGAAACTCAGGCATTACTCCCTATAATAAAATCCGACTTCCTTAAACTTCTTCTCGCTTCCGCTGAGGGAAAGATAGCGGATTACAAGCTCGAAACGGAAAGAGGTTCATGCGCATGCGTCGTTATTGCATCGGGAGGCTACCCGGACGACTACGAAAAAGGAAAGGTTATAACAGGTCTGGACGATATGGACGGACCTACGCTGGTATTTCATGCAGGAACGAAGTATGGTGTTGACAAAGAACAGGTCGTTACAAACGGCGGTCGTGTGTTAAGCGTTGTCGCGCGAGGCAGTTCGCTCGCTGAGGCTGTCGCCACTGTCTATGAAAATGTTGATAAAATAAAGTTCGACGGTATGCACTACAGAAAAGATATCGGGCACAGGAGTCTCGGCTAATGAAAGTTCTCGTAACAGGTGGAACGGGTTACATAGGTTCGCATACCGCGGTTGAATTACAAAACGCCGGCTATGATGTCATTATAATTGACAATCTTTCTAATTCCAATATCGAAGTTCTCGACGGCATAGAAAAGATCACCGGCATACGCCCCGCTTTCGAAAAGATCGATCTTACTGACCTTGCTTCGCTGACTGCCTTCTTCGAGAATAATAAAGACATCGAAGCCGTTATCCACTTCGCCGCGTTTAAAGCTGTCGGCGAGTCCGTACTTAATCCCCTAAAATATTACCACAATAATATCGGCGGAACGATAAACCTGGTTAAACTTACAAATGCTCACGGGATAAATAACTTTGTCTTTTCGTCTTCCTGCACGGTTTATGGCGAGACCTCTGACCTTCCCGTTAGTGAAAACTCTCCTATAAAAGAGGCATTTTCACCATACGGCTACACTAAACAGGTTAACGAACAGATTTTAAAAGACACCTCGCGTGTATCTGACCTTAAAGCAATTACCTTACGTTACTTTAATCCCATCGGCGCTCATGAGTCCGCTTTAATTGGTGAACTCCCTACGGGCGTCCCCGATAATCTCGTCCCGTATATTACACAGACTGCCATCGGCAGACGGGAGATACTTACCGTGAACGGAAACGACTATGACACGCCCGACGGCACTAATATCCGCGACTACATTCACGTCGTCGACCTGGCAAAAGCTCACGTAAAAGCTCTCGACAGGCTCGTCGAAAACAAGAATACGGAAAAGTTTGAAGTCTTCAATCTCGGCACTGGAAAAGGCTCCTCCGTTATGGAGGTCATACAGGCATTCGAGAGGGTATCCGGTGAAAAACTGAATTACAAGATAGGTCCGCGAAGAGCCGGCGATATTACCAGTATCTACTCCGATACAAAAAAAGCTAATGAAGTCCTCGGGTGGAAAGTCGAAAAAGATCTCGATGATATGCTCCGCACTGCGTGGAACTGGGAGCTGGCAAACGCAAAGAAACAAAGCTAATGGAAGTGAACGAACAATTTATTAATGATCTGAGAAACGGTGACAAACGCGCCATCTCGCGTGCTATTTCCATTGTTGAGGACGGCTCAGCTGGCAGTACCGAACTACTAAAAGACATTTTTAAATACACCGGCAAAGCTCACCGCATTGGTATAACCGGTCCTCCCGGCGCCGGAAAATCTTCAATTACAAATTGTCTCGCTAAAATGCTCATCGACAGCGGTCATAAGGTCGGCATTATTGCCGTCGACCCGACGAGCCCGTTCACAGGGGGAGCGTTACTTGGTGACAGGATACGCATGCAGGAGGTTGGACTGCTTCCCGAGGTATTTATTCGCTCTATGGCAACACGAGGCAGTCTCGGTGGTCTCAGCAAATCCGTCGTCGAAGCATGCGACATACTCGACGCCTCCGGAAAAGATTTTATTCTTATAGAAACAGTCGGCGTGGGTCAGTCGGAACTAGACATCGCTCAGACCTGCGATACGACCGTTGTCGTTCTCGTTCCCGAATCCGGCGACGCGGTGCAGGCTATGAAAGCAGGGCTTATGGAGATTGCCGATATTTTCGTCGTCAATAAATCCGATAGGGAAGGTGCTGCGGGTGTTGCGACCACGATTAGAAATATCATTCACCTGAAACCCCCGTCCGAAGATAACTGGGAGATCAAAGTGTTAAATACGGCGAGCATCAAAAACGAGGGCATCACAGAACTGCTCGAGGAAATTATGCGCCATACAAATCACCTCGAGGAAAGCGGGTTCCTTCGAAAAAAACGAACCTCTAACCTCGTTAAAAAGATAAACGAGCTGGTAAACGACCGTCTGCAGACCACTTTCTGGAATTCTGCCCATACTGAGGACCTAAAGAAGAATCTTCCCTCTATTTACGAGAGGAATAATGACCCATACACTTATGTCGATAATTTGCTGAAGACTTAGTTTGTCATTCCCGCGAAAGCGGGAATCTAGATTAAGCAATTCTGGACGAGAATATTCCTGCTTTCGGTTACAGTGCTATTTACGAGTTAAGCTTAAGATAATTTGATATTGCTGCATAAAGGCGAGTCTGTTACTGGATAGAGGGTTTATGTCATTGATTTTACTGATTAAAACAGGTAGGTTTCATGTTTGATTTGTTTAATTATTCAATTTAATTACGGTTTTCACAGAAGTATAAACAACTTAAATGGCGAATAGAAATAGATATCATCATAGTACCGGTATAATGAATAAAATGAGGGATAAAATGCCCCTCATCATTATTATACTTATTGTTGCCTTCCTTGCTACCATTGTTTTTGAATGGGGTATGGAATATATGGGAATGAGCAAAGGCGGTAACGTTTTTGCAAAGGTCAACGGAGAAGAAATTACTGCCGCGGATTTTGAACAGGCTGTGCAGTCAAGGATACAACAGATCAGAGCTAATAATCCTACAGCGGATATAGACGATGCCACGATGGAACAGATCAGGACACAAGTGTGGGATGAAATGGTGCAGAATATTCTCCTTAACCAGGAAATGAAAAAGCTTGGCATCAAAGTGAACGATCAGGAAGTTCTCGATTGGATATACAAAAGACCTGAAACACTCCCGGAAAATATTCGCCAGTATTTTATGGACTCCACAGGAGTTTTCAATTACGAATCATACCAGGCCGCGCTCGCTTCTAAAGAACCTCAGGTCGTTCAGTTCTGGAGCCAGGTTGAGCAGGGTCTCAGGAGAACTCTCGAACTTCAGAAACTGCAAAACGTCATCACGGCATCTATCCTCGTTAGCGAACAGGAAGTTTTACAGAAATACAAAGACGATAATTTAAAAGCTAGCTTCGAATACCTGCTTCTACCTGTTAGCGGAGTTACCGACCCGTCGGTCAATAACGTTACTGACGAACAGATGAGAGCTTATTACGAAGCGCATAAATCAGATTTCACTCAGCAGGAAGCCGTCCGCTTCAATTATCTTATAGTGCCGGAGACTCCTTCCGCGCAGGACTCTATTGATACTGAGAACCGCATTAAGGCTCTCCTTACCGAGTTTAAGACTCTCGATCCCGCTGATTCATCTTTCATCGAGTTTGTAAATAACAACTCCGAAACTAAATACGTTGCGGATTTCCAAAAGCCTAACGCTATCAAAAGCGGTGCAATGAAGTTCCTCATGGGCGCGCAAAATGGCGACGTTTCGGACGTAATTAAAGATGAAGACGGTTTCAAGATTGTTAAATTGATCGAATCTAAGGACGGGGAAGATACATACGTAAAAGCTTCTCACATACTTATAAACTTTGGTACCGACACTGCCGCGGCAAAGCAAAAAGCCGATGAGCTGTTGAAAAAAATTAATGATGGTTCCGACTTTGGTGAACTGGCATTCCAGCTTTCTGAAGACCCAAGCGCTAAACAAAATCGCGGTAATCTCGGTTGGTTTACAAAAGGCGCTATGGTGAAAGAGTTCGAAGATGCCTCGTTCAATAATCCGGTTGGTTCTGTAGTCGGTCCTATAAAGACGCAGTTCGGCTATCACATAATCAAGATTGAAGATAAGACTAATAAAGAATTTAAGTTTTCTGAAATAAAAGAATCGATAAAACCTGGTCCAACGACAAAACAGATCGCGAAGGTTAAAGCAGAAGAGATATATAATAAAACTAAGGACGGCAAGACGCTCGATTCGCTCGCAGTCGAATATAAATTCCCTGTCACAAATTCCGGTGACGTATTCAAAAACGGTTCCGTGCCTATCGCGCCCGGTAATACAAGCCTTGTTAAATTTGGTTTTGACAATGACCCCGGTAAAGCGCATTCTCCCGTAAAGGTACAGGGCGGATATGCCGTTATGCAGATCACTGAAAAGATACCCGCGGGATATAAGAACTTCGATGAAATAAAACAGACTCTTATTATGCCTAAGGTGATACTTGAGAATAAATATAATATTCTTAAAGCTAAAGCCGATGCGCTGGCTTCTCAGGTTCAGGGCGGTAATTTCTCCGCTGTTGCCGAGGCAAATAAAGAGGTGGCGTTTGAAACCATTGACAGCATGACTTATGCCGCGCCGTCACCGAATGTCGGGATGGATTATAACCTTCTCAATACTGTCTTTAGTATGGAACCCGGACAGGTTTCCGGTCCTGTAAAAGGTCTCAAAGGCTATTACTTTGTGAAGGTATTGAATAAGACGCCGTTTAACGAACAACTTTATATTGCGCAGGCTCCGCAGATACGCGCGCAGATTTACCAGCAAAAACAACAGCAGGTCGTACAGGCTTGGCTCACTAACCTAAAAGAAAGAGCCGACATAGAGGACAACCGCGACCTCTACCTGTAGTGTATAGTTTGTCATCCCCGCGAAAGCGGGGATCCAGACCCACCGTTTGAACGAGAATTATTTTCTATTCGGTCTCGGTATTTTCTACGATTATAACGCGCCTGAAGGCGCGTTTTTTATACCGGGGTATTATCCCTGAAAATTGAATTTATTCCCACCTCTAAAAAACCTATCTTACATGATTAATTCAAAATTTTCATTACTTATGCCGTTCTTGGTGATGCGCCGTTGTTGGTGTTATCACCAACAAAAATAACCTAAAGACTTAATGTCCGTTTCTATAGACAAAGATACACTCGAAAAAGCCTACCGCCTCATGCGTACGGCGCGTGCAATGGCTCGCATTTACGACGAGAACCGCCAGATAACCAAATACGTCCACTCCACATCTGCGGGACATGAAGCCATACAGCTTTCGCTTGCGTTCCAGATACTGCCTATAGACTTTGTCAGCCTCTATTACCGTGATGAATCCGTGCTCCTCGGTCTTGGCTTCGAGCCGTATGAACTCATGCTCCAGCTCCTTGCCAAAGCCGATGACCCGTTCACGGGAGGTAGAAGCTACTACGGTCACCCGGCGATTAGGCGCGAAGGATTCCCGACCATTCCGCACCAGTCAAGCGCGACAGGTATGCAGGTTATCCCCGCGACCGGTATGGCGCATGCATTATCTTATTTGCAGTCTGCCAGGCTTGCCGACTGGGCAAAAAGCAGCGCAAGCGGAAAGAGTGACTATAAAGGTGAGCTCCCCATTGCGATTTGCTCTCTCGGAGACGGCTCCATTACGGAAGGCGAGGTTGCCGAGGCGTTCCAGATGGCTGTCCTCAAAAAACTTCCCATACTATACTTTGTGCAAGATAATGACTGGGCGATTTCCGCAAGCGGTGACGAGATGTCTGCGATGGATGCTTATGAATACGCCGCGGGTTTCAAAGGAATGAAACGCATGCGCGCTAATGGCTCCGACTTCGAGGACTCCTTCCGAAAGGTTGCGTCGGCGATGAAATATGTTCGCGAGGAACGCGCTCCCATGCTTCTCCATGCGAAAGTCCCGCTCCTTGGTCACCATACATCTGGTGTCCGCAAAGAGTGGTACCGTTCCGATTCTGACTTGGCTAAGCACGCGAAGGACGACCCGATTCCTAAAATGAAAAAACTCCTCGAAAAAGCCGGCGTTCCTGCTTCCACCATCACACGTATTGAAAACGAAGCTGAGGAAAAAGCCGCTGCAGATTTCCAGCGTGCGGTTGATGCCCCTGAACCTGCGCCCGAGGAATTATACAAATACGAGTTTGCTCCTACTCCTATTACTGAAGAGAAGGGGACACGCAAGCCCGATGGCAAAGACCCTGTAGTTATGGTTGATGCCGCGCTCTTTGCCGTGAATGAAATTATGCGTGATAATCCCAACGCCATCCTGTATGGACAGGACGTAGGCAGAAGACTCGGCGGGGTTTTTCGTGAAGCCGCCACTCTCGCAGAAAAATACGGTGACGCCCGCGTTTTTAATACACCTATCACCGAAGCATACATCGTCGGCTCTACGGTCGGAATGTCTGCGGTCGGTGTGCGTCCCTTCGTCGAGATACAGTTCGCGGATTACGCGTGGGCGGGTGTGAATCAGCTCGTCGTGGAAATTTCAAAATCCCATTACCTCTCGTGCGGAAAATTTCCCGTGTCGTGTGTGATAAGGATACCTGTCGGTGCGTACGGCGGCGGTGGTCCTTACCATTCCGATTGTATCGAATCCAGCTTCCTCCCGATACGAGGCATAAAGATCGCGTATCCCAGCAATGCTGCCGACATGAAAGGCCTCATGAAGTCCGCGTGGTACGATCCCAATCCCGTCGTGATGTTCGAACACAAAGGACTCTACTGGAGCAAAGTCCCCGGCACCGATCTCGCGAAATGTCCCGAGCCGTCGGAAGATTACGTCATCCCCTTCGGAAAAGCCCGCGTCTTCCAGTCCGCCGACGATTCTAAAGTAGAAAGAGGGGAGTCCGTCACCGTGATTACCTACGGTATGGGCGTCCACTGGGCGGTCAACGCCTCCAAAAAATTCCCCGGGCAGGTCGAAGTCCTGGATCTCCGCACCCTAAATCCCCTCGACGAAGAAGCCATCTACGCTTCCGTAAAAAAACACGGCAAAGCTCTTGTCGTTACCGAAGAGCAGATACTAAACTCATTCGCTGAATCTCTTGCCGGAAGGATATCCCGCGAGTGCTTCCAATCACTCGACGCTCCAGTACAGTTCGTCGGCTCCGTTAATGTCCCCGCCGTCCCGCTCAACATGGGACTCGAAAAAGAAATGCTTCCCGGCGTTCCCCGCGTCGAAAAAGCCATCGAAGACCTCCTTGGTTATTAAATGTCATTCCTTGTCTTTTTCATTTCGGCCGTGTGTAAGTTGTCGGCTGGATCCCGGCTTGCCGGGAGGAAGTAAAATTGTGAGGCTTTTTGCGCCACTATGCTCTGCAGAGTGCGGGAAAATTCTGTCTGAACGACCCCGAGGATTCGGGGGAGTGAGTTTATTTTCCCGAGCAAAAAACGCAGCAATTGTTAGACAATTTACACCCCGAGCCTTGATTTTTTGGTTCTTTTGCATCAAGGCAAAAGAACATAATTCCTTTCCTTCGTTTTCTCAGTGTCTCCGTGGTTAAATAGTTTTAAAATTCGCATTAATTTGTGTTAATTAGTGGTATAGCCCTTATTTTTTTGCTTGGTTTTTTTCAATTATTATAGTTATTTTTGTACCAGTATTAGTTAAATAGTGTAGTGAGCGTCTAAATTTTACCTCCGCATATACAACTCTTACGAATTTAAAAATTTTTATACATTTTAACACAAGTTTAATGAAAAGTACGATCAAGAGATTGACCGACAAAAATTTCGGCTTCATCGCTGCGGAAAATTCCGACAAGGACATTTTCTTTCACGCCAGCAAGCTCGTCGATGTAAACTTCAGCGACCTCGAAGTAGGTGACGAAGTTACATTCGATGTAGAGAATTCCGAAAAAGGACCTGCTGCTGTAAACGTTCAGCGTGCGTAAAGCTCCTTAAACAAGTCTTACTAAAAAAGCCCTCTTACAAAGAGGGTTTTTTTATGCCCAAAATATCTTTTTGCGGTCTATGACTATTCAGGAAGATGACTCTTAGAGCGTGGTTCTTTCGGCCGTGTGTAAATTGTCGGCTGGATCCCGGCTTGCCGGGAGGAAGTAAAATTGTGAGGCTTTTTGCGTCACTCTGTATTGCAGAGTGCGGAAAAATTCTGTTTGAACGAGCGAAGCGAAGTGAGTTTATTTTTCCGAGCAAAAAACGTAACAATTGTTAGACAATTTACACCCGAGCCTTGATTTTTTGGTTCTTTTGCATCAAGGCAAAAGAACATAAACATTTCTTTCTTTCTTCTTCGGCTTTTCGCCGGGTTGTGTCATTGCCTAAACAACTCCCTTCACATCCTTCTCCCTTATCTCTCCCGCGTTCACGAACAATCTCTTCATCGCACCCGTATCCACCGTACGCGGGTTCCTTATTTTCATCGCGATCAGCCTCAGCATATTCTCCGCCGTGATAAATGACGGGGGACACCCCGTCTCCGACTGCACCCTGAATATCCACGCCGGAGGTATCAGCCCGAATTCCGACGACACCGTAAGAAAATACACCATGTCGAAGCCCCGTCCCGTCAGCACCTTCCTCTGCTCGCGTATGTACTCGCACACCCGCCTGTCATCCGTACCCGGTGTGTAACGGCTCTTCCGCGACTTAGCGTCGTAGATGACCGCGTACTTACTTATCGGGTCCTCCGCGACCCCGTCCGGCATGCGCCCCTTGCCCTGACCGTAAGCCCGCACCTCGTAACCCAGCATCCCGAATGCCTCCGCGCACTTCCTCTCGAATGCCAGCGCCTGCCCGTTCCCGTAAGCCAGCTCTATCAGCCCCGACACCGACGGCGGAACCGACATATAAAGACCCTCGCTCTCCGCCATCTCCGGTTTCCTCTCCCTTCGTTCGGCCTCCGTCAGCAGTCCCTTCCTCTCGATCACCTCCCGCACGTCCGCCCACTCCGGCTTACCCTCAGCCCACGCGTAGAAGACATTGCACATCTCCGCCCACCTGCATTTGAACCGCCTCGTGTAAGCGCTTTGTATCGGTTTCAGCTCCCTGTACAGCCAGTCCGACTGTGTCGGTCTCCTCCCGGTCTCCCGCAAAAATCCCCCCAGGGTCTC
The DNA here is from genome assembly GCA_020635255.1 of Ignavibacteriales bacterium. Lineage (NCBI taxonomy): Bacteria > Pseudomonadati > Ignavibacteriota > Ignavibacteria > Ignavibacteriales > Ignavibacteriales bacterium. Next base: position 897,216 of record JACKAC010000001.1, read on the forward strand.
CATATAATCCTCGTCCCTGTACACTCTCGACTTAAACTTGTAAGGTGTGTCTCCCGCCTCCTCCATCAGCTCCCCGTACGAGCGGAAGCCCTTTATCACGTCGCGCCTCTTCACCCGTGTTATCCTGTGAAACTCCTCCCCCGAAGGCTTCCTCCCCAGGTTCCGCTTCAACGTATAATAAATGTCTAAGATTTCCTCTCTGGTCATAACTATGAATTCCCTCCTAGTTTATCCCGCACTTGATGCGGGAGAGGGGTGTAGGGGTGGGTTGAATCTGGCTTTAAACTCAAACTCCTCATATGCTCTCCAAATGATTAATTACCAACTCACCCAAAATAGCAAATGCCATCCCCCAAAAATAGGATATAAAGGTTATATACGCATCTATACTTTTTTCTTAAATGTCATTCTGTCCGAAGGACTCCTTCGGAGAGCGGAGCGAAGAATCTTGTTAATGCGCGTAACCTGCCTCGGGCGGGTATCTATACTTTTTTTCTTTGAAAAAAGCGTAAAATATACCATCTTTATTTTTTACATTTAAGTGTCTATATCCTTACAATAGGATTGGGAACCTTTGTAGAAACAATCGTAGATAATCTACCTCTACCGTTTTGATTGTTAACTCCCTGATGCCAATTTTTATATTTTGCTGCAACGATTGCTTTATCTAGTTGCCACCAAACATTGTAATTGCCTTTGGTGCCAGTTTCCTCAAAAAAGATAAAAGCTGAAGTATTATGGAGTAAAGATCCTATCTCAGAAAATCCATTGGTCCTTCTAGTACCATTCGGATACTCTTTAGAAATTGAAATTTTTTTAGTAAAAGGTTTGAATCCTAATTTGTTAGGTGGGAAAACATTAACATTTATGTAAGTAGTCCTTCTGTGGTTTGGGAAGAAAGCTTTTGCTACTCTAAGTACAAATTGAAGTTGCTGTTGACCTCCACCAGTTTCCCAAGCATGTCGTTCAACAATTAAAGTTTTTGCCATGATAATTCTCTTATATTAGTTAGAGTTTTCAATTAATTTTATTTCTCGATTATTTAGTTTGTAAATTGAATATACGTGGTTATTTATCTCGTTATCTAGGGCTTTAAACTTACTTTCATACAGGTTCTTGTCTTTTTCTATTTTAGATTCATATAGTAATTTATTGGTTTTAATTATTTCTTTAACCAACTTTGTCAATCTTTCTATTTTATTTTTATCACTACAAATCTTTATTGGAAACTGGCTTAATTGGTTTATCTTTAATTCCGAGAAGAGCTTACCTTTGCGAGGTTGTATTTTTCGGTAAAACCAGGTCATTAATTTTGAGTTTAAAATACCCAATATATAAAATAAATCGATATCTTTCCCTTGTGGGATGCAAACAAAAACATTATTACTAAAATAATATCCTTCGGTATCAATATTAGCCAAAACAAAATCGCCGGTTCGTCTTACAACAATCTTATCATTTTCAAAATACTCTGGCTTTCCTAGCCCAGCATACTCTCCCTTTTCTTTGTCAATCAACTCTTTTTTGTAGTTTGCCCACATCCCTTGCCATTTCAGAAAATATCTTTTTATTTCGTCTCTTCCAAATATTAATCTTTTACAAAATGGATTGATGTTTTCTGGAATAAATAATTTTCCTCTTATATTTCCTGAATGGATTCCTTCTCTAATGATGAATAAATCTCCGAATTTCGTATATAATTTAAATTTATCAAGGATATTTTTAGTTTCTGCATCTAAGAATAAATTAAATTTAAATCCATCAAGTTCTCGAAACAAACTTTGATGAATTTTCTTTTCAACAGGTTTGTCTTCATTATGAATATATACTTCTATCGAATTAGTTTTATTGTTTGAATTAATTTCTGAAATAATTGAAATTACATCGAGGTTTACACTTTCAAATACCATTCCCCAGTAATCTATTTTTTTTATTTTATGTTGTTCCAAAATTAATTTTCGCGTAGAATCATATTGTTTTAAAAGAAGTATATCCGGAAGGACCAAACCGAAGTATCCTCTTTGTCTTATTAGCTTTGTAGATTTCTCTATAAAAAATCTAAAGAAATCTAGAATACCAATTATTGAGGATGGGTACGTTTTCAGTAAGTATTGCTTTTCAATATTTGAAAATTTGACAGCCTTCTGACCCCAAGGCGGATTACCAAGAACAACGTCAAATCCACCCTTTTTCATAATATCCGGAAACCTATCCTCAAAATTCATAGCGTTTATTTTTTTTTCTTCCTCAGTTGGGAATAGATTTCCCTCGTAAATATCAGTTCCAATAAGGGAATTCCCACAAATAATATTTCGACTTAAATCTGGTAATAGTTTTTCCTTCATCATAACTAATTGTTCATCAGCAGATGCCATAGTCTCATCTTCTAATAATTTAAGGAATAGTGAAAGCTGTGTTACTTCTACTGCCTGATAATCGATATCGACTCCATAAATATTATTTAAAAGTATTTGTTGCTTTTGGTGTAATCTAAGCCCATAAGTACCTTTTTCATCATTATACTTGCATCCCGCTTTTTTTGCTTCATCAGGATGATTATTAAACCATTTCCCGTGGTATCTAATTAAAGTATCAAAAACAGTTATAAGGAATGATCCACTTCCGCAGGAAATATCTGCGAAACTCATTTTTGATATTTCGTTGGGGCTCTTTCCTTCTATAAATTCCTTTATAGTATTTTGAACTATGTAATCAACTATATATTGAGGTGTATAATATACACCACCTGACTTGCGTACTTCAGGTTTTTCCTCAATCGTTGCCATTTTACTTGTCGAGCTAACAACTTTTCCAAGGAATCTTTCATAAATTGAACCTAATATGTGAATAGGAATTTGAGCGAAATTGTATGGAGAATTTACATGGGATAAATCATTACAAATATCTTCAAAGATTTTGTAAGCAGGAGGTTTGAAATCTAATTCATCTATTAAATGTTTTTTAAAAACTAATCCATTATATTTAGTATCAAGCTTTCTACTTTCTGAAATAAATTCCTTCCATAAATCTCCTTTGCTTCCTAGTCCATCTATAATATGTTCTGGTTCTATAAGTTTATCCTCCAAAAATCTAATGAATACAAGTCTGTCAATTATTCTCTGCACTGTCTCTGTTAAAACTTCGCCTGTAAAGGATGGATTTGATTTCTTTATAGCTCGGGCAAGTACTTCCCTAATTTCATCTAATTCTTTTAGAAATGAATCATCAACCTGTTGGAAACCACCTTTAAATAATCCCTTTTGAAAATTTTTCTTAGGTTTAGGCATATACAGATCAGCAAATCTGTCGAGTGACCCTTTTGATACATCCTCTCGGGAGAATAGGTGGTAGATTTTTCTAAATTTTTCTTCAATAGTATATTGGGAGTAGTGGTACTGCTGAATACATCTATCAATAGATGTTTTAACATCTGGTTTAAAACGTGAGTCAATTATGTGAAATTCTTCAAAGTCAGTTAGAACTGCTACGGAATGTTGTGAATTCCACCCATATCTTACTGCTTGAAAATAATCATCAGCTTTTTTTAGAGATTTAGATGGTTTTTTTGCTTCTACATAAAACTTAGAATCAGTGAAGTTTGGTGATAAGCTGAAAGAATAATCAGCCTTTTTTTGAGCTGTTCCAACCTTTACATTTTTCTCTACTTTTACTTCTTGCTCATAAGGATTTTTTTGAATATCGTGATTTACATCCCACCCAAGTGCTATAAAAAATTTATCAATAAAATCTTTTCTAACTTGTGCTTCGGAATATTCAGGAGAAAGGTATTGTTTTTCGTGAGTTTTGAAATCCTCAACTAATTGTTTTACTTGTTCAAATGCGGATTCAAATGACATTTTATAGTATGGATTACAATTTTTTGAAAATACTGTTTATGTTTTGGATTTTCAATAAAGATTATTGTGATACAGGGTGGACTCTACCAAAAAAAGGCGGTCACAGACCGTCTTTAAAACTAGTTTTCTTATTGGGACTATCCCCCATTTTACAAAGGGTCTACGACCTCGTAGAGGGGGACTAAGGGGGGTTATATAAACAAAAAAGGCGGCTTGCGCCGCCTTAATAAAATCTTTTCTCAGTGTCCTTTGTGCCTCAGTGGCAGATCTTTATTCCTTACAAAATCGCTATCAACAATACCACTATCACCAGCACCAGTATTATCGTTATCAAAGTATAATGATCCAGGAACATTGAATTCTCCAGCTTCTGCACCTCGTAATTCGTTGTGTTCGTCTTCTTATCGAACGTCTTACCCATCACCGCAAAAACATCCAGGTCATTATCACCATCCGCGTCCGCGAAAAAGACCGGCACGGGCATCCCGTCGAAGAATGTATTGTACGTCCCCACGTCACCATACTCCTTATCCTCCAGCACAAAGACCGGCGCCTCATTACTTCCCGTATTCCTGTAGAATTCCACGTTACCCTCTGAGCTGAAATTCAGAATATCGAACACATTATCACCATCCACGTCCACTATCGCCGGTTCATTGATTTTTAGATTATTATTAAGAAATTTTTCCGCTATTTTTTCAATATCCTGTTTTGTGTATGTCTTTGGATTAACAGGAGGTTCGTTATCGGCGTATGAACTTGTAAATGCGGTCAGCGAGATAAAAAAGGTCAGGGCGGTAATTAAAATTGTGGTTTTCATTGCTTCGGGGTTTAATTTAATAAAAGATAACCAACACGATTTAAAATTTCAAAAGTAAAAACGTGCCTCGGCTATAAAAGTGGGGCATAGAAGGGATTTTTTAATGAAGGGAATTATTCTTGCGGGCGGTGCGGGGAGCCGGATGTACCCCGTCTCAAAGGTTTACAGCAAACAGCTCACGCTCATCTATGACAAACCGCTCATTTACTATCCGCTCTCTATACTAATGCTCGGACGCATCCGTGACATACTCATAATTTCTAACGAAGAAACGATTCCGCTCTACGAAAAACTCTTCGGCGACGGCAAACACCTCGGCATCAATATCGAGTACGCCTTACAGCCCGCGCCTAACGGAATAGCCGAAGCCTTTATCATCGGCGAAAAATTTATCGGCAATGACAGTGTTACACTCATACTCGGCGATAATATCTTCTACGGTAATCTCTCCTTCTTCTATAACGGTTTGGAGAATAACGACGGCGCGACGATCTTTGGTTACCGCGTCAATGACCCGGAGCGCTACGGAATAGTAGAATTCGATAAATCCGGCAAAGCCATCTCCATCGAAGAAAAACCCAAAGCGCCAAGATCCAATTACGCTGTCCCCGGACTATACATTTACAACAATGACGTTGTCGGCATAGCAAAAAATATGGAACCCTCCGCCCGCGGCGAGCTCGAGATCACCGACGTAAATAAAGATTACCTCTCCCGCGAAAAACTCTACGTAGAAAAGATCGGACGCGGGGTCGCGTGGCTGGATACCGGTACACCCGAGGCGCTCCTCCAGGCATCGAATTTCTTCGGTGTCATCGAGGACCGCCAGGGCCTGAAGGTGGCCTGCATAGAGGAAATTGCCTACGCGCGCGGCTATATCTCGCACGAGGAGCTCGATCGGCTCGTCCACGCGATGCCCGCGTCCCTCTACCGCACCTACCTCACTAAATTCCTCGCGGAGGCCAGCGCGTGAAGGTAACGAAAACAAACCTAGCGGGCGTCCTGCTGATCGAGCCGCGGATATTTCCGGATGAGCGGGGATTTTTTTTCGAGTCGTATAATGAGGAGCGGTATGTGCAGGAGGGTGTGGACGTGAGCTTCGTGCAGGATAATGTGAGTAAGTCGAAGCGGGGTACGATACGGGGATTACATTACCAGGTGGGGGAGTACGCGCAAGGGAAGCTGTGCCAGGTGGTAAAGGGGCGAGTACTGGACGTGGCAGCGGACATAAGGCACGGGTCACCGACATATGGTGAGTATGCCGAGGCAGAGCTGACCGAGGATAATCATATGCAGATATGGATACCACCGGGGTTCGCGCATGGATTTAGTGTTTTGTCGGATGAGGCGATATTCCTTTATAAGTGTACAGCATACTATAATAAGGAAAGCGAGCGGAGTATAATGTATAATGATCCGGATCTCAGGATAGACTGGCGCGTGGAGGCGGAGAACATTTCGGAGAAGGATATGCAGGGAGTGGCGTTTAAGGATATAGGGAAGGATTTTGTATATTAGTTATTTTGTATTTGTTCTTTTGCTTGCCCAAAAGAACACAAAGAAAATTTTTTACGTACTTTTGTCTTGCCACAAAAGTACCCCCGTAGGGGCAGGCAAAAAGGCACGGCTTAATGAAAACATTTGACTTCGTCATAGTTCTTTTGCCTTGATGCAAAAGAACCAAAAGATCAAGGCCAGGCGTAAATACGTCTAACAATTGTTCCGTTTTTTGCTCGGGAAAATAAACTCGCGGTTAAATGCAGTCTTAAATATCAGGTTCACTATTGCTCAAACAATATTTTCCCATCCCGACTTCGTCGGGAGCGCAAAAAGCCTCACAATTTTACCCTCCGACGAGTCGGAGGGACGACGATTTCCGCGATGGCCGGGATTAGAAGGAATTAACTTTTGTAATAATTAGTCAAACGATTTCATAATGCCGTAAGGAACCGCCTTCGGCGATTTTGGGTTAGATTTTTAATAATTAAAAAAGCATTTCATGAAGAAATTTGATGTGAAGAAGACGGATGAAAATAAGGTGAAGCTATTGGAGGTGTTCGATAATTCATTTCCGGGAAGGGATTATATTATCGAGCATCACGCGGACGAGTTCACCTCTGTATGTCCGAAGACCGGGCAGCCGGATTTTGGCATGATAACGATAACGTACATCGCGAAGAAGAAGTGTGTGGAGCTGAAGTCACTGAAGTACTATCTGCAATCGTACAGGAACGAAGGGATATTCTACGAGAACGTTGTGAACAGGATTCTGGAAGACCTGGTGAGCGTATTAAAGCCGAAGTGGATGGAGGTGAAGGGTGAATTCACGGTGAGGGGAGGAATATATTCAGTGGTAAAGGCGGAGCACAGATCAAAGTGAACATTGACTTCGTCATAGTTCTTTTGCCTTGATGTAAATTTTCTCATGTACTTTTGACCGCGCAAAAGTACCCCCGTAAGGGGCAGGCAAAAACGCGCCGGCTTAAAATTTTGTACTTGTTCTTTTGCTTGCCCAAAAGAACCAAAAGGGCAGCCTAACGTAAATCGTCTAAAATTATTTCATTCAATGCTACGGCAAAAAAACTCGCTTCGCTCGGACAGTTTTTGCCGTCCGTTCCGCCTTGCGGGAACGACGCATTTCACTCATAATTTCTTAACGCCGATTTCCGTAATGGCTATCGATCACCTTCGGTGATCATGGACGACGATTTTCGTATGGCTATTAATCACCTTTCGGTGATCATGGCCGACGATTTCCGCGATGGCCGGTTTATAAAGAGGTATAATTAAAGTTTTTTAACGACGATTTTCGTATGGTTTTAGTAGTGTGGTTTTAAGTGCAATTTTATAATGCCGTTTTTATCGTTACACGTTTCAAGTTTGTATTAAGGGATAAAAGTTTTAGAGACGTTTTAAGTACATGGTCTGGATTCCCGTCCTACAAGTCGGATCATAGACTTTCGCGGGAATGACAATTTGAAGGGGTAAATTTTAAAAAATGTTATATATAATAGTCGGGATATTTTTGGTGTCGTCGTTTTTGGGAAGCCGTTTGTTTAAGAGAGTTATAAAGGGTGATCACCCGTCGAAGAAGTTAGCTGCACCGCACGGGATATTGAATGGTATAGGGATAGTTCTTTTGATAGTATATATCTCATATTCTGAGAATATTCCGGTTTTACTTCCTTTTGGAGTATTTTTTATTGCGGCGGGACTGGGATCTGTGATGTTTGTTAGGGACATAATGGAGGTGGAAATTCCGAAATGGCTGGCATACGTGCACGCGGTACTGGCTACGAGCGGGTTATTAATATTGATATTTATGGCATTTTCGGGGTGATAAATATAAAATATTATGAATATTTAAATTGATACTAAAATCTATTCTTTTTATTTTACAATAGTTTCGAAACTAATTATTCAAAAAATCCATGGACGTAAAAGAAATCAAACAATCTTCACACACAATTTTTCCGCCAGCCGGCTCATGGGACAAAGCATGTGAAAAGTCACATTCTATATTTCCTCCGGCAGGATCATGGGAAAATGCGAGCGAGAAATCTCACTCAATATTTCCACCTGCAGGATCATGGGATAATGCAAATGTGAAATCACATTCTATTTTTCCTCCGGCAGGATCATGGAAGTAAGAGTTTATTAGTTTACAAGTTAAAGTCTTGGAGGTATTATACCTCTAAGACTTTTTTTGTTTTACCTCACCCCCAGCCCCTCTCCTTTATAAGGAGAGGGGAGCAAGAGTAAAGTGATCAGGCGGGGTGATCTTTAGTATCAGAAATGTGCGACTTAATTATGGTACCTGTTCTTTTACCTGTTTAAGATATTTTATGTACTTTTGCCTCGCCGCAAAAGTACCAAAAAGGCGCGGCTTAAAATCTTGTACCTGTTCTTTTGCTTGCCCAAAAGAACCAAAAGGGCAGCCTAACGTAAATCGTCTAAAATTATTTCGTTCAATGCTACGGCAAAAAAACTCGCTTCGCTCGGACAGTTTTTGCCGTCCGTTCGCCTTGCGGGAACGACGCATTTCACTCATAATTTCTTAACGCCGATTTCCGTAATGGCTATTAATCACCTTTCGGTGATCATGAACGGCGATTTCCGCGAGGGCCGGTTTAAGAAGGGTATAATGCTGATTGGAACTCGCTATGGGGGTTATGGGTGGACAGTTATGAGCGGACGGATTTTTCTTAATTGGTTAGGGGATTTTACCTCACCCCCAGCCCCTCTCCTTGTAAAGGAGAGGGGAGCCAGAGTAGCTTTGGCATAGAAGCGCATTTATTAAGAATCCGGTAATGACAAAGATTTATAATAAAGTTTCAGAGAAGGAGAAAAGGAGAGAGCTTAGGAAGAAATCAACTGATGCAGAGTCATTTTTATGGGAATATTTGAAAAATGGAAAGGTTGAAGGAATAAGGTTTAAGAGGCAATATAGTGTTGAACGGTTTGTTCTTGATTTCTATGCTCCAAAGTTGAAGTTGGCAATTGAAGTTGACGGACCGATTCACGATAAAAAGGAGCAAGCCGAACATGATGAAATGAGATCAGATTTTTTATTGAATACAGGAATAAAATTTATCAGATTTAAAAATGAGGAAATTCAGAATAACATTTTTAAAGTAATTGAAAGAATTAAAAAAATAGTTAATAAATAAATAGAAATGGATAGGAAAGAGTTAATAAAATTGAAGTGCGACCTGCTGGTGAACGGTTTGCGACTGACAGAGCTAAGGTACGACCTGATGGACCAGGGATGGGACGAGGAGAGGGCAATGTGCTTTTTACCGGCAGAGCTGAGACTTCCTCACGAAATATATTGCCAGATAAGGGAGAACCCGGAAGCAAACTTCAGGCTGAGGATCGGAAACGGCAAGCTGTACGTACAGGATAGGAACAGCGATGAAGTATGCGACGCGGATTTTGTAGGACTGCCCGCGTTCGCGAAGAACTTCACATCAGATCTAACAGCATTTGAGAAGATCGTAGTATATAACGGGACATGCAATTTGAACTTCACCTGGAATTATTATTGTGATTATTTCAGGACGGGACATGAGTGCAGGTTTTGCAACCTGACTCCGGCGCAGGATTTTTACCCGGAAGAGAACATATCAAACGCGAGAAAGAACGCAAAGCAGGTTTCCGACGTAATCGCGGCGGCTAAGAAATATCACACAGATCCAAAGTCAATTCTCACGAGAGGTACACCGCACGACAAGCAGGGGCTTGGCGGAACCATACAGATACTTGAGGAACTCGCTGAGAGATTCCCATTTACGAATGACAGGGAAAGGACAAAGGTATTGATGACTATTTCCCCAACTAAGAACATAGAAGACGTTAAATTGATCCATGAGCTTGGACTGCATTCGGTTTCATATAATTTCGAGGTATTCGATAAGGGATACTGGAAGGCGATCGTGCCGGGCAAGGACGCGAACATAGGCAGAGACCTGTGGGAAGAGTCACTGATAAAAGCGGTCGATCATTTTGGCAGAGGAAGAGTGTTTACAGCAATGATTGCAGGACTCGAACCGAAGAAAACATTGCTGGAAGGTGTGCAGTGGAGCAGTGAGAGGGGAATAATCCCGATCGTTGTGCCGTTTAGTCCGGAGACAGGAAGCCAGTTCGAAGGATTCAGACCTCCGACATACCAGTGGATGATGGATACACACTTGGAAGCGGCTGATATAATTTTAAAGAACATGGATTTTATAGGTACAGAAGAATACTGGAAAGAGGACGCCCCGATATGCGGAGACTGTTTCACGGGCGGGATATTATTCGATATATTAAGAGAAAATGCGGGATTGAACGATCATCATTGCGGACATGAGCTGAGTAAGACGAAACAAGAAGAAGAAAGCTCCGAAGTAACAAATTAATTTTAATTAATGACATTAGACCAGGCAATAAGGCTAAAGGCAGACCTTTTAATAAAGGGGCTGAAGATAACAGATGAAGCGCTGACGACAGTCGGGCAGGGCGGACTCGAGAAAGTCTTTTGGGTCTTCGAGATGACACCGGCAACTCATAAAGGGACGGGGGACGGTACAAGACCTCTTCCAAATGACATGCTATTGCCATACGGATTGTACGCGGATGTAAGGTACAGTCCGACATCGCCTTACACTGTTCACGCGAGCGGAGACGCAATTATATTGATACATGAGGGTAAGGAGCTATGCGAAGTCAAATGGCCGATCAGACCGGATTTTTATGATAAGGTTACGAGAAGCGGTGAGAACATGAAGAAGGTTTCCTCGATGAGAGGGGACTGCGGGTTAAGAGTATGCTTTGACAATGCGTGTAACTACTTTGCGACGAAGGAGCAGTGTAAATTCTGTAACATCGTACCGGCGAGGCAGAGGAACAGGGATCATGTAGTAACGAGAAAAGAGGCGGATGATATATATGATTGTGTGAAGGAAGCAATATTCCATAACCCGGTATGCACACACCTTGCAATGACAGCCGGAGCGGCAAAGGATGACGGGTTAGGAAATCTACCTCAGATACTCGAAGGATTGAAGCCATTGCTGACGGAGAAATATTTCCCGATAGTTACTGCGATCACTGCAACCAGGGATAAGGAAGAAACGGAATATCTTTGCAGTACGGGAATAAGCTCGGTAGCGTTTAATTTGGAAATATGGGACGAGGAGTTATTCAATGTGATCTGCCCGGGTAAGACAAGAAGGGTAGGAAGAGAGAGATGGATAGAGTCGCTTAAGGAAGCGAGGGATCTATTAAAGCCGGCGAGAGCTTTAAGTTCGTTCGTAGTGGGGCTCGAGTCAAAGGAATCGGTGCTGGAAGGAATAGAGTATCTTTCTTCGGAAGGAATATTCCCGATAATGAGCCCGTTCATTCCAATGGTCGGTACTGAGTATGAAGGCAAGGAGGCTCCTACAACTGATTGGATATGGGACGTGCATGAGGAAGCGACCGACATTATTTATAAGAACCTTCCGGATGCGTTTTGTGATGAGATATGGGACGGTGATATTGGAATATGTCCGTCATGTACTACAACGAAGTTGTTTTTTGATTTTATGAGGAGGGTGGTGCCGAGAGAGAATCCGAAGAGGGAAGTGTCGCCGGGGAGCGTCGAGGCGTTTGTTTAGTTTGAATAAGGTTTTTGTTTATAGAGGCGAGCGATGCTCGCCTTTTTTGTTGTAACCCCCCTTAGTCCCACCTTTGTAAAAGGGGGGAAATCTCATTTACGACGAATCAAGTTTTCAAGAAGGAAATAAATACATAAAAGTGTACTAAATAACTGGTCTAGATTCCCGCTTTCGCGGGAATGACATAATTAGAGGGTTATTTTTAAATTTATATTGCTTTGATTTATTAGTATTTTTAAGGATAAAATTAAATTTACGACAATGTCATTCAGGATGGAACACGATACAATGGGTGAAGTGAGGGTGCCTTCGGATAAGTATTGGGGGGCACAAACACAGCGCTCGAAGGATAATTTTAAGATCGGCACAAGGAAAATGCCGAAAGAGGTGGTTTATGCTTTTGCTTACCTTAAGAAGGCGGCAGCAATGGCGAATTATGAAAGCGAGATATTGCCGAAGGATAAGATGGAACTGATAAAGCAGGTGTGTGATGAGATACTGGAGGGAAAGCTGGACGACCAGTTCCCGCTGGTAGTATGGCAAACAGGTTCCGGTACACAGTCTAATATGAATATGAATGAGGTGATCGCGAACAGAGGGCATGTGCTGAATGGCGGTAAACTGGATGACAAAGATAAATTCCTCCACCCGAATGATGACGTGAATAAGTCACAGTCGTCTAACGATACATTTCCTACAGCTATGAATATAGCGGCGATGAAGATGATATGCGAGAATACCATACCGAACGTGGAGAAGCTGAGAAACACACTGGCGGAGAAATCGGAGAAGTTCATGGACGTGGTAAAGATCGGGAGGACTCATTTTATGGATGCGACGCCACTGACACTTGGGCAGGAGTTTTCCGGGTATGTGGCGCAGTTAGATCACGGGATTCGGGCGCTAAAGAATACGCTGGAGCATCTATCGGAGCTTGCGCTGGGCGGATCGGCGGTAGGTACAGGATTGAACGTGCCGGAAGGATACGCTGAGATGGTGGCTCAATATATCAGTGAATTAACCGGATATGATTTTAAGACTGCCCCGAACAAGTTCGAAGCGCTGGCGGCGAATGACGCAATGGTGGAGTCTTCGGGGGCGCTAAAGACGCTGGCGGTAAGTCTGATGAAAATAGCAAACGATATCAGGATGCTGGCGAGCGGACCGAGGAGCGGGATTGGTGAGATATTGATACCTGAGAACGAGCCGGGGTCATCTATAATGCCGGGAAAAGTGAACCCGACACAGGTGGAGGCGATGACGATGGTCTGCGCGCAGGTGATAGGGAACGATACTGCGATATCGGTTGGGGGAATGACTGGACATTTCGAGCTGAATGTATTTAAGCCGATGATGATATACAACCTGCTGAACTCGGCGAGACTGCTGGGTGACGCGAGCAGGTCGTTTAATAATAACTGTGTGGTGGGAATAGAGCCGAACTATCCAATGATAGACAAGCATGTCGAGAATTCCCTGATGCTGGTGACGGCGCTGAATCCGCACATAGGATATGAGAACGCAGCAAAAATAGCCAAGAAGGCGCATAAGGAGAATAAGACTCTTAGAGAGGCGGCGATAGAGCTGGGGTTATTGACGGATCAGGAATTTACTGAGAAGGTGGATCCGAAGAAGATGGTGGGGAATTTGAGAAAGGAATAGTTTTTAACCACCAAGACACGGAGACACAAAGAAAAAGACTTATACCACGAATTACACAAATAGGCACGAATTAAAAAATTATTTCTCCTTGACATAAAGGATGAGATTTTATAATTTAATCCGGTTGTAAAAGCAATCATAAACTACACAATCTACTAACAGAGCAACACTTCTACGTTTTAAGTTTTCATTTACAAATCTAAATCGAGGCGCAGGGAAAGACATATACCTTTTTTAGTGCAAAACCACACTAAATAAAGGAGGTCATAGTGTTGAAATATGTCAAAAGGGGAATGTATTTTATATTCCTTGCGATATCGTCCATTCAGTTCGGGTGTGATGAGGGTGTTACACCGGATCCGCCACAAGCTTACACATTTACTGTCTCCGGAAATATAGGGAGTTTTTGGGGAGAGCCTAAGTCAAACCTAAGAGTTACCGTAGATACAAATACTGTATATACCGATGCGGGGGGAAATTTTACAATTCCTGATATAGCTCCTCCGTATGATCTTAATATTTTCGACACAGATAAGAATTCTTATTACAAACTGGAAGGTGTAAATTATGACAGTGTAAAGTTTTTTACGAAGCTTCCTGAGAGTTATTCCAATCAATGCTATTTATGGGTTACTACTACGCCATCACCGCTACCAAACAATATCAAAGCAAAGTATATATTCACAGACGGTAAATATTTAAATGCATACGGTGACGCAAATCCGTCTACAGGCGATTACATAAGGCTAAGAGATTACAGTTTAATGACAGGCAGGCTGTATCTGATCGGTTACAAAACCGACGCGAGCGGTAAGGTAGTGTCATACGAAAAATTCGGTGAAAAGACCGTAACACTCAACTCAGGGGGGAATGTTAGTGTGAATTTCGATACCTCAGAGATCTCGTTCAATCCTTCAGAGACAACAGTATCAGGTACGTTTACAAATGGAACAGGGACCAGTAACTTTGGGCTTGTAACGCTATCTTTCGGAAAATATGAGACCCCGAATTATGCGACTCCACTTTCTTTTGGCGGCTTAGTCAGCGGAAATAATTTTTCTTTCCTGGTACCGACAAACCTGCCGGGCTTACTAAAAGTGAGAATGTATAATGAATCAGCAGGACCTGATGAACCCAGACAAAAGATGTGGGTTGCAGTGGATCCAAACTCACCGGGAGGTACCTTTGCTCTTAAGGAGATACCGAACTTGATAGAACCGTCCGAAGGCGCGGTAATAAGCAATACAACTACTTTTAAATTTACCGGAGGCAATGATGCCGATATTTATGTGGTAGGTATCACGCATGGACTTAACCGATATTATTTATTTACTAAATCGACTGAGTTTACGGTAACGAGTTTTGCATCACTTGGAATAAGCTGGGATCCGGGGCAGGTTTATTCGTGGAACGTTTCGAGGATAGGGGAATTTTATAACGTAACAAACTATATTCTTAATCCCGCTATTTTGAACAGCTACGAGTCAGTTTCAAAAACACGTACATTCGTGGCGCAATAAGTCAAGTAAATAGTCTAACCACATTAATAAAGGAGGTCGTAATGTTGAAATATGTGAAAAGGGGAATGTATTTTATATTCCTTGCAGTTTCGTCCATTCAATTCGGGTGTGATGACGGTGGAGTTACACCGGATCCGCAATCACAAAACATTATTACAGTATCAGGAAATGTAATAAGTTTTTGGGGGGAACCTAAAGCTAACATCAAAGTATCTACTGACTCAGTGACAGTATATACAGATGCGCAGGGTAATTTTACAATTCCTGATGTAGTGACTCCCTATACTTTATACATTTCAGATTCAGCTTCGAGCCAGTTTTATGTTTTAAAGAATTTAACCACACCTGTGGTTAAATTCTTGTTTACGTCCAGTCCATACGGTATATCTACAAATACCTGTGGATTAAAGGTTATAGTTCCGCAGAATGGATTGACAAATAGTTCGCAGGCAAGATTTATATTTACAGATGGAAAAGGTGTAAATGCATATGGTTTGGTGAACTCGATCAATTATTATGAGCAAATAAGACTTGGAAGTACCTCAGTTGTGAATGGGAAGGTTATAGTATTAGGATACACAGAAGTAAATTCAAAGGTAAATTCCTATGGAAATTTTGGATATAAGAATCTAACCCTAAGTGCCGGATCATTAACAACGATAACTTTTGACTCATCGGAGATCGCATTTAATCCTGATGAAAGTGTAATATCCGGTAGTTTTTTGAATTGTACTCCGGGGAATTTATCCGGAGGATTTACAATTTATTTTGGTGAAAACCACAGTCCAAATTATACATCACAAATGGCATTTGGTTCTCTGAATTCGGATAAGGATTTCAATTATGTAGTACCGGCAAATTTACCTATTTTCTATAAGCCATTTATATTCACACAAGAGCTAGGCTCTCAAAGCAGTTTTAAAAAATGCCGAATCGCAATTAACCCCGGGGCAACCGGAGTAAACTATGAATTGCCTTCCAGTTCGACACTTTTAACCCCTTCTGAAGGTGCAGGAATTGCAGATCTTAATACTGAATTTACTTTTACCGGAGTCAACAGACCGGGTATATATGTATTAAGGATCTATGTGGGATCAAAAAGCTATGCTATTTATACAAACGAATTCAGTTCAACCCTTGAATGCTTAAGGCAGTTAGGATTCACTCTATCCCAAGGGAAAACATATATGTGGTCAGTTCAATATATCGGAGATTATTCGACTTTAGATGGATATGTAAATGATCCCCGAAATTTGACTCAATATAGTTCGGAATCGGATCAAAGAATGTTTACAGCACAGTGATTATTACAATCCCCCGTTCTACCACCGGGGGATCGTTGATTATTCCAATGAGGTACTGCTTTGTTATTTGACAAGTAACATCTTTTTTGTTTGCGAGAGTTCGCCTGCGGTAAGTGTATAGAAATATACCCCGCTGGCCAGTTTAAGCTTAGCAGTTTCGAAAGTAACACTGTGAGAACCGGACTGCATATATCCGTTTATCAATTGAGCGATCTCTTTTCCGTTGGCATCGTAAATCTTCAGGGAGACATCGGCGCTTTTGGGTATAGAGAAGTTTATTTCCGTCGAGGGATTGAACGGGTTAGGGTAATTCTGCTTCAGTTCAAAGCCGTCAACGAGTGAGCTGTTATTTGTTATACCGACGGAATTTCCAAATCCTAGGACAAACAATCCGCGGTTCATATCGGATGCAACGATCTTACCGGAAGGGAATTTAAACACGCCCCAGCATCCGGCGTAATCACTGTTATTATTCTGCGGGTGAGTATCATACCACGCGATCTGAACGGGGTTTTCCGGGTCGGAGATATCGAGTACATAAACTCCTGCAGTGTAGTGCGCAATAACAGCGGTATCTCCGTAAATTTCGATATTATGAATACGGGCGGTTGTGATACCTGTCGGCTGCCACGTGGCAACCTGTACCGGGTTTTGAATATCCTGGATATCCCAGACTTTCAGCAAACGCGGGAGCGCGCCTACTTCATCCGTGGTCATAATATAATTTTTATCAACTGTAAGCGCGGAATTATGCGTCGATGGATTAGGAAGATTAAGCCATTCATGAACCAGCTTAAGGCTGTCTTTATTAGTCGCGTCAATAACACTAAGGTAACCGTCGTTAATACAGGCGGCATAAATAGTATCATCAATTATCCTTGCGTCGTGAACATAATGGTTGTTCCATTTTCCTCTGACGGTTGGATTTTCAGGATCGACGGAGAGGTCCAGTACAACAGTTCCGTGACCAAATCCTGCATTAGCGCCGTTAAGGTAAAGGTAAGGTCCGCTCTGCGAGATAGAATGTGTAGAGCTGTGACCGGGAGCAAGGAATTTGCCGACGTATCTGACCGAATCGGGAAGATACTGGAGGTCGAATATTTTCACACCGCTGGTATCGGCTTCGGAAACAACATAGGCATAGTGAGAATAAACTTTCATTTCACGCCACAGGTTACCCTGGTCGGGTGCGTGCATAGAGTCGATCATAATGAATGCGGCGATCTCTGTTATATTAGAAGAGTCAGTTACGTCATAAAACACGGGACCCAGGGCAGCACCCAGTATAGCATACTCCCTATTATCGGGAGCGACATATCCCCAGATGGCGGCATAATTCCACGGAGCACCGAACTGCGGAGGTATGGCATAATCATCTATATTTGCTATGAGATGCATATTTCCGTTAGGGAGCTGAGCAAAGGATGATGAAGAAATGATGAGGGTGATGATAAGAGTAAGTATCTTATTCATGGGCGGTTTTTTACTGATTATTCGTAATTTAAGTGAAAAAGTTTCAAAGACATTATTATAATGTAAATACTTACAGATGTTAATAAGTTGTGGATAAGTAGGTTTATAATCCTATAAAATTGTTCATAAATATGTTAATATTCTAATTTTTAAGTTAATAAGCGAAAATGGAATATAAATTCGAGAGGTTTACACTCCACAGATACAGCGATGAGGAGATGCGTGAGAGGGGGAGAGAATTTTACGAGATGATGAACAGGAGGCGGACGGTGAGGAAATTCTCGCCGGAGAAATTCGATATAAAACTGCTTGAATACGCGATAATGACTGCGGGGACTGCTCCTTCAGGGGCGCATAAACAGCCGTGGAGATTTGTGATAGTGGAATCGCCGGAAGTGAAGAAAGAGATACGAATAGCGGCGGAGAAGGAGGAAAAGGAGAGCTATGAGCACAGGATGCCTGAAACGTGGCTGAAGGACCTGGAACCGCTTGGAACGGACTGGCATAAGGAATTTCTTGAGACAGCGCCGTATTTGATCGTGGTATTTCGTGTGGATTATGGAGTGGATGAGGATGGTGAAAAATATAAACATTATTACGTGAGCGAGTCGGTGGGGATCGCAACGGGGATGCTGATAACGGCGCTTCACAATATGGGGCTAGGTACGCTGACGCATACACCGTCGCCGATGAATTTTTTAAGAGATATACTGGACAGACCGAAGAATGAAAAGCCGTTCGTGCTGATACCAGTCGGCTACCCGGCTGATGACTGCGAGGTGCCGGTGCTTACAAGAAAGGAAGCGGATGAAATAATGTTTAAGGTTTAGTCCAGGAGTTTCTGTACTGATTCTTCGAATACATCGTATGTTCGTGCCCCAACCATCGTAACGGAGAGCTTGCCGTCCTTATTATACATGAACGTGCCTGGAAGTCCTCCCTCCCAATTAATATCCATATAGTTTATAAGCTGTTCGTCTTTCTCGAAATTGTTATAGTACGTAGTAAAGTCCACGCCCTGTTCCTTCAGGAAGGGGATGGTCTGTGTCTCGAAGGTCTCGGGGAAGTCGAGCGAAACAAAAATGAGCTTGACGCCCTTGTCTTTGTAATTATTGTAGAGCTTTACGAGCTCGGGGAATTCTTCTTTGCATGGCGCGCACCAGTAAGCCCACATATTGAAAACGAGGACATTGCCGATATTGGCTTCGCGAATGCTGTCGAGAGTATTCTGGTCCGCGGGAAGAAAATCCTGCGAGAAGGAATATTGTGAAAAGATGATAAGGAATACGGGTATAATGAGAAATTTTTTCACGCAGATAGAATTTAATAATAAAAAGCCCGGCAGTGCATTAGCATTATCTACCGGGCAAACTTTTTTGTGTTTAGTTCTTAATTGTACAGCCGAATGCTTTTGTTTCGGCAACGGTTATTGTCTCACCGTTAACGAATTGTGTGAGCGCGTTTTTAAGGTCCTGTGAAGTAACCTTACTAGCGTCGCGGTCATCATCTATCCTTCCGTGGTAGATAACTTTCATAGTGCTGTTATCGATCACGAAAACTTCAGGAGTTCTTTCAGCGCCGAATTCAAGAGCTAGTGAGCTGTTCTGGTCTTTAAGAACCGGGAAAGCATAGCCTTTTCCGGCAGCGTGCTTTTCAACTTCCTCCGAACTCTCTGTATTATTGGAGTTCATACCCCAGAATACGATACCCTGTGAAGAAAACTCGTTTGCAAGAGCATTAAGCCTGTCTGTATATGGCTGAACGTAAGGACATTCTACTGACATAAAGACGATCACGGTAGCATTTCCACCTGATTGGCTGAGCGTGTAAGTATTTCCGTCGTAATTGCTGATGCTGACATCGGATACCACGTCACCTACACCGTATCCATTGGACGCGAATGAAGATATTGCGAATGCAAAAACAAAAAACAGTGAAAAAAGAAGAGAATTAATTTTTTTCATTAATGTTCCCTTTCATTATGTTTATATTTAGAAGCTTATTTCCAAAAACACCAATATATCCTAAAAAGTTCTGAGAAAAAATTCACAAAATAACCTATAAATGCAGAAAAAAACTCCTAAAATTGTATCTGCCGAAACGGCTTTAAAAGCCATAAATCCGGGGGATAATGTATTTATTCACTCAAACTGCGCCTACCCGGAGATACTTGTCGAGGCTCTATGTGACCGCTATGAAGAGCTGAGTGACGTAGTAATATCGCACTTAATGACATTCCAGAAAGCCCGCTATGTGGACGTGGGGATGGAAAATTATTTTACACATAATTCACTATTTACAGGGTCTAATGTAAGGAAAGCTGTGAACGAGGGGAGAGCGGATTTTACGCCGGTGTTCCTATCGGAGATACCGATAATGATGGAGCATGGAATAATCCCCGTCGATGCGGTGCTGTTGCAATTGTCTCCGCCGGACGTGCACGGGTTTTGTTCCTTCGGGGTGAGCAATGAGTGCTCGAAAGTGGCGGCTGAGTGCGCGAAGACGGTTATAGCGCAGATAAATCCCAATATGCCGAGAGTGCTGGGAAATAATTTCATAAATATAAATCATATCGATTATATAGTGGAAGCAGACACGCCGATCGCGGAGCTCCCAATGACAGCAAAGAATCTTTCCGATGAGGAGAAGTCGATTTACCAGAGGATAGGCGCGAACATCGCGTCGCTGATAGAAGACGGTTCGACTTTACAGATGGGAATAGGAGTGATCCCGGACGCGGTACTGCCATATCTGACAGAGAAAAACGATCTTGGTATTCACACGGAGATGTTTTCAGACAGTCTCATCGATCTGATAGAGAAGGGAGTGGTTAATGGGGAGAAGAAAACTTTTCTGCCCGGTAAGGTGGTATCATCATTTGTGCTGGGAAGCAGGGGGTTATTTGATTACATAGATAATAACCCGCTGATAGAATTCAGGGGATCAAAGGAGGTGAACGATCCGTTTACGATAGCGAGGAACAACAAGATGATCTCTATAAATTCAGCTATAGAGATAGACCTATCGGGGCAGGTGTGCGCGGATTCGATTGGGACGAAGATATATTCGGGATTCGGCGGGCAGGTGGACTTCATAAGGGGAGCGGCGAGGTCGGACGGAGGAAAGCCGATAATCGCAATCCCGTCCACTGCAAAGGGCGGTACAATCTCGAAGATAGTGCCATTCCTGACGCAGGGAGCGGGTGTGACTACGACGAGGGCGGACGTGCATTATGTGATAACAGAGCATGGAATCGCAAATCTATTCGGAAAAACGATACGCGAGAGGGCAAGGGCGCTGATAGATATAGCGCATCCGGATTTCAGGGATGAACTGGAACAAAAGGCAAGAGAAATTAAGTACTTATGGTGAGGGAGGAGTCAAAAACAGACTTCAATATAAGGCTTATTATTAGTAACTTTTATTTTTACGCGGATTTGAATGGATAGAGAAAAGGAAATAGCTGTGGTGCTGGTGAGTGGTGGAATGGACAGCGCATTGACGGCGGGGTATGCTCACCGTGAATATGAGCTTGCATTTCTGCACGTGAACTACGGTCAGAGGACGGAGGAGAGGGAGCTAAAGGCATTTAATGACATAGCTGAGTATTACGGTGCGGATAGAAGACTGGTCGTGGATATTTCACATCTCAAGGACATAGGCGGATCGTCGCTTACGGATGAAAAGATGGAGGTCGCACAGGCAGACCTGGATTCTAAGGAGATACCGACAAGCTATGTGCCGTTCAGGAACGCAAACATACTTTCGATAGCAGTGAGCTGGGCGGAGGTACTCGGTGCAACAAAGATATACATAGGAGCGGTGGAAGAAGATTCGAGCGGATACCCGGATTGCAGGAAAGAGTTTTTCGATGCATTTAATAAGATGGTAGAGAAGGGTACAAAGCCCGACACGCATATAGAGGTAGTTACACCAATAATCGATCTAACAAAGAAAGATATAGTTTTGAAGTCGGTGGAGATGGGATCGCCTCTTCACCTGACATGGTCATGTTATAAGAACAATGATGAAGCATGCGGAGAGTGCGACAGCTGCGCATTACGGTTGAGAGGATTCAAACAGGCAGGGGTGGAAGACCCCATTAAGTATAAAGTTTTAGCATAATGGATCTAAAGTCTCCCCAAAATACAAAATACCTCAGAGCGCTTACGATCATCGCATCGATATTGCTGGTTGGTTTCGCGGTTTTTGTATTGAAGGAGCTACAGGGAATACTCGTTCCGCTCGTAATAGCAATATTCATAGCGCTGTTATTCCAGCCTTTTTACAGATGGATGAAGTCGAAGAAGATACCGGGGTTTGTAGCTATCATCGTAATCATCCTCATCATTGTAATCATTTCCAACATCACAAGCGTATTTGTCTATGCGGGGATAAACTCCATTACGGCTAACTCAGTATATTATGAGACAAAGTTCACCGAAATGTACATGAACGCCGCTCATTTTTTAAAAATCTCGCCTGACCAGATCGCAAGCATACAAGAATCACTGCAGTTAAAAAACCTCATGATGGAGAGCAGTGTTACGGGCGCAGTATCGGGAATATTTTCCGGGATATTGAGTATATTCAGTAATTTTGTTTTGATATTAATATACGTGATATTTTTGCTGTCGGAATTCGGAAGTATGAGGAAGCGTATTGTCAAAGCATTTACACAAGAGAAAGCGTCCGCTTTGTACAAGACATTTACGGATATATTTGATGACGTAAGGAAGTATATAATCGGAAAGACGTTACTGTCACTGGCGCAGGCGATAGTGATATGGGTGATACTGTTCTTTGCCGGAGTAGAGTTCGCGTTTATGTGGGCTTTCATTTTTTTCATAACGGATTACATACCGTATATAGGTTCGATAGTGGTAACGGTATTCGTAGGATTCGCGATGATATTCCAGTTCGGGGATTTTCTATACCCGGTATTTATTGTCGTGCTATTGACCGTAGTGCAGAACGTAAAGGGTAACATGGTCGAGCCAAAGGTGCTTGGCGACAGGCTGGACCTCAGCCCGATATTGCTGCTCGTATCGCTATTGTTTTGGGGATATGTATGGGGTATTGTCGGAATGATACTGGCGTACCCGATAATGAGCATGATAAAGATCGTGCTAATGAACTTCCCGCAAACAAGGTCTATAGCAATACTGATGAGCTATAACCTGACATCGAAGAATTATATGGAGATGAAAGAGTCGTCCAAGCTGGACAGGCTATTAAAGAAAACAAAAATAAAAGATAAATTAACCGAAGAATAAAAAAATCTAAACTTACGGAGTAAAAATGACTGACAATCAAAAACTCAAAGACTGGGTGGAGGACGTAGCCGGTCTTTGTAAACCTGATAAAATTCATTGGTGCGACGGATCAGACGAAGAAGCGGCGGAGCTGATAAAGCTATGCATCGACAACGGATCCTTTACTAAACTAAATGATGAAAAACGTCCAAACAGTTACCTGGTGAGATCAGACCCAAATGACGTTGCGAGGGTTGAAGACAGGACATTCATATGTTCAGAAAAGGAAATAGACGCAGGACCAACTAACAACTGGAAAGATCCTTCGGAAATGAGAGAAACCCTCATGAAGCTTCTCGACGGAAGCATGAAGGGAAGAACGATGTATGTAATCCCGTACAGCATGGGACCGCTTGGCTCAAACATTTCTCATATAGGTGTTGAAATCTCAGATTCTCCATACGTGGTGCTAAACATGCGTATTATGACAAGAATGGGACAGAAGGTGCTTGACACTCTTGGAAACGGCGATTTTGTGAAGTGTCTGCATACTGTAGGTTATCCGCTGGAAGAAGGTCAAGAAGATATAGCATGGCCATGTAATGACAACAAGTATATAGTTCATTTCCCGGAAGAGAGGAGCATAGTATCCTACGGAAGCGGTTACGGCGGAAATGCGCTACTCGGTAAAAAGTGTTTCGCGCTCAGGATAGCATCTGTAATGGCGAGAGACCAGGGGTGGCTTGCAGAGCACATGCTGATAGTAGGAATTACATCACCAGAAGGAGAGAAAAAGTATATAGCGGCGGCTTTTCCGAGCGCATGCGGTAAAACCAACCTTGCAATGCTCACACCGTCCCTTCCGGGGTGGAAAGTGGAAACGGTGGGTGACGACATTGCCTGGATGAAATTCGGCGAGGATGGAAGACTATACGCTATAAACCCGGAAGCAGGATTTTTTGGAGTGGCGCCGGGAACGTCTTATAAGACGAACGCGAACGCTATGGAAACCATGAAAGAGAATTCGATATTTACTAACGTCGCACTAACCGATGACGGCGACGTATGGTGGGAAGGAATGACAGATGAGAAACCGGCTCACCTGATCGACTGGCATGGAAATGACTGGACTCCGGCATCGGAGACGCCTTCATCGCATCCAAACTCACGTTTTACGACCCCGGCAAGTCAATGCCCGACGATAGACCCCGCATGGGAAGATCCTAAGGGAGTTCCGATCTCGGCAATAGTATTCGGTGGCAGGAGAGCGTCATTCGTTCCTCTTGTAACGGAAGCATTTAGCTGGCAACACGGAGTATTTTTGGGAGCGTCGGTGTCATCGGAAATGACGGCAGCGGCTGCAGGAACGATAGGAAAGCTAAGGCACGATCCGTTTGCGATGTTACCTTTCTGCGGATATAACATGGGAGACTATTTTAATCACTGGCTGGAAATGGGTAAGAACGCACCGGACAAAGAAAAACTGCCGAAGGTATTTTACGTGAACTGGTTCAGGAAAGACGGCGACGGTAACTTCATGTGGCCCGGATTCGGAGATAATATAAGGGTGCTTAAATGGATAACGCAGAGGGTGGATGGACGATCTGACTTTACGGAGACGCCGATAGGGAATCTACCGGCAGAAGGAGCGATAGACACGACAGGGCTGGATATTTCAAACGAAACGATGAACAAACTCTTCACACTGGATAAGGAAGAGGGGCTCAGAGAATCCGAGGAACTGGCAGATTATTTTAAGATGTTCGGCGACAGGCTTCCGAAAGAGATCCAGGAGGAAGCTAATGCGTACAGAGATAGATTCGTGAATTCGTAAGTTGATTGCTATATTGATATAACAAAAAGGCGAGTGAGAACTCGCCTTTTTTGTTACCTCACCCCCAGCCCCTCTCCTTATAAAGGAGAGGGGAGTTAGAGATAAAATTATTATCAAATTCCATGTTAGATATTGAACAAATTATTCAGCTGTGAGAGGTGAATTGTCTATGTAGATAAGATAATCTTTTATCTTATCGCCGTCCATTTTGAATATATTAACAAACTCTACAGGAACAACTTTATCATCGAGGCGAGTATAGGTAACGCGTCCCTGCCAGACGATATCGCCTTCATCATCGACCCAGGTTTTGAGTATTTCGTGAGAGCTTCCTTTTATTGTCGAGAAGAACCAGTCCACGACCTTTTCTATTTCAGCCGTACCATAAACGGCAGGGGCATTACCGAAGCGGAACTGTCCGTCGGGAGTTATGAAAGAAGCGAATTTTTTCGCGTCTCTTGCATCAATCGATGATGCTACATCTTCCAGAAATGATCTTACATCCATTATAAATCAATTTTGTTTTTAGATAATCCTTTAAAATAATAATTTTGGAATTTTTCTTAAACGTAAAAAAACCCCGCATTTATGCAAATACGGGGCTAAAATGTAATTTTGTAAGGAATTTATTTGAGTAATACCATTTTTTTCGTTTCTCTATAGTTTCCGGCTGTAAGGGTGTAGAAGTAAACTCCGCTGGATAGATTCGAGGCGTCGAAATTATATTCGTATTCGCCTGCGGTATGGTAACGGTTAACAAGAGTGGATACTTCTTTGCCGAGAGAATTATAAATTTTTACGACAGCAACGCCGTTAGTTGGTATAGCAAAACGGATCTTTGTTGACGGGTTGAACGGGTTAGGATAATTTGAGTATAATTTATACTCGTTCGGAACGATGCCCGTTTGATTTCCAACATTCACAAGTGTAGATGGATCGTAAAGCGAAATATATTGGCCAACCATTGTTGTTATTGTTCTAACCAACGCGCCGGTAGATGAATTGATCTCATGTAACCCTGCCGGGTTGGTTGTAAGGTAGTTACCGTTTCCCAGTTTGTAAACACCGTAATTGGTTGTTACGCCATTCAAAAGGGAAGTCTGGTTTCCGGCTGAATCGAAAGTCACAATCCCTGCCGCAGTTCCGGTAAGATTAGCAACAGCGAAGCTGTCACCTGGGTGAACGTAAATTTGCTGGAAGAAATTATAAGTGCCGGTAATTCCGACGCCGATATATGTACCGTCGAAAGTATATTTGTTCAATTTTGTACCTGCGCTCATACTGACAAGAAGGTCACCGGAACGGTATGCAAGATTGAACGGACTAGTAATATTGGTATCAATAAATGTGCCAAGATTAACTCCGGCGGTATCGAACTCCTGTATGGTGTTTGTGTTTGCGCCTGCGCCGACTGCAACCAATAGATTGCCATTAGGACGAATAAGTATTCCTCTAACGTTGTCGAGAATAGAGGTATTGACGCCACCCATGGGAGCGAATATTCCGAGAGAAGCACCAGTCGTATCATACTCAAAAACCCCGTCGCTTACTTGATCTGATACAAGGATAGTCGCGCGTGAAGTCAATAAAGCGAGCTTTGGGGTTGCGAAATTAGGAGTGCTATTCGGAAAAAAGTTAGGATCGACCACGTCACCGGTTTGGATGTCAACCATGACTATTCTATCCAGCCCTGAATCAGGCACTAGAAGCCATGGTCCATTACCTCTTTCATGTACTTCAGGATCGAAGAGTCCGTTGGTATTATCGATAAGTTCGCCATTTCCGTAATATATTCTGCCTGTGGAAATATCGTATTGAGCAATCAGTTCGTCGTAGAACATTGTCTTTGAACCGATCTCAGGGTGAGCGAAATTCGTAATTACACCGTAAACTATTTTTCCATCTTCCATACCCATAACATCAATTTTGATATTACCGGGAAGAAGAACACTGAGCGGCATGTGATTAGATCTTGCCAGGTCCCGAGCTTCTTTAAGGTGCGCCTGCCTGTCTTGCTGTTTAAGCAGGAGGTCCATAAAGCTTATGCGCGGCGATGCTGTGGTTGAAAGTGCCGTTATAAAAAGGATACTCACTCCAAGAACGATTCGAAAAAGTAAAGATTTCATTGTTATCCTCCGGATGATTTATATTCTAAAATATAACTTTTAAAAAAGTAAATTAAAACGTTAGTTGTTCTCTTTTTTCAGGTCTTCGATAGTTTTACCTGAAATGACGGATTCGTCTTCTTTCAGAATGTCTTTTTTTGTGGCGTATTCGTCCTTTTTCTTTATGAGGAGCCATGCGTTATCCTGCTTAGCGGATCTCATGTGCACGAGCGCAAATTCTCCTTTGAGTTTTTCGCCGTGAAGGATGAATTTTAGGTCGCCTTTTTTGAGTCCCTCTTCCAACACTTTCTCGTTTTCTTTTAAGCCCGTGACTCCGGGAGCATTATAATAACCGCGGTCCCACACAATTACTTCGCCAGCGCCGTAATTTCCCTTAGGGATAACACCTTCGAAATTCCTGTAGTCGAGAGGGTGATCTTCCACGCGCATGGCTAGGTGTTTTACGGAGGGATCCATTGAGGGACCTTTTGGAATGGCCCAGCTGGGCATTACGCCGTTTAGTTCAAGGCGGAAATCATAGTGGAGGTGGGAAGCATTATGTTCCTGGACGACGAAGTGAAGTTTTCCGGATTCCTTTTCTTTTTTCCCGGCGGGTTCACCGGATTCTTTAGTGTCACGTTTTTCGTTGTACTTTTTGAGAGTCATGGATTCTAAGCGGAGATTTCTATGCTGTTCTTAAAATTTTATCCATCTTTTTCCCTTTAGCTAATTCATCAACTAACTTATCAAGATATCTTACCTGTTTGGTTAGGGGATTGTCAATTTCTTCTATCCGGTATCCACAAATTGTGCCTATTATCAAGTTTGCATTTGGATTTAGCTTTGCTTTCTTAAAAAAGACTTCAAAGGATGCTTTATCATCAATTAATTTTTGAAGCTTTTTATCGGTATAGCCAGTCAGCCATTTTATTACCTGATGGAGTTCATCTTTTGTCCTGCCTTTCTTCTCGACTTTTGTGATATAGTGTGGATAAACCGAAGCAAAGGTCATTTTTGCTATCCGCTCATTATGTTCGGGAGTAATTTTCATTGTTTGATTTATTGTTTTGGTGGTAGATCTAAGGGTTGAGTCTAGTTATCACCCAGTTACCGTTTTCAAGTTTATATGTAATACGATCGTGCAGGCGGTTTTCGCGTCCCTGCCAGAACTCAAATTCATCCGGGACAAGCCTGTATCCGCCCCAATTTTCCGGCATAGGTATTTCTTTCTCGTTGTATTGAGCGGAAGCGATGTTGAATTTTTTAAGAAGTTCATCACGACTTTCCAGAGGGGCGCTCTGATGCGAAACGAATGCTGCTATCTGGCTATCGCGTGGACGTGAGTGGAAATATTCTTCAGATTCCTGCGCAGAGATCTTTTCGATCTTCCCGTCTATCCTGACCTGTCTGTGGTGGTCGCTCCAATAAAAGAGGAGCGACGCATATGGATTTATGAGAAGGTCGCGTCCTTTACGGCTGGAGTAGTTGGTAAAGAATACGAAACCGCTATTGTCGAATTCTTTAAGCAGGACAATGCGCGCGCCGGGGCGGTTATTTTCTCCGCAAGTGGATAGTACCATTGCATTGGCGTCGGGACGATCCTGTTTGAGGAATTCTTTGAACCATGTATCAAATTGTGTGAACGGCTCAGGGGAAACATTCTTTTCGTCCAATTCACCGGACTCATAGTCAAATCTCATGTCTTTCAGGTCGCGGTTTACCATCTATTTCAAATATAATGATTTCATAGAATTCTTTATCGAGTCGGAGATTATTTCTTTGCCAACACCGGAGTTAGAAATCGAAGTGCTGATTATCATTGTATTGTCGTCATTATTGAATTTCTTGTCCCCGTTTGAATCTTCGGTGATATACATATAGATACGGTCGTTTGCATCATCGGTCTTCCAGTCGATGAGCTGTATCCTGTCAGGAGAGATTTGCCTGACATCCTTTCCGTAAAGGGAGCATTTATAGACGGTCTCACCGTCGTCGCCATCTATGTCATTGTCATTATTGTAATCCTGTTCAGATAGTGTGAATATAATGAAATTGCCCTGCGTGGTGTCAGCTCCGCGTTCTGACGGGATGTAAAATTTATTAATAAATGCTTTGCGGTCGAGCAGTGAGTAACACGTACTGTCAGAGCTATTGTAAAATAATACGTTGTACATATTGCCATAGTTGAGCCTATTATAGCTGTCGGAATATCTGGTGTAGAGCTGTTCAGGTGAAAAATACTCACGCTTGAGCTTTCCGAATATATCTTCATCCGTGCTGGCGAGACGTACCGGTATTAATACGTAGGGTGAATTTCCAAGCAGGTACGGGTTTCCGTAAACGATCTTCATTTGTACTTCCTCGGCGTCCTCATCTTCATCTTTGCCGGATCTTTCAAATTTCTCCGACCTGTCTTTATCTTTTTCGGCATCTTCGTCTTTGTCTCTGTCCCTAAAGCGGTTGCAAGCCACCACTACCGCAAAGAGGACAAAAACGGCTAAAATAAATTTAAACTTTCCCATAATCATCCTTTTTTTATTAAAATAACAAAGCTTTTGGTATTAATAAACTTATTTCCTAATCAGATCAATATTGCCGATGTATTTGCTCATAATTTCCTCGGAAGGAAATTCGACATTTTCGTTGTATAGGTATTTATTAAAGTAATTAACCATAAGTTCATCCATCAAAGGGATAAAAGTGATCTGATTGACGTCACCGGTGAAGGATCCTTTGTCGAATACAGGTGGATAGGCTATCATATCGGTAAAAGCAAAGTGGTATGTCTTTGGGATAATAATAGTGTATAGATCGCCGGAGCCGGACTTCAGTATGGCATCGTTCATAAGTTTGTTTGCGTCGCTGTAAATCATAGCGTAGCTGAAATTGAGATCCTTTCCCAGCAGGTCACCATACTGGAAGCCGTCCATATTCATTACAGCTTTGATACGGCTGTCGTAGAGGGCGAGCTGTCCGGACATAGCTCCACCGAACGAATGTCCGAGAGCGCCAATATTTTGTTTGTCCATTTTGTCCAGCAGAAATAAGGGGATCATACCCGACGGACTGTCGAGTTGGTTTAGGAGGAATTCCGCATCTTTTACCCATTCCTTGAGGCTTTCCTGCGCGATGGGGGAGTTTTCAAGAACGCTTTTGGTTGCTTCTATTCTCTCTTCATCCGTCGAGGCATTTTTCATAACGGCATACTCCATGAGATTTTCCTGAAGCATTTGATTAGCGCGTTCTTCAGAAAGGTATATAGATTTGCCCCCGGTTTCGATTTCAACAGATTCATACGGGTGTGTAAGGCTAAGGACGATAAAGCCATTCGATGCAAGTTCCTCCGCCATAAAGGTATAAAGTTCGGGTATTCCCAACCCGTACCCGTGTGAAAAAATAATCACCGGGTATGAAGAGCGGTTGCCGGAGACAGTCGCGTTTACGTAAGAGTTCGTATTAACTTCGCCGATAAGGTCGAAAAGTTTTTCCGGGATGTCGAACATGTTCCAGAAATATTTCAGTGTGTCAGCATTGTAGCCGGCGAGATATTTAAGGGTTACATTCCCGGATACATCATCAGCGGGGTACCACGCGCGTACGGTGAATTCACGGAAGTCGTATTTTTCCTCGGTAAATGTTTCTTCCCGATAAACATCTTTTAGAGTGAAATTCGTTGTGCCTACGCTGTAATTACCTGTGGGGGTAGGGAGTGAGAAGGTCTGAGAGAAACCGTGAAGGCTCAATAAAAGAAGTAAAGCAAAGAAAAGCGTTATTTTTAGCAATATGTATCTTCGCATAATTCAAATTACCAAAGAGGGATCGCAAATAAAATGATATAAAAAAGAAGGGAAGACCGAAGTCTTCCCCGTTCTCATTTAAACGATATCGGAGGGATATCTTGGTAAAATGAGAGACTCTTAGAAAGTGAACGTCATACCTACCTTGTAGGTATCGAAGCTTAGCGGTGCTTCTCCTCCAAAGGGCCAGTTCATCTCTGAGCGTCTTAGCTCGTAGATACCATATGAGTATCCGCTCCTCAAGGCAAAGTTTACGATTGTACCGAGTATAGGAGAGTTGTGCATTACATTATCTATGAATTCACCCAGAAAGAATGAGCCGACAGTTTCAACGAGCATGCTACCCATTTGCACTGCAAAGAGGTGTCTCGGAAAAACGATGGCTCTTTCATATTTAGCCTGCAGTGTGATTAGCGGCACGATCTGCAAGTTAATACCGCTCTCGGTCAGTGTACCGAAGCGGAATGTTTCGTTGAAATTACTAAGGAGATCTGCGTCATTCTGTGATAATGTAACGTTGTCTTTCATGTCAAATCTCGACCATACGAATGCGCCGGAAGTATAAGGCATGATAGCGCTTTTGCCAAGCTCTACGCCATAACCTTCTTTGTAGCCGAGTCCGAATCTCCACGTTTGGGAATTCAGTTCGTTCGTATTGAGATTTGAATTAAGATCTGTGGAAGCGAGACTCAGGAATGAGTACCCGTTTCTGTATTTAAGTACACTCTTACCGTATCTGCTATTGCTTTGAGTAGAATAACCGAGTTTAAGCTCGAGCATTCCGGCGTTATTTATTTTTTCATTAAGTCCATTCAGACTTATATCAGAAATACCATAGGACATTTCCAGGATAGGTTTATCGAGGAACCTGCCCCTGGGGAAATCGTGATTTGTAACGACTTCCTGTTTAAGGTTGCTTAAGTCTATGGTACCAATATCTTGTGAAAATGAATTGTTGGAAAGAAGCAAAAGAAAAGAAAATAGCGAAATAATAGTAGTTTTTGTCATCCTCAGCCCCTCAAAATTAGGTTTATTATAGTTTAGATGTAAGTGGGACCAAAAAGGTTGCATTAAATATGAAAAAAAAATTATTTTAAAAACGTCATTTTTCGTGTAGAAATGAAACTTCCGGTTTTGAGTATGTAGAAATAAATTCCGGATGAAAGGTTCTCCGGGTTCCAACAGTAGCTGTAAGAGCCGGGTTTGAGATCTTGATTTACGAGGGTCGAAACCTCTCTGCCGGTGATGTCATATATCTTCAGCTGAACGAAGCCATTTTTGGCAATATCGAAAGCGATATTTGTAGATGGATTGAAGGGGTTGGGGTAATTTTGATGCAGTGAGAAACCGTCGGGAATTTGCGAAGAAATTTGATTAATGCCAGAGGTAAAATTACCACCTCCGTTAGTTGTTTTTAAAATTGTTGCGTTTTCCCCAACAATAATTCCAGTGTTATCATTAAAAAAATGGATATCATACAAATAATTATTTGTTGGTACATAAAGTGGATACCAGTTCTCACCAAAATTAGTACTTTTATAAATTATACCTGTGCCAGCAAGGTATCCTACACTGTCAGATGAAAAATAAGTATTCTGAAATATTGTGGTTGCAAGAGTTCCGGGCAGTTTTTGAGTCCAATTTATTCCTCCGTTAGTGGATTTAAGAAGTCCTCTACCGGCCGCATATACAGTATTTTGATCGACAGCATATAAAGATAAAATATATTGATTATCCAGGTTTGAAATAAGAGCCCAGTTTTGTCCGGAATTGGTTGTTTTATAAATTGAAGCCATATATGGATGGACATAACCGGAAAGGAAACCGGTATTTTCATCGGCAAAGATAATGTTATCCAATTCAATATTACCAAGATTCATATGTAAAGACCAATTATTTCCTGAATCGGTAGTTCTAAAAATATTTCCGTCATTATCTACAGTATATCCAAGTGTTTGGTTAACAAATTTAATACTTTGTAAACTGCCTGATGGAATAGCAATAGAATCGGCAACGAACCAGTTATTACCCCCGTTCGTTGTTTTAAGCAAATCTCCATTCCAACTATTTCCTCTCACGCAGTATCCTGTTGAGCTGTTAATGAAATCAACATCCGCAATATGATTATAAATTGTTGAAGTAAGGGTATTGACATTATTCCAATTTTCGCCGCTGTTGGTTGTTTTTAAAAGCGCTCCGGTCCACCCTACAACGAAGCCGGTATTTTGGTCAATAAAACATGCAGATAGCAATCTTGTTGAGGCAGTCCCATTTCCTGTAGGACCGCTAATATTGCTCCAGTTTAAACCACCATTTGACGTTGAGATAATATTATTTGATCCAGTGATATAACCTGTATTAACATTATCGAAATGCATTTCTAAGGGATGGAAGATACTGTATTCTTTCTCGGTCCAGTTTGCACCAGAATTTGTAGTAAAGTACAAGCTTTTTCCCATTACGTATCCAGTCGAGTAATCGAAAAAGTGACCGTAGCCGCCTACCAGGGAATCAGGATTACCAAGAGTATCCCATGTTAAGCCACGGTCGGTTGTCAAATAAGTAAGGTAATCGTGAAAAGCGAACCCGGTATCGCTATTAATGAACTGCATGTTGTTAACTAATCCTAGGCTGGTTATTATTACCGTCCAATTAATACCTCCGTTTGTAGTTCGGATCAATGATGCGCCAGGGAATAAAACGTCTCCTCCGCAAACGAGTCCGGTATCCTTATTAAAAAAGTGCAAGTCCCTAACCTCAATTATAGAATTTACAGACCTTGGCGGGCTCCAATTAATGCCTCCGTTCGAGGTGGTGAATAATGAGTATCTCGACAGGAGGAAACCATTATCCGTATCAAGGAATTGAATTGCCCTTGAGGATAAGCCATTTGGGTAGATATCAGTCGATATTACGGACCAGTTTAATCCGGCGTTTGTGCTTTTTATGAAAAAGCCACCATTACCATACGTTGCAGCATAGTAGGTATTTTGGTCGTAACAAGATAGGGCGGTAATATCGAACCTTAGATCCGCAACAGTATTGGAAAACTGCCATGTTACACCCCGGTCTGTTGTCATCTGAACTGTTCCACATTCTCCGACACTTACAAATTTTCCTGAGATTATCTTAAATGTATTAATTGAATTGCCCTGCGGGAATGGGTTTGTCCAGTACCATTGAGCGTAAATATTTGTAAAAGGTATTAAAAGTATGAAAAGAAGTAAAATTTTTTTCATGGCAGAAATTAGTTAATAGCGGGAGCCTTAACTTAAATTAAATATAAGTATTAAATATTTAAATATTCACACTAAATTTATTTCAACAAAAGCATTTTTCGTGTAGAAATAAAGCTTTCTGTTTTGAGTGTGTAGAAATAAATTCCGGATGAAAGGTTCTCCGGGTTCCAGCTGTAGCTGTAAGAGCCGGGTTTGAGATCTTGGTTTACGAGAGTCGAAACCTCTCTGCCGGTGATGTCATAGATCTTCAGTTGAACAAAGCCATTTACGGGAATATCGAAAGCGATATTTGTAGATGGATTGAAGGGGTTGGGGTAGTTCTGGCCTAAAGAAAACTCCTCAGGGACGGTATTGGAAATGGTATGAATTCCAATTATGTCGTGATTATTATAGTAATACAGCCCTCCTTTAAAATTCCCGACGAAAAGATCGGGGTCGGTGTCATTGTCGATGTCCACGAATTCAGGGCAGGAATTGCGTCCGGCATTAATATTTTTGAATGTGTGAGTTTGGAGAACGAAGTTAGGAACAGAAGGAGTGCCCTCGTTTTTATAATATGAAATATAACCGTCACGTTTACCGATGAAAAGGTCATAGTCATTATCACCGTCGATGTCGTAAAAGCGTGGAACGCTTTCATCGCCTACATCAATACCCGCGTAGAATTTAGTGCGGAAGACGAAGTTGAAATTCGATGCAGTGCCGGTATTTTCGTAATATTGTATGCGTCCATTATTGTCGCCTGCGTATAGGTCATAGTCTCCGTCATTATCGAGATCCACAAGAGCGGGTGTATTTGCCTGCCCGAGACTGTCTACTCCGATGGTATTAAGATTTGCCTGGAAGACAAAATTGAAATTTGATTGCGAGCCGGTATTCTTGTAATATTTTGCCTTACCAAGGAAGTAGCTTCCAACTATCAGGTCGAGGTCGCCGTCATTATCGAGGTCAGCCAGCGCCGGGGAGTAATTAAAACTCTCGTACTGCAAGGGCAATGTATCAATTTGCAATGTGAACTGCGGGAGATTAGCAGTACCGGTATTCTTATAGAATGAAACTACCTGGTCGGTAGCACCGACGAGCATATCAGGCAGACCGTCGCCGGTTAAGTCAGCAATTGCGATGTTACTATTACTGCCTACATCCACAGGAACGAGGTAATTGTCTGTTGTTTTTTGGAAAAGCGGATTGTTTGCAGTACCGTTGTTTTTGTATAAGACGAAATTATCGCGTGTCTGTGATGCGTACAGTACGGAAACGAACATGTCCAGGTCGTTATCATTATCAATGTCTACGAGGCGGACGGAATTATATCCGAGCGATTCAAAAGGCTGATTGCCGGGGTAATTGCTGTCCACAATAACCATGTTCGGATCAGAGACAGTGCCATCGTTTCTTATATAATAAATTCCCTTGGAGAACAGGTCGCCAAAGAAAAGATCGAAATCGTTATCATTGTCCACATCGGCGAACTCGAATGCGTTTGCGCCGTGCCGTTCGTCGTCGGTTTGAAGCAGTGAGCCCGGTTTGTCGGCGGGTGAAATAATCAGAATATCTTCCCAGACATCGGTAATGTATTTAAAGTTGAATGCCGATGGAGTGCCGATGTTTTCGTAATACTTGATGCTTCCAATCGAAACCCCGGTGAATAGATCGAGGTCACCGTCATTATCCATGTCCTTAAATATCGTGTGACAACTCTGGTCCGTAAGGATCGTCGTGTCGGTATTTGTTCTTAATTCATTAACAGTGAGAGTGAACTGCGGATTGGTTGGGCTTCCCGTGTTTTTAAAATACCTGCATGTTTGGTTAGCCCATCCCGCGAAAAGGTCATAATCATTATCATGGTCAATGTCGGTAAAGTAGAACCATGTTTTAATATCGAGTCCAAGATATTTTTGAGAAATCAGCTGGAACTTAGCATTCTGCGGTGTGCCGATATTTCTATAAAAGTAAAGGGTTGTATCTTTATCGAAAGTAAACAGGTCATAGTCATTATCACCGTCGATATCGACGAATTGATAGCGGGTATCATCCAAACCTCCATTAAACGGCGCCATAGATTCACTACCGTGAACAATGAATTTTATGCCGTCATAGCTCTGGACAAGATCCTGGGAGTAACCATTTTGCACAAAAAATGCGGTTAGGGACAGGGAAATCAATATTATATACAGGTGTCTCATTAGCTTAAATATATAATATTTATTTCATCAATCCAGTTCCGAATTTATACTCATCTGATATGGAAACAGGAAGTTTTCCGTTGAATTTGATCTCGCCGAATATCGCTCTGATCGTGGCGGATATGGATGATTCACCATCACCGTAAGCGCAGATATACGCGGGGGTTTCAAGAAATCCCTGTATGAGGTATGGATTTCCAAATGAAATGACGATAACCTTTTTGCCGGTTGCAATGAGGCTTTTTATAAGATCGAGCTGTGACTGCGGAAGACCGACAGTGCCGGTCTTTATTTTTACTTTTGCATAAATGGGTACTACTATTACGTCGGCATTTTCTACCGATGCTAATATCTCATTTGAATTTGTTACGTCACCATTGACGGAGGTGTAAGAGTAGTTATTAAATTTACTTTTAGCAACTTTCTCGAATTCATCTTTAAAGAAACCGGTGTTTGCGGTTTCGAGACCGTTATTGATTGAGACGACGGCGCAATTTTTCCCGGACATATCACTAAGGGGCAGGGCATCCATATCGTCTTTTACGAGTGTGATGGAAGCTTCCGCAATTATTTTAGAAAGGTCCTGTGCTTCCTTTGAATTAATTGTGTTCACTGCTTTCTCGACATCTACGATATTGTTTTCGAATAGTCCGAGCCAAAGTTTTGCTTTGAGGATCTTCCTCACGGATTCATTTATTCTTTCTTCTGTTACTGTTCCGTCATTAACTGCTTTTTCGATAGCGTCGATGGTTTCTTTTTCGCCCTGTGGCATAAGAATAAGGTCGATACCGGCTTCAACACACATCACAGCAACCTGTTGCGTAGTAAAATGCTTTTTGATCCCTTCCATATTAAGCGCGTCGGTCACGATAAGACCTTTATAGCCCATGTAATCTATCAAAAGGTCTTTAACGAGCTTTTGAGAAAGTGAAGCGGGCACGAAAGGCTCATGCTCGACAGCCGGAAACGCAAGGTGCGCAATCATAATTGACATAACATTATTCCTGATGGCAGAGAAATAAGGAACGAGTTCGACAGAATCAAGCCTGTCCATGCCGAAATTCAGCACAGGAAGGTCATTATGCGAGTCGATGTCGGTATCACCATGTCCGGGGAAGTGTTTCGCGGTGGCAATAACTCCACCGTCCTGTAGACCTTTTATCATGGCATCTGCTAATTCTGAAACAAGGTACGGATCCTCACCGAAAGACCTAACATTAATAATGGGATTGTTGGCGTTGTTATTTACATCTACGACCGGAGCGTAATTTTGATGAATACCCAGAGCCCGGCATTCCATTGCGATAATCCTTCCCATGTGATAGGCAAGGTTAGGGTCGCGAGTAGCGCCGATGCCCATATTATTAGGGAAGAGGCTTCCGTCATCGAGACGCATCTTGGTACCGCGCTCGAAGTCGGCTGATATTAAAAGTGGAATGTTAGATTGTGTTTGAAGGTCGTTTATCAGTTCCGCTTCATCCCTGGATGTGCCCTGGAAGAAGATGAAACCGCCTACTTTTTCTTCGTTGACAGCTTTTTGCAAGCGCTTGTATTCATCACCGGATTTGTCTAATTGGAATCCTTTAGAAGAGGAAACGAGCATTTGCCCGATCTTTTCGCGCAGTGTCATAGAGGAGAGTTTTTCCTCAATGAAGGCGGATGTGTCGGATGCAGTTGTGACTTTATCGAGTGATCTTTCCGGACCTGTGTAAAGAAATCCCGATAGCATTAATACTACCGGGATTATTAAAAATCTTTTCAATTAAAAACCTCTAGCTTTCTATGTTCTTTATTTTTCTCTGTTGTTTTTGGCAGTCATCGATTCAAAGAACCTCATAATCTCCATTGGCAATGGTA
Organism: Ignavibacteriales bacterium; assembly: GCA_020635255.1. NCBI lineage: Bacteria > Pseudomonadati > Ignavibacteriota > Ignavibacteria > Ignavibacteriales > Ignavibacteriales bacterium. Next base: position 935,264 of record JACKAC010000001.1, read on the forward strand.
CTATCATTGTCGAATTCTTCTCAGCGGCTATCTCAGTCATAACCTGTAAGTACCTTAACTGTAATGCGCTCTCATTCGATGCGAGTATCTTTGCAGCTTCAGCAAGCTTTTGCGCTGACATGTATTCACCTTCGGAATTGATGATCTTAGCTCTTTTGTCTCTTTCGGCTTCTGCCTGTCTGGACATTGCTCTTATCATTTCACCCGGCAGGTCAACGTTCTTGAGTTCAACGTTAAGTACCTGGATACCCCATGGTTCGGTTTCCTTATCTATAAGTTCTTTCAGTTTGCTATTAATGAGCTCTCTGTGAGCAAGAAGATCGTCGAGATCACTCTGACCTGTAACGGTACGCAAAGTTGTCTGTGAAATAAGAGAGGTAGCGTACATATAATCCTCAACCTGTATAACGGCGAGATTAGGATCTTTAACTCTGAAGTAAACAACCGCGTTCACTTTTACGGAAACGTTGTCTTTTGTGATAATATCCTGCGCGGGAACATCGAGAGCGATCGTTCTCAGGCTGAGCTTAACCATTTTATCCATAATGGGGACAAGTATTATCAATCCGGGACCTTTTACAGCGACATATTTACCCAGACGGAATATAACACCCCGTTCATATTCATTGAGTATTCTGAAGGACCTTACCAGTATTATGAATATTATGAAGGCAAATATTCCTCCAAATACAAACAGTACGGAAATTAATGCTTCACCCATTGTAAACCTCCCGGATATTACTTTAGATATCCTTTATTGTTTAATATAATCTAATATAACGTTTATAAATATTATTCTTGAGTCAAATTGAGTTTATTTTGCATATTTGACTATCTGCAAAGTGTCGATCGCGAGTTCCTGTTTGATAAATTCATAAATTTTTGCTTCCTGTTCTTTCTGTTCCGAATTATTAATAGATTCACTCCACTCCATAAGAAGAGTGGGCATTCTTAAAATAATAGTTGTGTCGGGGCGTATCTCTTTTTGATCTATGTATGAAAATCCTAGTTTCCTTATCTCCGGGTTAAAGGTTCGTATGTCCGCAAGCAAACCCGTTATTTTTGATGAGTCCAGCGTTCTGGACTTGAGCATACTATTCAGCCGCTCGATCTCGACATCCCTCTCATCTATCTGATTTTCCTGCTCGATAGTATTCATAATCTCCTGTGTAATATCGCTCTTCAGGTCAGACGAAGATCCCATCTCCCTAATATCGAGGTTGTATCCATCAAGTCCATAATAGGGAAGTATCCCCTGTAAACTGTCTTTTCTTTCGGGGGGAAGTTTATCTCCAACGAGATATATTTTTATTTCTTTTAGCGTGTCACCTTTTTGCTGAATGCGCCAATTAATCACCTGGCTGTTCTCTTTATTCAGGTTTTGATTAAGGAAGGAATTTACCTGGTTCTTTACCTTTGCCTCCACAATAATGCCATAGAAGATATATATGCTCGGTATAATAATTATTATTAGGAATGCATAATATACGATACGTCTTTTCTTTTCCTTTTCCGGGTTAATATGCTCGTGCAGTGGAAACCTTAATACTTTCACCACACCGTACGCGGCGGCGCTTATAAAGACTGAGTTTATAAGAAGAAGGTAAAATGCTCCAAAAAATACCTCCCACATTCCTTTTGCAATACCAAAACCGGCAACACAGAGCGGGGGAATAAGGGCGGTTGCAATAGCAACACCAGGAATGGCGGATGAAACTTTCTTACGTGTGTTTGCAATTATACCGGCGATACCGCCGAATAGCGCTACACCAACATCCAGCAGGGTAGGTTTGACCCTGGCAAGAATTTCCGCAGTGGGTAAACCAAGCGGTGTCAGCCAGAAATATATAGTTGCCGTCAATAAACCAAGCAATACTGTAATAGCGAATTCTCTTATTGAAAGAAGAGCGCCTTTTTCGTCGTTTATTCCCGCAGATACGCCGATGCCGAGAATGGAAAACATTAACGGGGAGATAAGCATAGCACCGATGATAACAGCGGACGAATTCAGGTCGAGACCGATACAGGCAAGTAATGTAGAGCAGATCAGAAACCAGAAATTAGATCCACGTAGGTAGATAGAACCGCGCAAGTCCTCAATACAGGTAACATAGTCGGTTCCTTCTTTTATATTTACAAACTGCTTTAGGGTAAGAAGAAACTTCTTGAAACCGCCGTAAACGGAATCCATTGAATGCTGTGCGCTTTTCTCAGTAGAGCTTTCCGATATTGAAGGTTTTTTGCGGGTCAAGTAGATATATTATTTTATACAATAGCCGGTGTGTATGCACCGATGACCTGTTCGTAATTTTCGCGGAACCAAAGCAGTTTATCTTCGAGAGGAGGAAGCTGCTCGTATTTCATCAGATCAATTCTAAAACCGTTAATATTCCTGAGATTTCTAAAGTATCCTGTGTAATATTTTCTAAATTCTTTTACGCCTAGCCGTTCGCCTTTTAGCTCAACGCATAATCTGAGCTGTAAAAGGCATGTGTCCACACGCTCTTCGATCGTTGGATCGAGTTCATGTTCACCAGTTTTTAAGTAGTGTTTTACCTGGCGGAAGATGAAGGGGTTTAGCATTGCGGCCTGTCCTATCATGACCGCGTCCGGCTGATATGTGTCAAAGACAAACTTTACGTCTTCGGGAGATTTTATTCCTCCGTTGAGTATTATTGGTATCTCAACTCCGGCGTCTTTAATTCTTCTTACCCACGTCCAGTCGGGTTCTCCCTTATTGCCCTGTCCTCTAAGCCGGCAGTGTACTCCGAGAGCCTGTATGCCTATTTCTTCCATAATCTTTGCGACATCGACGATGACAATATTATCTTTATCCCAGCCGAGGCGTGTTTTTAAAGTTACAGGGAGGTTAACGTTTTTTAAGACGGATTCAGCTATTATTCTCATGCGGGGAAGGTCTTTTAAAAGACCAGCGCCCGCACCTCTCAAAGCAACGTTCTTTACCCAGCATCCGCAGTTAATATCTATGAAATCGGGATTGGCTGATTCGGATATTTTAGCGGCTTCAATCATGGAATCCTCCACCCCGCCGAATATCTGAATGGCTATTGGTCTCTCTTCCTCGTAGAAGAAGAGCTTTTCCTTCGATCTTTTCCCGTCACGAATCAAGCCCTCGCTGGAGATAAACTCAGTATAGACGATATCCGCGCCCTTCCTTTTGCAAACGAGCCGGAACGGGGGTTCGGACACGTCTTCCATTGGAGCCAGGAGTATCTTATCCTTAAATATTTTCTGAAAATCGTTCAATTAATCAGCCTTGTTTTTCCTTTTATATGAAAGGTACATCCAGAATATCAGTACAAAGCCACCGGATATTCCCATTACAATGAAAAGATACGGAGTTATATCGAGCATTCAAATTCCATTAAAATTAATCAAAATTAGCTAATATTAATGAAATTATAAATTTAAAAAATAGTAATGAAACTTTTTCCAATATTTTAGAGAACAATATTGAGAACTTTTTGGTTTAATTAGTGACGTTCTAAAGCCTCCTACCGGAGGGCAAACTGGGGCGAAAACGCCTCACTCGAAAATTGTAGTTGTTGTTTTAGGGAGTTTTAAGTTAGGGCATAGATTTTGCAGATTAATTATTAGTAATAGTTAATCATTAAATAATAGGGAGTTTATAATGCGTTTACTAAAATTTTCGAGCTTAACAAAGGAAGAAGAACAAATGGTAGCCAATCCAAATATTACAGATAAAAAAGATAAATATATAGTAATTCACTATCACGATAAATGGGCTGTGTTTGATGAGCTGAGAGAGAAGGTACTTGCCGTTCTCGACAGTTCCGAGATGGCAAATGAAACTGCTCTCATGTTTGCCAGAGTTGAACACAGGAGAGCAGTTCTATTTCAGGATGCGGCGTAGTACACGCTGAATTACTCAGGCATACATTAAGGGGCGTTAAGTTTATCCAGCATTTGCTGTGCGTTCTTATTTCCCGGTTGCATTTTTAGCACGGTCTCGTAATTTTTTATTGCCTCTTCTTTATTTCCTCCCACCATATAAGCTTCACCCAGGCTATCGTAACAATTAGGAATATTAGGGTAAAGTTTGACATTCAGTTTGAACACGGCTATGGCTTCATTTATTAAATCATTTTGCAGTAAGGCATAACCGACCATGTTTAAAGGCAGGTCATCCCGGATCACGTATCCGTTTTCAGAGAATATCTTCTCATAGTTATTAGTAAAGTCATCGATTCCACGTGATTTAATCTCATTGTAAACAAATCTCTCCAAAGGAAGCCGGACTGTTTCCGGTTCTTTACCGTTGAGAACGTTTCTTATTTGTGAATAGAGGGCTTCTGCTGAGGGCTCATCATAATTTGAGAGGACTATCACAGTATAGCGGGGACTGCTTCCGCGCTGTACCAGCATAGAATTCCACCCCGGCGATCCACCAGCCCAACCTACACCGAAAGAATTACTTGATCTTATGCTTTTCCACGAACTGTAATTGCTCTTACCTCCCGGACCGAGGTCATATAGGAGGAATTTGTGCTCATCATTAAGGAGTTTATTGTCCTCCATTAATGACTGCCCGAATTTAAGCAGGTCATATACATTACTGAACATTCCTCCGGCAGAGGTAGGTGCTACATTAAACTGTCTAACATCCATGATATTTCCGTCCGGAGCGATCATATATCCGACTGCTTTATTTTCAGCTTTTGCGTCGTTTCTAATAAAGAGAGACCTGTTCATACCGAGCGGGTCGAGAATTTTTTCTTTTAAAATCTCAGAGTAGGTCTTGCCGTAAATTTCTTCGAGGACTCCGCCTAACACAACATAACCGGAATTAGAATACATTTCTTTTGTGCCGGGGTCGAATAGCAACGGTTCTTTTTTGATCTCTGTGAGTATGTCACCTATAGAGGAATATCTGTCCGGATTTTGAGCTATATCAGGATTATTAAGGTAATCTCCGAAACCGCCCATCATTATCATTATCTCTTTTATAGTAGCATTCTCAGCTCTTGGGTCGGAGAATCCTGTTATATATTTTCCAAGCTTGTCGTTCAGGTCAAGCCTGCCATCCTGGATGAGCTGAAGCAGGAGCACCTTTGTAAACGTTTTCTGTATAGAGCCGATATTGAAAATTGTTCCTATGTTATTTGGAGTCTTGCTTTCCCTGGAAGAGTAGCCGACGGCTTTCTCGAATACAGGAGTGTCATCTTTAACTACAATAACCGTTCCGGAAAAGATTTCCATTTTGTAGTACTCATCAACAATTTGATCGAGTTTTTGAGCAATGTCATCCTGCGCAAATGAATAATGCGAAAATAGTAATGCGAATATTATTAGGAAATACTTCATATTTTAAATAATGGATTTAGTTTAACACAAAAATGTTGTTTTTAAAATCTACGCCCAGGTAAGAGAACTGACTCATAATATCCATACCCAATATCATGACGTCCTTTTCAAGCCCCAGTGCTTTGAGAGCCTGCGGGTCTGACATGACGAGGGTTTTTTGCGGGAGTTGTATCGGACCGATCTCCATTCCCCCCGCCGATAGCGCAACGATCTCCGATTTAAATGGAGTATTATCCATTCCGCGCAGTTCTTTGTATTCGCCTGTGGACCAGTAGGGAACAGAGAGCTTATCAAGTGTAGCCTCAGGGATAATGGAATAGCGTGCTCCCGTATCGACGATGTAGGATATAGGTGATTTATTTATAGTCCCGTCCAGTACAATGAATCCGCCGACCGAATTTACCGGTACGTATGATCCATCCGTTTTTTTGATATAACTGCCGAAAGTCATAACGGAGTTTTCAAAACTGATTGAGGATGATTTCCTCAAAATGTCCATCCCGATCACCCCGATAATATTTCCTTCTTCGACAAGTGTCGGGGGAAATTCTTTTACAACGCGAGGCGTAGCATCTTTAACTATAACATCACCAAACTTGATCGTGATCGGCTCTGTTTTGCCGAGCAGGAGGTCAGTGCTAACAGTGTCATTTGCGCCCTGCATGACTACTTCGACTTTTTTCTCACCGTCCTTAGAGTATTGAGTCGCGACGGGCATTTCGAGATGCGTTCCTTTCGGAACATAATCAACCAGCATCACAGAGCCCGTTGCTCCAAAATCTACGATGAAATTTCCTTTCTTTCCGTCGGAAAATTCTCCCTCTATCAAGAACCATCCGTATTTATGTTTAAAGAAGGGAACCGAGCCTTTGAGGCTTTCACCCACAGCGGAAGTTCGCGTATCATAAGAAAAGAGATACTCTCCGTCCTTTGGCTTGATCTGATCTCCGAACATGTTCATAACCGGTCCGCTATCTTCTTCTATTGTGTCATAATTTTTTATCATGTAGGCCTTTTTAAAACCATTTCCGCCGACGATATTTACTCTTATCTCATATGTTTTGAGGTTCTCATACTTTATGTCCGGTAATGCAAACTCCTGTCCGTCAGGGGAGACCGCTTTAAATTTTATAATGCCATCCCTGTAGGAAAGAACTAGTTTATCTTCTTTATTCTTTAGCTCGATATATTCTCCGGCTCTACCCTGACTTATTGGAAGAACTGCCGTAATAATATCGCTTCCCGAAAAGACAATTGTACCGTTATTTTCTATTGGTACTTTTTCAAATTCAACCCCGTTGGGGGTTTCTTTGATAACGATCACAACCGCGTCATCTTGCGCGGTCGCATAGATACTGCCCGATGTAAGCAATAAAAGGGCAATAATGAAAAATTTCTTAATCATTTTAATGTTACCTTTGTTGTTAATTACATGAAAAAAGGGCAGCCCGGCTATACCAGTGACTGCCCCTATAGGAAAGACTATTTCGTTTCTAGCTTGAGATTCATTCTAGTATTAGACTCCTGGTCGCTTGATTTATTGCTTTTATTGATATTTACCGATACATGTTCACCATCCCGTGTGATCTTTATGTCACTGTCCTGGAGGTTCTGATCTTTGAATCTTTCTTTGATCATCTGCCTGATCTGGTCATCAGTTTTACCTTTAATGTCAAACTCTTCTATAGGTTGGTTACCTTCTTTGCGCATTTCTTCTATTTTCATCTTCTGGTCGCCGTCGTTAATATTCAGCTGGAAACCTTTATTGTTGTTTTCACCAGGAGACATTCTTATATCGATCAACCTATGGTTGTTTTCGTCTCTTTTGAAATCAACAGTCTCGACATTGATTCCGCCTTCTTTTAGCTGGCGCTCAACCTCTGCGCTAAGTTCAGCATCGGTCATATTCTTTGCGTTAATGTCTATCTTGAATACATTGTCCAGCATCATAGAATACAGTGGTCTTTCTACTTCCTCGGTAAGAGGTAATATATTAACGGTTACAATACCCTGTATAGCTTCTAGTTCTTTTGAGTAAGCCATGACCTGGTCCTGTGTCGAGTTAGTCAATACAAGATTGTAAGATGTCAGAACTTTACCATCATCGGTGGTCCACTCACTAACCGACAGGTTGTTTTGATCGACCCACGGGAGCGTCTTTACCTTTTCGATAGCTTCCGGAGTATCGACTGTCCAGCGGATAACATGACCTAGAGTTTCGTTTTGTGTAACAGGCATATTACATGCTGCCAGCAATAGCGCAGTCATAATGACTAAAGCAAACTTTACTTTATGAGTTAAAATATAATTCTTCATTAGTCCGAATTTGTTTTTGGGTTTAGGAATATAACCGGAAGAATTTTTGAGCCACAACTCGGTTTTGTAAAATGAGTCCGAGTGATCTTCCTCTTTTAAAGCAGACCAGTACTTATTCATATTGTCATCCATATTATTTTTCTGCTTTGAGTCCTGCGATGATCCTGATTGTCTCATTTTCCAGATCTCCTATGTGATTTGAATTAACTTTTTCTCCGGAACCGGAGTTACTCTCTAATTGATTTATTATTTTTCTAAGCTTTTCCCTGGTTCTGCTAAGTCTGGATTTTACGGCAGAGAGGCTTTTTTCATTTTCCATCCGGCAAATATCCTCGACCGAAAACCCGCCAATCTCAAAAAGAAGGATAGCAGACCGCTCTTTAGGTTTTAACTGAGAGAGAGCTTTTAACAGGGTAAACCTATCATCGTTGTTTTTAGAACCGTTACCGTTTGTGGAGTTTTTTTCGAATACGTCCGGGATCTGTATCGCCTCAGTCGAAGAAAATCTTTTCCAAAAGTTTTTTCTACGGCTGTTATAAAATTCCCGTGTAATTATAGTGAAAAGCCACGAACGGAACTTGCTATCGTCTTTCAATGATCCGATGTTTTCCAGGGATTTTAACATAGATTCCTGGAAAAGGTCACGCGCATCATCGTATGACAGCTTGTAACATAGTCCCTTACAATAGTTTAGTGCGTCATTGTAATGGGGCTTTAACAGTGAAATAAATTTTTCTGTATCGCGATACATAATTACGTAATTCTAACTTATAAGACACATAAAAGATACGAAAAGTCGCAAATGAAATTCAGTGAATTTTGACAATGTCTTGTAATTTTTTTGAATATGCGGTATTATCAATAACTGGGCAAAATCCCTCGCCGAATTGCATTTTCTAAAAATCCTTTAACAAAAATAACAAAGAATGAAGAAACTATTACTAATTTTAGTTCTGGTTATGTGCTGGGGAAATTTATATTCACAAACTGCTGAAATATCAGAACGTTTGAGGCAGAAGATGGCTTCACCAAATCCGCTGGAATACACAAAGGTACTTGTAATGCTGAATGACCAGGTAGATATGGTGGCGCTAGATTCATACCTTTACCAAGTAAGAGCAGACGCAAAATTAAGAGCGAAGACGGTGATCACCGCTTTAATGGAAAAGGCTCAAAACACACAGGGACCTCTTCTTTCATATCTCAATCAACAAATGTCACTTGGAAAAGTTCGTGTAGTAAAACCATTCTGGATCACTAATACAATAATGTTTGAAGCAACACCGGATGTAATAATTAATGTCTCTAAAAGATCCGACGTCGGAGTAATGGATATCGATGCCGAATTGGATTATGACCGGCCGGTAGATGAACAGCCCGATGTTGATAATCCGGCTTCAACTGAAAATGGTTTGAAAGTTATCAATGCTCACCTGTTGTGGCAAATGGGTGTCACAGGTGTCGGACGTTTGGTTATGGGTGATGATACGGGTGTAGATGAAACACACCCTGCATTGAATTACAAATGGCGCGGAAACACAGTGCCATGGTATCATGCATGGATAGATCCCAACGGCGGGTCGAGTAATCCCAGTGATTGTGACGGTCACGGGACACATACGCTTGGGACGATGTGCGGAAGGGGAACAACGGATACGGTTGGTGTTGCGATAGATGCCGAATGGATAGCAGCAAAGACAATATGCGGCGGTAACTCGACAAGTAATCACATGGTTTCATGGCAGTGGGCAATGAATCCGGACAGCAATGTAAATACGATAAACGATATGCCGGATGCGATTGGTAATTCATGGTGGGATCCGAGTATTTCAAATGAGTGTTCAAGTGTTTATGTAGGTATGCTTAACTCTATGGAAGCTGCAGGGATAGCGATAGTATTTTCATGTGGAAATTCAGGTCCCGGAACGTCGACAATTACCCGACCAAAGAATATTAATACTAATCCCGTAAATGCTTTTTGTGTGGGAAATATTAACGGGAATACTTCCTTTCCATGGACGATAAACAGTTCATCATCCAGAGGTCCTTCGATCTGCGGCGGATCGGGAACATTGCTGATAAAGCCGGAAGTTTGCGCTCCGGGTACCAGTGTCAGATCGTGTGTTCCCGGCGGCGGATACGGATTAAAGACCGGAACATCTATGGCATGTCCTCATATAGTAGGTTCGGTAGCGCTATTAAGGTCGGCATTCCCGAACAAAACCGGTAAGGAGATACTGGAAGCATTGCATAGTACTGCAAGAGACCTGGGTACTCCTGGTGAAGATAATACATACGGAAACGGTGTGATTGATGTATTTGCGGCATACCAGCAATTGTCATCTTCATCGGGTTCAACATCGAATTATGCAATGACCCTTCCAACTCCGGGCGTAAATACGAATTATCTTTCTATACCGCACCAATCAAGTATGGTTGGATTTGGAAATAATATTACCATCGAAGGGTGGATGAATATCGGAGGTTCTACAACATCAAACACTCTTTTGAATAAGGGTGGAAGTTCATTCGACTACCAGCTCGGTATTAATTCAAGCGGTAATCCTTTCTTCAGAGCACAAGGTACGATAGTTATTGCAAATACCATTATAATGCCGGTCGGTATATGGAAACATCTTGCTGTAACATATGACGGTTCTACTGTAAGATTTTATGTAGATGGCATCGAAAGTTTTACGCAAAGCGAGGCACTGACATTTGGGGCATCAACAAATGAAATGCGGATAGGAAGAGGAGGCAGTGATCCGGGTTCCGGTGCGATCGATGAAGTCCGTTTGTGGAGTGTTGCAAGGACACAAAGCCAGATCGATTCTTCCAAATGTCTTAAGTATCCATCGCAGTTCGGATCGGTTGCCGGATTAAAAGCGGTATGGCATTTTGACAGTACATTTGTTGATTCGGTAAGCGGTTATAGCGGAACACCGACTTCGGCAAGTGTTGGGTTCGATACTGCATCGCTGCCATGTGTATTAACAAATCTGACGGGCAATAGTAATATTCTTCCGCAGAGTATTTCTCTAAAACAAAATTATCCAAATCCGTTTAATCCAACAACAAAGATAAGTTTTGATATTCCAAAGCAGGATTTTGTTTCGCTTAAGGTATATGACATAACCGGAAGAGAAGTTGAAACGCTTATTAGCAGGCAATTAAACGCTGGAACATATTTAGTTGATTTTGACGGCAGTCAGCTAAGCAGCGGGGTTTACTTTTATAAGCTACAAGCAGGTAATTTTGTTGAAGTTAAAAGGATGATATTATTGAAGTAAAACCAGTAAGTCACTGTAAAAATATCGCTTGCTAGAGATAAATAATTAGCATATATTATTTTGTGCGAAAATTTCAAAGGGAGGAAATGCGTGTCCTCCCTTTGTCAATTTAAGTGCAAAACCAAGCAGAAAATAAATTTTAAACTCACTCTAATGAAGAGATATTTACTCTATTTACCAATTTTATTGGTAATCGGGGTTATCTTTATGGCTCAATCTCCGGATGAACCCAGCCCACGCTGGATAATTCCGCAGCCAAGGATAACCGATGTGATCCCAGTACAGGAAAATTATGTCCATCCCGTTAAGGATCCGTGGGTAGTACAAACCGATGGAGGTTCTTTTATTGTAAGTCCAAACATAAGAGTACATCCCACATCAGTCACTTCTCAGACCGAAGTAGTTTTAGCAAGTCATCCGACAAATCCAAATATACTATTTGGTTCATCTAATGCTGCAAGATTAACAGGCGGTTCATTTATTAATGAAGGTGTATATGTATCAACCGATGGAGGATTAACATGGGGAGGAAGCTCGGATACAGTTAATGCTCCAAACCTAAACGACCAGAGGGGAGACCCCGGTCCAACAATAGATAAAAACGGACGTTTCATCCAGACTCACCTGACAAGTACGACTAATTTCGGTGGTGTTACAGGTATGGGTGCAAATTATTCAACCAATAACGGATTGACATGGTCCTCGACATTCCAGGTTTCGTTAAGTTCAAATGACGATAAAAACCTTGCTTGTTCAGACAATGTACCATCAAGTCCTTTTTATGGAAATTCGTATATGACATGGTGCCGATTCTCCGGCGGTACTTCCGGAAACAGCATGGTTGCAAGAACAACCGACGGAGGTGTAACATGGGGTTCCCCGATCCAAATAAATTCAACTCCTGCAAGTCACTTTGCACAGGGAAATGACATCAGGGTAGGTCCGGGCGGAGTTGTATACGCAGTCTGGGTAGCCGAGTCATCAACAAGTCCTTTCCCGGCAGATTTTATGGGATTCTCAAAATCAACAAACGGTGGTTTGAACTGGACCACAACTGAGAATGCAGTAGATATGAATGGAAGCCGTTCAGCTAGTTTTGGTGGTTGGGGTACAAGAGTTAACGATTTCATGAGAATGGACGTCGATGTAACGGGCGGTCCGAGAAACGGATGGATATATGCAGTAAATACACAAAACAGTTTATCACCAGCAGGAAGTGACCCTGACATTATACTTTCAAGGTCGACTGACGGCGGTACTACCTGGACAAAGCACAGAGTAAACCAGGATGCAATCAATAACGGAAAAAATCAATGGTTCCCGGTCGTTACAGTTGATAACGGTGGAGCCGTTAATGTAATATTCTTAGATAATAGGAACTTCCCGAATGCAGACTCATGCGGTGTGTGGATTGCAAGGTCTCTAGACGGAGGAACTACCTGGACAGATTTTGAAATTAGTGATCACCATTTCAAGCCGATCCCGGAACCGGGATTCTCAGGCGGTTACTATGGTGACTATATAGGCTTAACATCCAGCGGTGGAAAACTTCACGCATTCTGGATGGACAATAAAGCAGGATTATACAATGCATGGTACTGTAACGTAACTGTTGCAAATAATCCTTTAAATTCATTTAACCTGCAAACACCGTCAGCAGGTGTTACAGTGACGACCTTGCCGGGATCAAGCACTACAACAACATTCACGTGGGATACTTCGGCAACAGGCGCATCGTATAAATGGATATTTGGTACATCGTTACCAACAAGACAGATCACTCAGTCAGCCGGCACGAATAACTTAACAATGACCCTTGGTCAGCTAGATAATATTCTTGCTAATCTAGGTGTGTCACAAGGCGGACAGTTAGTCGGTTCATGGGACGTGTGGGCATTCAGACCCAATCCACCGGCTAATGACTCATTGAAAGCTACGAACGGTCCCAGGACGATCACATTAAGAAGGGGAACTCCGGCATTGAATGCGTTCAATCTCGTTGCTCCGGCAAACAATACAACTATTACTACATCAGGATTTAATAACTCCAACGTTAACTTCCAGTGGACAAGGTCAGGTTCAGGAACGAATTACAAATGGAAATTCGGTTCACCGACTATCGGAACAGTTGTACTCAATCTGCCATCAAATACGGGCGGTACTGATTCACTGTTAACACTTGTAAATTCCGGTTTGGATGTAATGCTCGGAAACATCGGATTAAACCCGGGGGATTCACTAGTAGGGCAGTGGGCAGTGTGGGCATATAATGCAACAGACTCACTGAAATCAACACAGACCTATAATCTTACCCTTAAGAGGCAGGCAAAAGGCGACGTTCTTATCGCTTATGACTCAACACAGGCAAACTGCCGTATCTCAAGGGATTCGGTTGTCAGTGTTCTAAACCTTTTAGGCGTTACATATGACCTTTATAATAGAGGAGTACAAGCCTCTTCCGGTTCTATTACATTCAGAGGTTATAAAAAGGTTATCGTGCTAGGTGAAGGTACAAGCTCATTCAATACGACGATCAAGGATTCATTGATTTCATATTCCACTTCGGGCGGTACTACACCATCGACAAAAGCAAAGATCATTATCTTCTCAGAAGACGTCGGTTATAACTATGCAAGATCAGGATCAACTTACCAGGACTTAAACTTCTCACAAAACGTTCTGGGATTTGATTATATTGCTGACAGACCGACATCAGGTGCTGCTCAGGGACTCATTGGTGATATTATTAATCCTGGTCAGAGGGATAGTACATACGGAGCGTGGCCGGAAGTAATCAAGATCCACTCCGGTACCGGAACACATACACTGGACAGGTTCAGAGTACACAGTGCAAACCCGGACAGCGCAAACGGTGTTGGAAGCTGGAGAACAAATTATAACGTTGCTGTGCTCGGATTAGACGTTGAGTCACTAAGAAATTCGATCGGTGGTGCATCAGGTTCACCGGTTTACAGATTTGTAAAGGGCGCAATGGATTATGTTGACCAGACTATTGTGGGAATCGACCCGCAATCAAATGTTATCCCGGATAGATTCTCGTTATATCAGAACTATCCAAATCCGTTTAACCCAAGCACAACTATAAAATTCGACATACCGAAACAAAGCATCGTAACAATGAAGATATATGACATTGCGGGCAGAGAAGTTGCAAGGTTATTGAACAGCGTTCAATACAATGCCGGCGCGTATGCCATTAACTTCGATGCTTCATATCTTGCAAGTGGTGTTTACTTCTACAGGATCGAAGCAGGTGACTTTGTTGAAATAAAGAAGATGATGCTTATAAAGTAAGGATTGATTTTCTTAGTTGTAATCATTAGTTTATAGTAAGAGTAAGGGCAGTCATATAAATGTATGACTGCCTTTTTTTGTAATAAAAAACTCTACCATGAGAAAAATAGCACTATTTATCCCTATTTTAATATTATCCTATATTTTCTTTACGGGGCAATCAGACCAAATCCCAAATGCAGGTAATGACGATCTGCCCGGCGGGAAAAGAATATATCAAATGAAGGACGGAGGTGGAATAGTAGCAGTAAACCCGCCCAGGATGGTTTTCCAGAGTCCGAACAGGCAGTACAGATTTGCCGAAGCCTTCACACATCCAACAAATCTTAATATCTTCTTTGCTGCTTCAGTTACAGATCTAGGAATAGGTGCATATGCTACTACGAACGGAGGTGTTACATGGATGGGATCGGATACACTAAGCGGGCAAGGAAATTTTAGTGGATATTTTAAACCCTCGATATCTAGCTCCGGAGACTTTTATCTTGGTTTGGCAAGGGATTTATTGCGTTCCTCAAATAACGGATCTACATGGACGTATGCCGCGAGTCCTCCTCAGTTAGGGCATAGTTCATTTAGTATCGATAATAATCCAACAAGCCCTTATTTCGGCAGGATGTACCACACCGGACAGGGAGGCGGCAGCGGTAACTTGCAAGCAAGTGCGACATATAGCACCAATTCCGGTTCGACCTGGGACGCACTTGATACAATAAACAACATAATATTTTTCCCTTTAACATATCCTGAAGGATTTGATCTGGAAATAGGACCTCAGGGAAATGTATATGTTTGTTACGCAGATGTGGAATATGATGTTCCTTTTGATGGACCTTCATTTGTGGTAGAAAGATATTGGTCGGTTTCCCGTTCAACAAACGGCGGTGTCGATTGGCAGGGTCCATTAAGAATTTCTATCAGTGGAGTAGGCAGGAAATACTTTCTAGGAAATACTATTTATAAACTTAACAGTTATCCGAAAATTGATGTTGATAAATCCGGCGGATCAAGGAACGGATGGGTTTATATGACCGGAACGGAGCGGGAAGGAAGCATAGCTCAGGATTCGGCTGATATAGTTTTACGCAGATCGACTGATAACGGAGTATCGTTTCCTTTTCAAACGCGTGTCAATCAAGATACTCCCGGTAATAAAAAATACCAATATACTCCCGCTATCAAGGTAGATTCTTATGGAGGAATTAATATTATTTATTATGACAGCAGGGAATCAACCAGAGAAGATTCTGTAAAAGTATATATGTCGAGATCAGTCGATGGAGGTGTTACTTGGACAGACTTTCCGATAAGTGAAAGGGTCTTCCAGCCAATTGAATCCGGACAGGAGATACATTCATTAGGGATCACTCAATCAGGAAATCAACTCTGGCCCTTCTGGACGAGCATGGAGTCCGGCATGGTAAAGTTATGGACAGCTCCGGTTGAGATCGGACCTGTGATAGTACATGATAAAATAGGTGACTCGGAAAATCTCAGCGGTCCGTATACTGTCAATGCCAGTATACTGGAAAATAACTCTTCGATCAATGGTTCTGAAACAAAAGTATTCTGGTCAAGAAATGGAGGAGCAATAACGAATTCGATAACAATGACAAACTCCGGGGGCAATAACTGGACAGCGAACATTCCCGGAAATGGTTCGCCCGCCGAATATAGATATTACATTACAACGCAAGACGCTCTAGGTAGGGTAAGTACCTCACCATATGGAGCGCCGGTCGGTTATAATACATTCTTTGCGGCTCCGGATACAACTCCGCCAATGATCAAATATGAACAGCTTGATGATAAAGTCGCGCTGGAAGATCTTCCATTCTATATTGATCTGGATGTTAACGAAAATGCTTATATAGATTCGGTTTATGTAAGGCTATACAAAAATGAACAGACAACTCCGACACATGTTCTGCTTCAAAATCTCGGAGGTAACAGGTATGCCGGACAATTGATCGGTAGTGGAGGAGCAGTAGTAGGGGACTCGATAAGATACAAAATATTTGCTGTAGACAATTCTGGTGCAGGCAATGTGGACTCGACTGATCTATATAAAGTTACAATTTATGATGTTCCGTTTTTTGAGACTTTTCCATTGTCCTCTACCGGGGGAGAGCCATGGAACAGCACCAGATGGACTTCTAATGCATATATATATCACCGCCAATATCTTGGCTTTGGGTTCAGATTTCCTTCCGAACCGGCTTTAGGATTTTTTGACAGCCAATATTATGGTACTTTGAATCCACTTAATCTAGGCTCCGCACAAGACACAAAACTTACATTATCGTTTTATCTTTATTGGGGCCATACACAAATGGCTAATGACTCATTACTCATAACATATAAAGATACAAGCAATAACTGGAAACCACTTGCAAGCATACCCGGTCCATTCAATAGTTTCGGAGGAGCTCCATATCCGCCGGTTTCGATAGAATTCCCTCCGGATGTAAATGTTTCTAATTTCCAATTTAAGCTTAGAGCATCCAATAGCTCACACTACGGATTTGTAATTTTCGACGACATTAAAGTATTAAGAGAAAAGCGTAATGATGAAATTGCTCTCAGTGATAATTTTTCATTTCCATTTTTGAATCAGGGCAGTTGGAATCAAACATCAGGAAACTTTAAAGTAATCAATAAAGATAGCGCGATAGGTGGTACATATCCATTTGCTGTTCCATCTGAGCCGTATTTCCTTAGCATAAGAGGAGATGGAACATTGGAGTCACGGAGCAGGGACCTCAGCGGTTTTGCTGCAGCAACATTATTTATGAAACAAAGTGAGTATGATCTCGAACCCGGCGAGACAGTTCATGTCGAGTTTTTTGATCAAACAAGAGCATGGCAGCCGTTGTTCGATCTCAATGGCAGTGATAACAATTCATTTGTTCCCTTTACTGATAAAGTATTTATTCTCCCTACTGCGGCACTTCATTCCGAATTCAAATTAAGATTCAGGAGTGAAGGATTGGAAGCCGATGACGAATGGTTTATCGATAATATCTTTATCAATCAGGGTACGTTTACCGGTAACGAGTTAACACAAAATTCCATCCCGGAGCGGTTTGCACTGCATCAGAACTATCCAAATCCGTTTAACCCCACCACAAAGATAAACTTTGATATCCCCAGGCAGAGTTTTGTTAAACTGAAGATCTATGACATACTTGGAAGAGAAATGAGCACTTTAGTAAACTCAGAATATCCTCCGGGGACACATAGTTTTGATTTTAATGGATCGAACCTTGCCAGTGGAGTTTATTTTTATCGCTTAGAAGCTGGTGACTTTGTTCAAATAAAGAAGATGGTTTTAATAAAGTAACACTGATAGGTACTTTTCCAAAAGGGAGGCACGCCTCCCTTTTTCTTTTTCTCATCCAAAATGTAAGAAATTTCCTACGCTGAAATTTTGATTCTCCTTACACAGCTCTAAAAAATTCCCGTTACTAATTGTAAAATCAGTAAGTTATTATACATGCAAATTGCAAATTTACATGTATATAGACTTCTATCTTAAATATTAATATATTCAATAACATGTAGTAAATAATATTTACTGCAACCAAGCAGAAATTTTAATTAAATCATAGAACAATGACCAAGAAATTACTATGGTTATTTCCTGTTATTGTATTGGGCTTTTTTATCTTTACCGGACAGGATAATCCGGTTAGAGATATAGAAAAATGGAACATTACCCCGGATATGACCGGGATACAAATGACAGGAGAGACCTATACGCCTCTCCCTACGTTACCGAATGACTTTGTTTTTACTACAACCCCACGGGTTGTCAATACCAGGGGAGGTTCACTCGTAGTTAATCCTAGTTTTAGACCCTATCCAACAACAAACACAACACAAAGTGAGGTTGTCATAGTAAGGAATCCGACGAATCCCGCTATTATGTGGGCATCAGCAAATATGTATTATCCCACTGGCGGTTTTATATCGGAAGGTGTTTATGTAACCACAAATGGCGGTGCAAACTGGTTTGGAAATGATACACTTACAGGCGCTCCCATCAGTGGTCACAGTGGTGATCCGGGTCCTACTATTGACAAGGACGGAGTCTTTCTGATCACTCACCTTGGTGGCGGTATTGGAGCAAACTTTTCCACTAATAACGGTTTGACATGGTCTAATACTTTTAATATCATCACAGGTTCACAGGATAAGAACTTATCTAATACAGATGACGTCCCGGGCAGCCCGTTCTACGGAAGAAGTTATACTGTGTGGACGGATTTTAGAACTACAGTGAAACCTATCATGGTTTCATATACTACAAACAACGGTACCAGCTGGTCGACTGCGCAGGCAATTAATAATCCGCCTTCGCCGCTTACTACTTCACAGGGTTGTGACGTGGTCGTGGGACCCGGTGGTGTTGTTTATGCAACATGGAGAGATCACGGCGCTTCACCATTTACAGGTGTAAGGGTTGGTCTCGGTGTTTCAACTAACGGTGGTGTAAACTGGACCGTAACAGACCAGGCTTTCGCAATGAACGGAGTAAGAAGTACGAGCTTTGGTACATATGGTATCAGGGTGCCGGACTTTCCAAGAATAGACGTTGACAAATCAGGCGGTCCAAGGAACGGCTGGATATACATCATAACAAATGAGTTCAATCTTGCCCCTGCAGGTACAGACGCTGATATTATTATGAATATATCGTCAGATGGCGGTGCTACCTGGACAAGGAGCCGTGTCAACCAGGATCCCTTAAATAATGGAAAGTTACAATTCTTTGGCGCAGTTGACGTTGATGATAATGGCGGCGTAAACGTAGTTTATTACAGTAATGAAAATACTGCATCGGATTCGGCTGAAGTATTCGTTGGAAGGTCGATCGATGGCGGTGCGACATGGGATAATATAATTGCCAGCGATCATCATTTCAGACCAAGAGCTATCTCCGGATTAGCGGGTGGTTACCAGGGTGATTATATTGGTATAACCACAGCAAACAATAAGATCTGGCCCGTATGGATGGATAACTCGACAGGTATATACCAGTTATGGACAGCTTCTATCGAGCTTGGTCCTGCTATTTCACATACACCATTGACGAATACAGAGAATACTGCCGGTCCTTATGTAGTTAATTGTACAATTACTCCGGCAGGATCGCCAATAAGCGCTCCGGATACAAAAGTATTTTGGTCGAGAAACGGCGGACCTTTGACTAATAGCGTTACGATGACTAACTCCAGCGGAAACAACTGGACTGCGAACATTCCGGGTAACGGTACTGCGGCAGAATACAGATATTACATATCGACAAAAGATAACCTGAATAGAACATCGACTCATCCTGGAGGTGCACCGGGAAATTTCCATTCATTCATGGCATCACCGGATACTCAAGCACCGAATATTACACATACACCCGTTGGACCAATTCCACTCATTAACTGGCCGGCTTCTGTTTCGGCTACGGTAACCGATAACATTGGTGTCGATTCCGTATTTGTAAAATGGAAAAAGAACTCAAACGGTTCGACAAACACATTTACTCTTGCTAATGTAGGCGGTGATAATTACGAAGGTACATTTAATTCTACTCCGCCTAGCGTAAACCTAACTGATACTATTTACTATAGGGTATTTGCAAACGATATTTCAAGCAATCACAATCTTGATTCAACTTCGCAGCATGCGATAACATTCTTAAATAAATTCTTTATTGAGCCATTCCCAACGACGACGTTTAATACGGCTCACTGGGCAACAATAACCGATGTTCAGATAATCGATGCCAGTGGTGTGGCTACCGGTACATTCCCGCACCCGATTCCATCGTCTCCGTTCTTCCTGACGGTAAAGAATACAGCGGCATTACTTGAGTCTCAGACTATCGATCTAAGCTCGTTTAATACAGCGGCATTGATCATGAAAGAAAGCGAACACGATCTGGAGATCGGTGAGAGGGTTCACCTTGAATACTGGGATGGAGCTGCATGGCAGTCATTGCATATATTCAATGGTACTGATAACGGTTTTGGTGTATTCGAGCCGTTCGATTCGGTTTCATTTATACTTCCGGGCGCAGCTCTCAATTCCACATTTAAATTTCGTTACAGAGGTGAAGGACTTGAAAGCACGGATGAATGGTTCTTCGACGATATTTGTATACTCGGCGATGTCCAAACCGGCTTAACAGTAAATCAGGGAATCCCGGAGAAATTTGGATTGAACCAGAACTATCCTAATCCATTCAACCCGTCCACAAAGATCAGCTTTGATATTCCAAAGCAGTCTCATGTATCGATAAAGATATATGACATTACGGGTAGGGAAATTGCAAAACTAATTAATCAGCAGTTTAGTGCAGGATCCTACACGGTGGACTTTAATGGAGCTAAATTTGCTTCAGGTGTCTATTTTTACAGGCTTGAGGCGGACGGATTTGTTGAAACCAAGAGGATGATGTTAATTAAGTAGTTGATAATATAAAAAATACAAGCTTAAAGGTAAAATTTGCTTGTATTAAACATTCGATTCTTATATATTAATGCCATACCAAGCAGATGGGGGGTGTGAATACACCTCCCATTTCTATTTATACACCGGTCCCAAACGGTGTATGTTCTATTCCGGGGGATTCACATTAAAAATTAAAAAAGTTTTATTCAATAAATTTTATATTTATGATAAAGAAAATTATTGCTTCGATAACGCTGTTTATTTTACCGGTTATACTTTTTACAGGATGGATAAGCAGCGACAATAATATCACGAGCTTTTACTATTATAAAGGACAGCCGTTTAATCTTACACTTAAAACGGACCGGATCTACATAAAGCTCAAAGACAACGTAAGCCCGGACAGAATTCCACAGATAGTATCCGGCATTAGGGAGATTTCGACTCAGGCTCCGTCAGAAAGAGAAAACAAACTTTTTGTTTCGCTGAATTCTCAGCAAAGTGATGCATCTCTTACGGAGATCGCTCGTAGGCTTATTTCGCTGGATGAAATAGAATATGCCTCGCCGGTATTTTCACCCGATAATGGCACTACTCTTATTGGAGTTGAAAACGAGATCATAGTACAATTCAAGCCTAACACTGCAGCATCTTCGATTAACGAGTTCATACAGTCGAAGGGTTTGACAATAAAACAGAATATGGATCTGCAGGGAGGCGCTTCATACGTGTTGACCGTTCCAAATGAAAGATTTGCCATCGATGTTGCCAATGAAGTATATCACAGCGGAATGGTGAATTGGGCAGAGCCTAATCTTTTCTTTACGAATTTGTTATGTTATACGCCAAATGACCCGTTCTTTAGCCAGCAGTGGTCACAAAATAACCAGGGGAACAACGTTCCCGGCGGCGTGACGGGTGTTATTGACTGTGATATGGATGTCGATAGTGCATGGGACCTTACGCTCGGAAGCAGTAACGTTATTGTAGCAATAAGTGATACCGGAATAGATACGCTACACGAAGACTTGAATTGTGTACCCGGAACGGGATTTAACTTTTTCAATAATACCCCCGGTGGGTATGACGATGGTAATCACGGGACTGCCTGTGCGGGTATAGTAGCCGCAATTGGCGATAATAATTTAGGTATATCGGGCAACGCGCCCAAATCAAGGCTCATTCCTTCGAAATGGCTCAGCTCATCCGGAAGCGGTAACTATACAGGAGCAGTCAATGCGACGGTTTGGTCATACCAAAAAGGCGCATGGGTGATCAGCAATTCATGGGGTTTTGTCGGCGGTGCAAGCTCTGCTCTGGACCAGGCAATTAACGATGCAGTGACACTCGGACGTAATGGTAAGGGTTCTTTATTTGTTGTTGCATCGGGAAATGAGAATGGTACTATGCGTTATCCGGCTATCTCACATCCTAATGTGCTGGTAGTGGGTGGTATCAGTCCATGTAATCAAAGAAAATCAACTACAAGCTGTGACAATGAAACATGGTGGGGAGCGAGTTTCGGTTCTAACCTTCACGTTGTCGCGCCTTGTGTAAAAATATATGCTACTGACAGAACAGGTAGTGTCGGTTACTCAACAGGTAATTATTTCGCGACGTTCAATGGTACGTCGAGCGCTACACCTAATGTATCGGGGGTATGCGCGCTTGTCATGTCTGCCGATTCAAACCAGACGTGGGATTCTGTCAGAGCTAGAATAACCCGTTTCTGCGAAAAGAGGGGTTCCTATACATATAACCAGCCCGGACCGCTAGGCACCGGACAATGGAATGATGAAATGGGATACGGTTTAGTTAATGCCTACGCAGTAGTAAAGTATACGCTCGACCAGCTTGGACCTAATATCTCCCATACTCCTTTAGAAAATAGTGAGAACCTAGCTGGTCCGTATACTGTTAATGCCGTGATAACACCATTAGGCTCACCAATTAATCCGTCAGAGACAAAAATATTCTGGTCGAGAGATGGTGGTCCTATTACTAACAGTGTTACAATGACGAATTCAAGCGGTACTAACTGGACTGCAAATATTCCCGGAAACGGAACAGAAACAGAATACAGATATTATATAGTAACCAAGGATAACCTCAATAGGACTGTCACTAATCCTACTGGCGCGCCCGGAAATTTCCATTCGTTTATGGTTATCGGAGATACAATATCACCCTCGATCAATCACACTCCGGTTGGACAGATAGCTCTTGTAAACTGGCCTGCATCTGTACATGCCAACGTAACCGATAATCTCGGTGTTGATTCCGTATATGTAAGATGGCGTATTAATTCAGGTGGCGCTGTAAATCATCTTAAGCTGGTAAATACTTCCGCTGACAATTATGATGCACAATTTAATTCCAGCCCGGGAGCAGTTAGCCTGTTCGATACGGTTTATTACAGGATATATGCAACGGATGTTTCTGCATCGGGTAATCTTGATTCCACGGCGCAGTTTGCAATTACATTCCTCGATAAGTTCTGGCAGGAACTCTTTGCGGACACAACGTTTAATGTAGATAGATGGGTGTCGCACACAGATGTCCAGATAATAGATGCAAATGGTGTGGCAACAGGAACGTTCCCGCACCCTATACCGTCATCTCCATACTTCCTATCAGTGAAGGGAGCAAATGCAATGGTTGAATCGAATATAATCGATCTCGGTTCCTTCACATCGGCGACCATATCGATGTTTGAAAGTGAACATGATCTGGAAATAGGTGAAAGTGTTTTACTGGAATACAAGAATTCATCCGATCAGTGGGATACATTACACTTCTTCGCAGGAACTAACAACGGGTTCGGCGTATTCGAGCCGTTTGATTCTGTTGCGTTCGAGCTTCCGGTAGACGCGCTGTCTCCGAATTTCAAAATAAGGTTTAGAGGTGATGGACTCGAGATAACTGATGAATGGTTCTTCGATAATATTTGTGTAATAGGACAAACCGCAACTGGAGTTACCGGAAATAACTACATTCCGCAAAAGTTTGCGCTGAATCAGAACTATCCTAACCCATTCAACCCTTCTACAAAGATCAGTTTTGATATACCAAAACAGACTTTTGTAACGTTGAAGGTATATGACATATCGGGCAGGGAAGTCGCGAAACTTGCTAATGGAGAATATACACCCGGTGCATACTCAATTGTATTTGATGCGTCGAAGTTTGCAAGCGGTGTTTACTTTTACCGTATTACTGCAGGTGACTTTGTTGAAACAAAACGGATGGTATTAATAAAATAACTAATAAGGGGCGGGAAGCCCCTTTTTTGTTTATAATTGTTGTGAAAGCATTTCAAGCATGTATTCGATTTCTTCGTCATCGAGAGTTGGGTCGAATTCGTGTTTGTGGATATTTCCGTCTTTATCTGTGATACTGAAGTGTGAGGAATCATCGATCGTTCCATCATAGCTTACACTGGCACCTTTCGGTACGAAAAATCGCTGGTTGTACTTCTCGAAGAGTTCTATATGTTCCATTATTTGCAGTTAATTAGTCAAATTTATGGAAATCTGATTAAACTATCATTATCTTTATGCCTTAAAATTGCTCCCGTATTTTTGTATCTTTGAGTTAATATGAAAGAAAATGGTATGAAATATCTTGTTAATCCACCGCAAGTAGGTGAAATATATAGAGTTGAGCATGAAGGACAGGAGGTATACGATGCGCGTATTATCGAACACGATGGCGGGTGTTGGGCAACTGTAAAAGTTGAGAAAGTCTTATCGTCACCGTATATGGATTCATATAAACCGGGTCAGGTGTTTGACCTCAAACTATCAAACTACGCGCTCTACGAGTTCGTGGAAACCGGAGCGTGATCGGAACCGGATTATTGATAAAAGAAATGACCGAGATACATCTTCCTGAGAGGAATATTAACCTCGTAAGGAGCGGGTGGGGAGACTCAGCCGTAGATGATGTTTCTGTCTATAAGATCGTTTATGATTCAGACGGTGTGAATGTAGATGGTTATTTAGCACACCCAAAAGACCTTACCAGGCAGTATCCACTTGTAATATGGAACAGGGGCGGCAATCACAAAGCCGGTCTTATCGATGAATTTCTCGCACAGGGAATGTACGGGGAGATTGCATCATGGGGTTACGTTGTGCTTGCTTCACAGTACAGGAAGAAAGAAGAGTTCGGTGGTGCGGACGTAGATGATATTCTGAACCTAATACCGCTCGCAGAAACCCTTGATTACTGTGACACCGATAATATTGGAATGGAAGGTTGGAGCCGGGGTGGAATGATGGCATATAAA
This sequence comes from Ignavibacteriales bacterium, assembly GCA_020635255.1. NCBI lineage: Bacteria > Pseudomonadati > Ignavibacteriota > Ignavibacteria > Ignavibacteriales > Ignavibacteriales bacterium. Next base: position 960,275 of record JACKAC010000001.1, read on the forward strand.
GTTCTCACACGTACCGACAGAATAAAATGTTCCGTGATTATCTCCGGGCTTGCAGATCTGAAAAGGAATGAAGATATGCGCAACGATCTGGATTATATTTACAAGATACTTTTCGGTGAAGGTGCTGATGAAGAGGAATTCGAGCAGAGAAAGAAGGACCGTTCAGCTGTGTATTTTTATAAGGAAATTAATAAAGATACGGCGATATTGTTGATACACGGCACTGGCGATAGAAAAATATCGCATCAGGACTCTATAGATATGTATGAGAAGCTCAAATCGGAAGGAATTACGTGCGAGCTCGTATTAATTGAAAACGGCGACCATTACCTCAAAAAGGACAAAAAGAGGGTTGCGCAACTCAGAAAGGAATGGTTTGACAAGTACTTAAAGGGAAATTAAATTTACAATATTTGTGTTATCATAAAAAGATATATAAAGAGCAAAATAAAAGGAGAAGGAATAAATGTACGATCCAATAATGGTTAAACCGATGAGAGATGAGGCTACAGCGATTGGATTTAAAGAATTATTGACACCGGATGAAGTAAAGGAAGAATTCGAGAAAGAAGGAACAGCCTTCGTATTTGTAAATTCGGTATGCGGATGCGCCGCCGGACAGGCAAGACCAGGTCTGGCTATGGCTATAAAATGGGCTAAGGAAAACAATTTAATGCCGGACAGGCTTTTGACAGTGTTCGCGGGCATGGAAAAAGACGCGGTTGAGACAGCCAGAAGTTATTTTACGGGCTATCCGCCGTCATCACCGCAGATGGCGCTTTTAAAAGACGGGAAGCTTGTAGGGATGATCGAGAGACTGCAAATAGAGAATAATAGTGCTTTACAGGTCGGAAACATGATTGCCGCCATGCTTAAAGAGAATTGTGAAAAGGAACCTTCGGCGTAAAACGGCGTCTAAAAGGAAAAGGAGGTTCTCAAATAAACGTCAAATCAGTAAGACCAAAACCCGTTCTTTCTGGCAATTTTTTACAAGTTTTGTTTATTAAAGTTACAAAATGGTAACTTTTCAACCTGAAATGGAGTTAAGTATTATAGATATTTAGCATTTTTATACTTAACTAAATTTCATAAATTACTTAGAGGAAAATTAAGATGGATAGCAACTTTTCAAATAGAGTTCAGGATGTAATAAGGCTCAGCCGTGAGGAAGCTATAAGGCTCGGGCATGATTATATCGGAACAGAGCACCTTCTCCTGGGTATCATCAGGGAGGGTGAAGGGATTGCTGTCAAGATATTCAAGAACTTAAACGTAGATACGGAGAAGATTAAGAAGGCAGTTGAAGAAACAGTTAGGCAGTCCGGCGGGACATTGACCGTAGGTAATATCCCCCTGACCAAGCAAGCAGAAAAAGTTTTAAAGATAACATATTTAGAAGCTAAGCTATTTAAGTCTGACGTCATCGGTACCGAACACCTATTACTTTCTATATTAAGGGAAGATGACAATCTTGCAGCACAGATTTTACAGCAGTTCAATGTAACATACGACACAGTTAAAAACGAATTAATGAACATACTGAGCGGGAAACCCTCTTCAGGTTCACAGCAGACAGGCGCGCAAAAAGCCCCTGCCGAAAAGAAACCCGAAAGGACAAAGACACCCGTTCTGGATAATTTTGGAAGGGATCTCACTAAACTTGCCGCAGAGGATAAACTCGATCCAATAATCGGCAGGGAGAAAGAGATCGAGAGAGTTGCACAGGTACTGAGCAGAAGGAAAAAGAATAACCCGGTATTGATCGGTGAGCCTGGTGTTGGTAAAACCGCCATTGCCGAAGGTCTCGCTATGAGGATAGTCAATAAGCAGGTATCGAGGGTTCTACACAATAAGAGGGTGGTAACGCTCGACCTCGCCGCACTTGTTGCCGGTACTAAATACCGCGGACAGTTCGAAGAAAGAATGAAAGCCGTTATGAATGAGCTTGAAAAAGCCAAAGACGTGATACTTTTCATTGACGAGCTTCATACAATTGTTGGGGCGGGCGGCGCAAGCGGTTCGCTCGATGCGTCAAATATTTTCAAGCCGGCTCTCGCCAGAGGCGATCTACAGTGCATTGGCGCGACCACATTAAATGAATACAGGCAGTACATAGAAAAAGACGGTGCGCTCGACAGAAGATTTCAGAAGATCATGGTTGACGCAACAACTGTAGAAGAGACGATACAGATATTAGAAAATATTAAAGATAAATACGAGGACCACCATAACGTAAAATATACTGAGAATGCGATCATAGATGCTGTTAAACTCAGTGACAGGTACATAACTGACAGGTTCCTACCCGATAAAGCTATCGACGTGCTCGATGAAGCCGGATCTAGGGTACACCTTGCTAATATAGTCGTACCGGGAGATATCCTTCAGTTAGAGCAGGAAATAGAGAAGGTTAAGCTGGAAAAGAACAAGGTGGTTAAGAATCAGAATTATGAAGAAGCCGCAAAGCTTCGTGATAAAGAAAAGAAATTCCTTGCTGATCTGGAACAGGCTAAGCTGAACTGGGAAATCAAATCCCAGAATGAATCTTTTGAAGTAACCGATCAGAATATTGCTGAAGTTGTAGCGATGATGACGGGAATCCCTGTCAATAGGATCGCCGATACGGAATCCAACAGGCTTGTTAAAATGGAAGATTACCTCAAAGAGCGTATAATTGGTCAGGATGAGCCGATCGAAAAGATATCTAAGGCAATCAGAAGAGCAAGGGCAGGTATTAAAGATCCTAACCGCCCGATTGGTTCGTTTATTTTCCTCGGACCGACCGGTGTAGGTAAGACCGAGCTTGCGAAACAGCTTGCTAAGTTCCTCTTCGATTCAGAAGACGCACTCGTAAGGATAGATATGAGTGAATATATGGAGAAGTTTAACGTCTCTAGGCTCGTAGGCGCTCCTCCGGGATATGTTGGTTATGAAGAAGGCGGTCAGCTTACTGAGAAGATAAGAAGGAAACCATATTCTGTTGTGCTTTTCGATGAAATAGAAAAAGCTCACCCGGATACGTTCAATATACTGCTTCAGGTACTGGATGATGGCGTATTAACGGATGGTCTGGGCAGAAAGGTTGACTTTAAGAATACTATTCTGATAATGACCTCGAATATAGGTACACGCGACATTAAACTCGATAAAGTGTTTGGATTTGGTGAATCAGAAGGTGGCGATAAATATGCCAAGATGAAAACAGCCCTCGATACAGAAGTTAAGAGAGTATTCTCACCGGAGTTTTTGAACAGGATAGATGACACCATAGTATTCAAACAACTTGATCTGGAAAGTATCAGCCAGATAGTCCAGGTGAATTCGAAAGAGCTCTTCAAACGCCTCGAAGAACAGGGAATAACTGTTGAGCTCAAAAAAGAAGCCCTGCATTTCCTTGCGGAAAAAGGCTTTGATCAGAATTACGGCGCAAGACCCCTGAGAAGGGCGATCCAGAAATACCTGGAAGATCCTATCAGTGAAGCTATACTCAAAGGTGAAATAGGCGAAGGTTCTAAGGTTATGGTTAAGCACAAAAAAGGTGAAGAGGAACTGACATTTGACAAAAAACCCGGCTCTAAGAAAGGCGCCTCGCCTGAGGTGATAGAAGAGTCCCATGATGAAACAGGGGAGGACCGGGAATAAATACTCTATGAAGAGCAAATCTCCGTACACAGCTGTAGTTACGTCAGTCGGGCACTATGTGCCCGACGACATTGTTATTCCGAATTCATACTTCGAGTCTTACCTCGATACTAATGATCAATGGATACGAGAAAGGACAGGCATAAAAGAGAGAAGATGGATGTCTAAGGACAAACCCACTTCTTATGCCGCCGTTAAGGCTATCGAGATGCTTCTCGAAAAAAGAGGTATTTCTGCTGAAGAGATAGATGTGATAGTTGTAGCTACGGTTACTCCCGATATGATGTTTCCATCCACTGCATGTATAATTCAGGAAAAGATCGGCGCAAAAAACGCGTGGGGTTTTGACCTTTCTGCCGCTTGTTCGGGATTTCTGTTTGCGCTCGATACTGCCTCGCAGTTTATTAAATCAGGTCAGCATAAGAAAGTTATCGTTGTGGGTGCGGATAAAATGTCTGCAATTACCAATATGGAAGACAGGAATACATGTATACTTTTTGGTGATGCTGCAGCGGCTCTGCTTCTTGAGCCGTCCGATGATCCCGAATACGGTATCATGGATTCGATTCTGCGTGTGGACGGTGAAAAAGGAAAAGGAAAGCTCCATATGCTTGGTGGAGGCAGTCTGAATCCTTCAAGCCATGAGACGGTGGATAATAGATGGCACTATGTTTATCAGGATGGTCGAGCAGTTTTCAAAGATGCAGTTGTAGGTATGGCTGATATATCATGGGAAATAATGAAGAAGAACGGTCTTACAGGTGATGATGTTGCTTATCTTGTCCCGCACCAGGCAAACATGCGTATAATTACTGCATGTGCCGAGAGAATGGGCGTGGGTATGGATAAAGTAATGGTCAATATTGATAAATATGGAAATACCACAGCCGCTACGATCCCGCTCTGTATTTCCGAGTATTTTTATGACGGCAAAGTGAAAAAGGGAGATAATCTCATTCTTTCGAGCTTTGGTGCCGGATATACTTGGGGTGCGATATACATTAAGTGGGCTTATTAACCCTTAAAACAAGCTGTTTTGCCTTCCGCTTCGCTAACATCCTTCGCAAAGATCAATGTTGGTCTTAAGATAATCTCAAAAAGAGACGATGGTTACCACGACCTCGAAACGATATTCTACCCGGTTGATCTCTACGACTATATTGACATTACAATAGAACCGGGTTATCTACAGGTCAATTCTATCAATATCAATTCCGATTTCGAAACACTTCCAAACGACAGCTCTAACATCTGTTATGAAGCTATAGAGCATTTTTTTAATGAGTTTCCACAGAAGGATACATATGCTTTCGACATTTTTATACACAAGAATATTCCCGTGGGAGGGGGACTTGCCGGGGGTAGTTCCAATGCAGGTGCCGTGATAAACTATCTCGCTGAGCATTTTGGAATAGATAATGAGAAAAACTGGGATAGGCTGATCAAAGTTGCCCTGAATACGGGGAGCGATGTGCCTTTCTTTCTCTATGGTAAACCGTGTTTTGCGTCCGGCAGGGGAGAGAAGATTATACCCCTCGAAAGTTTTGAAATAAACTATGATATATTACTTGTAAATCCGAATATTCACGTTTCCACAAAGGAAGCATTCGACGCTCTTGCATATAAACCGGGTGAGATTCACAAATCCGATCTCAAGAGTGTGGAAATATTTGAATTGGGTAATGAGCCGGTGCTCGAAAATGACTTTGAAAGGGTGGTTTTTCCAATGTATCCGGAAATAGCTGAAATAAAAAAACTAATGCTGGAAAATGGGGCGGTTTTTTCTTCTCTAAGTGGAAGCGGCGCTACAGTTTATGGTCTGTTCGCGCCGCAAGAGTTTAAACTCGAAATGTTAATGCAGAACTTTAATGAATCAGGTTATTTTACTTATCTGTCTGAACTTAAAAATCGACAGTCAGATTTCCAAACGGAACTGTGATCCTTCTTCCTTCCTTGCTTGAATATACACTTCTCAATTCAACCGATGTATGCATCTGAATCTCTTTATTGAACATCGTCACAGACCATGCCGCATCAGCCGCGCTTAGTAAGTGGTTGGCTATAACAATATTCGACATTAAGCTTGCATTATCGTAATAATTATTTGCGTCCTGTCTTACACCCATATAAGAATCGATCTGTCCGGGTCTATATGACAGGTAATTGTTCTTGTTTACAACGTTCACGTCACTGTAGCTCCAGCCCGCAACAAAACTTTGATACTTACCGATCACCTCGTAATACTGCTGATCACCGAATTTAGGCAGTGTGTGAGAGAAATTTATCCTTTCGCAATCATTTACCTGGTATCTAAGAGCGTCCCATTCCGACGTACCGGCAACAGGGTCGTTGCTGGGAATGTTAATATTCGATGCTCCGTCGAAGTTATTATCCTTCAGCCATTGAGCATATTTTTTCAGATTCCAGTTATCGTTTGCAATTGCCTCGTACTCATTTGTCTTGGTATCGCCGTTACTCCTGTTCATTGCGTAAAGTGACCACAGTGTAACCTCTGCCGCAAAGAATATCGCGCTCTTTATATAGCTCTTCGCATAAAATTCTCCCGAGCCGGGTACTATAGCTGACATCAATGCGCCAAGATATGGAGATTTCTCACTGCTTCCCGTTTCAACTCGGGTTACTTTTTTGAATTGCTCGTTATATTCGAGTTGTGAGTCTGAATTGATAACTTTCTCCGTCAGCTCGCTCTTTTCGTAATTAGTGAGAGGCTTATCCGATACTTCCTGAGCAAATGACGATGTGAATGTGAATGTCGTAAACAAAACAAGAGAGATATATGATATCGTTCTCATTTTAATAGTAGATTTTGTTTAAAATTAATCCTTTAGCCGGTAGATAAGTTGTCTTTATCTTCTCTCCTTTTGGAAATTTTTGTTTTATTGTTTTTACGTCTGCTTTTCCGCGTCCTGCGTCTATCAGGCATCCTACCAATGCTCTTATCATAGAGTGGAGGAACCTGTTTGCTTCGATGCGGAATATTATTTCTTTATTCCTGTTTCTTCTTTTATAGTCCAGTTTCGTGATATTACACCTAAAATCATGCTTATCCGTTTTGTTCTTACACAATGGCTTAAAACTATGTTCACCTCTGAAAAATTCCGCCAGCTCATCGATCGCCTTAAAATCCAGCTCGTAATTAAGCTTGTAAAAATAATCACCTTCGACGGACTTCTTTCCGCAGCTTACCTGGTAAATGTATTCCTTCTTTTTTGCCGAGTACCTCGCATGAAAATCATCCTTCACCTTCACGGCTTTCTTTACCGTTATTGAGTCCGGCAATACCGAATTAAGTGAATAAACCAGCTTCTTTGTGTCGAGCTTCTTACTCGTTTTGAAGTTTGCCGTCTGGTTCAAAGCGTGAACGCCCGTGTCCGTTCGTCCTGCTGCGATCAGTGTAATATCTTCACCTGTTACTTTTTTTAAAGAACGCTCTATTGTTTCCTGTACTGTCTTTTTAGTCTGCTTCTGTCTCTGCCACCCGAAAAAATCCGTCCCGTCGTACTCGATTACTAGCTTATAGTTATGCACACCGGCTAGAACTGCTTTATTAGGTTTAGCTTCAATCCGTCTATCCTGTTCTCAGGGCTCATGCTTACTTCCGAGTTTATTCTGATATTCGACAGCATACTGTTATACTTATTTGTCAGCAGTAACGCGCTTAGAGCGCTCGCAAGACGGTTTACTATCAGCGCTGATGCAAATATTATCGATGTATTCTTTACTCTTTCACCCTCTCCGCGCTGTGAGTCGTAGCGCAGGAAGTTATTCTCCGTGTCCCAGTTCCAGTAGTATTGATCCACATCGAAATACACTTTGTCATACTCACCCTGGCTCAGCTTTGCGTTGTTGTATTCGTATATGCTTTGGTAATTTCCAATATTAACGTAGTAATCGTCGTCCTTGCCGTCCTGGTTTACGCCTGCGTGATCCACCGCAAAAGTCTCCGACTGATCCTGCAAAATGTTTCCGTAGATATTTACTCCGGCAAGTCCCAGCCATGCCGCGCCGTCCGCCATCATAAAATACTGCCCCACGTCCATCCTGTCTATGTACCAGTGTCCTGCTCCGGGCAGTACCAGCGACAGCAACATCGAAATTCCTGCCGATTTTTTACTCGCTGTCAGATTACCCAGATCTATTTCTTTATCTGAAGTCGGTTCTACTGAATTTACAACCTTATCACTTAGCTCGAGCTTTTTGAAGTTATCGCCTGTGTCCTGCGCTAAAGCGTTCATTGCCAGTGATGCCAATAATACTAATGTGAATAACGACCGTATATGCATGCAGTTAATTGTTTTCTTTTTCTAAGACTGATTCTAATTTTTTCTTGAATTCTTTAGGCTCGAGGAATCCTGTTACTCTGAGGTCGCGTATCTCATTACCCTTCGAATCCATAAATATTACCACCGGTAAGCCCTTGATATCGAACTTATCTGAGATGGCATCATTCTCCTGTGTTAAATCTATTTTAATATTATTAAAGGACTTAGACAAGTCTATAATTTCTTGGTCTGTATATGTGTACTCGTCCAGTTCCTTACACTGGGCGCACCATTCTGCCCAAAAATCTATCATTACTGGCTTTCCTGTGACAGTTATGGAGCTGTCTATCTGCCCAACACTAGTCTGCCATGCAAATTCTACCTCTCCTCCTTCTGTATTTGTGGGTTTCAGATGCCATGTACCGTAAATAAGCGCCGCAATGGCAATCAGATACTTGACTTTCGTAAATCCTACCGATGATTGACCTTTTTTGCTGAATAACAGCAGGTAAACACCGCTGAGAATTATATATAATGGGAATACTATATCAAATATATCATCCGGAATTATCGGGTCCAGCGTATTCAGCGCCATTCCGAATAATACCAATCCAAAGACTACCTTCACGCCCTCCATCCATTCGCCTGAACGGGGGAGTTTACTAAGTGTACTTGAGAATGCCGCAAGGAAGATATACGGAAGTCCGAGTCCCATCGAAAGCACGAAGAATAATAGGAATCCCATTACCGGGTCGCCTAATTTCCCGACATATACAAGCAAACTAAGCACGAACGGTCCGATACACGGTGCCGCGATAAATCCTACCAGCAGTCCCATGAGGAGTGAACCTACCAGCCCTGACCTGTTTTTATTTCCGGCAAGAGCAAGCTTCTGCGGTACACGTATCTCGTAAGCCCCGAACATGCTCAAACCCAGCGTGAACAAAACCAAAGCAACCACACCTATTACAATTGGATTTTGCAGTGCCGTCCCCAGCAAGCTTCCCGTAAGTGCCGCCACTACCCCGAGCGTCGAGTACGTCACAGCCATGCCCAGCGCGTAAAATATACCCATCATTACGCTTTGGAATTTGCTTCCGCCTCCCTGTGCTCCGAAGAAACTTATCGTGATAGGTATGAGCGGATAAATACACGGTGTTAGGTTTAGCGCGAGACCGCCGGCAAATATGAATAGGAGCGCGAGAAATATTCCTTTCTCCGCTACGAAATCCGACACCTGTGTTTCCGAAGACGGAGCTTCGGTCGTTCTTTCGTTTTCCTTTAATCCGGTCTTTTCTGTTTTCTGGGTTGTTTCGGTCGGCTTTGAAAAATCTATCTTTGAAAATACTTCACTGTTCGTTTCGGGTCTTGTCTCGGCGTTGTTTACGACCAGTTCGAGTTCCGCAACTGCCGACGTCGGAGCATAACATGCTTTATCATCGCATGCCTGGTAATTAACCTTGATAGGGAGTTTATATGTACCGTCCTTTACGTCAGCCGGTAATATGACTGTCGCGCCGAAGTACTGCTCTCCTTGGTAAACTCTTACTTCATCATTACTGAATGAAAACTTATATGTACCGTCAGGCGGAAAATACACCGACGTTATCTTAAACTCATCCGAACCCGATGTTATTGTTGTTTTGATAAGCGTGGGATCGTTCACTGCGTATGAGTTTACGTGGTATCCTTCCTTTACGTTTACCTTTAACGCTATCTTTACGGTATCATTAGCCTGGTAGCTTGTTTTATTTAAGTATCCTTCTGATGTAAGATATTCGGTTTTTTGTCCGAGTGAGGGTTTTAGAAAAGTAAATAAGATAAGTAAGGCGAGTAAACTTCTTCCTCCTATTGATTTCATTCAGATAGAGATTTTTTAATTAGCGAAAATCTTATTAACTTAAATGCATATATATATAAATTCAATTTAAAAAGTAAAAATTCCCTTAAAAATACCTGTCTAAAACCTCATAGACGACAAAATTTTGAAACTAAATTATTTAAAAATTGGTTTTAAAAAAAGACAGTAATAAATTACTATATTATTTATGTTTAGCTTTCAAAAGCTTGACATCGGATTCCTAAAAAGCTATTTTTGTATAGTAACTAATTATTAAATTAACTAAAAAGCGAGGTATTATCAAAATAGATTTTACTCCTTTTAGCGGTACAATGTTAAATATAATCTTAATTTAGAAGGAGAAAGACCTTGAAACCAACATCAAAAAGCAAAACCAAGACTGAAAATCCCTTGAGCGATCTGATTGATGACGATGTGTTTAATAAGTTGAAGCAGTATAAACTCCTTGACGAAAAAGCTATTCGAGACTATAAAATCAGGCAGATGTATAAGGACATGAGAAGGGAAATGAGTGCTGGTGAGGCTATTGACAAGATACAAGAGTTATTTCCGTATCTACAATTCGACACAATTCGCAAAATCGTTTATCAAGTTTCTAAATAAATGGTTTACTACTGGTAAAAGAAAGCCGATCAAAAATGGTCGGCTTTTTTGTTATAGAATTCCTACTTTAGTTTTGTAATGGAAACTGTAAAAATTAATAATAAAGTATTTTATATAATTCCTTTTAGTCTCTTAGTTATTTTTTTAATTATATATTATCTAATTTTTACATTTACTTTACCATCAAGTATTGCATGGTTTTTTGAAGGAACAATTTTAACAATATCGTATTTAACTTCAAGGCTGTTTTTGAATTCTTATATTGTTGTTTTATCTTTTTTTGTATCAATTTCTTTTGTTTTACTCTTTAAGCCAATCAAAAACTCTGAAAAAAGAAAAATAAAATTAAGATGTATTATATTATTCATACTAGCTTTCTTAATTATTCTTCCATTTAGTAAAGGAAAAGAATTTATTGATACGATGAATTTTGGAATGAAAATAGTGACTGAGATAAATAATTATAAAAGTGACAAAGGGGAATATCCCTTAAGTCTGAATGATATTCGCCCATCATTTGAACCATTCCAAATTGGAACTATTTCTAGAAATTTTAATTATGAACTAAGATATAATAATGAATTGGTTATTGATTATAAACTTAGTTTTAAGCCTACTTGGCTTAAACACTCAGAATTTATTTATGTAAAGAGAGAGAATAAATTTATTGGTTTCGATTAAATTTTTTCTTTGTGTTCTCTGTGTCTTTGTGGCAAAAATTTCGCCGTTGCAGGTGTTATCACCTGCAACAAAATTTTTACAATTTGCTATGGGATTTTCAAAAGCTACTAATATAGTAATAGGTGTTTTGTTAACGCCGCTTGTATGTTTAACTTTATTCTTTCTGGTTTTAAATAACTCAACTGGATTGGAATGGATCTTTTCCGATTCAGCAGTAATTTCTTCATATAGATTCTCGTCATTATTCTTAAATTCCTACTTTATTGTAATTACTATTTTAATTCTGTTGAGTATTAGTATTTTATATAAACCCATTAAAGAATCTAATAAAACTCTAATACTAAAAAGGTTTATTTTATGTATAGTTATTTTTGTAGTAATATTAATCCCATTTGGCAAAGGTTATGATATAAATATCCTTGAAGAATTAGGTTATAAATTGATTCAGGATATAGATAATTTTCATATAAAGAATGACAGGTACCCGGCTGAGCTGTCAGAATTAGGAAATTTACTCACTTTAGAAGAAAATGAAATAGCCATAAGTAATTTTAATTATTACATTTCAGAATCATCTGGTAATTATGTTCTGGTATTTGTGCCTAATAACAATGGGATGATGGCCTTTTACTATAATAATATTGAAAATAAATTCATCGGTACGGATTAAATCTTTCTCTGTGTCTTTGTGGCAAAAAAATGAAGCTCAATAATAAATACGTCGAAAAAATTCTCACCGGGTTTATATACGATGAAACCCATCGTATTGGTATGTCCAAAGCTGTGATAGGATTGTCAGGCGGTATTGACTCCGCTGTATCCGCATTCCTTGCCGCGAAAGCGCTCGGTCCCGAAAATGTTACGTGTATTTTAATGCCCCATGCTGTAAGCAGTAAAGAAAGCATTACACATGCGAATCTGGTAGTCGAACAGCTTGGAGTGAATTCGGAAACGGTTGATATAACCGGTATGGTAGATGCCTATGCAGGAACTAACGGCGATTTATCCCTACTGCGTAAGGGTAACGTGATGGCTCGCGCGCGAATGATCGTGCTGTATGATAAATCGGCTGAGCTCAACGCACTTGTTATCGGTACCAGCAACAAGACTGAACTTTTATTAGGATACTCTACGATCTTCGGAGATTCCGCCAGCGCGATAAATCCGATCGGCGATCTGTATAAGACCCAGCTTCGCGACTTGGCGCGTTATATTGATGTTCCTGAGGTTATCATCGACAAAAAGCCCTCCGCCGATTTATGGGCGGGGCAGACCGATGAAGGGGAGCTCGGATTTACTTATGAAGAAGCAGACAGATACCTCTACGAAAAAGTGGACGAGAGACGCACTCCTGAAGAACTTAAAAAAATGGGCTTCGATGAAAAGTTTATGGAGAGACTGGATAAATTGATTTACAGGAATCAGTTCAAACGTCTCCCGCCATTAATTGCCAAACTCCAGTCGAGAACGATAAATATTGATTTCAGATATAACCGCGACTGGAATACCTAATTCTTTGTCATTCCCGCGATTCTATGTCTTTCCCGCGAAAGCGGGAATCTAGATCCATTATTTTGGACGGGTGGATTTTCTTATTTCGGTAATCGTAAATTGTTTCGAGTATACAAATATTATTTATGTTCAGTTATTTAAAAGATTACTTATCGAATATCTCTCCTTTTTCTAAAGGGGAGAAGTCACTGCCCTCGACAAAGGAGAGGTTGCAGTGACAGAGGGGTTAAGTAACCGATTTTTCTTTGTAAAACTTTGTGCTCTTCGTCTTTGTGGTAAAAAACATAACTATGAAAATTCCTAAAATCCTTTTCCTTATCCTCTTCCTTGTCTTCACTTCATGTAAAGCCGAGGAAACAACCGACCTAAAACATATTACGGAGAACGGCAACGATCCTGATCGTTATTATAATGGAGTTGTTTCTTCTGCGGATGAACTCGCCTCTATGGTCGGGCTCGACATACTGAAGAACGGAGGAAACGCCATTGACGCCGCTGTAGGCATTGGTTTTGCTCTCGCTGTCGTTTATCCGCGCGCGGGAAATATCGGCGGGGGAGGATTTATGGTCATTCACCTTGCCGATGGCACTAATACATCCATAGATTACAGGGAAAAGGCTCCGTCCGGGGCGTTCCGTGATATGTACCTTGATGCGAATGGTGATGTTGTAGTCGATCTCAGTACAGTAGGACATCTTGCTTCCGGAGTGCCGGGTGCTGTTGCCGGCATGCTCTACGCCCTCGAAAAGTACGGTACTATGACCAGGCAGGAAGTCCTAAAATACGCAATCGACTACGCTGACAATGGTTTTACGGTGAGTGACGCGCTCGCGTCATCACTCTGGGCTTATAATGGTGAATTTGCGCAGTTTCCTTCCACGATGAAGGTATTCGGTGATGTGGAGGCAGGCGATTTACTTGTACAGAAAGACCTTGCGAATACACTCCGCCTCATAAGCGAAAACGGACGCGATGGATTTTATAAAGGTCCCGTCGCCGGTTATATAGTTGCCGAGATGCAGAGAGGGAACGGTATAATTACACTCGAAGACCTCGCGAATTACCAGCCCGTCGAGCGTGACGTTATAAAAGGAACTTACCGCGGATATGATATTATCTCTATGGGACCTCCATCCAGCGGAGGAATTAGCCTTATATACCTGCTTAATATTCTCGAAAATTATGACCTCTCGCAATACATGTACGCCGGCGCGGAGATGATAAATATCATGGTTGAAGCAATGCGCCGTGTTTATTCCGATAGAAGTGAATTCATGGGTGATGCGGATTTCGTTAATGTGCCTGCAGACATTCTAACATCGAAAAAGTATGCTTCGAATAGAATGAAAGACTTTGTGCCCGGACAGGCGGGGAAAAGTGAGAACGTTACACACGGTGATGTATATTACAAAGAGTCGGATCAAACAACTCACTATTCCGTAGCGGATAAGTTTGGCAACATCGTCTCAGTTACAACAACGATTAATGACAGCTACGGTAATAAACTCGTCGTAGAAGGAGCGGGATTTTTTCTCAATGACGAAATGGATGATTTTGTTTCGAAACCCGGTGTGCCGAATATGTACGGTCTGCTTGGAAGTGATGCCAATGCCATCGAACCAAACAAGCGTATGCTCAGCTCTATGACGCCGACCATCGTATTGAAGGACGGGAAGCCTTTTCTTGTTACCGGGTCACCCGGAGGCGGACGCATTATTACAACTGTACTTGAAAACATCGTTAATATCATAGACTATGGTATGCCGCTCGGTGATGCTGTTGACCTTCCGAGATTCCACCACCAGTGGTATCCCGATGAGATACAGATAGAGCGCGGTATGCTTACCGGGGAAGTGGTTTACAATCTCGTAAACATGGGCTATAAGATCAACGAGATACGTGACTATGCCAGCCTGGATGCGATAATGTTCTTCCCGGACGGTGGTATGATAGGTCACTCCGACCGCCGTGGCACCGGAAAAGCCGTCGGATACTAGGTGTATTACTTTGTTAGTATCATTGATTTTGTTTCCCTGAAATCCTCTGTTGTAAGCGAGTAGAAGTAAATCCCTGAACTTAAACCAGCCGCAATAAACGTGACGTTGTACTCACCTCTTTCGAGATATTCATTTACAAGTGATTTTACCTCTTTTCCAGTGATATCGTAAACCCTCAGTGTAACAAAGCCCCTGTTTCTAATTGAAAAACCGATTGTTGTAGAAGGATTGAAAGGGTTTGGGTAGTTTTGAGATAGACTATATGAATCGGAAATGTTTGATATATTTTGAACTTGAGACAGGTTTGGTTCATCTGCTCAAAAATACGGAGAAGAACCGCTTCGTATATCACCGTCAATATCGTCCGTAATTCCAGATATTGCCGAACCCCTTATATTATTATTGCCTATAGACGATCCTGTTAAATGAAGATTGGTATTAGAAACAAAAAATATCTCGTCAAAATATGAGAGTTGCTCATTTGGAATTGCAGCTGCTCTGTACATCGCAAGGTTCGTATATTGAGTTGTTTGCCATATTGAATTTGAGCCTCCGGCGGATGTGTTGTGGTAATCATTTCTATTTACTGAAGAGAAACTGCTTAGGGTCGGATACCATCCCGCAGCCATTATTGCAAAACCCTGTCTGCCCATATAAAATAAATTATTCCTGACATCCAGGTCTATATTGTTTGTAGTATTGTTTTTTATGCATGCTGCGTTAACGCCAAGAATTGTTGATTGTGTCCCTCCGATAAATACAGAGTTATAGTATACGTATAAATTAGCTATCTCTGATCCGTTTAATTCAATTCCAATGGTTGTGATCACATCATTGTTATCCTTTGCCAGGGAAATAAAATTATTCGAGATTTGAAGGTCGGTTAAAAACCCAACATTGCCTGTTAAGAGGATTCCTTTTACTGTTAAACCTACCGCAGTGGAGGAGGACTGTAGGTCATAAATTTTATTTTTGCGGTAATAGTTAGTTCCCGACGGCTGGTATGATATGTTAATGCCAACTATTGCTATTGAATGAGAAACCGGTCCCGTGTGAAATATTTCGTTCTTTTCAATAGTAGTATTGCTCAAAGAACTGAATTGCTTTATACCGTTTATTGCAAAATCATAAACTTTGCATTTGCTGATCGAATTATTACTGCTGGGTACTCCATCAAAACCCCTCAAGTATATTCCCGTTTCGCCTCCTATGACGTTACAACCGGTTATAACATTACTGTTGTTATTAGTTGTCGAAGGGATTCCCCCTACGCAGATATTATATACAGCCGTATCTGAATGGGCAATTGATTTTATATATTGGATGTTGTTATTAGCTGCGCCGGATCTTAACACAATTACTCCGGCATTTATGCTGTCGGTTGCAGTATTTTCTATGGTAAGATTTGCAGTGTCCGGACCTGTCCCTCCCGGTCTTCCGTCAATTGTCATGTAATCTATATTATCAAGTATTAATAGTGGATTTCCTGGCGAGTTTGCACTTATCAGCTCTCCGGAATTTCCCGGCGCCGGACGCATAACGATCTTATTTGTACCGGATGTACCGATTCTTGCGTTAAATGTTATCGGAAATACTTCACTGCTTCCATTGTAGCTGCTATTTATCTCGATTGTATAAGGATGTGTTATAGTGGATGGAATAGCGTTATAAGCTTCCTGGATACTGCTGTATTGATTGATTAATACTCCTGATCCGTCTTTGAGAGAAATTGAGTTTGTTTGGGAATAGAGTAATTCTGTAGTAGAAATTAGAAGTAATAATATTAATATATTTCTCATTTTTATATATTTTGATAGTTTTTTACCTCTTTAAAAACAAAATAACAAAAAAAATAAAAATGTGAAATAAAATTAATTGTTGTCCGTGCTGTCCTTTATCCTTTCATTCGCTTCCTTCATCGCCTTATCCAGCCAATCCGCGTACGTCGAAAGATAATGGTTCGCGTTAAAACTGTGCCGGTTGGATTTAAAATCATGTATGTCGCCTACGTGACTGTACGGGAAAGGGTTCTCCGGTTTTTTGAGGTTCGGCGCGATAGGAATTGGAAATTGCGGTACTATGTCCGAAGTATTATTCACCCTGTGCAGAACCACATTCTTCATCGTATCGATATAGTTCGAGAAAGCCCCGTTGCCCACTCGCGGGCACCCGAATATATACGCCACGATATTATCCACGTCGGGAGCATTCTTATCCAGGTCCGCGCTCAATATCGCCGCGACCGCCGCCCCGGAACTGTGCCCCGCTACCACCACGTTCAACGGCTTCACCGGGTAATTCTTCACCAGGTCCATCACCCCGTTCCTCATATTCAGATACACCTTTAGAAATCCCGTATGCAGCATCACGTCCTTATAATAATCATCCCCCGTGTAACCCAAAAACGCCGCGGGAGTCAGATCGTACTCGATGTCCTCCAGCCACTCCGTGTTTGAGTTCGTTCCCCGGCATATTATAGCCAGCGTGTGCGGATTCTCGTCTATCGACAAAACCATTATAAACGCGTCGCCCCTCGATGCGAACCCCTCATCTGTGAACATCTTCACCAGCTTCGTCCCCGGGGGAAGCTCCAGATCCTTGTCCTTATGTGTGGTAACGTTCGCTTCCAGGCGGATTATTCCGTCCATGCACCAGCGTCCCAGCGCCGGGTCCCAGCGGGTAAAATCCGCCGTATCCTGCTCCGTAAGAGGTCTCGGGATGGGCATGTTTATCACGCGGTTCGAATCTATCCTCTCGTTACTGTTCGTGATAAGCCCCAGCACGGTGTCCTGCACCTTGCCCACGACGAGGAAGTACGTAAAGCCCGTCATCAGCAATAACCCCGCCGCCAGCTCGCCGAATATCATCCACTTCATCCAGCGCGGTGTGCTTTCGCGGATCTTTCTATTTGTAATGATGTGAAGATACGGCAGGAATATCACAGCCGTAAAGCCCAGGACGACCATCAGGAGGTCCTCAAACTTCAGGATATCGAGGAGATCTGTACCCATGCGTAAAAATACTAATATATGGAGTATTTTGTAAGGATTAAATTAATGTAAACCCATTACCGCTATGGACCTTATACCCCCTCATATAAAGAACTGAGCGGAGCCTCGATAATCTGAGACCCCGCTTTAAGGGATGAAATTTTGGTTTGAAGAGCCTCCTTCAGGCTCCCCCTAAAGATATGTTATTTAGGTTAGGCGGAGCCAAACAACCACGTAAAAACTCCGCTAAAAGATTTGTAATGTTGAGAACTAAACTGCGCCCGTTCCGTTCTTCGGGTACCAGAATGCCGAGATATTATCCACCAGCCTGTAAAACTCATCCTCCATTATCTTCATCTTGCTCATGTCCTCGCGGGAAAGCTCCTCGCCCGCGTTCAGCTTCACGATGTACAGCTTAAAATATGAATTGATCTGTATTATCTGCAAAAGGGATTCCTCTGTCAGCCCGTCCAGTATCTCGTTAGCGTTCCTTACGGGTATCTCATCGCCCACGATCTTCACTATATCTCTCGTGATCCCTGTGTTCCTCTCCAGTTTCCTTATCAGTTTTTCTGTTTCCAATTTTTTCTTTCTTTAGTTTTGCGGTGCTTTCCTTACCGCTCTGATACAAATTATAAAAAATATGCCCTCTCCCCAAAGAAAGATTTCGCGATTGTCACAGTAAAATAGGAGATTGTTTTTACATGAGGTTAAGAATTAGGGAAGATGTTTAGAAAAATTAATTATCTATAATTCACCAAGGGTTTAATAGATTAACGCCAAAAGTCCTGTAATAATAATTTTTTTTTCTTATTTTTATATTTTTTATATTCATAATTTCACCTATTGATGACTAATCAAATTGATGAAAAAATAACACTTTTCAAAGAGGACATAAAATCACAGAAACTATCGCCAGAAGAAGTCTTTCAAAAGCATATAATTGATGGTAATTCATTTTTTTATGAAGTATATCAGAATGATTTAGATAGTGAGTATAAGGCAAAGAAGACTATTACTGATTTTCTGATAACGGATATTAATAATATAAGGATAATTGGTTCGGCCAAGTTAGGCTATAGCTTGAAGCCAAACAATTTATTTAAGTTGTTTGACGCAAAGTATGAAGAAACTAATCAAAATAAGGATAAGTCTGATATTGATATCGCTATTATAGATGATATTGTGTTCGAAAGGATTAGTAAGAAATTATTTGAGTATACGAATTCATATTCTATGTCAGAAAGATGGTCGGAAAATGAATATTATAATGGAAATAAATTAGATCGTTTCGAAGGCATTCCTTTATGTTTTAAATATTTTGAATATTATACAAAAGGGTGGTTTAGGCCTGATATGAAGCCTCAAGGATTTGAAATATGTGACAATAGTAATTATGAAGAATTAAAAAAAATATTTTTTATGAATCATAAAAGAAAAATTAGTTTAGCAATTTATAAAAATTGGTTTTATTTTAAGGATTACCATTTAAATAATATTAAAAGCCTTTCATTTAGAATTCAAAGTGAAGTAATATGAAGAATGTAAAATTAGATTCTAGCATTCCCGCAAATAATATTAAAATTATTGAGATTTATAATAAACTAAAAAAAAATGAATTATATTTTGATAGGGGATATCAAAGAAAACTTGTTTGGAGAAAACAACACAAATACAAATTTATTGAAACCATATTGCTTAATTTTCCATTTCCAGAGGTATATTTTGCTCCAGGAGAATTGAATACAGACAAACTTTTACTGAGTGATCAAGTGGTAGATGGACAACAACGTTTAACAACGATTTACAATTATATAGAGGAGAAGGATGTATTTGTGTATGAAAATCTTCCTATTAAAAAGTTTTCTGAATTAGGGAAAGGTGAAAAAAATGAATTTCTAAATTATGAAGTATCAGTTAGATACTTGAAAAATGCTAATCATAAACAAATAAAAGAAATTTTTCAAAGAATAAATAGTACAGAATATTCATTAAACGCAACAGAAAGAATAAATGCCCAATGGGGAGATAGTGAATTTATTTGTTTCTCGAAGCAAATAGTAGAAGTTGACTTAGATATAGATTTAGATTTAATTAATTATAAAATATCTGAAGCAAACAGAACTTTCTTTGTAAATTTTTTCCATAAAAAGTATAATATTTTTACAGAAAATGATATTAATCGTATGTTAGCGCTTCAGTATATTTTAACTCTAGTAACAACATTGTGCGAGAAAGAATATTTTAGAAGAAACACTAAGGTTCAATCATACATAGAAAACTATTTTGATGAATTTATTGATGCTGGGGAGGTTGAATTAAATTTGCTGGAAACTCTCAAATTTATAGATAACTTAAACCTGCCAGATAATTCTTATTGGTTTAATAAGGCTAATATCTTTACACTTATAGTGGAGTGTTATAATTATAATTTGACTAGAGTTAATCCTGTTTTATTTAAAATGGAATTGGAGGAATTGGAATACTATAACTTAAATCATGATTTCGTTTTAATATTTAAAGAGGATATAGAGAGAGGACAACTTAAATTTGCAGAACCTGTAAAAATACCTAAGGATATGATTAAGTATTTTGATTTAGCTAAGGAAGCTGTTAACGAAAAGAATTCTAGAGAATATAGGGGGAAAATGGTTAGAGAAATGTTAGATTCATCTTCAAAAGATGATGCTTAGATCTTTTTGGTTATAAAAATAGTTTCTATAAAAAAGTATATATACGTATCTAACCCTTTCTTCTTTGCATTAAAATACCCTTCCCCTTAAATTCATATATTGAAATCCCCTCCGATGGGTCAACGACTCGACTCGTAGAGAGGGGTGGTCCCGACAAAGTCGGGAGCGGGTCTATGACCTCGTAGAGGGTGGGTTGACTTAGTATCCACACCCGCAATAAATCACACTACCACGAATGAGATATAGGATCACGCTGTCATCTGACCAAACTCAGACAATACCCATAAACTACCAGTACGAACTCTCACGTCTCGTCAATCGTACTATCAAAAACGGCAACCCGCGCCTCTCACGCTTCATACACGGCGGAGGTATCAGCTTCAACCGCAGGCAATACCGCGCTTTCACCTTCTCGCGCCTCTGGATTCCTAACCGTCAGATACTCAATAACCGCATTCTTATTATGCCCGGTGAGATCAAATTCGTTTTCTCCACACCCAGCCTTATGATACGCGACGCTCTCTATGACGGACTCCTAAAGCGTGGTCCCTTCCGCGTCGGCTCCGCGGGCTTCCGTGTTACCGCGGTCGAAGACCGTGCTCAGCCTTACTTCGGACACCGCGCCCGCTTCACCACTCTCTCGCCCGTGGCGCTCTCCAAAAAGAAGGACTTCCGCCGTCCGCTCTCCGGCAAAAATGTAAAACAGACATACCTGCGCCCCGGCGACAGCTTCTTCAATAGCTTCCTCAAAAAAAGTCTCGAAAATAAATATATAGCTCACCGCGTTGCCAGAGGTGAGCCTCTCTCAAAATTCAAAAAACCCTTCTACAGATCTCTCATAGATCATATCAATATACGGGGCAGTCCGCGCCCCAAACTCATCACAATAAAAGAAGGAACAAGGCAAAGCTACCGCGTTCCGTGCGCCCTGTTCGAGATCGAACTCACCGGCTCGCCCGCCATTATCGAATTTGCTTACGACGCGGGCATCGGAAAACACACCTCGCTCGGCTTCGGATGCCTCGACACTTTGTCATGCTGAACCTTGATTCAGCATCTAGATCATCCCCCCTTTACAAAGGGGGGAAAAGAGGGGGGTTAAATAAATAGCTTACCTCCGTTCTTTAACTAAGGGGGGTTAAATAAAAAACCTCACCTAATCAACCTACAAGCGGCAGGCTTTCTCCTTAGAAAGCATCCGTTCCGCGTTCCGTCCTTGACGGGATTAGAACATGTGTAAATTGGGACAATAATTAAACGACTCGCCGTTGTTGGTGTTATAGGCGAAATAAAATGAGCCGTCACCAACAACACTATTACTGTCACCGAACTTTTGCCGTAGGCACTCCTTCGGAGAAATCAACCTCAGAAGGAGATTCGGGAAATTATTGTCACCGAACTTTTGCCGTAGGCACTCCTTCGGAGAAATCAACCTCAGAAGGAGATTCGGGAAATTATTGTCACCGAACTTTTGCCGTAGGCACTCCTTCGGAGAAATCAACCTCAGAAGGAGATTCGGGAAATTATTGTCACCGAACTTTTGCCGTAGGCACTCCTTCGGAGAAATCAACCTCAGAAGGAGATTCGGGAAATTATTGTCACCGAACTTTTGCCGTAGGCACTCCTTCGGAGAAATCAACCTCAGAAGGAGATTCGGGAAATTATTGTCACCGAACTTTAAATCAACCCATACTTGGAACATGTGTAAAGTGGGCGGTCATATGTTCAGTGAGGCGCCGCGCCGTTCTTTAAATCAACCTACCATGGTGCAGAGTGACTTCTGGCCATCATAGAAAAGTAAATAAGTTAAAATTAGGAGGGTCCGCGGGCTTCACGCTTGCCTCACCGCGTCAGCGAAGCCGGATCCCGCGGGCTCTGAGCTTGTCCGGTTCCTTGTCATATTCATCACCTTGAGATTTCTCCCCAATTCCGCCGTTGTTGGTGTTATAGGCGAATAAAATGAGCCGTCACCAACAACACTATTAAGATCTCTCCTCAATTTCTTCACTGAAGTTGACTTTTAAATTAGTTATCTTTGTTAATACATTACATAGCTAAGACAAAAATAACTATATATAAATAATGAGATTAGAAGATCTGACGGAAGAGCAGAGGGAGAAGATCTCCGAGTTTGGCGTTAATACATGGTTTGTGCTCGACCTCTTCAGCGATTATAAAAAAGACCCGTCATCCGTCAGCGATGACTGGAAGGACTTTTTCAAAGATTTCGATTCCGGTGAATTAGGTTTCCATACCAACGGCGGAAACGGTAAGCAATTAACGCTTACCCCGTCACCCAAGCCTGCTCACAGAGAAGAAAGTAAGGTCGTGATGCCTAAGCCCGGCGAAGGCGAAGAGCCTGTCCTGATAAAAGGAGCCGGCGCCAGGATAATCGATAACATGACCGACTCACTGAGCATTCCGACGGCGACCACGTTTAGAGAACTCCCTGTTAAGCTCCTCGAAGAGAACAGGATCGTCATAAACAATTTTCTCAAACAGACCGGCGGTGGTAAGATATCTTACACGCACATCATCGGCTGGGCAATCGTAAAAGCCATCGAGACCGTTCCTAACATGAATAACTCCTTCACTGTAATGGAGGGTCAGCCCTACCTGGTGAAAAAGCACGACGTCAATCTCGGTCTCGCTGTGGATATTCAAAAGAAAGACGGTTCACGTTCGCTGATAGTTCCCAATATAAAGAAGGCGAACGGGATGAACTTCAAAGAGTATTTCGACGCTTATAATGATATCATAGACCGTTCGCGCTCCGGTAAAATAGAGGTAGCCGATTTCCAGGGCACTTCCATTTCACTCACAAATCCCGGTACGATCGGCACCAGCGCTTCACACCCGCGACTTATGATGGGGCAGGGCGCGATAATCGCGACCGGCTCGATAGACTATCCGCCGGAGTTCCGCGCCGCCACAAAAGACGTTCTCGTCACGCTTGGCGTAAGTAAGGTCATGAACATGACCAGCACTTATGACCACCGTATAATCCAGGGCGCTGAATCGGGTATATTCCTGAAACGCATCAACGATCTGCTAATGGGTCAGGATAATTTCTATGATGAGATATTCCGCGACCTCAAAGTGAACGTCCTCCCGGTCTACTGGACCGAAGACGACAACGCCGAAGACTTCGTCGGTATCAACAGCATAAAGGAGATCGAGAAGCAGGCAAAGGTCATCCAGCTTATAAATATGTTCAGAGTACGCGGGCATTTGCAGGCACACCTTGACCCGCTCAGCGACGAGCCCAAGTATCACAAAGAACTCGACTCGTCTTATTACGGGCTCACGATCTGGGATTTCGACCGAGAATTCATCACAGATGGATTAGCAGGATTACGGACCGCATCGCTCCGTGACATACTCGACATTCTGCTGGAGACATATTGCGGAAATATAGGGGTGGAATTTAAACATATACAGGACCCGGAAGAGAAAGAGTGGCTTCAATCGAAAATGGAGCCGGTAAGAAATAAACCGATACTGGATAACCGCGATAAAAAGAATATTCTCTATAAGCTGATGCAGGCTGAGAATTTCGAGAAGTTCATCGATCGCAAATACCTCGGTCACAAGAGATTCTCGCTGGAAGGCTCCGAAACGATAATCGCGGTGCTGGACCACTTGCTGAATATCGGCGCTGAAGCGGGCGTCGAGGAAATGGTGCTCGGCATGGCGCACAGAGGCAGACTTAACGTGCTGGCGAACATTATCGGTAAATCGATGCACGCGATATTCTCGGAATTCGAGGATAACGTGGAGCAGTCAGCGCAGGGAAGCGGTGACGTGAAATACCACCTTGGCGCGACCGGCACATACGAAACCATCCACGATAAAAAGATCAACGTAGCTGTAGCATCTAACCCGAGCCATCTTGAATTTGTGAACCCGGTGGTAGAGGGTATAGTGAGAGCAAAACAGACCAGGCAGGATGACGCACAGCAGGATAAATTCGTGCCGGTATTATTGCATGGTGACGCGGCATTCGCGGGTGAGGGGATAGTGGCGGAGACGCTGAACCTCTCACAATTACAGGGGTACAGCACAGGCGGTACGGTGCACATCGTTATAAATAATCAAATAGGATTTACGACAGCGCCGGTGGACGCACGAAGCACGGTTTACGCGACGGACGTGGCGAAGATGGTGCAAGCGCCGATATTCCATGTGAACGGTGACGACCCGGAAGCAACGATGTGGGTTACGCAACTTGCGTTCGAGTTCAGGCAGAAATTTAATAAGGACGTGGTGATAGACGTATTCGGGTACAGGAGATTAGGGCATAATGAAACAGATGAGCCGGCATACACACAGCCATTGATGTATAAGAGGATACGGTCGATGCCATCGGTAGTAGAAAAGTATAAAGTGAAGCTATTAAAAGAGCAGGCGGTGACGGAAGATGAAGTGAAAGCGATGGAGCATGACATAGATGAGAAGATGGACAAAGATTATAATTTAGTGAAGAATAAAGATGCGGGTACATTCGAAGCGGATGCTCCACTCGCGGTGACTCAGGAAGAGATAAAAGAAAAAATGACCGCGGAGCCAACAAGGGTAAGCGCGGAGGAATTAGATAAGGTCGTGAATGCTCTTACAACAGTGCCGGAAGGATTTACGATACATCCGAAGCTGAAAAAGTTCGTTGAGAGCAGGGGACACTTCCCGCAGGATGCGGACTTTAAAGTAGATTGGGCGTTTGCGGAGTCGCTGGCGTTTGGTACGCTGATGCTGGAGGGTACACCGATCAGATTGAGCGGGCAGGACAGCGCGAGGGGGACATTCTCGCAAAGACACGTGGTACTGACGGACGCAAATACAGGCGCGGAGATAATTCCTCTGAATCAGCTGGACACCCCGGCAAAAATAGAACCACTGGATAGTTTATTATCGGAGGCGGCGGTACTGGGATTCGAATACGGGTACAGCACGGCGGACCCGATAACACTGGTGATGTGGGAGGCGCAGTTCGGTGATTTTGCTAACGCGGCGCAGGTGATAATAGATAATTTCATAAGCTGTTCATATACAAAGTGGGATCTGCCGAATAACGTGGTAATGCTATTACCGCACGCGCAGGAAGGTCAGGGACCGGAACACTCAAGCGCAAGACTGGAAAGATATTTAGCACTGTGCGCGGAGGATAACATGTTCGTAACGAACCCGACGACTCCGGCGCAGTATTTTCATTTATTGAGGAGAAGAGCGAAAGCGAAATTCCCGAAACCGCTTATAATAATGACACCGAAGAGTTTACTCAGGGATAAGATGGCAGTATCCGTCGCGAAAGATTTCACGGACGGGCATTTTCATGAGGTACTAAATGACGAGAGATATTGGGCTGAAGGAAGCGAGAAAGGCAGAGAGAACGTGACGAGGGTAGTATTGACGAGCGGTAAGGTTTACTATGACCTGGTAAAGTACATGGAGAAAGAAAAAATAGAAGGTGTCGCGGTATTGAGAACGGAACAGTATTATCCATTCCCGGAAGAAACGCTGAAAGAGATGCTTGCGGGATATAAGAACGCAAAGGACGTGGTATGGGTACAGGAAGAGCCGGAGAATATGGGAGCGTGGTTATTCATGTCGCATAGACTTCCGAACGTACTGGCAAAGGGACAGAAGCTGGACTACGTAGGCAGGAAGGCGAGCGCAAGTCCTGCACCGGGAAGTAAGAGGAAGTTCGACTCGAGCCAGGAACTGTTGATGAAAAGGGCGTTTGGAGTAGAGTAAATAACCAGCAAGACACGGAGACATCTAAGAAAAAATGGATTCCCGCTTTCGCAGGAATGACAAACTAGAGATTCTTCGCTTCGCTCCCACGCTAAAGCGGGGCAGGCAGAATGACAAGAAATTTGAATGACAGATAGACCCCGGGAGACCGGGGTTTTTTGTTGGTTTATGCTTAGATTCAACCCACCCCTCTCCCCGCAGGGACCGTAGGCAATAGGGGAGTTTTAGAATACCTCACCCCCAACCCCTCTCCTTGTAAAGGAGAGGGGAGTCAATTAATATTTAAAATTTGTAGTAGTTCCTGTTTTGCTTCAATTGGGTTGTCGTTGTTTATGACAGCGAGGGGAGTTTTATGTTTGTCTTTATAAATTTTGTCGTAGTATTTTACCATCATGAGTTCGGTGAATGTGTATGTGTCGCCTGATTCCAGGAGTGAGAGTGCGGTTGTGTATATTTCTTTGCTGAGACGGGATTTAAGAAATGATTCATTCTTCCTCATTATTTCGAGCATGCGTGTAATACCTTTATTCCCTGCACCAAAGTAATCGTTAACAATCCTTTTAACACGAGATTCAAGCGAAGAGCCGACGCTTATCGACGGGCAGATCTTCATGGCATTAAATAGGCTTTTAGGAATGAAGAAGTCGCCTACTTTTTTTGATTCGCTTTCGATTAGATATGTGCTGTGATACTCCGGGAGTTTTTTAATCCCGCGTATGATATCGCCGTAGATATTGTTTTCAAAGGAAGATTGGTTGTGTATGGGTTCATAATTGAGATTATCATAAGGAACCTGTCCGAATATGCTAGAATAGTGGCGTGCGGATAACTCAAGATCGATGACAGGGAAATCGTTTTTCACTGAATTAAGGAGCTCAGTCTTCCCAGAGCCTGTGAGACCGGAGAGTTCGATAAGTCCGAACGGAATAGTATTCATCGAAAAAAGTTCAACGACGAGAGAACGGTAGGCTTTAAAACCGCCTTCAATGCGTGATGGTGAATAGCCCAGGTCAGAGATCATCTTAGCGAGATAACTGGACCGTCCGCCTCCGCGCCAACAGTAGACAAGGATATTCTTATTTTTTGCATCGTGTTCATCGAGGAAGCGAGCGAGTTCGTCCGATTTCGGGTCGGCATATTGCATAGCGAGCCACACGGCGGCTTGCTGGGAATATTTTTTATAAATTAGTCCCGTGAAATGGCGTTCGATAGTTGTCAGGACAGGGAAATTGATAGCACCGGGGAGGTGAGATATATCGAATTCTTTTTCGGAGCGTCCGTCGATGAGCAGAGTGTTGTCATTATATAGAAGAGGGATAGCTTCAGACGCAGAGTAGAGCTTCCAGTCATATTTCTTGAAAATATCTTTTAATGAAGGTACACTGCTGTCAACAACACCTCTGATAAAAGAGAATAGATCTTTTTCCGATTCAAATTGTTTCATAAAAGAATATACCACAAATTATCACAAATTTTTACGAATTTTGCTTGTTGGTGATCGCCGCTAAAGCGGGACAGGTAACACCGCTTAACCTCACCCCCACCCCCTCTCCTTAGTAAGGAGAAGGGAGCTTGGAGTAGATATTATTTTGTTTCCATCTTATTTTTTTAACCCCCGTCCCGATTTCATCGAGACACCCCCCTTTGTAAAAGGGGGGATTATTCTTCTTGTTCGGAAAGGGAGAGGATTCCCGCTTTCGCGGGAATGACAAAATGAGATTCTTCGCTCCGCTCAGAATGACAAAGAATACTCAGAATGACAAAATGTTAATGAAAAGCTAGATTCAACCCACCCCGTTCCCGACAAGTCGGGACCACCCCTCCGTCGGAGGGGAGTGAATTCCCTTCCGTTTCAAACTGTTTCATAATTATTCAAATTCGAAAATCAATTTGCCATTTCCTTCTTCAACTGAGCCTACTATAGAGGCTTTCTCAACACCATTATCTTTTAGCGCGAGAAGAAGTTCCTCGGACCTCTCAACCGGTACGGAAATAAGAAGACCTCCGGATGTTTGCGGGTCGTAGAGCATATGCTCGATGTCCTCATTTATATTTCCTTCATTTATAACATTGTCCTGTGTGTAAACACGGTTAGATTTATCGCCGCGAGTCCATAGTTTTTTCTCTATCGCATCCATAGCGCCTTCCAATACGGGGATGTCACTTACTTTTATTCTCAGAGCTACATTGCTTGCCATCGCCATCTGCATTGCGTGTCCTGCCAATCCGAATCCTGTAATGTCAGTGCAGGCGCTTGCATTAAATTTCACCATAAGTTCAGATGAGGTTTTATTCAATGTGGTCATCGAAGTAATTAGCCCATTATATATGATTTCATCGAGTTCACTGTATTTGACACAGTTATTGAGCAAGCCCGTGCCGAGGGCTTTTGTAAGAATGAGGATATTACCGGGTTTAGCACCTGCATTCGTCTTCAGATCTTTTGGGTCGATCGTTCCCGTAACAGCCAATCCATAGAGAATATTTTCAATGTCGACGGAATGTCCGCCGATAATGGGAGCGCGCGCCTCGGTCATCTTGTCAGCGCCGCCGCGTAGGATATCTTTGAGTATGGTAAGTTCTTCGGTTTGCGGAAATGCAACGATATTAAGACCGTTGATGGGTGTACCTCCCATTGCGTAGATATCGCTGAGCGCATTTGTAGCGGCGATCTGTCCGTAGGTGTACGGATCATCCACAACGGGAGTGAAGAAGTCGGTTGTGAGTATCAGCGCGAGTTCATCACTTATTTTGTAAACTCCTGCATCATCTTTACCATCGAAGCCGACCAGGACTTTATCATTTGTGTACCAGTCGATGCCTTTTAACGCGTCAGAGAGAATGTGCGGAAAAATCTTAGCGGCACAGCCGGCGGATTTGACCATCTGTGTGAGGCGAACATTAGACATAATTTATTAATTTAGTTCGAGAAAGTGGCATTGACTCGCCGGGAGAATACCACATATGCTAAAATTACAATTGATATTTGAAGAAGGAAACTCATATAAATGAAACTCTGATAAACAATTTCGTGATTTTGTTCGAATATCTGCGTGAACAGCAGGTATTTGAGACCGGATATAATGAGATCGAGAGGGAGAAATATTATAACAGCTAGCTTGAATACGCGCTTCTTTTTTGTCGCAAGCAGAATAAGGAAAAGGGAATACAATAGGAGGAAGAAATTAGTCGCAATAATGTATAATATTGCAAGAATCCATAACGAGCTGGGATATTTTTCGTTCTGCGTAGTAAGGAAATCCCACGCATTACTGCCATACAGGAAGAGGCTGTTATAGAAGTTGATGCAATTGATCATAATAATGAAAAGTATCAAAAGGAGAGCTATTCTGAGAAGACCGCGAAAGCCTTTAAGTTTTGGAGGATATTCGTTTGGGTCGTAGTGTTTATAATCGGGTTTTCTTTCGTAAATGAATTTGCCGAGGAAAAAAGTAATAGCAAGAATGATAATGGGTACAATTAGAAGCGGGAAATTCACAGAGCCGAACGCGGAAGTATTGGAATAATGAGTTACGAACTCATGAAGCAGATTGATAGAATAATCGTAATATTTTAGCCCCATTAAAGCAAAGAAAGATAAAATTATTGCAAAAGTCAGGTATCGAACAAATTAATGATTTGAATACATTATTTAAATGGAGTATTTTTAATTTTTGCTAACCAAATCACAGATTAATGCAGTATTACACAGAAAATCCCGAAATGAAGGAAACCAGAAAAGGATTCGCCGATGCCCTGGAACAGCTGGGAGCAGAAAACCCGGATGTTGTGGTGCTTGGCGGAGACGTAACGGGTTCGGTACGCACGAACCAATTCAGGGACGCCTATCCCGACAGGTTCTTTTCGGTTGGAATAGCCGAGCAGGACATGATGGGAACTGCGGCAGGACTCGCGCTGGTAGGGAAGATACCGATCGCATCGACATACGGAGAGTTCGCTACGGGACGGCCATTCGACCAGATAAGGCAGTCGATAGCGTACAGCGAGATGAACGTGAAGATATGCGCTTCACACGCGGGGATAACTGTGGGATATGACGGAGCAACACACCAGTCATTCGAGGACGTTGCCATAATGAGGGTACTGCCTCATATGACCGTGTTGACACCGTGCGATTATAACCAGACATTTAACGCGATAAAGGCAAGCGTGGATTTTGTAGGACCGTGCTACGTGAGATTTTACAGGGAGAACTCGCCGAACTTCACTGACATAAATGAGAAGTTCGAGATAGGGAAGGCGAAGATAATGGTGGAAGGTGACGATATTACATTGATGGCGAGCGGGCTGATCGTGTGGAATGCCATAGTGGCGGCGCATAATCTTGCTAAGGATGGAATAAACGCAAGGGTAGTAAATATGTCTACGATAAAGCCGATAGACAGGGAGATGATATTAAAATGCGCGGATGAGACGGGAATGATAATCACATGCGAAGACCACCAATGGACAGCGGGGCTTTACGGCGCTGTGGCGGAGGTGCTTTCCAAGGAGAGACCGACTCCGATGGATTGGATAGCCATAAATGATACATTCGGGGAAAGCGGAGCCGGTGACCAATTGATGGTAAAATACGGCTTAGACCATACGGCGATCGAGAGGAAGGTCAGGGAGCACGTAAAAACAGCAGTGAATCAAAAATAAGGCGGATACGTAAATTTTATTAAATCCATAAATGTTAAGAATAGAAAAAGATGGAAGCTGTAATAAAAGACAAAACCAATATGAGTAAGCTAAAAGTCGCAATTCCGATAGTAGTGCTGGTAGTTCTAATAGGAGGAGTATTACTGGGTAAGATGTATTTCGGGGGGAATAACGGTCCCAGCGTAAATACTGTAATGACTAAGCAGGAAGCCAACCAGGATATTACGGATGACAGGCAGAATGCTATTACAAGAGTAGTAAGCAAGGTGTCCGATGCTATAGTGGGCATCAATGTAGAGGAAGTGCAGGAGGTTCAGAACCCTTTCATGGACGATCCATTCTTCAGGCAGTTTTTCGGGGAGTCAGCTCCCAGGAAGCAAGTCGTGAGGGGACTTGGATCGGGATTTATAGTTTCCGAGGACGGGTATATAATCACAAACGACCACGTGGCGGGGAATGCAACGAAGATCTCGGTGACATTGACGACGGGTGAGACGATACAAGCGAAACTTGTCGGCAAGGATCCGGTGAGTGACGTGGCGCTTTTAAAGAT
This sequence comes from Ignavibacteriales bacterium, assembly GCA_020635255.1. Taxonomy (NCBI): domain Bacteria; kingdom Pseudomonadati; phylum Ignavibacteriota; class Ignavibacteria; order Ignavibacteriales; species Ignavibacteriales bacterium. Next base: position 991,506 of record JACKAC010000001.1, read on the forward strand.
CGAAAAGAGCGGGCTGCCGTATTTGAAGTTCGCGAATTCGGATAATGTAATGATAGGCGAGTGGGCGATAGCGTTAGGAAACCCATTTGGGTTGTTTGAGATAAACGATAAGCCGACGGTGACGGTAGGTGTGGTCAGCGCGACGAATATGAAGGTGTTTTCGGGGCAGAACAGAGTGTATAGCGACATGATACAGACGGACGCTTCGATCAACGCAGGTAACTCCGGCGGACCGTTGCTTGATGCAAACGGTGATGTGATAGGAATGAACACGATCATCTATACGGGCGGAGGTTACGGACAGGGAAGTATCGGTGTGGGATTTGCAATATCGATAAACAGGGTGAACAGTATAGTAGAAGAGCTTAAGAAGAACGGTAGCATAGACAGGAATTTCAATGTTGGATTTAAAATACAGGCGATAGATGACAGGATTGCTGATTATCTCAAGCTGGATGATACGGAAGGCGCGGTGGTTGTGCAGGTACAGCCGGGAAGTTTATCCGATAACGCAGGATTGAAAACAGAGGATGTGATAATCAAAGTGAACGGACTTGACGTAAAGAATGACCAGGAAGTGGCATTTGCGATAAACGATCTGAGGGTAGGCGACAAGCTAAAGCTGACGATACTCAGAGGCGGAAGCGAGAAAGATATAGAGATGGAGCTGGTAAGAAGTAAATAGAATTTTATAAATGCTTGTTGGTGATAACACCAACAAGGGCAGAATAAATAACACTATATTCGGTGATTGTAGCCCGGTCAAGAATTTGATCGGGCTTTTTGTTTAGCTCTGCCGGGTTTACTTATGGGAGCAATTTTAAAGGTTAGATTCAACCCACCCCCCGCCTACGGCGTACCCCTCCGTCGGAGGGGATTGGAAAATATTCTATTGGATCTCTTCTTCTGCGGTGGAACTATCGTCTATGATGAGCTTTTTCTGAGGCTCCTGGGACATTCCTTTAGTTTTACAGCCGCCATTGAATTTGCCGCCCCGTTCCATCGTAAAGTAGGAAAGGTCGAGATTTCCGTTCACCGTACCGTTTTGCTTAATGGTAAGGCTTTCGGTGGTAATATCACCGGTCACATCACCATAAACAACAACGTCCGGCGCTTTTATATTTCCTTTTATCGAGCCTTTATCACCGACGATAATGCTTTTTTCCCCGGAGAGGTCGCCCTCAATGACTCCGTCAATGCGTGTAGATGAAGGAGAGAAGAGATTTCCTTCAAACTTGCATCCTTCGCTGATCAGTGTGCGAATCTGATCGTTTCCTCCGGAAACCCCGTTTTCTTTTTTGTCAAACATAATAAGTATTATTTAAGATTAATGTAATCCTTTGGGTCAATGTCCGTACCATACCGTCTTATCTCGTAGTGAATGTGTGGTCCTGTGGACCGTCCCGTCGAGCCGAGAAAGCCGATAATGTCGCCTGCTTTGACTTTCTGTCCGGAAAGAACGTTGAATCCGGAGAGGTGTCCGTAAACAGTTTCATATCCGTAATCATGCTGAATAACCACGGCGCGTCCGTAACCGCCCTTCCAATCGGCAAGAGTAACAGTTCCGTCGGCAGTGGCTTTGATCGGGTCGCCTATATTTCCTTTGAAATCCATTCCTGAATGGAATTCGGTGCTTCTGCCTCCAAAGGGGTTGCTTCTATAACCATAAGGAGAGCTTTCCTCACCAATGTACGGAAGTCCAAGAGGTATATTCTGAATATCGTGAATGAGTTTGGAAGTGTGGTACTCGTAAAAATCGTAAACCCTGAAATCGAATCCGCGGTTCTCGTTCACTTCACCGCCTATAGGCTCGCTTTCGTTGTTGATACCTTTTTCTTCGAGGAAATTATCTATCTTGTGTATCTTTTCCTCAATGTTATTGACCTTATTTTTTATATGCAGGCTGTCCATTAGTTTGAGGTCATTCTGCATAACTGTAATTTGCTCGTTGAGCCCGGAATTTTTATTTATTACAAATATTAATCCCACAAGAAGCGCCAGCGATATTATCACCAAACCCGACAGGGCGGCAATCGATCCCTTTATAATTGCTTCTTTTTTCTTAATAAATTTACTAGGAATTTGCAGAGAGAAAGGTTTTTCGCCCTCGCTTCCAACAAAAAGCACGGTAGTGTAATTTTTCTCCATAGTTGAGTGTAAATTTAAGCAGAACTTTAAACATACTAAAAAAGCTTTCTATCTTCAATTTATATCGTACGTCTTTACAGTAATATAAAGCTATCGTAAAAGTGGTCTAAGTATATTAAATATAAGTAAGTTGATTATACTAAGCTAAATAAGTATTTTAAAGAAATGTACACGAAAATCGACCCCCAAATACTCGAAAAACTTGCCTCAATAGCCGGCAAAGAGAACGTAATTACGGATGAATATAACCTGGATGTATATTCAAGGGATTACACGGAAGATTTTTCATTCAAACCCGAAGTCGTGATAAAACCCGGCACTGTCGAGGAAATTTCCCAGATAGTAAAGCTAGCCAATGAAGAGAACATCCCCGTTTACCCGCGGGGGGGCGGAACGGGATTATCAGGCGGAGCGCTTGCGCTTTTAGGTGGGATGTGCCTATCAATGGAAAGGTTTAAAAAGATCATAAAGATAGACGAGGATAACTTCCAGGCGGTAGTGGAACCGGGAGTTATAACGCAGAATTTTCATGACGAGTGTGAAAAGAGAGGATTGTTTTATCCTCCTGACCCGGCATCGAGAGGAAGCTGTACACTGGGAGGCAACCTGGCGGAATGCGCAGGCGGTCCCAGAGCAGTAAAATACGGTGTAACGAAGGATTATGTGCTGGGAATAGAATTCGTAAGCCCGGAGGGTGAAATAATAAACACAGGCGCAGGTGTACTGAAAAACGTGAGCGGGTATAATCTTACGCAGCTGATAGTAGGAAGCGAAGGGACGCTGGGGATAATTACAAAGATAATATTTAAGCTGATACCACTGCCAAAGTATAAGAAGGTGATGATGGCGGCTTATGACAGCCTGGAAAATTGCACAAGGTCGGTCGCGGAGATATTTAAAGCGGGTGTAACACCGTCCGCGCTGGAATTTATGGAGAGAGACGCAATAAAGGCGGCAGAGGACAAGATGGGGAAGAAATTTCCAAACAGCGGAGCGGAAGCCCAGCTATTGATAGAATGTGACGGGAATTACGAGGAGCATGTGGACGCGGACATAGAAAAAATAGCAGAAGTGGTGGAGAGAGAGGGCGCTATAGACATGGTGCTGGCAGAGGATTCTAATAAAATGAATGAGCTGTGGGGACTGAGGAGGTGTATCGGTGAAGCAGTGAAGTCTATATCCGCATATAAAGAAGAGGATACGGTTGTTCCGAGAGCGAACATACCTCCGCTTGTTAAAGGGGTAAAGGACATTACGAAAAAGTACGGAATTACGGCTATATGTTACGGACACGCGGGCGATGGTAATGTTCACGTGAATATACTCAAAGGGAATGAAGTAAATCCTGCATGGGATGAGAACCTGGATAAGGCAATCAGGGAGATATTCGCGCTGACAGTGAGCCTGGGCGGGATGATATCAGGCGAGCACGGTATCGGTTATTCGCAGAAGGAATACCTGGGAATTGCGCTGGAAAAGAATGAAATAGACATGATGAAAAAGATAAAGCAAACGCTGGACCCGAAGAATATACTAAACCCGGGGAAGATCTTTCCGGGAGAGTAACCAGCCACAGAGGCACTGAGTACACAGAGAAAAATTATATTATTTAAATGGTAGAGACTAAAATTCAAATAAGAGTTTTGTATGCTCATACAGATAAGATGGGAGTGGTGTATTACGGCAGGTATTATGAGTATTTCGAGGCGGGCAGGAATGACATGCTTCATAAGCTTGGATACCCTTATGTAGAGATGGAAAAGGAGAACATAATGCTTCCCGTGATAGAGTCGTATTGTAAATACTTTTCCGGGGCGAAGTATGATGATATAATTACGGTCAAAAGTATGCTAAAGGAAGTTCCAACCGTCCGTATAAGAATAGAATATGAAATTATGAAAGGTGATGAGCTGATAGTAACAGGTCACACGGTGCACTCATTTGTAAATGCGGAAAAAATGAAGCCGACACGCCCCCCGGAGAGATTAATACAAATAATTAAGGAAAGAATATAACCTGTTTTGATCAGCGAAGAAAATATCTTATTTATTCTTTATGTAAAAGATCAATCTGTCAGCAAGGATTTTTACAGGAATGTTTTTGCAAGGGATCCCGAGCTGGATGTAGAGGGAATGACAGAATTCAGACTAAGCGATAACTGCCGGATAGGTTTGCTGCCGGAGCGGAATATTTCAAAATTATTGACAGGTATGCCGGCACCTGAAACAGGGAGCGGGATTCCCAGATGTGAAATGTATATATATGTGGATGACCCGGATGAATATGGCAGCAGAGTTGTAAATAATAATGGCAGGCTTATAAACGGGACGGAAATGCGGAGCTGGGGTGACGAAGTATGTTATTGCGCAGATCCCGATGGACACATACTAGCCTTTACAAAAATTAAGAATTAAAATTGGACTATTACAAGAATTTCGATCTCGAGCAGGCGAGGAAGACGATAAAGCTTGCTCTAAAGGAAGACATTGGAAGCGGTGACGTTACATCGGATAATTTTATATCGAAGGATTCCGTGTCAAGGGCAGACATTCTTGTAAAGGAGAATGGTGTAATAGCCGGTTTGAAGATATTCCAGATGGTATTTAACGAAGTAGATCCGAAAGTTAAGGTAAGATTTAGGGTTAAAGATGGAGCTAAAGTAAGGAAAGGGCAAATTATCGGGGAGGTAAACGGAAGAAGCAGGAGCATTTTGAAGGCGGAAAGGGTAGGGTTGAATTTATTGCAAAGGATGAGCGGGATAGCCACCCAGGCAATGAGGGCAAAGGAGGCACTTGGCGATAACAGGATAAGTGTAGTAGATACCCGCAAAACTACACCAAATATGAGGCTCTTTGAGAAACTGGCTGTAAAAATGGGAGGGGGAGCGAACCACAGAGAAGGTCTTTATGATATGATATTGATAAAGGATAACCATATCGAAGCCAGCGGTGGGCTAGAGAAGACTATTGAAAAGATAAAAAAAGTAAGAAAAAAAACGGAACTCAAAATCGAGGTAGAAGTAAAAAATCTGAGAGAGTTCAAATTACTCACCGAAAATGTTAAGGGGCTTGTAGATAGGGTAATGCTGGATAATTTCAGTATTGCCGATGTGCGGAAGGCAATCAGGGGAAACAAAGCCGGGTTTGAGATAGAGATATCAGGTGGAGTAAATCTAAAGAATATAAATAAATACAAAGGTATAAGAGGAATAGGTCTTATTTCGATGGGGTCGCTGACACATTCTGTAAAATCAATGGATATTGCGCTGGATTTCAAATAAAGGTAATTTAACTTGAATAAAAATTCGTTTTAAGTTAATTTTTCAAAGTTTCCAAAACCAAAATCAAGAAATATGCAGAATTTGAAAAACCAATTAGGCTTTTTGCTTGCAATTTTTATTTCAGTTGCAGTGGTCTTTGCATGTAACAAGTTGAAAGAGGAGACAAGCTCTGACGACAAAACAGAAAAGACCGAAAAAACAGAGAAAACCGAAGATGACAGCAAGGATGATAAGAGAACTTCATCCGGTGATAAATTCGATGGATCTAGATTATACTTCTGCGAGAGATATTCATCAGCCAGCGGAGAGGTAGGAGAATCCAGCGTATTTACCATTCCGAGAAGCGGTGGTTACTTAACAGTTATGATCGACCTTCGCCCGGCAGATGCAACTATCGGTACAGGAAAGGTTGACCTCAGAATCTCAAGGTACGAAGGAAGCAAAGAGAAGATAGTTGATACTTTGCCATTCGACGTGCAGCCTGATTGGGATTATATTCACTTTGATAAAGTAACATTCTATAAATCCGGTGATTACAAGGTTACTTTGTTAAAGAGCGATGGTACACCTGTTGCTTCAGGAGAGGTTACCATCAATTACAGATAAGAAACTATTCCTAGGAAACTTTCAAGAATCGGGATGAAGAAAATATTTTTTATCCTAGGCATATTTCTTTATGTATTTGCGACAGACGTTCATTCTCAACAAAAGCAGTTATTATACTTTTGTGAGACTTATGATGAAGCGAACGGGAGGGAAGTAGGGGTTTCTGATATATTCGAGATCCCCCCGACAGGCGGTTACCTGACGGTGATGGTTAATCTAGCTCCCATAGGTACTGTAATAGGAACGACGGACGTCGATCTAAAGATATACAAGGTAGAGAACGGAGAACTAAGATACATTAGTACCGAACCATTTAATGTGGAAACAGATTGGGATTACATTTTTTTTAGTGAGATAACGTTTTATGAGGAAGGAATTTACAAGGTAGAATTGGACAAGGGAGACGGTACGTATGTTTGCTCTGGATATGTGGAGATAGTTTTCCCGGATTCAAACGCTTATTAACGGAACATTTTATAACCATTGAGGTTTACACTAAAGTTTCAAAAATTAATTTAAATAACTAACAGGAGAGTAAAATGAAAAAACTTTTAGTCGCATTTTCTTTTTTAATGTTGCTTTCGCTTTTTGGCATGAACCAAAAGACATATGCTCAGAGCGGACCAGTAATGTATTTCTGTGAAAGATATGATCCGTCATTGGGTGAAATCGGTATCAGTGACAGGTTCACAACCGGCTATCTTACCGTTATGGTAAAGTGTAATTACGAATTAGGTCTGAGCGATGTTTCTATTCAGTTTGACAAATGGAATCCATCCGAGAAGAAGTTTGAATATTACAAGGATTTCAATTACAGTGTCGAGCCGAGTATGAAATATATATATTTCTCAAAGAATTCCGAAAGTGATATGCAGTTTGACACGCCCGGTATTTACAGGGTATTCTTATTGGATAACAACAGGAATACAGTGACAAGCGCATTAATAGAAATTATTCCGTAAGCACAGGTGCTTATAAAGGACAGAGATCATGAAGTATGTAAAGATAGCAGTGTGTGTTATATTATTGTTTGTTGTAAATGAATTATCTTATTCTCAGACATTACAGTTCTGTGAAAAAGTAAGTGACAATGGTACGGCTGTTAACCCCAAGACCTTATTCACGATAGATAAGAGCAAGGGGGGTACGATAAAGTTTTTGGTAAAACTTCCATTCAGCGTAGGGACCGATAAAGTGACATATGAGCTATACACTGTCGACGGTTCCGGAGCCGAGAGTTTTATAAGGAGCATCAGCCAGGATGTAGGTACCGACTGGCTGTGGTTTTGGAAGGATGTAAAATTTGCCAAAAACGGGTCATATAATGTAAAAGTATATGACGGACAGGGAAACCATCTGGTCACGGCACATTTAACAATACAATATAATTGACATTAATTTCATATAATTTTTAAAAGGTTATCCCGATATTATCTTCTAATGATATGACGGGATAACCTTTTTATATTATGCTGGATAAAATAAAAAGCCTTTCAAAAGATACTCTCACATATGGTGTAAGCACCATGGTGAGCAGGTTTTTGAATTTTATCCTCGTACCCTTCTACACTAACTTCATTTCCCCGGCAGAGTATGGTATTGTCGCGAACATATTCGCTTATATTGCGATACTGAACGTGCTATTCTCGATCGGCATGGAGTCGGGGTATTTTAAGTTCGCGTCCTCGCTCGAAGTAGGGAACAAGAAGCAGAATTTTTCTCACCCATTTATTGCGGTTTTTATTAATGCCCTTATATTATCCTCGGTAATATTTTTCTTTCCTGCGGTATTCGAACCGTTCTTCCAGACGGGGTATGATCATCTAATTCTGATAAAATATACCGCATTGATACTATTCTTCGATGCGATAGTACTGGTTCCTTTTGCTTACTTGAGGCTGAACAATAAGGCTAAGATATTCGCTATGTTTAAGGTCATAAACGTGGTCATAAACGTCGCGATGAATCTTATCTTGATAATCGGTTTCAAAATGGGCATAGAAGCAATACTTATCAGTAATGTTATTGCATCATTCTGTACGGTGTTATTGCTTTTACCGGTTATTATAAAGAACCTTGATTTCGAGTTCAACAGTGAGCTCTTTTCAGAATTACTGCGGTTCTCTCTTCCTTATATACCGGCGGGAATAAGTTCGAACATTATCCAGGTGATAGACAGACCTATATTATTGTATTTGACAGATGATAAAGTAACAGGTATTTATACGGCTAATTATAAGCTGGGAATAATAATGATGCTTTTTGTTACGATATTCGATTTTGCGTGGAGACCTTTCTTTTTGAACCACGCGAAAGATCCCGACGCGAAGAAAATATTTTCAAAGGTGATGACATTGTTTATAGCCGTAGGAAGCATGATATGCCTGGCGACGTCGGTCTTTTTGCCAGAGATAATAAAGATATTCGGGCAGGATTTCAGATCGGGCTATTATATAATCCCGGTAGTACTATTGGCATATTTATTCAATGGTATCTATGTAAACCTGATGCCGGGGATATACTTCGAGAAAAAGACAAAGTATCTTCCGCTTATCACGGGTATAGCGGCGGGATTGAACGTGGGAGTGAATTTTCTTTTGATACCGGTTATGGGAATGATGGGGGCGGCATTGGCTACGCTGGTGAGCTATATGAGCATGGCAATAGGGTTATATATAGTTGTGCAGAAATTTTACAAAATCGATTATGAATACGGCAAGATTATGTTTTTGCTTATTTCATTATTTGCCAGCTTCGGGCTGTTTTTATTTCTCGAGAGCGTAATGGGTGTACACTGGTATGTGGGTGTGATAGGGGTGATTGTCTTTACTACACTTGTCTTTGTCTTCAGGGTATTTGATATAAGGATGGCAGGAAGACTTCTTTCAGGTAAATAAATTTTTCCTTGACAATCCTATATAATTATGCCATATTAATATATGGATAAACTCACAGATAAGCAAAGCAAGATATTGGATTTTATCAGGGAATATACCCTGGATAATCCGTATCCGCCTACATTTCAGGAAATTGCGCAGAAATTCAAAATAACTATCGGTACAGTGCAGGATCATATATCAGCACTGCAAAGAAAGGGCTATATCGAAAGGATACCTGACGTAGCCAGGGGATTTAAGGTGGTTGGTGATGATGCGGCTGATGTACCTCAGGAAGATTATATGATCCCAGTATACGGAAATGTTGCAGCCGGTGAGCCGATATTTGCCGACGATAATATACAGGGGTATATCGCTTTGGAAAAGAATATCCGTGGGCATCATCTCCATTTTGCATTAAAGGTTAAAGGTGACAGTATGATAGATTCCGGTATATATGACGGGGATATAGTGATCGTGAAGAAGCAAAACAGCGCTGACGATGGTGATATAATAATCGCTTTGCTGGATGATGAGGCAACAGTTAAGACACTTCGTAACAGCAGGATAAATGCTTATCTGGAAGCATCAAACGCAAAGTACAAATCCATAATCAATAAACCGTTCCAGATAATAGGTAAGGTAATAGAACTAAGGAGACAGCTGGCATCAGCCTAATCTACAGACCGACCCTCTTAAAGATAAAGTCCACATTCTTTTTTGACTTCGAGAAATCGAAAATCTCTTTAAAATCTTTCTCGTCCAAATATTTTTTTATTTCCTTATCATCTCTTAGCAATTTCTCAAAGCTAATCTTCTGCTTCCAGCATTTCATTGCCACATCCTGTACTATTTTGTAAGCCTGCTCTCTTTTCATTTTTTTGTCGATAAGACGAAGGAGAACAGTCTGAGAAAATATGAGACCATTAGTAAGGTTGAGATTTTTTTCGATATTCTCTTTATTAACTACCAGATCTTTTACAATATCGTTGAACTTATGAATAATATAATCCATAAGTATTGTGGAGTCGGGGAATATGATACGCTCTACGGATGAATGTGAAATATCACGCTCATGCCACAGCGGTATATTTTCCATTGCAGCGATGGCATTGCCACGGAATACACGAGCCATACCGGATAACCTTTCTGCAGTAATAGGATTTTTCTTATGCGGCATAGCTGAAGAACCTTTTTGTCCTTTGCTAAACGGTTCTTCAAGCTCGAGAGCTTCAGTTTTTTGAAGGTGTCTTATCTCGGTCGAGTATTTTTCTATACACGATGCTATTATAGCAAGTGTAGCCATAAACTCAGCATGCCTGTCCCGCTGAAGTATCTGGGTAGCAATCTTTGTTGTTTTTAACCCAAGCTTTTTGCAAACGTAAGCTTCAACTTTTGGAGAAAGATGTTCATAGGTTCCTACCGCGCCGGAGATCTGTCCCACTGAAATAACATCGAGGGCTCTTTTCATCCGTCCGATGTTTCTGTTTGTTTCATCAAACCACAGAGCGAATTTCAATCCAAGTGTGATGGGTTCGGCGTGGATACCGTGAGTGCGTCCTATCTCAGGAAGGTATTTATATTTTAGAGCTTTTGTGCGCAGGATCTTTTTCATCTCATTTAGATCTTTCAGGATGATCTCGCCTGCCTGCTTTAGCTGTACCGATAGGGCAGTATCGACAACATCGGAGCTGGTCATGCCCATATGTATAAATCTCGAATCAATCCCCACATATTCGGCAACATTGGTAAGGAAAGCAATGATGTCGTGTTTAACTTTATCCTCGATCTTCAATACCCGTTTTACGTCAAATTTTGCTTTCTTTTTTATATTATTAAGAGCTGATGCAGGTATATTGCCGAGTTTGGTTTGCGCTTCACAGGCCAGTATCTCAATATCGAGCCAGATCCTAAATCGGTTTTCATCTGACCAAATATCAGCCATTTCCTTTCTGGAATAACGGGGAATCATAGATGAGATTGATTACTTTCTAAATAAGAAAATAATCAAATTACTTTGTTTTTACTATGACAAGTGTAATATCGTCGTGCTGGACGGCATCTTTGGTAAATCCCTGTACTGAATCTACAACGGTGTGTATTATTTGGTCCGATGAGTCATATCTAACCGGGCTGATGGTCTGCATTAGTCTGTCCAGACCAAATTCTTCTTTTACAGAGTTCATAGCTTCAGTCAATCCGTCTGAATACAATACGAAAAGGTTGTTAGGTGTGAGATCTATTTCTTTTTCTTCGAGGTGCATTTCAAAGAGATTCTGATCGCCTACACCAAGACCAATACCTTTATTTTGCATCATTTCTATTGTGCCGTTTTGTGAATATAAGGCTGGATTATGACCGGCTCGTGCAAACTTTACCTTCATTTCCTTAAAATCAAAGAGGGCGGCAATAACCGTGACGAAACAGTTCTTTTCAAGTTTATCAAGAAACTGCCTGTTCACTTCTATTAATATCTCACGGGGTGTTTTGAAAACGCTCGCAGCGATCTGAATCATAGCTTGCACTTTTGACATATAAAGCGCTGCAGGAATTCCCTTACCGGATACATCTGCGACAACTACAAGATATTTGTCTTCGTCGATCTTTATAAGGTCATAGAAATCACCGCCAATGAACTTTGCGGGTTTACTGAGCCAGCTTACCTCAATGCGTTCGTCTCTAATTCTTTCTTTGGGTAAGAGTGTATTCTGGATGTTGCGAGCAACCAAAAGTTCTTTTTCTATTCTTTGCTTATTGAGTTCTTCCTGCTGGAGTCGAGCATTTTCGATTGCGATAGCGCTCTGAGACGCAAGAGTCTTGAGCAAGTCAATATCCTCATCCGAGTAAGCCTTGCCGGACGGTTTTTCGCCGAAGTTCATGCTCCCGATAAGATTCCCCTTAAGGAATATCGGTACGGATAGGAATATCTTTGCTTCACGAATAAGCGCTTTATTCTCTTCAGACAATGAGAGCTCGGTCAGATTTGCTTCCGAAAATACTACAGGTGTTCTTTGTATTTTGAAAATCTCTTCGAAGAAGGCAGTGTACTCTTCATGCTTTGTAGAACTTAAGTCTCTAAAACGAGGCTCATTCTCCCTGCTTATAAGTTTTGTATATTTAGAGTCAAAGATGAGTACATCAAAACTCTTTATACCCATCGAGTTATGAACTGCCGTGGAGAGTTTTTTGAGGATCTCATTTATGTTGTTTATGTATGGCAATTCCTGAGAAAAAGATAGAAGAGATTTTCTGTAATTATATCTTTCTCTATAGAACTGCTTATCAACAAATTCCCTGGCTTTATTATTAACGTAGTCGAATGTAAGAGTAATTATCACGATGGTTAATATTGTCAATAGCTGTCGGTTTTCCGTGATGTAATCACTAAGAAGGGAATTGAGCAGATATACAATTGTGAGGTATGCACCAATAATAAATGTAGTCAGAATACCGAACACCAGACCTTTTTTTACGATGAACTCAGTATCGAGTATTCTGTATTTGAAGATCGAGTATCCAAACGAGATCGGAATAGCGAGCACAAGGAACAAAGGCGCGAAATAAATCGGATCAACAAGGAAGTAGGGCTTTCTAATAACGTAGATCATTATAAAGAAGTAGGCGAACCCTAATCCTCCTAATATTAATCCTGCAAGTATAATATTAAGGCTTTTCTTTTGAACAGGATTATCCAGCTTTGAATACGAATATATGAAAGTAACGATGGCGCCAAAAATATATACACCTGTTAATACTATTTTCAGATTGTTGTTTAATCCTGTTACTACCGGAAAAAGTAACCGTTCAATAATGTATGAGACAACCGGGGCGAAATTTACCAGATAGATAATAAGCAGAATCGACTTTCTTGCATTAAACTCGTATTTGATAGGGTACGTAAGGAAAAAATGCCATAGGATAGATGTAAAGAAACAGCTTAATAAGATATAATTATAAAGGACAAACGAGCCTGCACCTAGACTTTCATATGAAATTGTTCCAAAAAGAAGCAGTCCCGGTGATGTTGCTCCAAGCAGGAAGAATAACTGCGAGATAAATTCTTTTGGCTTTGAGTACCCGACAAGGAAACCTACGAATAAAAAGCAAAATGACAGGAGCGCAAAGATAAAATATCGTGTATTGAAGTATTCATACACCCATATATTAAAATCCATTACTTTTCCATCGCGAATAACCGTATAAGTGATAGTTTCATTGTTGAACCTGTTGAGAATATCCTGAGCTTTAAACATCTCTCCGCCGAAGGATTCACCGTTGATTTTTATAAGCAGATCACCGTCCTTTAAACCAGCATTTGCGGCAACCCCTTCGGGTGTTATTTCAATAATATATAATCCCGTATCCTGTGTTACGCCATTGTATTCGTTTACCCAAAGACAGTCATCTATTGTCTGCCTGTCAGTAAACATGGTTTCTACAAAGGATAAGCTAATCAGAAGAGCCGAATATATACCAATTGTTACAATGAATGCTCTGATTGTTCCTTCTGAATATTTATCTAGAAATCTCATATATTATTTTATTTTTACAACAACAATCGTCTCGTCATCGAATTGCTCTGAGTCCCCTTTGAAAGAATCAATAGAGTTCAGAATAGTATTTTTTAGATTCTCGGATGTACTTTCAGTGTGACTTTCTATTATCCCAGCAATCCTATTTATGCCATATAGTTCCCTTTGTTTATCCATAGCTTCGGACAGCCCGTCAGAGTAGAAAACGAATATATTGTCTTTTTCTATGGGGAGGGTTTTTTCTTCAAGAGTATGCTCAAACAATGCCTGTGTACCAACGCCTAACCCTATCCCGTGCAAGTCAAGCGGATTTATCGAACCATTTTTATATATAAGCAGGGGATTGTGTCCTGCTCTACTGATAGTTACCTTTTTATTCTCCAGGTCAAAGAGAGCCATTATCGTAGTGATGAAATTCTTTTTATCAAGAGTGTCTATTATTTGTTTGTTTACTTCCAGAAGGATTTTCCTCGGGGATTCATTGAGCCCCGCAGCAAACTGAATCATTGCCTGTACTTTTGACATATAAAGCGCAGCGGGGATACCTTTACCGGATACATCCGCTACGACAACTAGTAATTTTGTATCACTAAGCTTTATCAGGTCATAGAAGTCACCTCCAATCGATTTTGCCGGTCTGGATGAAGCAGATATGTCCAAACCGTTGAAAGTGGTGTCACCTGCCGGTAAAAGATCGGATTGTATTTTATAAGCAATCTCCAGCTCTTCTTCTATTTCTTGTTTATATATTTCCTCGTGCTGGAGCCTGGAATTTTCGAGGGCAACGGCACATTGCGATGCCAGGGATTGGAGCAGGTCTATGTCTTCGTCAGAGTAAGATTTGTCAGACATCTTTTCTCCAAAGTTAAGGGATCCTTTGAGCTTTCCTTTTAAAACGATGGGGACAGATAAAACTATTTTATTTTCTTTAAACAGGTCTATGTATTCAGTAGGTACTTTTTCATTAACGAGGTTAATATCATTGAGGAATTTTGGATCAAAATCATTTTTATAAAGATATGAGAACGACATGTCATATATATTTCCGTGTCCGTTTGTTTGCATTTTATCCTGGTCTTTTATCCATATGTTTAGATTTTTAACTCTTATTGTGTCCTTTACGGCACTTCCTACCTTATTTATTATCTCATCGATGTCGTTTAAATATGGGAGTTCCTCCGAGAACTGTAAGAGCGATTTTCTATAGTTATACCTTTCCCTATAAAACTGCTTTTCTACGAAATTTCTTACTCTTTTATTTACGAAATCGAACGTAAAAGTTACAATAACAATAAGAGATATTGTAATTAACTGTTTATTCTCAGTTAAGTACTTAGATAAAAGGTTCTCGATAATAAAAACCAGCACCAGATATAGAATTACAACAAACCCCGTGATAATTCCAAAAACAATACTTCTTTTTACAATAAACTCTGTGTCAAGGATCTTATATCTAAAGATCGAATATCCGAATGAAACAGGTATAGCAAGCACCAGTGCGGCAGGAATAATTATTAATGTGTTATTATTTATCAGCCAGTTTACCGGAAATATTTTGGGTACAAGATATAAATAAAGAAATCCGGCGGTTCCAAGCAAAATTCCCCTAAGGATGACCTTAATTGGTTTTTTAAGTTGATCTTCTTTTAGAATTGTAAGCTTTCTATATGAAAGGAGAAAGAAAACCAAACCAAAGAAGAAGTATACAATCAAAGTTGCATTAAGCATAGTAACAAAGAGCATAAAATCAGCAGTAGTAAAAGCAACGGTAAGTATAGTCAATAGGATAACAAAAAGGTAAATAAAAGCAATTATTTTCTTACGGTACTTAGAGTCAAATTTAATCGGGTATGTAAGAAAAAAGTGGGTCAATAACGGGGAAAAGAATATTAACCCAATTTGGTTGTTTATTAGCAAGAACCACTGACCGCTAAAAAATAAGGTTAGATTGGGCAGAAAACTAAATCCCATTGCGGCACAACATCCCAAGAAGAAAAAGATCTGTGATGTGATCTCTTTAGGTTTTGAGTATCCAACAAGGAATCCCACGACAATGAAGCACAACCCCAAGAGAGAAAAGATTATACTAGGTATATTAAAATACTTATAGACCTCAATTTTATATTTTAGTATCTCATTATTTCTATAAACTGTATAGACTACGTCTTTGGTGACATCCAGTTGGTTCAGCAGATTTAGCGCTTCTGCTTCAGAATTAACTTCTTTACCGTTAATAGCGAGAAGGATATCTTTTTCCTGAATTCCTGAGCGGTCAGCCGCGCCGCCGGGGACAATATCTGTAATATACAATCCTCTTTCGGGCTTAACGTTATCAATTTTCTCTCTCCGTTTACAGTCATCCAGTGTGAGAGTGTTTATAAAATTATTATAAATAAATCCCGTTAGCCCTATTGTAAGACAATAGAGCGCGATCAGGGTAAAGATAAGTCTTAAGGTATTTTCTCTCAGATTGTTAAGGAATCTCACTCAAACACTGTTTTTATGTGTAATTGTACGAGAAACTAAGTAAATTAGTTTAGATAAAATATTTCTGCCAGAGCAAACAAAAAAGGGAATTATAAGCCAATTTTAGCTTATTAGAAATTATATCCAATCGAATAATAGAACACATATGGACCAAAGATAAAAGAATCCTTATTTAGTCCCTTTTGTATGAGGAACGTTTTACCAACAGAAAAGCTGGCTTCCCCAATTGGAGTGTCAAATGCGAGTGTGGCACCGAGTCCATGACGAAGGTCTTTGAAGCGAACCGCTTCTGTATTTTCCCAGACACGCCCCAGATCATATCTAAGCTTCAGGTAGGTATCGAAGAAAAGTTTAACCGGAGAATTGAAGCGGTATTCAAGTGATGCTGTGAAGATCTGGTTTCCTTTAAGCTCATCCTCGTACATTCCGAAGAATGAATTTTGTCCTCCCATAGAGAATTGATCCTGAACCGGTGTGGTTTTGTCTGCGAATCCAAATATAAGTCTTGGTCTCAGGTTGTTGTACTTTCCAATGGGGAAGTAATGTTCAAAGTTAATAAATAGTTTGGAAAAGCCAATATCGCTTCCAATACTTTCCTGTGCGGTTTCGTAGTAGAAGTCAATAAGTGATCCTTCATTAGGGAAGGGTATTTTATCCTGTGAATCAATACTGCCTCCAACCTTAAGTTTTAGTACCCTGTCATCACTGACAAGATTTCCCGAACCCTTTATATATCTGAGGTCCAGATCTTCCAGAATTACCTGTGAGAAAAGAATGCCCTGTCTCTGCAATTGTGTTCCTATAAGGAAGCTTACTCCTATTCTTTCTTCACGGTATTCAGCAGTGTTTTCGATCTCAAATGTATTTTCCTGAGAATTGATGCTTTCCTGGTAAAGGTTAACATCATTATACTTAAAAAAAGCAGTTAAGTTATATGTGAATAATGTATTAAAGAAGCGATTAGACCTGAATTGAACGCTGTAGAGGCGGTCTCTGACACCACCGATTGCGGTTAAACCTATTTCATTTCCATTACCAAAGATGTTTTCATCCCGGAGATCTAAGAGCACCTGCACTTTGTGTTCGTTATCTACTCTACCTGCAAGACGGAGATTGCGGGGGCTTCTTTCAACGACATTTACTTTGATCGTGTTTAGATCCTTTTTAGGTATTGCGTCCAGAGTAACCTGTCTGAAGAGGTTAGTACTATAAATATTATTCAGGCTTTGCTCTACCTCGTTATTAAAAACAACTTTCCCTTTTTCTATTGTGAGTTCGCGCTTTATTACATCATCATTTGTAACACTGTTACCGGTTAATTCTATTCTTGATGCTTTGCCGTTTGAAAATCTGATCTCAAGTTGACCGTTATCATCAAGAAAAAATCTATCTATATTAACCAGGCTGTAACCGTTTTCGCGGAGACTGTGAAGGAGCTCATCATAGAATTTATACGCACCTACGGAATTAACGACACGACCGAGATAATCTCTTCCAAAATTATCAATAACGGGTTGTAGAAAGTTATAATCCTGATTAACAGTAACCTTTTCTAGAACCGGGTTATTTTTAAAAAAGTATTTGATCTTTGCACCAACATTATCGCGGTATATTTCTGCCCATACTTTTTGATAATATCCAGTTTTATAGAGAATCTTTAGGTTTTTTTCTATTTCAGTGAATCTTACGAAATCTTTTTCGGATGATTCCATCACGATATTAGTTATGCTATCGGAAAGGTAAGGTGAGTCAAGTATAACTTTTGGATTCGTAATGAAGTTATTGAAGTATTTCGACGTAGTAAGTTCGAGCGAATCAATTGTATTCTTTATTACGTCAATTTGCTGAAGTACTGACTGTTCGCCTTTTTTGATAAGAAGATTTACATTCGAGTAATCGGAATTTCCCATATTTCCAAGATCGGGTGTGATGACAATATCGGCTTTGTCGAGCTGGAGTTCATTGAGCTTTGCAAGAGAAATGGAAAGTACCTGGTCCACCGTATTAAGCGGGTCAGCAAGATCGTCAGGATTTCTAAGGGGGCTGGTAGAATTAACTACAATGGTAAGGTCAGCCCCCAATTTTTTCGCTACATCAACCGGAATATTTGCAGTAAGTCCGCCATCAACTAGATTTTTCCCATTAACCTTTGTCGGGGAGAACAGAATTGGGACTGTAGAAGACGCTTTCATGGCTTCGGTTAGGCTACCCGATGTTATGACAACCTGGTTTCCATCGTCGATATTAGTAGATACTGCAGCA
Source organism: Ignavibacteriales bacterium (assembly GCA_020635255.1). Taxonomy (NCBI): domain Bacteria; kingdom Pseudomonadati; phylum Ignavibacteriota; class Ignavibacteria; order Ignavibacteriales; species Ignavibacteriales bacterium. The sequence continues at coordinate 1,009,697 of JACKAC010000001.1, forward strand.
AAATTATATTTGAGGTCGGCAAAGCTATGGGGCGATTTGTATTTTGAGTTAAATGCCAGTACGTTCAGCATCTCAGTTACCTGCTGTCCGCTCGATACCGATGAGGGAAGTACGGGTTTGAATCCATCAAGTGAGATAGTAAGTAAGCTCTTGTCCTGCACTTTTTTTTGTTCGAGAAAAAGATTGCGTCTCTCGTTTTTATCCGATAGGGAAATGACATCGTTCCAGTTTATCTTGTTGAACACCGAATTAAGTTCATTGGAAGTGTATCCGGAGGAATATAAACCGCCGACAATACTTCCTATACTTGTTCCGACAATAAGATCTACGTCGATATCATTATCCTCAAAAACCTTTAACACTCCTATCTGGGAAATCCCTCTTGCTCCGCCGCCGCTCAATACCAGACCGATCTTCTTCTTGTTATATTTCATTGGAAATATATTGAAGTTGAGGCTGTCCAGGTAGTGAGGCTGTCGGAGATCTAACTCGACGATACTAACAGACGAATCTGTGCCGGGCGACTGCGGGAAAAGCCGTGGTGTTGTAAGGATAATAAGTAAAACTATTGAAAATAATATTTTCAGAGATCTAATCAAGTTCCAGCAAGTTCAGGCTTTCTATTAATATTTTGAATAATAAATCCTATGGAATAGATAATAATTCCAACAAATAAACCGGGATACATTGGTTCAATATCGAATGGATAACTAGCGTAACCATCAATTAAGTTAAACTGACCATAGAGCATGCAGATCAACGAAATACTAAATGAAGCTATCATCGCTCCCAGAATAAAAGCCGGCGAGATCGTAAATCTCTTAGTATAAGATGAAATGATGCTAATCAGTAGGGCAGGTATAATTATGCTTCCAACTGTGTACCAAATATTGACAACCGAGGGTATCCATATCACTATAAGTATAGAAACAACTGACGTAATAATAATTCCTATCTTTGAATATTCATTAAGTCTGTTGCCTGTATGTTTAATTCTCGGAATAATGTCGTTTCCCAGAGTAGTGGCTGAAATAAAAATGTATGAATGCAAAGTTGACATAATCGTCGCTATCATTCCGGTAAAAAACAAACCTTTTGCAATAGGGGGCAATATTTTATCGGCAAGGAGGGGGTATGACATCGCAGGATTGTCTATATTTGGTAAATCCGCCCTCGCATATAGCCCCGCAGTTGTAGTTAAAAAATCAAAAATAAACCAAAATATCAGTGAAATAAGTACTCCGTTTTTTGCGATAGAGCCATTTTTCGCAGCGTAGCATCTCTGGTGAAATGATGGATCCACCAGTGCCCAAGCTCCTATGAAGAACCATACAAGCATATATTGGAGTGAATTTCCCCCGGTCAGACTGAGTGATTCTGTCGGGAGATTTGTTTTGAGATAGTCAAGCCCACCTAACTCAAAAAAGCAAAACGGAAGAATTAACCCAAATCCAGCAAACATAATAATAAATTCGACAATATTTACACGCACGTCAGCTAACAATCCTCCTTTGAAAAGATATACGATCGAAAATAAGAGGCAGATAATCATTGCCCAGAATAAGGGGATGCCAAATATAACCTGAGTAATGATACCTAGCATGAGCAGGTATGGCGCCGGTGTAACTAAAAAGAAGATTAGTATTGCTCCAAAGAGACCTACCTTTTTACCGTATGTCTGCTCTAGTTTATCCGGGATAGTAAACAATTCGGTCTTTCTTATTTTACGCGAGAGGAAAAATGCAAAGATGACTATGAAAAAGTAGTAAGGGAATGCGTTAAGGAACCAACTGGAGATACCAAATCTATATGTGAATTCGCCGACTCCCAATACCCCTCCGTAAAAAGTAGATACTAATGTGGCAACGAAAGCGGGTAGTGTTAAAACTCTTCCAGCGACCAGGTAATCTACAGTGCTTTTATCGGATGATTTTGTTCTTAGTCCAACATACAGGACGATGACAAAATAGAGCCCGATTATAATGTAATCGAAGACCGAAAAGCTTATCATGATCACAGAAAATGTTGTTTAAAAAGCAAAAGCGCACCTTTTTCAAACGAAACAGACACATTAGATGCCGAAGATACATTTAGAGTGCCTTCACGAGTGCCGAATTCCAGATCTTCATTGTTCAGCGGATATTTCAATCCTTTTGTTTTAACTTTAAATGCTTTTGGAAGCGGAAGTAGAGAAACCAACTCACCCTTTTTGTAGTTAAACCTGATATTACGGTTGATAAAGGATATTTCTAAGGTGTCGTCCACCATTGAAATATCGAGTTTTTTGGAATAGCGTTTCATAACGCTGTAGTTATTGAGGGTATGGTCTGCTCTTGGGCTCGCGCCCCCGAATACGATTAAATCTTTAAGATTATTTTTCAGGCAAAACATCAGGCATTTTTCGAAATCGGTGGTTTCCTGCTCTTTTATTTTGATAACACGGGTGTTTTTCTTCGTTAAATCCTTTAACCTCGCTGAATCGATGGAGTCCATATCGCCTATGATAAGGTCAGGATTCAGGCGAAATTTTGAGATCTTATTTGCACCACCATCTGCACAGATGATAAGCGAATCTTTTTTCACATACTTCCGTGCAACTTTAATACGGGGCATATCCCCATTTAGAAATATTATGGCATTATTACTTTTCATTTACGACAGCCCGGTTAGTGCATTATTCTTAACTATTTTAAATAACTTATTATCATTAAAATAAAATCTTATAATAGTAAAAACAATTTATAATAAATTGTCGTTTAATTACTGAATGAGTTTTATAAATCCATTAATATTATTTGGTTTAGCAGCAGTTTCCGTCCCCATACTAATTCATCTTTTTAATCTCAGAAAGGTGCAAAAAGTTGAATTTAGTACTTTAATGTTCATAAAAGAACTACAGAAGACTAAATTAAAGAGAATAAAGCTAAAACAATTGATACTGCTTCTGTTGAGATGTTTGGCAATAGTATTTCTTGTTTTTGCCTTTGCTAAACCGGTATTCAAGGGATTTGGAGGTAGTAGTTCAGGACAGAAGACGTTGATAATATTTTTGGATGATTCATTTAGTATGAATGTGAGTGATAGTAAGGGTCTGTACTTCGACCAGTCGAGGGATGCCGTGAAGAAAATACTGGACAACTATAAGGAGAACGATGAAGTATATTTTATCCCGACTTCGGCTGTAAAGATGAAGGATAAAAAGATCTTTTTTGACAGCTTCCAGGATATTGTAGATACACTTGAGAAGCTTGGATTTTCGGATAAATCAGCTTCAATGGATGAAGTGACTCTCCTGGCAAATGAATTACTTAAAACAAGTAAGAATCTCACAAAGGATGTTTTTGTAGTATCGGATTTCCAGAAGAGCAACTTCACTGCCGAGAGCAAAAATACTCTCATCGAAAAGATTCCAGATGCTAATATATACTTAGTAAATGTCGGAGACAGGGACCCGAATAATCTGTCAGTAGATGATTTTGAGGTTGTATCGAAGATCATAGATAAAGACAGAACTGCAAAGCTGAGGGTAAATCTTAACAATCACACAAAGTTTAATGTGTCAAATAAAGTTTTATCATTATATGTCGATGGCAACAAAGTAAATGAGAGGGTAGTGGATGCAGGATCACTTTCTAAGAAGGAGGTTGAATTCGAGTTTAAACCTAACAAAACAGGAAATGTAAACGGGTATATCGAGCTTGCACAGAGCGATCCGCAGGACGATGAGCTAATTAATGATAACCGTATATATTTCTCGCTTTACATTCCGGAAGAGTTTAATGTGCTGATGATATCAGAAAATCCAGATGAAGGGAAATTCGTCGAGGCGGCTTTGCTTTCTGCGGAGAATCTGCTTTCCGATTCAACTTATGAACGTGACAAGTTTGTCAAACTTGATCATGAGAGCAATCTTGACGGAGACCTTAGCTCGTACGACCTTATTTTTGTAACCGGGAAAAGATCTTTTTCGGAGGATGAAGCAGTAAAACTCAAAAACTTTGCTGAAGGTGGAGGCGGTGTATTTATATTCCCAACAGAGGATATCGATGTAAATAATTACAACGACGTATTGTTGTCGAAACTAAACTCCATGAGGATTGCCGGGCTTCAATCTGTTTCGGGGGATGGAGATAATCAGCTTGCATTTGAGAAGATGGATTTTGAGCATCCATTATTATCAGAGGTTTTTAAAAACTCAAATCTCTCTATAACATCAGAGAATATGAACGTGGAGTCTCCTAAAATAAGAAACTACTATGAGCTCTCAAGAGGAAGTAATGCAAACACAATTATATCGCTAAATAATAAAAAAGATTTTTTAATAGAAACAAATGTTGGCGATGGGAAAGTGGTACTGTCTTCAGTACCAGCAGATCTGAGCTATTCCAATTTTCCTTTGAAATCTCTTTTTGCACCGCTTATAATAAGGAGCGTATTTTATCTCGGGAATAATTATGATTACAAAAGAGGCTATACTGTTGGAGATATAAATATAATAAATACAAGGAATCTCCGCTCTGTAAAAGATCTTATTACTCCTAGTGACGAGACTGTCGAATTTCCTGAGAGTATCCCAGCCGGGGATTATTTTACACTTCCTTATAACAGCCATACTGACATTGCCGGTATTTATACATTCTCTGATTCAGCTGGGAACAAATTCTCTTTTTCTTTGAATAAATCACCTATAGAAAGTATTTTAGAAAAAGATAATGAAAGTGAAATAGTTGAGTATTCAAATGGAAAAGGTTTTGAAAATGTGGGAATTATTACTGATATCAATGAGTTACAATATAAAATAAATGAAGCTAGGGTAGGAAAAGACCTTACTTTTTATTTTTTACTGGCTGCGCTAGCTTGTGTAGCCGCCGAGATGTTCCTTTCTAGAAAGATGCAAGATAGCTAAAATCAATTATATTTTTTAAAACAAAACAGTCCGAAATGCAAAACCAAAAAGGTTTAGTTATAATTACGCTTATTATCCTCTCATTTCTGTTAAATGCAAAAGTGTATTCACAATGCTCCGATGCGGGTGTGTGTACGCTGGGAAGCCATAAGCATATGGAAGAAGAGGAGGTACACAGAAATAGTTCTATTTACATTGGGGATAGGATCGGGTACAGCGGTAAAGATGAGGATGTAACTTTTAACAGCATCATTGTATCAGGAAGTTTTGCTTTATCAAAAAATATAAATGGCAGTTTTAGTCTTCCGTATAACATGCAAAGCGGGGCGGCAGGAGATTTTAACGGTATCGGGGATCTAATTGTCGGGTTCTCGTATAACCATCCGGTCAAAAAGAACTCTTCAATCGATTTTCAACTGGGAGGTAAATTCGCCACAGGGGACGCTAACCAGAGCAGTAATTTCTATGGCACTGAAAGTGCTCCCCCCATATATCAAAGCGGTTCGGGTATAAATCATATTCTATTGGGAGCAACTTACAATTATCAGGAATTTGCGGTTACTCTTGGTGGACAGATACCTCTTAATAGAAGCACAAATGAAGCTTATCAGCTTAAAACAGCTCCGGATATTTTGCTCGGATTGAGCTATACATATCCGGCATCGGATAAATTTTATTTTACAGGCGAAATCCTAACTATCAAAAGAACGGCTGAATCCAATGCAATATTTGGAGCTCCAAATAATTCATCGGACAGTATCGGTGTGGATCTTGCTGAAAGTGATTTTCTCCAGATGAACGTACAAGCGACTTTTAATTACCTGATCACCAAAGAAGTTGGAATTAAATTACAGGGTGCGATTCCTTTGCTCAAAAGGGAAACGAACTATGATGGAACAAAGCGGGCATTTACTGTATCAGCTGGATTGAATTACTTTTTTAACATGAATCTATAAAAAAAGCCCTCTTAAAGAGGGCTTTTTGTTAATTTCCATTTAGTATGATTTTTTCCGCAATTTTGAATGGCGGGGCTCCAATAGAGGTCACCCTATTGTGAAAATCCTTTAGTGTGTACTCTCCGTTATACTTCTTAAAGAAATTATCTCTTAATCTTTTCATAAGTATCTTACCCAGAGTATAATTAATATAGCCGGGGTCGTATGTACCTCTTTCTGCTTCAGATCGTGCGGTGGTTTCGTTCATGTGTGCGTTTTTCATAAAGAATTCCGTCGCTTCATCAATTGTCATTCCTTCAGTGTGTAACCCGATAGCTACCAGGTATCTACAGCATCTGATCAATGCTTCTTTGAGCTGAGCGTATCGTACTTTAGGGTCATCCAGATCGAATCCCTCATCTATCATCATTTCCTCCGTATAGTGCGCCCATCCCTCGATGAAAGAATAACTCATGAACACATTGGATATTTTTGATGCCTTTTCGTATGAAGTCATTAAATGTATGTAATGCCCCGGGAAGGCTTCATGTATAGAAATAAGTTTAAGAGTCGGGTAGTTAAAAAGTGATAACCACTCGTCTTTCTTATCCTGAGCCCATTCTTTACCAGGTAGAGCAACATAGTAAAATGATTCATCCGTATCCTCGAATGGACCAGCAGTACCCATAGCGGCGAAGCCTATATTCATAAACTCAGGCATCTCTATGACTTTACAGTTAAGTTTTTCCGGAACGTCAATGATATCTTTTTCTTTAATAAATTCTGTCAGTTCTAGGAGGGTATCTTCCGTTTCGGAGATAAGATTTTCTTCGGTCGGATGCTCATCTTCGATTGAATCAAGCTTGCCAAGCAGATCATGATGAACAATAAGATCATTCATCCTCTTCTTTAGTGATTCCAGTTCGTCTAATCCCATTTCTTTGATTTCCGGCAGCGGCATATCTATTAATTCAGACAGCCTTAGCATCTTTTCGAACTTTTCTGCTCCGATAGGGAAGCTATTATCTGCTTTGGGAACGAGCTTATTCTCGATGAATTCTATATAATCCCGGAAGGCGGCGGTTGTAACATCAATATGTCTCTTATAATCGGTTAGTAACTCTTCATTACCATTCTCTTCGATCGTTTTTCTTAGATCATGCTCGAAGAAATTAATATATCCTGTACAGAAACGTTTAGCATAATCGCAAAATATGGACGGAACCACCTCATTTAGATTAGCTTTTGCTTGTTCAAATACTCTTGGGATCTGTGTCATTATTTTGAATACCGAGCGAACACGGGTTTCGTAAGGCGCATATTCCTTTCCCATTATCATATTTAGAATACCGAAAACAAATGTGTAAGCCATTGGGTTATTTTTATGAGCTTTAAGCTCTAATATATCAAAATCGTATTGCTCCAGTGTCCATTTTATTATGTCATAATCAATCTTTTCGGATTGACTCAATTCATTGTAATCAAAATTATTTAGTTCATCCAGGAATTGACTAAATAGTTCAACAGATTTGTTTAAACCCTCTTCGGAGAAATCAGGTATTATACCATCATATTCATGGAGTCCAAGATAAACAGCTGTTCCTGGGTGAAGGTCAAAATATGATTTTAAAAATTTTTCACTAAATGATTTGAAGTTTTCTGAATTATTCATTTATACTTTTATTTTGAGGATACTTCGGAATTGTCTCCGACGTTTAGTTTCAGTTTTACATTCTTAATGACGCTATTTTCACCTACGATAGAGGAGTCCAGATTGCCATTTTCTATAAGGGTGTCACTTCCTATAATACAATCTTTAATTGTACTATTAGTAATGGTAGAGTTATCATTTATTGTTGCATTTGGTCCTACTACAGAGTTTTTAAACCTTACTTTTTTCCCTATATATACAGGTGGGATTATTTTCGCACCCGTTATGGTATACTTTTTCTTGCTGAAAAGCTTTTCAAGTAAATAACGGTTGGTTTCAAGTAAAGTTTCAGCTTTCCCGCAATCAAGCCATCCTTCGACGTTAAACGTTACAAATTTTTCCTTTTTAGCCAGCATTCTTTCCAGGGCATCGGTCAGTTGGTATTCGCCTCTAGTAGTGACTTTGTTCTTCATTATATAACCTAAGGCAGAAAAAAGTTCTTTAGAGTCTTTTATCTTATAGAGTCCTACGATGGCTTCATTAGATGGAGAAACTTTTTTTGATTTGGGCTTTTCTACAAATCTTGAAACAAAACCTTCGCTGTCTATTTCTACCACGCCGAACCGTTTGGGATCATCAACTTCTTTAACTCCTATAACCGAGTAATCACTATTTACAAACTTTTTCAAATTAACATCAAAAAGTGTATCTCCCAAAATAATGAATGCTTCTTCGTTCTTTTTGAAAAATGGTTTTGCATGATATATCGCGTGACCAAGTCCTTTGGGATATCTTTGTTCGACGTAATGGAATTTAGCTTTACCTTTAAAAGTTGTGTCGATGTATTCCTTCAGTTTCTCACCCATGTAACCGGTTACAAATATAAACTCCTTTGCTATCTTATCTTTTATTATTTGATCGACGATAAAATATATCATGGGCTTCCCGGCAACGTTGAGAAGGGGTTTTGGATTTGTATGTGTGTGCGGGCGAAGTCTTTTGCCGACACCTGCAACCGGGATTATTATTTTCATCCGTTGAGCTTTTCTTTAACCAGGTTTGAAAAACTATTTAAAACCGAATCCAGCTTTTCCACATCTTTTGCGCCTGCAGTAGCGAGATTTGGTCTGCCGCCACCGCCACCGCCGAGTTCTTTAGCGACGGTTCCTATGAGTTGTCCGGCATTCAGTCCTTTATCTTTGACAAGAGTGTCGCTTACACCACAAACCAGATTTATCTTCCCATCCGTTACAATAGCTATCAGTCCAACTCCGTTTTGTAATTTATTTCGTAAAGCCTCACCGACTTCCTTAAGCTCATCCATCGAACTAAGATCCATCTTCGCAGAAAGGATCCTTATACCGTTAGCTTCTTCCGAATTATTGATTAACTCATCCAGCTGGTTAAAGGCTTTAGAAAGATTTTGTTTCATGAGTTCTTTCTCAGCCTGTTTCTTCTCTTCAAGATACCTCTGACGAGTTTCTTCGAGTGAAGATACAGTTGAGTCCTGATGTTTTAACAATTCAGATAGCCGACTGGCATCCCGAAAATCTGTACCGTTAAGATCCTTTGCAAGATTTTCTATAGCTGATTTAAAATTGGTTGAATATTTTTCCGGCAGATCGGTGAGGATCTTTTCAATACCGGCGATATTTTCATCTATTAATCTTATAATCCCTTTGCCCGTCCTGGCAAAGATACGCCTTGTACCCGAAGCGATACTTTCTTCCTTTATAATTTTGAATAATCCAATGTCATCGGTGGATTTTACATGCGTACCTCCGCAAAACTCGACGGAAAATCCTTCATCTATTAGAACTACTCTTACTTTATCACCGTATTTTTCACCAAAGAATTTTTTTACATTTGGGATCTTATTTGCTTCCTCAATAGGGATATCTACAAGTGTATTTACTGCAATATTCTCAGCTATCTTTGCATTAACCATATCCTCGATAGCTTTTATCTCTGAGTCTTCCACTTTTTTAAAGTGTGGGAAGTCGAAGCGAAGGTATTCATTGTGGACAAGCGAGCCCATCTGTTTTATATGGTCACCGAGAACGCGTTTTAAAGCCTCGTGCATAATGTGAGTTGCAGAGTGATTTCGCTGGATGTCCATACGACGGTCGTAGTCGATTTTCGCAATAACATTTTCATCAGCATTGGTAAGATTATCTGAGCCATTAACAACTAGAAATTCTTTTTTAGAATCAAGAACAGGAATTTCCTTTCCCGAATTGGTAACTAAAACACCCGTATCGCTTATTTGTCCGCCTGATTCGGAATAGAAAGGGTTTTCCTTTATGATGATCAACTCTTTATTATGTTTATTATCAGACTCAGTGAAGCAAACCTTTGTATTTAGACCAGTATCATTCGGTGCGTATGGATTATAATCAACTTCAAAAGAATACATTGCGTCAGTAAGTTCATCATCAACTTCCACAAGTGATGCCATTTCTTCCTTGCGGGCTTTTCTTGCTCTTTCCTTTTGCTTATCCATTTCAGTATTAAAAACATCGATATCTACTGATAATACTCGCTCTTCAGCCATTACCTGAGTGAGATCGAGAGGGAAGCCATACGTATCATAGAGTTTAAATGCTTCTTCGCCTGGGAATACTTTTGTCCCCGATTTTTCCAGTTTTTCAGCTACCTCGTTAAATAATTCTATGCCTCTATCCAGAGTTACATTAAAACTTTCTTCTTCCGACTTAATAACTTCCTTTACGAATTCTGCCCTGTCTTTTAATTCCGGGTAAGCTCCGGAGAAATTATTAACAACTGTATCTACCAGCTGATAAAGTAATGGCTGATCATAACCAAGCTTACGAGCCAGGCGTGATGCACGTCGGAGGATCCTTCGCAGTACATATCCTCTGCCTTCATTTGATGGAATTGCACCGTCAGTTATTGCAAATGTGAGACATCTTATGTGATCCGCGATCGCGCTCATCGGATAAGTATTCTCACCGTCGTATTTATGGTTGGTGAGTTCAGAGATCTTATCAATGATCGGTGAGAAAAGATCGGTATCGTAGTTCGATTTCTTGTTTTGTAATACACGCACCAACCGCTCAAATCCCATGCCCGTGTCGATATGCTTTTTCGGGAGGGGAGTCAGCTTTCCTGTTTCATCCCGGTTATATTGTATAAACACCAGGTTCCATAATTCTATCACATCCTCTTTGCCTGCGTTTATGTCTTCGGGACTGCATCCGTTTTCGGAAAGGTCAATGTGAATCTCGGAACATGGACCGCAAGGACCTGTATCTCCCATTTCCCAGAAGTTGTCCTTCTCGTCGAATTTAAGTACATGGTCAGGGTTAATATCGGTTTCTGATTTCCATAACTCCAACGCTTCGTCATCATCTTTATAAACCGATGCCCATAGTCTGTCTTTGGGAAGTTTATAAACTTCTGTGAGCAGTTCCCACGCCCATTTGATAGCATCTTTCTTGTAGTAATCGCCAAATGACCAGTTACCTAGCATTTCAAAGAATGTATGGTGGTAACCGTCCCTTCCAACTTCCTCGAGATCGTTATGCTTACCGCCTGCACGTATACACTTTTGGGAATCGACAGCCCTTTTATAATCACGTGTACCGATACCCAGAAAGACGTCCTTAAATTGATTCATTCCTGCATTTGTAAAAAGCAGAGTAGGGTCGTCATAAGGCACGACAGGGGAAGAAGGAACGATTTTGTGACCTCTTTCCTTGAAGTAATTGATAAATGAGCTTCTTATTTCGTCGGATGTTATCAAAGAATTACATAATTAGATAAATTTCACAAACTTTAAAATAGATTTTATATTTATAAATTTAAATGATATAAGCCATATCAGGTAGTAATATAAAGGATTGGATGTAATAATGGGAATTTTGTGAATTGAATAACATGTATTTAATAGGTAAATTATTGGCTATTTATAAAAACCCATATAACCATAAAACAATGAATATTCCTGAAAATCTACGATATACTAGAGAGCATGAATGGGTTAAAATTGATGGTGATTCAGCTATAATTGGAATAACGGATTATGCGCAGGGAGAACTTGGAGATGTAATTTATGTTGATATTACCGAATCATTGGGCAAAGAAGTGAATCAAGGTGACCCGGTCGGTTCTATCGAAGCAGTAAAAACAGTTTCCGAAGTTTACATCCCGATGACAGGCGATATTCAGGATATTAATATGGATCTGCAGGACAAGGCTTCGCTTTTGAATACCGATCCTTATGGAGAGGGTTGGATTATAAAGATCAAGTTCAGTGACCTTAGCCAGTATGACGGATTGCTCGATGCAAATGCGTACAAAGAATTGATCGGTGAGTAATTTTTAATCTGGGTATGAGAAATGAAAATAAATATCTCAAATCTTAAGGATGGAGAGCATAGTTACGAATTCGAAGAATCACCTGAAGAATTTGATATTGAATCCTTAGACAAAGACAAGAAAGTAAAAGCAGACGTAGTTCTTTATAAAATGGCTAACCAGTTTAATCTGGACATAGATGTGAAAGCCGGATTTATATTTGAGTGTGACAGATGCCTGGAAAATTATAAATCAGATCTGGAATCAAGTTTTAGTCTTATTTATAAATATGATTTTTCGGGCGAAGGTGATTCTGAAGAGGTTAAAGAAGACAATCTGAAATTCATATCACCGAAGACTCACACGATCGATATAAAGGAAGATGTCAGGGATTATCTTATGCTGAGTATCCCGATGAGAAAAGTACCGGAAGAAGTAAATGGTGTTTGTTCTTACTGTAATCGAAAAATTGATGAAATGCTCGGAAAATCCGAAGCAGAAGTGAATAACCCTATTTGGGACGAATTAAAAAAATTAAAGAAATAAATATATAACCAAGAAAAATGGCACATCCGAAAAGAAGACAATCTAAAACAAGAGGCAGAAAGAGAAGGACTCATTATAAGGCTGCAGCTCCTTCACTAATGGCATGTCCTAACTGCGGTGAAATGAAGATGACGCATAAGGTTTGTCCTTCCTGCGGTTTCTATGACGGTAAAAGCATAGAGATACCAAAGAAGTAATTCCCGCTGAATATTAATATATAAAATGAGTGAGAAGATCAGGGTAGCAGTTGATGCAATGGGCGGAGACTTTGCGCCGGGAAATGAAATTGACGGCGCGATCATGGCTCTCGATAAGAAAAAAGACGAACTCGAAGTTATACTCGTTGGTAAGAAGGATATTATTGAAACCGAGCTGGCGAAAAGAAATTACTCCGGCAAGAGCATCAGGATAGTCAATGCAGATGAAGTAGTTATGATGGAAGACTCTCCAACCGAAAGTTATAAAACCAAACCAAATTCATCTCTAGTAGTTTCTCTCAATATCCAGAAAGAGGGTGAGGCAGACGCTACAATAAGCGCCGGTAATACAGGAGCTATGATGGCGGCATCGGTTTTAAAACTCGGAAGGATAAAAGGGGTTGGGCGTCCGACAATAGGAGCGCTTTTCCCGAATGATAACGGTTATACAATGCTCTTTGACGTTGGTGCATCTGTCGATTGCAAAGCTCAGCATCTCCTGGAGTATGGTGTTATGGGAAGTATCTATATGAGCAGGGTATTGGGGATTAATAATCCGAGCGTAGGCTTGCTTAATGTAGGAGAGGAAAAATCTAAAGGGAATGAGCTGACTTTTGAAGCATATGATCTTATGGAAAAATCCGATCTGAACTTTGCCGGGAATGTCGAAGGCAGGGACATACTTGACGGTAAAATAGATGTTATTGTGTGTGACGGATTTACGGGTAATATAATTCTTAAATTTGCAGAGAGTGTTCCCTCGACACTGAGGAGTAAGTTCAGAAAATATGCTTCCCAAAATATTTTTAAAAAGGTCTGGGTTGGAATGATGTACAAGACACTTAAGAATATTTTGAGTGATTTCGATTATCAGAATTACGGTGGAGTACCGCTTTTGGGAGTAAATGGAGTATCTATAATCGGTCACGGCAAGTCCACACCAAAGGCCATTATGAATATGATACTTACGGCGATGAATGTGATAAAAAGCGGTGTAAATGAGAAAATTGCTGCAGCATTGGTGAAATAATGTTCTTTTTTTTGAATTATAATTAAATTATATTTATCAGATAAATAATTAATTTTATGGCTAAAACACAATCATTTGCCGATAAGTTAAACAAGGGAAAGGGTAACGTTGATAGAGTCGTTATGTGCCCGGATACCAATAAAGAAACCAAGCTGATCAATGTCAGGCTAGTTGAATCCGTGAAAACAGAGAAGGGTTCAGTGAAGTTTTTGGACAGGAATGCACTGGTTTATGAATCCACTTACAAACCCTACAAAGGAAACTAAAGGAGAACAGGAAAGTGTCTAAAGTTTGTAAATTAACGGGAAAGAAGCCATTAGCAGGAAATAACGTATCTCACGCTAATAATAAAACTCGCAGAGTTCAGGAGCCTAATCTCCAGAAAAAGAAACTATGGAATGAGAGAAAGAAGAGATGGGAAACTGTAAAAGTATCGGCTAAGGCATTAAGAACTATAGATAAAAAGGGGTACAGAGTATTATTTAAAGATTAATTCTCTGAAACTTAATGCTCTTTTTACAGTAAGTTCATAAAATAAGAATTTAAGAACATCACCATAACATAATACGGTGATGTTCTTCTTTTTTATAAAAAGCGGAGTATAAATCGTAGCCGCATGGCTGAAAAAGAATTTTTCAAGGTTCTTTCAAATAGTTCTGAAGCTGGTGTAAAGGCTCGGGCAGGCATAATTAATACCGATCACGGTGAAATACTTACACCGTGTTTCATGCCGGTCGGTACTCAAGGTACTGTGAAGGCAGTCGAACACCGTGAGCTCGATGAATTCGACACAAGGATAATACTCGGGAATACTTATCATCTATTCTTAAGACCCGGTGATGAGATAATAAATGAAGCCGGCGGTTTACACAAATTCATTAGCTGGAACAAAGCAATACTAACCGATAGCGGAGGTTTTCAGGTATTCAGTCTTGATACCTTGAGGAAAGTTACTGACGACGGAGTCGAGTTTTCATCTCATCTCGACGGATCGAAACATTTTTTCACTCCCGAGAAAGTGATAGGTATACAGAGGAATCTTGGAAGCGACATAATGATGCCGCTTGATGAATGTATGAGCTACCCGGTAGAGAAAAGCTTTGCTGAGAAGTCGATAAAATTGACTACCAGCTGGGAAGCCAGATGCTACGAACATTTTAAGAATACTTCTGATCTTTACGGTTTTAAGCAGAGATTATTCTCTATCAATCAGGGAAGTATCTTTAAGGATCTAAGGAAGGACAGCATCGAACAGCTATCTGAGTATGATTTTGATGGAAACGCAATAGGAGGTCTTGCAGTGGGAGAAGAGAATGAGTTGATGTATGAAGTAACTGATTATTGTACTGATCTGATGGATAGTGGCAAGCCGAGGTATCTTATGGGTGTGGGCACACCGGTTGATCTTCTGGAAAGTGTCGAGAGAGGTGTTGATATGTTTGATTGTGTAATGCCGACGCGAAATGCCAGGCATGGCAGGCTCTTTACAGCATACGGCGAGATAAATTTGAAAAATTCAGGTTATAAGAATAATTTTAATTCGCCTGATCCGGAGTGCGAAACATATACTTCGAAGAATTTTTCGCTGGCGTATTTAAGGCATCTTATGATGTCAAATGAAATTCTCGGTTATCAGTTAGCTTCTATACATAATGTTGGATTTTACTTGAAATTAATGAAAGATATGCGTCATGCAATTATGGAGAACAGGTTCTTAAATTTTAAAAAGGATTTTTTAGAAAAATACTTATCTAATAAAAGATAGATATTCCTTAAGGAGGGAATAAATTTTTGGAGAATTTACTTATAGTATTACTTCAGCAAACAGGCGGTGAAGGACCAATGGGAATGGTAATGTCACTACTGCCTTTTCTTCTAATAATATTAGTTTTTTATTTTCTTATCTTAAGACCGCAGCAAAAGAGACAGAAAGAAAGACAAAATTTATTAAGTTCGCTCAAAAAAGGTGATAAAGTTATAACAGCCGGCGGTATTCACGGTACTGTAGAAGATTTGACGGATAAAGCCGTTACCGTAAGGATTGCTGATAATGTAAAAATAAATGTTGAGAGAAGTTCTATCGCCACAATTAAGGGGTTGATGGAGCATGAGGATTCACAAAAGAAATAATTTTTAGATTAATGAGCAGAGAAAAATTTAAATTTGACTCTATAGAGTCTGCAATCAAGGACTTTAGACAAGGCAAGATGGTTATTGTTGTCGATGATGAGGACCGTGAGAATGAAGGCGACATGATATTCTCTGCGGAGATGTGTACTCCCGAGCACGTTAATTTCCTTACAAAGAATGCAAGAGGATTAATGTGTGTACCTATGGAAGAGGATAGATTAAAAGAGCTTGAATTGGATATGATGGCTAAGGTAAATACTTCGCTTCATGAGACACCATTTACAATGAGTGTCGATTATAAAATAGGTACTACAACAGGCATTTCTGCTTTTGACAGGGATAAGACAATAAAAGCTCTCATTGATCCGGACACAAAACCTGCTGATCTGGGAAGACCCGGACATATTTTTCCTTTGAAAGCTACTCCCGGAGGGGTCTTACGTAGAGCCGGGCATACAGAAGCGGTAGTAGACCTTGCCAGGCTGGCAGGTCATTATCCGGCTGGTGTATTGTGTGAAGTACTAAAGGGAAATGGCGAAATGGCAAGGCTACCGGAGCTTAGCAAGATTGCCAAAAAGTTTGGTTTGAAATTGATCTGTATTAAGGACCTGATAGAATACAGGCTTTCCAGAGAAAAACTTATTGAGAAAATAGTAGAGACAAGGCTTCCAACAAAGATCGGTAAATTTAAGGCGGTATTATTTAAAAGTAAAGTTGATTCTAAAGAGCATATAGCTCTTGTTAAGGGAAAAATAAACTCTAAAGAACCGGTGCTGGTTCGGGTACATTCAGAGTGTCTGACTGGAGACTTGTTTCACTCTCTAAGATGTGACTGTGGGGATCAGTTGGAGAAATCAATGAAGATCATTGAGAATGAAGGAACAGGAATACTCCTCTATATGAGGCAGGAAGGCAGAGGAATCGGGCTTTCAAACAAACTTAAAGCATATAAACTTCAGGATGAAGGACGCGATACTGTTGAAGCAAATGTTGAGCTTGGATTTAAACCGGACCTAAGAGATTATGGTGTAGGGGCTCAGATACTACGAGAACTCGGTGTAAAGAAGATCAGACTACTGACAAATAATCCAAAGAAGGTAGTGGGGCTTCACGGATACGATCTGGAAATTGTAGAGAGAGTGCCGATAGAGATACCGGCTAATCCTGAAAACGAAACATACTTATCCACAAAGCGGGATAAATTGGGTCATTTGATATTAGTAAACGAATCTAAAAAGAAATAATTTAATTAAAAAAATCAATTAAGATGTCGCAGGGAACAGTTTATTTGACAAAAAAGAGACTGGCTGAGCTCGAAGAAGATCTCAGGCATTTAAGATTGAATGCAAGAAAAGAAGTTGCTGAAAGAATCGCCGAAGCAAGGTCACACGGTGACCTTAGTGAAAATGCCGAGTACGATGCAGCAAAGGAAGAACAGTCACACCTCGAAATGAAGATAAGCAAGCTTGAAAACCTTTTGTCGAGAGTAAAGGTATTGGAGAATCATGAAATTCCGGACGGGAAAGTATCCATATTATCAATTGTGAAAGTACTTGACGTGTCATATAATGAAGAAGTAACTTTTAATATGGTCTCTCCAGAGGAAGCGGATTTTGAACAGGACAAAATATCTATTACATCTCCAATTGGACAAGCCCTGTTAGGCAAAGCCGTTAATGAAGTGATAATTGTTGAAGCCCAGGAGGGTAAGAGCGAATATAAAATACTCGAAATATCTAAACAATCATAATGACGAGACAGCATTCTAAGCTTAAGGTAGGTATCTTTGTTTTTATTGCAATAGTCATTGTATTGACGACTGTATTCTGGACAAAAGGCTTCGTTATCGGAGCAGGGCAGAATGACGTTACAGTATATTTCCAGTCCAGTGTGGGAGGGCTAAATGAAGGAGATGCAGTAACCGTTAAGGGTGTCAGGAAGGGTGAAATACAAAAAATTACATTGGTAGGGGACTCAGTAAAGGTTGAGTTTACACTTGCAAAGGACGTTGTTATTAAGTCAGATTATTCTGTAGAAGTAGCCATGACATCCTTTACAAGTGGTAAACAGCTTTATATAGATCCGGGTAAACAAGACCCCGTGATAAATTTCGACAGACCATTAATAGGAAGTGACGCCGGTGATATAAATACTGTCATGAAGCAGATGAAAGACCTATCAACCGAGGTTGGAGTTCTTATCACCAAGTTTCAAACAAACTCTGATAAGCTAAACGATGTATTGATTAATGTTAATGAGATAGTTGGTGACGGACAGTTAAAGATGGACCTTAAAAGTACAATGTCTAATTTCGAGGTCACATCGAGAAATCTGAATGCATTGGTATCTGAAAACAGATCAAGTCTGACAAATATAACTTCAAAGGTTGATAAAACTGTTACAAATGTAAGTGATCTGGTCGATGAAACCAGTCCCGAATTTAAAAGAACATTTTCGGAAATAGCTAATATGACTGTAAAGATCGACAGTCTTATATCGAATTTGAATGGTTTGGTCTCGGATGTTAAGACTTCGGATGGAACGGCAAATCAACTGATTTATGACGACCAGCTATATAAAAATATAAATAAGACTTTAAAGGAAATCGAAAAACTATCCGAACAGATAAGAAAGAAAGGTGTTAAGATAGATTTGTTTTAAAGTTTGAATCCTACATTGATTCTGTGAGTTGCCCCGACCTGTCCTAACGAATTAAATGCGTAATCAAGTTCGTATTTAGTCAAGAATCTAAATCCCAATCCTGCGGAAAAACCTCCTATACCTGTTGTACTTCCGGTTTTAAGATCCTGTCTGAGTTGGTTATTATATCCAACCCTTAGATGGAAATTTTCGCTGAATTTGAAATCCCCACCAAGAGTAACATATTTGAACCTGTCGAAAAAGCTATCCGTTTCTTGTGTCAGGTTGTTAAGAGCAACATTGAATGTGAGCGGAAGATATTCAAGAGACTTACTCGCGCCTATTTTTAAATTTAAGGGGAGGTCTTCCTTTGTATCACCGTAGCTGGAGAGTTGTGTTCCAAGATTAAGCAAGCTTATTCCGATGTTAAGGCTTTGATTAGGCATCCTATATAGCAAACCCCAATCAGTTGCAATACCGGCTGAATTATATTCGTCTATATTCGAATATATGATCTTGAGAGCTACACCATAGCTAAGCTGTGGTGTAAAGAAATTCGAATAGCCGAGACTCAAAGCCATATCTGTTGCTGAAAATGTACCGATCTCGTTGTACTGCTCGTCAAATTTTTGAAAAGATCCATAACTAACAAACCTCAGTCCTGCCGCAAAATATCCTTTATCCTTATATTTCATCCCAAATGCGGCATTTCCTGAATTTACATCGAGCAGGTATTTAAAGAATCCCACGGAAGCTTTAGTTTCGGTCAATGTTGCTATACCGCCGGGATTATAAAATATTGCGCTTAACTCATTTTCTGATGAAATAACACTTCCTGCAAGGGCGGATGACCTTGCATCGACATCGAGATTCAGGAAATTATATACCTTATCACTTTGTGAATAAGTTTGGTTACCTGAAAAAAGTGTAAATAGTGTGATGAAAAATAAGGAAAGGAATGTGCTTCTCATATTGACTTATTCAGATTTTCAGTTAAAATTCGTAAAATATGCCTATGGTATCCTTATTTATTTGGTTTAATAATATATCATATAATCAATATAAACAAGTGTAAAGCTAAGGATTTCAGTACATTTTAAACTCATCATACTTATTTTCATAATTCTCAAATACGTAATCTACCATTTTTACGTTAGATCGCATTGGTCCTATTTTAAGCTCCTTTATGAATCCTAAAATGAGGTACTCTTCGCCTTCTACCTCAACTTCTACTTCGCCATTAAATAAATTTTTTGCGTAGCCGGTAAGCTCGTATTCGGAGGCTTTCTTATAGCAAAAATATCTGTATCCAACTCCCTGAACAAAACCTTTCACTATAATTTTCGCCTTCCGCATGGTATTATTTTAAAAGTATCATCTTTTTTATAGCTGTGAACGTCTCATCCGAACCAACAGTTGTGTTTTCTGCTTCCAATCTATAAAAATAAACACCTGAAGCTAGTGAAGAGCCGTCGAATTCCACAACATATGATCCTTCTCTTTGCTTTTGATTAACTAGCCGTGATACCAATCTTCCGGTAATGTCATACACATTTAGTTGTACATTCGATACATTTCCTAATTCATATGTAATCGTTGTACCAGGATTAAATGGGTTAGGGTAGTTCTGGGCAAGAGTATATGTGATCGGAACATTATGCGTATTGCCGGATTGTTCCTTCAATATATAATTGTCTGGGTCGAAATCCAATGTCAGGGGTTTGCCTTCAATAGTGAAATTGAATATCTGATCTTGAGCATTATTGAAAATTCTGACAGTTGTATCGCCCAATGAAGTATTTATCTTCATGTCGATCGGCATTGTGAAAAACTGGGGAAGTGTATTCACAGATTGCTTTACTTCTACTGAAACCTGATATGTATTACCCTGGATCAGATCGTAATACCAGTCCACAACATACCTGGGATAATTTTCTCCGTACAGCCATTCATCAAAGAAATATGATAGGTTTGTACCGCTTACAGTTTCTGCCACATGTTGGAAATCCCTTATTGTTGCCGAACCGTAAGCTAGTGAAGTATCAGACATGTAAGCTTTAAGAGTTCTAAAAAAATTCTCATCACCCATAACACCTCTCAGCATATGAATAACAACCCCGCCCTTCGCATATGTTCTGTCTCCATCGAATATCTCATCAATAGAATTAATATTCTGCACATATATTGTCCCCACTGCATCCTTTGCTCGCGACATATTCGACTTTATCACGTCATAATATGCTTCCTTTCCGGCGGTTGCTTCCTGGTATAGCGCTTCTCCGTAAACAGCAAATCCTTCATTGACCCAAATATCCTCCCATTTAGCACAGGTTATTTTATCACCGAACCATTGGTGAGTAAGTTCATGTACGATAATACCGTCAAAAAACGCTCCCATTGAGGAAATTGTTTGGTGTTCCATTCCGGCTAGCACACCAAATTCAGCATGTCCATATTTTTCCTTTAAAAAAGGATAAGGACCGAAATATCCTGACATGATATCTATCATACTAGGTGTCTGGTCGAGAAGGCTTTTGATCGAATTTAGATTTTGAGGGTAGATGTAATTTATAACAAGCATCGACTCACTAGGGGAATAATGGTAATATGTTTCGTAGATCGAGTAGTCTGCTATGGCGAGGGAAATAAGATACGGTGCTATTGGATATCTGGATCTCCATTTGTATGTTTTAGTGCCATCTCCGTTATTTATTGTCTCGGTCAGATCACCGTTAGAAACTCCCGTCAAATTATCGGCGACGGTGATCCATACATCGGATGAATCTGCCTTATCAGACGGATTGTCTTTATTTGGAAACCATGTCTTTGCTCCATAGGGTTCACTCAATGTCCATATCGCGGGTACACCCTGGTTTTCGCCGAATTCAAAACTTCCAAGTCCCGTAATATCCGGTAAACCATGATATGTGATAACAACGCTAATATTATCATTTTTATTTGCAGTTTGATCAAGAGTGATATGGAGTTCGTCGTCGGATTGTGAAAAAGTCAGCGAAGTTCCATTAGAAATAACTGAATCCACAACCATATTGTCTTCGAAATCGAGGAAGAATGTATTTAAACCGTTTTGTAAGCTGGTTGCGTTTACGGTTACTATACCGTTTAAAAAATCCGGCGTTGTTGTGACCTTCAGAACGAGTTTATAATAGGTAACGTCAATGGTTGAGTCACCGGGGTAATCTCCAGTGAAACTATTTTGCGATTTGAACTCTTTTTTTCTTGAATTAGAGCATAATATTGACGCATCTTGCTGTGAGAAGAGATTTGATGCACAGCAAAGTAACAAGATGATATATAAAACAAGGCTCTTTGACATGATTTGGATTTAAACCTTATATTATAACAATAAAATAAGCAATATGAGTTTACAATGTCACCTTACTTTTTTTGATATACCCATAAAATTCCGATACAGCCATTCCCGTCAGCATCAATATTGCGCCTATTATCTGGTCCAATTCAAGGCTCTCGTTGATTATTAAATATGCCGAGAAAACCGCAAATACAACCTCCATACTATATATAATGCCCGCTTTTACAGGCGTGGTATACCTCTGGTAATTATTAATTATTAGCCAGCCAAGTAAAGTACAAACGACGGAAATATATAGTATGGAAAAGACCGAAGTAGTATTTATCTCAAAGAAGTATGTCTTAGTTATAATGACTTCCACCAGAGTCATCGAAAGAAATCCCGCTATTGTCATTACCAGGAACTGCCCAAGCACTAACGCGCGATAATCAGCTTTCTTTTCATTTAGGAATTTATCCAGGTAAACTATGTGTACGGTGAAAAAAACCGCGCAGATCAGCGTTAGAAAGTCACCAATATTAAAATTTGCTTCTTTTATCTGTGTCAAAAAGAATAACCCGATCATTACCATGATCACACCAACTATATTTTCCTTTTTAGGTGCCTTCTTGATTATGAGATATTGCGCAAAGGGAAGTAGTACAACATATGTTCCGGTTATGAATGCTGATTTTTGCGATGTTGTTATGGATAACCCTATTGTCTGGGTTATAAACCCTCCGAAAACAAATCCGCCAAGAATAAGTCCGTACTTTAGATCGGTGAACTTTATCTTTGTAAATATCTTTGGATAAAGAATTAAGAAGAGTAAAAGTGTAATTGCAAACCGGTAAAATACTACCGCTTCCGGTGAGCAATACTGAAGCAGGATCTTTATAATAGGAAAAGAGATACCCCAGTTTATAGAAACAAAAAGCAAAAGGAACTCAGCCTTTATCTTTATTTTACCGGATTCATCCAATTATTAAAACCCGAACTTCGCTTTATATATGATTGCAAACGAAATAATAAACCAGAGAAGGGAGTTTATGATTATGGAAACATCTTTTGTAACGATCTGTGTAGGGCTTTCCCCGAGATTTTTTTGGTGAATTAGATACATATAGCGGAATATGCCATAAATTACAAACGGCGTAGTGTAAATTAAATTATCCGAGTGAAATGTCTCGACCGTTTTCTCTGATACGGTATAAAGAGCATATGAAATAATTGTGCCTGTTGCAGCAATTGTGTTCATCTGATCCGTAAATGCTATCGAATACTGCTCCAACACCTTTCTTTGCTTTGGAATATTTTCCTGGTCCGACTGAGATAATTCGGCTCTTCTTTTTGAAATGCCCAAAAATAGTGAAATGAATATAGTTGTTAATATCATCCAGCTGGATAGAGGAACTGATATGGCAAATGCTCCTGCTGCTACTCTTAACATAAATCCAAAGGAGATAAAGAATACATCCAGCAGTACAATATTTTTAACAAAATATGTATAAAGGATGTTGATCAGAAAATATATAGAGATTGCAATATTGAACTTCAGATTCATGAACGAACAGATAAATACCGTTATTGCAAGAAGAATTATAAACACCACCCTTGCTTCAGAAATTGAAACGTCACCGGAAGCAATCGGTCGGAACCGTTTTCTCTTATGAGCACGGTCTGCTTCAACGTCGGATATATCATTAATTATATAAACACAGCTCGAGATCAGACAGAATGCAATAAATGCTTCGATGTTTGTGAGAAGCACTCTGGGATCCATTAGTAAACCGGAGAAAAGAATGGATGCAAAGATAAATAGATTTTTGATCCATTGTTTAGGTCTGAGAAGCTGTATTATTTTAAGGATTTTCAATATTATTTCGTATAGTGGAATTTATAAACTTTCATCTCTTCTCCACCGCAAATAGTATTATCCTCTAATATTGCGGACCTTATGTATTCAAAATTCTCTTTGTATGCATCAATGAATCCCTGAAACCAGTGATCGTATATTATAACATAACTTACATTATTGTTTTTTAAAAGATAATAAGTTGAATCCAGATTATCTTCCCATCTGTATGTTCTGTATCTAAGTATCTGAGGAGTCACTAAACCTGCCATATCGACGATCTTATTATTGGAAATGAAAGTGATTGCGCCGATATCATTTAAAGCTATTGTTTCATTTGGACCGACATTCTCTTTTACCCAATTGGCTAATTCTACCTGCTGGTCGTTAATATTCTGTGTATTCATGCCTATTGCTCTCGCAAAGATAAAATAGTAAAACACTGAGAAGCATAACACTATCACGAGCGCTGTTCTTCGGCTTAAGAATTCCTTTATCTTGATATCTTTTACCTTATCGCGTATTGAGAATAGCATATATAATGCTATCAGATTTATGAATGGCAGCAATGGCATCATATATCTGCCGTGATGTCTGTAATTCGGAATTAGGAATGCGCTTACGATAGGTAATAATATTACCCAGAGAAAGATCAGGTTTAAAATTCGGAGCTGTCCAAAATATTGCTTCCTGAAATTCACAATATAAAATACCCCCCCGGCTAGATAGAGCAATGTTGTAGCTATATTATCCGAGAGCAAGAATTCAAGAGTCTTTAGTATATATGTTTTATTTGGCAGTAGGTGAATCGTTCCACCCTGTCCTCTAAATGTTGTCGGAAGAAAGCTCTCACTGGTAAAATGCGAAAATATGAAATATGGTGTAGTGACTAAAATAAAGATAACTGTACCTGCTCCTATTGGGATAATTATTTTTCTGAAATTCTTCTCTTTGAGTGAAATTATCACTACGTCTATCACATAAAGCCCAAAAAGAAGGAAACCCTCCGGTCGGCTTACTGTTGCAAGTGCAAATAAAATTCCCGGTAGTAGGGTAAATCGCTTCTGTTCGAGATTAATTATGTGAGCATATATACCTGCAATCGTCAAAAATGTGAACATAGTTGTTTCCATACCCGATAATCCGGCCCATGCGAACCTACCGGTCAGTATCGTAATTAGAACAACCATCAATGATATGAATTTCGCGCTCTCTTTTGTTGATTCATTTCTCCCGAATATTTCAAGTGATATTTTGTAAATAAAAATACACGAAAGCATATGAAACAGAGCGGAAAGGAAAACAGAGTTAAATATATAATTCGAAGTTATAAAGCTGAATCCGGCAAGTATAACCACCCACAGTGGAGACGTACTCCCCGCTACGGGCTGTCCTATATTGAATTGGAATAAATATCCTTTGGCGAAGTTTTCGGCATAACGGAAATGTATCCAGCTGTCATCGAGCGGAACACCCATCTTTCCCCCAGTGAAGAAATATTCGGACACTAAATAAAAAGCGTACGTAAATACGCACGCTCCTATAATATATAGATAATTTTTGTCTCTCAATTTAAAAGACAGCTTGTTCTTCGTATATTCCGAATGGTTCTTTGAGTTCAGTACACATTTCCTCTAGTGTTACATACTTTCTTGCGCATTCTAATACTCTAGGCATCAGGTTCGTTCCGTCTTCGGCAGACTTTCTTAGTTCTTTGAGGGCATTTGTTACGTCTTCCTGATTCCTCGATGCTTTTAGATCCTTTACTCTCTTTATCTGCTTATCTTCAACTTCTTTTGAAATATATAAGATCGGGATCTCGATCTTTTCATCTTCTTCAACAAATTCATTTACACCAACAACTATCTTTTCCTTCTTATCTAGTTCTTGCTGATATCTGTATGCGGCATCTGCTATTTCTCTCTGAAAGAAACCGTTCTCTATACATGCAATTACACCACCCTGCTGGTCTATAAGTTCGAAATATTTTTCGGCTTCTGCTTCCATATCATCGGTCAGCTTTTCTACATAGTAGCTTCCACCCAGCGGATCAGCAACGTTTACTACTCCATGTTCATATGCCAGAATTTGCTGTGTTCTTAATGCTATCTTTACGGCTTTGTCAGACGGCAATGCCAGCGTTTCATCCATTGAATTTGTGTGCAAGCTCTGTGTACCGCCAAGGACGCCAGCTAATGCTTCGATCGCTGTTCTTACAATATTGTTCTCCGGTTGCTGAGCAGTGAGTGAACACCCTGCAGTTTGAGTATGGAATCTCAATTTCCATGACTTTTCATCCTTCGCGCCGTATTTATTCTTCATTCTCTTCGCAAATATCCTTCTTGCAGCCCGGAATTTTGCTATTTCTTCAAAGAAGTCAAGGTGTGAATTAAAGAAGTATGATATTCTTGGTGCAAATGCGTCCACGTCCATTCCTCTTTCGATACATGCTTCTATATATGCAAACCCGTCTGCCAATGTAAAAGCAAGCTCCTGCGCTGCGGTTGAACCTGCTTCACGGATATGGTATCCGCTTACGCTGACCGGGTTGAATTGCGGCACTTCATTTGTGCAATACTCTATCATATCGACGATAATCCGCATAGACTCTCTCGGAGGATAGATAAACTCTTTTTGAGCTATATACTCTTTTAGAATATCATTCTGAAGTGTTCCTCTCAATTTATCAAAGGGTACTCCTTGCTTTTCCGCAACTGCCAGGTAATATGCAAAGATCATTATGGCAGGGGAGTTTATAGTCATCGAGGTGGAAACTTTATCTAAAGGAATACCGGAAAAAAGTATCTCCATATCTTCAAGTGAAGAGATCGAGACTCCGCATATTCCTACTTCACCCTCTGAAAGAGGAGAATCGGCGTCCCAGCCCATTAGCGTCGGCAGGTCAAATGCCGTCGACAGCCCTGTTTGCCCGTGCTTGAGCAGGTATTTAAATCTCTCATTCGTATCCTCGGGTGAACCAAAACCCGCAAACTGCCTCATTGTCCATATTTTACCCCTGTACATATTGTGGTGGATACCTCTGGTATAAGGATATTCACCCGGGTAACCTATTTCATTGTAATATTTTTCCTGGTTCACATCTTCAGGGGTATATGCGATATCCAGTTCTCTACCGCTCAAAGACGTGAATTTCATTCCATTAGTCTTAGCCTTCTCTGCTTCTTCCTTCCATTCTTGCTTCGATGTGCTTTTTTTCGGTTCTATGGGCTTATTGTTATCGGGCATATTATATTATTAATTTCGTGAATTTTAACGATTCGAATATAGATTATTTAATTCGTAAATTAAATTCAGAAATTTTCCTTGAAGATAAGGGGATGAAACTTACGATTTTCATCCCCTTTGCATTTTAAGAAATGTTTTCTCATCTCTTATGTGGTAGGCTCTACTTCAAAAATAAATAAGGTATACTAATCAATCAAAGAATCTTTGTAACCTCGGTTGCGCATATTTTTCCCTTAATTTTTTCAAAAGAATTTATTATCTACTGTATTAATAATATTTATAGCAATATCTTTTCGGAGATAAGTTGCACTAACTAATTAACTTACCACAAAATGAGAGATATAAAAGCATTAACAATTTTAAAAAGCTTTTCAAATAAAGAAAGAAAGGATTTTGCTTCATTCCTTGCTTGCCACGCATTTGTTTCACGAACTAAACCAAAACAGCTATATGGGATTCTCCTCCAGGATTATCCGGATTTGAACGAATCTGATTTGGATAAAGTAAAGCTATATAAAGAGCTTTTTCCTGTTGAATATAAAAGTAATGGCTATAATGCATCTTCTTTGCGCCATTGTTTCCACGAACTCCAGCGGGCTGCTGAAAAATTCCTTGTGTTTATGAAAATAGAAAATGATGAAGTTCATTATGATGAGGTGCTGAGGAGGGAATTCCGTGATCGCCATCTGGATAAATTATATATGAAAGCACTCGATGAATCAGATAAGAAATTTGCGAAAGTGAATGAACTAAGTAGTGAATATTTTTTAGCTAAATATAAACTAATACTTGAAAGGATTAACTTTGAGAGTATGTATGAGGATTTCACTATTAGGAAAAGTAAAACAGTTGGTATCGATAACATAGAAAGGGCAGTAAAGTGCTTGGGCTATTTTTTCATGATGGAGATGTTTTATCACGAAGGAGCATGCTTAATGTATTCGAACCGCTATGGATATAAATTTGAAGATAGTTATGTAAGAAAATTCTGTGATAAGATTAATTTTGAGGATTTATTTGCCCTTTTAAAAGCTCATGTCTCTAATGAAAGTGAATCAATTCTATTCAAAATTTATGTTGATATAATAGAACTTTACAAAGTAAAAAATCCCAAAAGAAATAAGGATAAATATATAGGGATAAAAAAATATCTACTCAAGAATATAGAATGTGTTGGGACAAACGAAAGATTTGAGTTTTTTGGGAAGCTAATACGATATTTGCAATATTGCTTCGACTTTGAAGAAATTCATAACATATTTAAAATAATAATTGAAAATGGTTACTATAAACATACAGAAGGTACTTATTTCCAGGCAGATTATTATTTACTTATAATTAGTCATGCAATGACACAAGATAAGCTTGGATGGCTCGAAAAATTTCTGGTAGATTTTAAACCTTTACTTCAGCCTGAATTGCAAGATGTCTCTTTTAATTTTGGAATGGCAAGATTAGAGTTTGAAAGAGGAAGCTATGTAAAATCCTTAATCTATTTGAATAAGATAAATGTAGATTATTTCGATTATGCCTTTCATATAAAGGTTTTATACATAAAAATTTTTTATGAAATGAATTATTTACATGAGGTGCTTAGTTTAATTGCATCAGTCAATAAATATATTTTAGACAGTAAAAAAGTAACAAATACTAATAAAGCAGTTATTAGAAGATTTATGAACTTTACCAAAATTCTTGTGAAAATAAAAGAAACGCAATCAGTCGAGGGATTATCGGATCTAAAAGATAAAATTAAATCTGTTATTGTTAGAGAAAAACCTTGGCTTCTTGAAAAGATCTCCGAACTGGAGTTAAAAAAGCGGGTTAAGAGCTAAGATTTAACCCGCTTCGGTTATCTAAAAGAGTCTGTCTCACTTCCCCATATACCAGGTATGCCAAATCAATTACCTGAACAAAACTAGTCATTCACATGTATATGAATCAAAGAAACTTACTTATTGTATTTATGGCTTTTTCTTCGAGAAACCTCTTAACAAGATTGATTATTTGTTGAAATATTAATATTTTACTCATGAAGATAACCCGTTTAAGTTGCATATTTTTCTTGTAAATACTTGTAAATGAAGCAGACTGCAGCCCTAAAACTACTCAATTCATTCACACCTTCCGAACAAAAAGAGTTTAAGCTATTCCTTGCTTCGCCAGCTTTTGTTTCACGGACAAAATTAAAACAGCTCTATGAGATACTGCTCCGAGATTACCCCGAGATGGATGAATCTGCATTCGATAAGAAAAAAATATATAAAAAGCTTTTTCCCGATGAATACAAAGCTTCTGGTTTAAATTCCGCCACACTGCGTCATAATTTCTATGGACTCCAACTCGCCGCGGAGAAATTTCTTGTAATGAAAAATGTGCAGTCCGACGATGTTCTTTATAATAGGATTTTAAGGAGGGAGCTCAGGAACAGGCATCTTGATAAACTCTACATTCGCGCGCTCGAAGTCTCCGACAAGGAATTTGAGGATGACAACCAACTTTCCAGCGAGTACTTCCTGAATATATATGATCTGCTTCTTGAAAAGAAGAATTTCGAAAGCATGTATAGCGACTTTCTTATTAAACGCAACCGGAAGGTTGGCATCGAGGAGATCGATGAAATTGCAAAATACCTGACATACTTTTTTATACTTGAGCTCATGTATCTGAATGATGGTGCTGATAAATATGCCAAACGCTTCGATAACTCGTATGAGCATAGTTTCATCAATAAACTTCTTCAAAAGATAGACATAACCGGGTTTATTTCTTTCCTCAAAAACGAATCCGATCCTGGGTCTGCCGGCAAGCTCTTCGATATATACGACAGGTTCTTCAGACTTTTCGAAAAAGCTGATACAAAAAATTACAAAGATCTTAAAAAATATGTACTCGGCAATATCGATCTCCTCGGAACCAACACTCGCTCACACATCTTCTTCCAGTTCGTAAAATACTGCTCCATAAATTCCATGGATAGCCGGAACGATAAGGAATTTCCTGGCGAACTCTTTAACATCCTTAGGATAATGGCGGACAATGGCTACTATGAGCATACGGAAGGCACGTACTTCCAGATAGACTTTTACAGGATATTGTTTTTAATGGGATGTGATGAAGGTGAAATCGACTGGACCGAGATCTTCCTCAAAAAATTCGCTCCGAAGCTTCCGCCCGAATTCCGCGAGACGGCATTTAATTGCGGAATGGCATATGTGAAGTTCGCTCACGGGAAATATGACTCCGCCCTCGAAAGCCTCTCTAAAATGAAAGATGAGTATTTCAATCTCGAGATAGATAAAAAGATACTCCTGATAAAGATCTTCTACGAAACGGGATCCTACGAACAGGCGATATCACTCATAAACTCCATGCAACGGTATATAGATGAAAGTAAAAAAGTCTCGCACACCCTGAAAGAAAAGATAAACAACTTTTTAAAACTCACCCTGAAGCTCATAAAATTATCTGGCAAAGTGAGCTCCAGGGGAGATTATGTTGATCTCAAATATGAGATCGAAGTAGAGAATAAACTCCGCGCCAAAAAATGGCTCATGGAGAAAGTTGGGTGAGTTATTCTACATATACGTTCAAAGTAGCTTTAGCACCATTTCTGTCTATTGTATGGATTCCATTTAAGTAGTTTTGAACTGATAGAGATGAGAAATGGAAATCTTGGATTACATCATCGTCATTATTTTTTAAGGATGTAATTACGCTGCTAAAAAATAGATCGAAACCAGTCTTTAGAAGGAGTGTAGCAGGATTAGATAATGAAGTAAACTCAAGAGCTTTATCGATTAGGTCGTTAATCTTCTCTTTTTGAGCAGTCTCTTCTAAGATTTCACCTAGTTTTCTATATCCATCGTCATCATCCATAATCGCAACATGAAGAGAGAGTAAACCCTTTGGATCCTTAGGGCCATAAAGTGTTAATCCATTACCAAGCAATGGAAGATCCATATTGTCTTCAATATTATTAAAAATAGGGGAAACCGATATGTTAATTTTATCAGTCATATTTCTAGCAATGTTTTTAAAAATGGATGACTTTTTATCGGGAAACAAACTATTAATATCTTGTCCATCACCTGCAAGGTCAACTGAAAGGCAAACAACATAAACTTGTGCTTTGCCATCTATAATTGGCCAGACACCTGTTTCTTGATTGTCTTTAATGAAACAATTTGGAATTGTAACTGTGACTTTTTTTTCAACTTGTTCAGTTACTGACTCTGTAATTCCTAAGGATGGCAAAAAATTTTCATTTTTTTGCAGATTCTTAAGTATTTTTTCTACACTTAGATTTTTAAGAATAGATGCCATGATAATTTTATTTTAAAAGTTTATGGTAAAATTTTATATTTTGTTTGATTCCCAAAATTCTTTTAGAGCATATTCCTCTCCATTAAACTTATCCCTGTCGCAATTTCCACTGATACCATCAACTTTATGTGGTTCAGGTCCATTTCCATCGCCAGTGTACTGCCATAAAGTCCATTTATCCCATATATTCTTTGGCCAGTTTGGATTATTATCCCAATCAATAAGCCATAGCCAACATTTTTTGAAAATTGAATTATTGGTTATCTGACTGTGTAAAAAAGTTCCTGAGTAAATACCAGGATAGAGATTAAATCTTTCATGAATTGCTTCAATGAAATCCTCTCCTTGTTTCTTATGAATAGTATCGTATGGTTTGGGATCATTACGCTCAAAATCCAGTGCAATTATTGTATCGTTATTGTTATCAATATGATTTAAAAAATGATCAGCTTGATTCTTACCATTTTTATCCGTTCCAAAATGATATGCTCCCCATAGTAACCCGTTTTCAAGCGCTTCTTTTTTTCTTTCCCTATACTTGTCGTCTACAAATGAAATACCTTGGGTTGCTTTATGAATTACTCCTATGATTCCTGCTTCTTTTACTTTTTCAAAATTAATACGTTCATTATGATGAGAAATGTCAATTACTCTATTTATCATTTTTCTTTTTTAATTTTGTAAAAATTTTCCCTTTACTCCTCCATCTCATATATTTCTACAAGGACGCCGTCCTTATAGACGTACACATATGTTATTCCGTCGATCGTTACATACTCATAGATCACACCATTTCCATCTGTGATGTCGGTTACAGATGAGGTACTGCCTGGAGTCGCTCCGCTTACATTACCCGGCGACAGAGTTCCGAAGCTCAATACAAATAGGGCGCAAATAAAAAGTAATAGTGATCTCATTTTTCTCTCCTTTTTTAAATTTTGAAGATTAATGAGAAATTATTCCTAATTGCTCAAGAGTGCAAAGAAGCTTGGAAGATTATGTTGCAGGATTTTGTGAAGTAGTGGGTAACTAAATATTGATTTTTTCTAAAGAAATGAATATATTACAAGCTTATTTATATTTCAAATGTTGCAAATAAAGTGATCAGGAATAGCAAAATATTCGATATTCTCAGGACTTTCTCACGTGAAGAGTTTAAGGACTTTCGTAAATTCCTAAATTCTCCATATTTTATTTCGCGTGAAAAGCTGAGTGAACTGTATGATCTCTTATTAAAGCACGCCCACCATAAGGATTTTCGTAGCGTGGACGCTTCTTTTTTGTATAGAAAACTTTTCCCTGAAGAATTTAGAGAGCGTGGATACTCTGATTCTACGATGAGATTTTTCCTGAACGCGCTGTATCACGCCGCTGAAGATTTTCTGGCGGTTAGAGCATTTAGAAAAAAAGATATGCTTAGATGCGAACTTCTTAGAGAGGAGCTTCTTTCAAAGGGTTTGCATGGACCATTTTCTATTAATCTGGCAAGTGCAGAGAAGCATCTTAACGAGTCTGATATTTCCGATCCCGCGTTCTATCTTCTCCGCTATAATCTCGAGCAGGAAAAGCTTAATATCACCAATGTGATGAGCGGTCAAAAAATAAGGAAAGGTAAAAAGCAGGATACGAGTGAGCATAAGCTTGCCGCAAAATATCTCTTCAATTATTTTACTATAGAGTTGACAGGTTTGGCAGATATATACGTAAAATATTGCAAACAAAAGAACGTACATATTGACGAGAGATTCCTTGAATATATGTACCAGAGCATAAATATAGAAAAGCTGATCGAATTCCTGAACACTGTCTCGGATAAAGATGATAAAAAGAAAGTGGATATTGCTGAGATATACTTTGCAAAATACAAAGCGTTCACATTTATGGATAATGATAAATATTATGAAGATTATAAGAGGATGCTTATTTCCCGCGCCCGCGATATTGAGATAGATTACAGGCACCACTTCTTTGCCCGGCTCCTCGATTATTGTGTGCTAAAGCGCAGGTCTAAGCCAAATATTAAAAAATACGCTCGTGAACTTATATCCGTTTATAAATTGGTTATCGAGAATGGTCTCTACAGACACTCTAAAAACAAAAACTTTCCTATGGACTTATTTAGGAATGTGATTATAGCCGGTCTCAGAGAGGGTGAAATTAAATGGATAGAAGAGTTCATAGACAGGTTTGGACCTAAGCTTCATAAGGATCTTAGAAAGGATGCCATTCATTATGCTAAAGCCCGCCTTATGTTCGAAAAGAGGGATTTCTATGGAGCAATTAGCAATCTCGGAAAAATGAAGAACGAGTATCACCAGTTTACCGTCGAAAAAAAGGCTTTCTATTTAATGTCTCTTTACGACCTTGCAAAATACGAAGAAGCACTGAAATTTATTGACGCATTTAGACATTACCTCGATAATACGGATTATATTTCATCTCGTATAAAGAAGATCAATAAAAGATTGGTTTATTTCGTTGGAAAACTGATTCGCGAGCACGGAAAAGTGAATAGCATTTCAGACGGGTATATCCGTAGAGAAATATTTAAGGAGGAAGATGTTTACAGCAAGGACTGGCTCCTCAAAAAAGCTGATGAACTCATCCGGAGAAAGCCAAATCAGAGTAAATCCACACGTAAATTACGTCCTCACAAGACCACCCGCTTTAGCATTTAACCTTTTCCCCATATTTCGTATCTTGTATTTTACCAATAATTAAGAAGAAAATTGCGCATATATGTCGAAAGCTAACCAAAAATCAGGTAAACAGACCAATAAAGCAGACAAGAATTTTGATCAGTATAAAAACGAAGTAATTGCGGATTATAAGCTTGCCGTCGAAAGCAGGGAAGCCAGCCTCCTTGGCAGGAAGGAAGTTCTCACCGGGAAAGCTAAATTTGGAATATTTGGCGACGGTAAAGAGATAGCCCAGCTGGCTATGGCAAAAGCCTTTAAAAAGGGTGATTTCCGCTCAGGTTATTACCGCGACCAGACTTTTGCTTTCGCAACAGATATGTTTACCATTAAAGAATGGTTTGCTCAATTATACGCCGACACGGACGTTGAACATGATCCTGCATCTGCAGGAAGGATGATGAATTCACACTTTGCGACACGGAGCCTGGATGAGAAAGGTAATTGGAAGAACTTAATGGAGATAAAAAACTCCTCGCCTGATATCTCACCCACAGCCAGCCAGATGCAGAGACTGCTCGGTTTGGCTTACGCATCCAAATTATATAGAAATAACGAACAACTTCATTCCATGACCGAATTTACCGACAAAGGAAATGAAGTTGCTTTTGGCACTATCGGTAATGCCAGTTGCGCGGAAGGAATGTTCTTCGAAACCATAAACGCCGCCGCGGTTCTTATGGTCCCGATGGCAATATCGATCTGGGATGACGGCTATGGTATCTCCGTTCCTAATAAATACCAGGTAGCGAAATCAAATATTTCCGAAGTCTTAAAAGGTTACGAATACGATGAGGAATCCGGGCAGGGCTTTAAAATATACATTGGTAAAGGCTGGGATTACGAGGGACTTTGTAAAATTTATGAGGAGGGGATACAGGTGTGCCGTGAGAAGCACATCCCTGTAATGTTCCATATTCAGGAAGTCACTCAGCCTCAAGGACACTCTACTTCAGGGTCCCATGAGCGCTATAAATCACCCGAGCGCCTTCAATGGGAAAAAGACATGGACTGCATAACTAAAATGCGCGAATGGATGCTTTCGAACGCTATTGCCGAAGAGAAGGAACTTGATGAAATAGAAGCCGAAGCAAAGAAGTTCGTTAAAGAATCACAAAAGCAAGCGTGGGATGAATTTCTCGATCCGATCAAAAAAGATGCTAATGAAACCGGTGAACTCTTCCTCGCGGTTGCTGATAAGAGTACGGCAAAGGATGACATTAAAGTTGTCTATGACTCGTTAAAGAATTCTCTAGACAAAAATAGAAAAGTTATCTCGTCGGCAGTTATGGATGTCCTACGCCTTTCTAGAAATGATGATACACCTGAAAGAAATTCTCTTATTGATTGGTATAACGAATTTAACAAGAAGAATTTTGAGAGATACAGTTCATATCTGTACAGCGAATCTGAGCATAATGCTTTGAGTGTACCAGAGGTCAAACCTGTTTATAGTGATGGAGCTGAAAGACTAAACGGCAGTGAAGTTCTTAACGCTTTCTTCATGAAGGCATTCGAGCGTGACCCGAGGATCTTTGCGATTGGTGAAGACATAGGAAAGCTCGGCGATGTAAACCAGGGAATGGTTGGTATACAGGAAAAGTTCGGCGATCTGCGTCTTACTGATACGGGTATTCGTGAAGCTACAATTGTAGGCCAGGGTATCGGTTCGGCAATGAGAGGACTCAAACCAATTATTGAAATCCAGTATCTCGATTATCTTCTCTATGGATTGCAAATTATTAGTGATGACCTTGCAACCGTACTTTATCGAACAAAGGGTGGACAGAAAGCCCCGATGATAGTTCGTACACGCGGACACCGACTCGAAGGTATTTGGCACTCCGGTTCACCAATGAGTGCTGTACTCGGTTCTTTTCGCGGTTTATATGTTTGTGTACCTCGTAACATGACAAAAGCAGCCGGTTTTTATAACACACTTCTCCAGTCAGACGAGCCCGGCTTAATTGTCGAGCGTCTTAATGCTTATCGTTTGAAAGAAGCTCTCCCGGATAATATTGGCGATATTACAGTGCCGCTCGGTGTTCCGGAAGTGGTCAAAGAGGGAACGGATATTACTATTGTTACCTATGGGGCTTGTGTAGACATTGTATCCGATGCCGTTAATAAGCTCGATGATGTTAACATCTCTTGCGAAATTATTGATGTGCAAACACTCATACCTTTTGACATTAATGCCGTCATTAAAAAATCACTGAAGAAAACAAATAGAGTTCTATTTGTCGATGAGGACGTCCCGGGTGGTGCATCAGCATATATGATGCAGAAGGTGGTTGATGAGCAGGAAGGATGGCGCTACCTTGATTCGAAACCGTCTTGTCTCCCGGGGCAGGAACACAGACCCGCCTACGGTACGGACGGGGATTATTTCTCAAAACCAAATGCTGAGGACGTATTCAGGGCCGTTTATAATATTATGAATGAAGCAGATCCTTCAAGTTATCCAATGTTCTATTGATGGAATTTGAAACTTACGACATATTGTTCGGTAAGAAGCTCGACTCTTTGAAGGAAGAGCTCCTTGCATATAAGAACGAAGAGGATATCTGGAAACTCCACGGTGATATCAAAAACACTCCCGCAAATCTTGCCATGCACCTCTGTGGCAACCTTAAACATTTTTTTGGTGCAATTATTGGCAATACCGGCTACGAACGTAACAGAGATTACGAATTCACCGTGAAAGACTTATCACGGGATGAAATAGTTAAGGAAATTGAATCGACTAAAGAAGCGATTATGCCTGTTTTGAAAAGCCTTTCACTGGATGATCTGAATAAGAAATATCCAACTGATGACTTTGGAGAAAATCTGACTGTCGGCTGGGTAATAACGGGATTGGGGTATCACTTAGGATATCATCTTGGACAGATAAATTATCACCGAAGGATGTTTAACTATTGAATATCCTTTAGGTTTTTTATAATTCTTTTTGCAGAATTGTATTCGTTGCTTTCAGTTCCTAGCTTCTCAAAAATTGATATTGCCTTGTTAACATCGTAACTTTTCAGATAAGTTAGGCCAACATACCATTCTGTTTGTTCCCTAAATACATTATTCTCGATTTTTAAAAGCTTGTTAAATTTGGTTCGTGCTTCTTTGTACTTTCCAATATCTAGCAGAGAGATCCCGCAATAAAATAATGAATACACGTCCTTCGGTTTATCTTTAAGTATTTTTTTGAAAAGGGTTACCGCATTATTGTAGTTTCCTTCGGAATATTGTTTCATTGCCTCATTTAGGTACTTGCTACGATCCGAGCGGACGGTGACAATGTTTTCGTAAGGTGAGAAATATTTTTCAAAGATCTTATCAATAAAATTACTCACCGACTGGTTTAGATTATCTAAGCTATCACTCTGTAGATTCTTTTTTTTTATACTCCTTTTATGAATTTTTACAAGCTTTTTTTTAATTTCAGATCTACCGTAGGTATTTATTGCTATTTGCGAAAGTTTGAAATTCCTGAATTGGTTTGCAAAGGCAGGGTTATTTTTTAGGTTCTTCTTAAATTGTGAAAGTTGATTCCCGGTCAACTTGCCCGATAGATACTTCTCGAATCTATCTATATCTTTAAACTCTTCTTTCATAAACTTAGAAACTCTTTTAATATATTTCGCTTTTGCATGGAAGAATCCATAATGTTCATTAATTCTTTCATACATTTATATTTTTTGTTTTTCATGGCTTGTTCACTTTTATATCCTTCGAGATTCATGATCTTTCTCATTGACATATTATCATAGTAAAATGCTATAAGGATCTCTTTGCATTTTTTACTGAGTTTGTTAATTAGATTGTTTAGCGTTTGAAGTACTTTTTCATTGTCAATTTCACTTGCCTCATCATCTACGGGTACAAATTCCTGTATATCTTCTATTCTTAAAGAAGATCTCATTTTACTCTTAAGCCTTTTAAGCCATAGATTTCTTGATACCGAGTAAAGATATGTCGTAATATTACAGGATAGTTCAAGATTGCCTTTTTGCACCTTTTCATAAAATACAATAATTGCATCTTGGAAAATATCCTGTGCTTCGGTCTCATTCCCGTTATTGCCGAGAATAAACCTTGATATAATAGGGTAATTTGATTTATAAAGATACTCAAGACAAAGGTTAATTTTCTTAGCTTCCCCTGATTGAATTCCCTTTAAAATCTCCCCGTCACTTATTTTGTTCTGCCTCAACTAACCCTTAGTTATTTAAATACAATACTATAAATAACTTATGTAAATAACTAAGAAAATTCAATTAATATAATATGATACTCTTAATACCAAAAAAAGGACTTAGGTAATTAAAATGGGGTTACCTAAATAACTGATTATGTATAAAAGTTAATGAAGATTTTGACTTTAATATTATTAACTTTGCTGGCTTTTCTCTATTCTTGCGAAGAGCCGTTGAATCCAATTCCTGATATTTATAGGTCGATGGTTAATGGAAATGATTTTGTCCCATTAAGTGAATCCGGTGTATTAAGGATAAGATTCTTAAAGTATGATTCGAATGAAAAACTGATCAAAGCAAGGGTCAAAATTGAATCATCGGATAAAAAAGAAAAATATTTATTGACTGATACATCTGGAGTAGTAAAAATTCCGGTCAATAACAATAACTTCATTCCGGGATATTGGAATATAGAGATCTGTTACTCACATGGATCTGAACAATATTATGGAACCCGTTCTTTTTATATGAATATGGAAATGAGTTCTTTACTCGATGTTTTCATTAGCAAGGGAATCTGTGAGAAAAAGTTTATAAAAGTCGAATAAAATCTTTTACTAGTTACCCTTGACCCCTAAAACGTATTAATAATAACATTTCCCGATGTCGGTATGCCTTGTGATTCTAAATTAGAATTTTATTTTTAAAACTTTAAATTAAACAGATCAATGAAAAAAGCAATTTCTTTAGTTTTCGTGATAGCAGTGATTTTCACTGCAGTAGTTTTCCTTGATAATTCTGAAGCCACCTCTAAACCTCAAGGTCGATACAATACATGGGTTCAGGTTGATGCAAGCACATGTCCTGACTATACCGTATGGATAGTTCCCGCTGACGAGAGCTCAGGACCCGAAATGATGGATCTAGCAGGCACATGCTTGTTCGGATACTATATAGACCCTGCAGATACAAATGAATATATAGTATATATCTGCGCGGGTGCTGTTCATGGTGAATCAGTGGTGAAGCATACTGCCGAGGGTGGGGACAGCTATACTGTTATTACTTTAGAATCTGGTTCATGTCCATATGGAGAATAAATTTTAAGTCAATCCCTAATTGATTTCTAAAAGAGAAAGTGGTCATCACTTTCTCTTTTTATTATAAGGTGTTTTATCTTTATAATAAAAGAAAGACATGGATATAAATCAATTTATTCCCCGAAAAGCATTAATTAATAGCATTCACCGATGCCGGTGTGTCTTGTGATTTATTAATTTGAATTTTATTTTTTTAATTTTGTTGGATTAAAACGCTTGTCCATAGCAAAGCTAAAACTTATATCAATAGATTTGTGAATTATATTACAAAAGCTGAAGAATATCTTAGCAAAGACAATTATAGTACAGCATTAAACTATTACAAGAAGGCTATATCCAGAGCAGAAGGAGAATTATCGCTTTCCGCTTTGTATTATAAGTCAGCTTATTGTTGCTATCAATTAAATACTCTCGAAGAAGGGATTAGATTGATTGACAAGGGATTCGCTTGTCTAAAATTACTTCCTTCTGCTGATAGAGATAAGTGCAAAATGGATCTCCTAAGACTCAAGAGTACAATTTACCATAATAAAGGAGAGTTTAATAGCTCGATCAATTGTGCATTGGAAGCTGAAAAGGTTTTATTGAACGGTAACTACTTTTATCCAATAGAACTTTCGCAAATTTACAATACGCTTGCAAACCTTTATTCTGGGTTTCAGGATTTTCAAAAGTCGGTAAAATATCGGTTCCAGTCAATTAGGCTGGTCGAAACGAATCACCCTGATGAAACCGAGCTATTAGGGGTTTATTATAATAATCTGGCTGTAACATTCGCTAAGATCTCTTATAGATTTAACTACGAATTGATTGAATATGGTAACCATAACTATTTAAAATACTATAAGAAAGCTCTGTTTTATCTTAGTAGAAATCTTTCGCTACTAAATAGAAACCTGATTGCTACTATTTCTGATAATATTGCTGTCCATTATTTGAAATCCGGAAACTTTAAAAAAGCTCATTACTATTTTACTAAATCTCTGAAGGAATATAGAAAGTTACAAGATTATAAACCTCATACTTATCATATCCCTTATCTTTA
Organism: Ignavibacteriales bacterium; assembly: GCA_020635255.1. Lineage (NCBI taxonomy): Bacteria > Pseudomonadati > Ignavibacteriota > Ignavibacteria > Ignavibacteriales > Ignavibacteriales bacterium. The sequence continues at coordinate 1,049,826 of JACKAC010000001.1, forward strand.
TTTAAATATGGGAATTTACTACACTGATAAGAAAAATTATAAAAAAGCTCAAGAATATTTTTGTAAATCCCTAAAACTAAGGCTCAAACAGTTCGGTAACAAAAACTCTCTACTGATTAGAATATATAGTCTCTTAGGCGAAAGTTATTATCTAGATGGAAAGCTTGACACGGCACTTTCCACTTTTCAGAAGGCATTAAACATTTTAAATATTGGAAATCCTATAAGATCCTGGTTCAAAAATCCTGATATTGAAAATATTACTTTCTTTCCTGAAATTTCTGATGTACTCTTTAAAAAAGCTTTAACATTAAAGGCAATTTTTGCAAAAAACAACGACATCAGATATTTAATAACCGCTTATGACTGTTTTCTGCGATTGTCGCGACTGAAAGATAATGTGAGGAAAAACCTTTCTGATGAAGAGTCAAAAGTCATATTATCTGCAAACAGTAATTCAATCTTTCAGCAGGCAATTGATACTTTATTGACATTATCCGATAAGACTTCCGATCCTGTTTATTTTCAAAAAGCATTCGAATTTGCCGAAAAGAATAAAGGACTGATACTGCTGGAAAATATAAATGAGCTAAAAGCAAGAGAGTCATCAGGTATTCCGGATGAGATCCGGGAAAGGGAAAGAAGTTTAAAAAATGAGATTTCTTTCTATAAGAAAAAAATATTCGATGAAAAAAGAAATAAAAATGGAGTAGATAGGGTTAGATTAAGTACCTTTGAGAGCGAGCTATTTTCAGCTAAGAAAGCTTTGGAAAAAGTTGTAAAAGATATTGAGAAGAACTACAAACAATATTATGATTTGAAATATAATTATGATACCGCAACTGTTGAAGAGATCCAAAATATTATTGACCATGATGAGGCAGTTATAGAATATTTTCTTGGAGAAAAGTTCATCTTTGTATTCAAAATAACTAAGACCGAATTTTCTGTTAATAGGATTGATAAAAGTAAGAGTTTTGACACTAAGTTAAAAAAATTCCGTAACTGTCTCTCTCTTTCTGCTAATTGCATTAGTGACAATCTAATTAATTTTTCCCGTTTGAGCCACTATTTATATAAAGTACTTCTAAAGGATTTTATATGCGATGACGACAGTATTAGAAGATTAACTATAATTCCGGATGGTTTACTAAATTATATCCCGTTTGAAACTCTAATAACAAAAAAACCCGGCGTTACCGGAAGTAGTTTTAGGAGTTTAGCTTATTTACTCGAAAAGTATGATATCAGATATAGCTACTCTGCAACCCTATTGGTTAATAACACTAAAAAAGTTAAAAAAAGAAAACAAATAAAAGTTCTTGCTTTTGCGCCTTCTTTTAAGAAAAGGGATAATACATTAAAGAAAGCCGATGTCCTGCGCTCTGAATTATGTAATCTAAAATGGAATGTTAAGGAGATTCGTAATGTTAAAAAATATTTTAATGGTGATGTATATATAAATAAAAAAGCATCAAAGAAAGATTTTTTAAAGAATGCCGGGCATTATCCGATTATTCACCTTGCGACACATGGCATTGTAGAAGATACAAACCCCATGTTTTCAAAGATCGCTTTTACATCTGATAATACATCCATTGATGAAGGATATCTTCATACCTATGAGCTTTACAATTTAAGATTGAACTCTGAGCTTACTATACTCAGCGCCTGCGATACGGGGTATGGAAAACTTGTAAAAGGGGAGGGGGTAATGAGTATAGCTCGGGGGTTTTTATATGCGGGAAGCCGGAGTATTATGATGAGTCTGTGGCAGGTTAGTGACTTTGCCACATGTAAGGTAGTGAATTACTTTTACGAAGGTCTATCGAAAGGTATGGAAAAAGATGAAGCACTGCGCAAGGCAAAGATAAAATATATTAGATCATCCGATAATATCAAATCAAATCCAGCCTACTGGGCGCCCTTTGTTCTGATAGGGGACGCACACCGCCTTTAGCTCCTGCTGAACCTCTTATCGAGTTCTTCTGTCGTTATCCTTATCATCGTCGGTCGTCCGTGAGGACATACATACGGCATCTTTGCCGAGAATAAATTATCCACCAAAGCCAGCATTTCCTTTTGTGTCAGAGCATCATTTGCCTTTATCGCGCTCCTGCATGCGAAGGACTTTGCAAGGTTGTCCCTCTTTTCCAGGTTTAGCTTCAGCTCATATTCCTTGTACTGGTCTATCAATTGCTGGAATATCTTGTTCTCATCTCCTACTTTTACGTCCGACGGCAATCCATATAACTCTATAATATCGTCCGGAAGTATTTTAAAATTAAATCCTAGATTGCTCAATTCCTTTTTCAATCCCTCTGCGATCTTAAGATCTATCTTGGTGAGTTTCACCTGAATCGGTATCAGTAACTGCTGTGAAAAAGACGATTGTGATTCCAGCCACAGCAAAGCTCTCTCATACAGTATCCTTTCGTGAGCCGCATGCTGATCTATTATCAGTACGCCTGTTTCCGTTTGGCACATTATGTATTTTTTTTGGAACTGCCATATATTAAATCTCTCTGTCTCCGACTTTGGCGAGTGCTCGAATACGTTTGCCTGTTTCTCACTATCGAGTATATCCTCTTCTTTCTCCTCTGCCTGCTTAGATGCTTCAAATATTGAGTGTATCGTCGCGTCTTTTTTCTGCGTAAATCCGCCTCCGCTCGAATGGTTTCCCATCGAGGTTATCTTGGCTTCGTTTCCATGGCTTTTATGAAAGAACGATTCACTCTTCTCTGGTGTCTCATCGTAACTACCGAAACCTATCTCAAAAGTAAGGTCCGCATCCTTCAATGCGTTTCGCATAGCGTTCACAATAAACCCGAATACCGCGCCCTCTTCCTCGAATTTTACCTCTAATTTTGACGGGTGTACATTCACATCCACCTTCTTAGGATCGGTACCGATGAATAAAAAGAATGATGGGTAGTTTCCTTTCTCGATTAAATGGTCATACCCTTTATATACGGCGAAATTCAGGTTCTTGCTTGTGAAATACCTGCTATTGAGGTAAAAGAACTGATCCTGCTTTGTCTTCTTTGTGAAATTCGGCTTTGCAATAAATCCGCTTATCTTTATAAGCTGGTTTCCGTGTGCTACCGGGATGAGAGAATCGGTGAATTCATTTGTGAATATATCACTCAGTCTATCGAGGAGTTCCGCTTTTGGAAGGTCGAATATCCTTTCGTCGTTGTTCCAGAATGAAAATGATATTTCCGGGTGAGATATCGCCAGCCTTACAAAAGTTTCGTATATATGTTTAAATTCCGTCTGGTTTGATTTAAGAAAATTCCTTCTGCCCGGTGTATTGTAAAATAAATTCTTTACGGCGATAGAAGTTCCTATTGGAGTAGTGGTCTTTGTGACTTCCGTTACTTCGTTTCCTTCGACGCGTATCAGCGTTCCGACATCATCTCCGGCTGTCTTTGTCTTCATTTCTACTTGCGAGATTGAACATATTGATGCCAGTGCCTCACCTCTGAATCCCAGCGTATTAATCGCTTCCAGGTCATCATAGGAATATATTTTGCTTGTGGAGTGCCTCTGGAAGCTCATTATGGCATCTTCCTCAATCATTCCGGAACCGTTATCCACGATTTGTATCAGAGACTTACCGGCGTCTTTTATTATAACACTGATATCCGTCGCTCCGGCATCGATGGAATTCTCTACCAGCTCCTTCACAACGGATTCCGGCCTGTTCACTACCTCGCCCGCAGCTATTTTATTAGATAATGCCTGTGGTAATATTTTTATAGTTCCGCTCAATTATTATGACTGCTTGTTTCTTTTTCTTCGAACAATGCTTTTACGAATTTTTCTTTATCGAATATCTGCAGATCATCTATCTGCTCCCCGACACCGATGAATCTTACCGGGATACCCATCTCCTTGCTTATCTTCATTACTATACCGCCCTTTGCAGTTCCGTCCAGCTTGGTGAGTATCAATCCCGTCAAGCCGTTCAATGCTTTCGAGAACTCTTTCGCCTGGTTTAGGCCGTTCTGCCCGGTGGTTGCGTCTATTACAATAAATATTTCATGCGGAGCATCAGGTATGACTTTCTTCATCACCCTCATAACTTTGTTAAGTTCATCCATGAGATGAGACTTATTGTGAAGCCTTCCTGCTGTATCTACCAGCACTACGTCTATATTTTTTTCTTTAGCCATATTTATCGTATCGAATGCCACCGATGCCGGGTCCTTTGCATCCGGCTTCTGGAGTATTTCCACATCAGCTCTTTTTGCCCACGTCTCTAATTGCTCATTTGCCGCAGCCCTGAATGTATCAGCTGATCCGATCAGTACACTTTTCCCTGCATTCTTAAAGTTATATGCCAGCTTACCCACGGATGTCGTTTTACCAACGCCATTCACGCCTACTATCATAACCACAAACGGTTTCTTATCCGTATTAAATGAAAATGTGTTAAACTCCGAGAGGTTATCGGTGAGAACTTTTTTAATTTCATCCCTTATCAGTTCATTTAGCTCCGCACTGTCTTCGAATTTGTCTTCTTTAGCTCTTGATCTAATATTCTCTATCAGGATTTCCGCTGTATCATATCCCATATCGGACGAAAGGAATATCTCCTCCAGCTCCTCTATGAACTCATCATCTATCTTTGACTTTGCATTAATAAGCCGGTTAACCTTTCCAAAAAGGTCTTCCTTGGTTTTAGTCAGTCCCTGCTTTAGTTTATCGAATATCGACATAAATATAATTTACTTTAATTGTAGTTTAATCCAAACAAAAAAAGCCAACCCACCTGGATCGGCTTTAATATGATGCTTACATCTTCTTAAAACAATTCCAGCACGTTTCTTGCTATGATCATCTTCTGAACTTCCGATGTACCTTCACCGATTGTCATCAGCTTTACGTCCCGGTACAGTTTCTCTACAGGAAATTCCTTCATAAATCCGTATCCGCCGTGAATTTGTATCGCCTCGTTAGTTGCTGTTGTTGCAATCTCTGACGCGAAATACTTCGCCATTGCCGCGCTAAGATTTATCGGTCTTCCTTCATCCCTGTCGGTTGCTGCTCTGTAAACTAAAAGTTTTGCCGCTTCTATATCCGTTGCCATGTCTGACAGCTTGAACTGAATTCCCTGGAATTCCGATAATGACTTCCCGAATTGCTTCCTTTCTTTCGCATATTTAAGCGAAGCCTCGAAAGCGCCTTCTGCAATACCCAGTGACAATGCCGCGATTGCTATCCTTCCGCCGTCGAGTATCTTCATCGCCTGTATAAACCCTTCACCTTCGTTACCGACCAAATTCTCTGCGGGCACTTTTACATTCTCGAATATCAACTCGGCGGTATCTGAAGCTCTCATGCCGAGCTTGTTCTCTTTTTTTCCGACCTTAAAACCATCCCATCCTTTTTCTAATATGAATGTGGAAATACCTTTGCTTCCTTTTTCTTTATCTGTTACTGCCATTACTACTGCTGTCTCGCCAACTGCTCCCTGCGTGATGAATAACTTACTTCCGTTTAGAATATAATGTCCGTTTTCTTTCACTGCGGTTGTTGCCATACCTGCCGCATCGCTTCCAGAGACATTCTCGGTAAGTCCCCAGGCTCCGAGTTTCGCGCCTGAAGCAAGGTCAGGAATATATTTCTTCTTTAGTTCTTCGCTTGCAAATGAATAAATGTGATTCGTACATAGACCGTTGTGTGAAGCGATCGTTAATCCCAGTGACGGATCCACTTTGGAAATTTCTTCGATTATTATAGCGTACTCCATCATTGAAAAATTCGAACCGCCGTACTCTTCCGGGAAAATAATGCCCAAAAACCCAATCTCGCCGAGCTTTTTGGCAATATCCATCGGAAATTCCTGCGCTTCGTCGTACTTCATTACAGTGGGAGCTATCTCGTTTTGCGCAAAATCCCTCGCGAGCTTCTGCACTTCGAGTTGCTGTTCTGTTAACTTAAAATCCATATTTTGGTAATTTTATGTAAAGGAATAATTAATAAACCATAAATATACCTATTTTACAGCTTTGCTGAAATGTAAAATAAGTGTATTAGTTTTATAAATACCTGCTTCCGGGAGTAGTAATTGGAATTTCGGCAAGCCAGTCAGGTACTTCATCGGGATGAAATTTTACAACATCTACAGTTGCTAAAGCCTGCGTATCATACCCGAAATCTACCTTACCGTTGCTTCTGTCTATTATGAGTCCTATTCCAACAATGTTGCCTTTCATTTTTTCCACCATCTCTACTACCTCTTTCACGCTTCCCCCTGTAGTAACAATATCCTCGACAATTAAGATGTTCTCACCTTCCTTTATTTCGAATCCTCTCCTCAGCGACATCACGCCATTCTCCCTCTCAGCGTAAACATTGGGTACTCCCAATTGCCTTCCTACCTCTGTGCCAAGCACAATTGCGCCGGTAGCCGGAGCCACCACCTTATCTATCTTCTTATCTTTGAACTTCTCCACTATCGCCTCGGCAAATGCGCTGTTATATTCCGGGTATTGAAATACCTTCGACTTTTGGAAATAATGCGGGCTGTGATCCCCTGAGGTCAGCACGAAATGCCCCTCCAGGTACGATCCCGACTTCTTAAAAATTTCTAATACTTCTTCACCTGTCATATTATGTAAGTTTTACTTTTTTGATTTCGCTGATCTTCTTTCCTAGGAATCTCTCACTGATACTCTTAAAATTCACCGGGAAGTCCGTTACAAAAAACTTGTGGTAACCGTTCTTTTTTTGCTTATTCAATAGATTTCTTTCTGAAAGGACTTTTTTTACCTCTTTTGCCGTCTCTTCACCCGGATCTATAAGGTTTATTTTAGCTCCCATTGTCTTCTGAATAGTATCTCGTAGTATAGGGTAGTGTGTACACCCCAAAATCATAGTATCGATACCGCTTTTTTTAATGTCCGTAAGATATTCTTTTGCTGTCAATTCCGCTATTTCGTTATCAGTCCACCCATCTTCAGCTAATTGTACAAATAAACTGCAGTTCTGTGAAAATACTTTAGCTTTTTTGTCTAACTTCTTTATTTGCTTCTGATAGGCTTCGCTATTTATAGTAGCTCTTGTACCTATCACCCCAATCTTATGATTTTTAGTAGTTTGCGTAGCTGCCGATGCTCCCGGATTGATCACACCTAATACCGGTACTGTAGTTATCTTACTTAGGAATGGTACGGAAATTGCAGACGATGTATTGCAAGCAATTACTATAAGTTTGACTTTCTTCTTCAAGAGAAACTTTAAGCATTCTATTGAATATAGTATGATTGTTTCTTTTGATTTGGTGCCGTAGGGGAGTCTCGCTGAATCCCCCAGGTATATAATGTTCTCATTAGGTAGGAGCCTAAATATTGACTTTGCCACTGTTAATCCGCCAATTCCTGAATCAAATACTCCGATGGGGCTCCTGGAGGTAAATTTCTGCTTCAATATCGTTTAATTTGAGTTATAAAGTACATTTTTTTTATCAATATATAAATGTATTAGATAGTGCTGTCAGTGAAACTAGTTCTTACTAGACAAAGCTTATTTGCTAATATTTTAACCCAAATATTAGTCTTGACATTAAGTTTTAATTCATTTATAGTTTAGGTGGCTAACATTACAATTTGTTAATAATTGCCTGAAAAGGAATTTTTTAAGTTCTTTGCTTAATATTTTACTTGAGGTTCGCTGTAGTTAGATTACTACAAGTCAACTTATTTTTGTGTTTGAAAGTATCTATCAAAAAAATTATTATAAACTTATACTAACTATTTTTAATTCAGTGAGTTTTTTTCTGGGCTTTGAAAATTTTTTACTAAACAATAACAAAATTTTTAGTGAGGTCTTTATGAAAAGAAATTACTCATTAATTTTTAGATCTGCTCTACTCAGCCTGATACTACTGTTTTCTTTTTCGGTCACTGATTCCAATGCGCAAAACTTTGCAGCGCTTGGAACAGGAGTAAACGGTGTTACGGTGAGAGCAGTTGTAGTTTACAACGGGAACCTTATTGTCGGAGGCGATTTCACAACTGCAAGCGGCCTGTCGGTTAATAGAATTGCAATGTGGAATGGTACAAGCTGGTCTGCGCTTGGCTCCGGTATGAACGGTGATGTAAGGGCATTACAAGTTTTTGGAAACGATCTCTACGTAGCTGGTAATTTTACCACTGCAGGCGGCAACTCCGCTAATAGGATCGCAAAATGGAATGGTTCGTCTTGGACCAACCTTGGACTCGGACTCAGTGGTGCTGCTGAAGTTCTAGAAGTCCACAATAGTACTCTCTATGTAGGCGGTACATTTGCAACTGCTGGAGGTATTACTGTAAACAACATAGCCTCATGGAATGGAACTGCCTGGTCAGGACTTGGCGCAGGCACAAACTCTACCGTGAGCGCTCTTAGATCTTTTAGTAACGAACTTTATGTTGGTGGTACTTTTACTACCGTCGGTGGTGTTCCTGTTGGCAGGATCGCCCGGTGGAATGGTAGTAACTGGAATACAGTCGGATCGGGTGTTATTACCGGGTCTGCTGTATATTGCTTTGAACAGCTTGGTTCTAACCTCGTTATTGGTGGTTTCTTCACCAATATAGGCGGTGCTACCTCTGAAAACATTGCCTCTTGGAATGGATCTTCATTCTCAAATATGGCTTCTGGTGTTACAGGCGGTAGTGTGAGGGCTATGACCCTTTACCTTGGTGAGCTTTATATTGGAGGTTTATTTACGGGTATTGGCGGTGGTGGTTCTTTAAGCAGAATTGGAAGATGGAATGGTTCATCGTTCACTGCTCTTGGAACTGGTACAAGTTCTGATGTTAGAACTCTTGGTGTCTTTGATGCAAACCTCATTCTTGGGGGATCGTTTACTAATGCTGGACCCAATACTGTAAATAGAGTGGCAAAATGGGGAAGCATCCCTGTTGCACCAACTCTGGTAAGTCCTTCTAACGGTGCTGTCGGTGTTTCACCTACTCCGCTTATGGAATGGGGTGCTGTTACAAACGCCTTTGATTACAGGATTCAGATTTCTAATGATCCTAACTTCGGGTCGTTTGTGGTAAATGAAGCTGGTGTCGATGCCGCGGAATATCAGGTTGGTAGCGGAGCATTAAATGGAAGCACGGTTTATTTCTGGAGAGTGAATGCAAGGAACGGAATGGGTACGTCTCCGTTCTCTACTATATTCTTCTTCACAACTACGATAACAGGTATCGTGAATGTTTCTTCTCAAGTGCCGGAGAGATACGGACTCTTTAATAACTATCCGAATCCGTTCAATCCTTCTACTAAGATAAAATTCGATATCCCTGCATCTAATGGTACTTCAAATGTCAGGCTTTCCATATTCGACGCTTCAGGTAGGGAAGTTTCTACCCTGATAAATAGTCAGATTTCGCCGGGAAGCTATGAGTTTGAATTTAATGCAAAAGATCTGACAAGTGGTGTTTACTTCTACAGATTAACGGCTGGCAATTTTGTCGAAACTAAGAAGATGATGCTCGTAAAATAATTCTTCAATAAATATTGGTCCGCAAGGACTAAACCTAAAACCCCTGGATATTAATCTTTCAGGGGTTTTCTATTTCCTAAAAGTAGAATAAGTTTTTTTACTAATTATTAGATAGAAAATTAGTATTGACATTTAGATTTTAGAGTATTATGTTGTTTTAATGTCTCCCTGGGCATTTTTTAAAACAATTAAACATAGTTTATTTACTATGAAACTTAAAAACCAAAGTAAATGGAAACATTAAAATTTACAATTTTGGGTTTGCTGTTAGGGTTAACTTCATTGAGCTACTCTCAGTCACCGGTAAATATGTATGAAACCTTCGAGAGTGGTGCTATTCCCCAGGGTTGGAACTTAACTGGATTTTTTGTTGATAATACTATGAGCCATACCATTGGGGGAACATACAGCGCGAGGAGTTCGCAGGGAGCGCCTCCGCAAAATAATTATCTGAGATCGCCAAAGTTTTCCGTTAACGCCGGAGAAAGAATTGAGCTCAGATTTTTTGCATTAAGGACAGGTGGTGGTCAGGATCCGTGGAGCAGTGTGAGGATCAAAGGAGCAACCTTAGATTACTCATTTGACACAGTTGTTATATCCAACACTACATGGCAGGCATTTAACCTCAGCCTGGAAAATGTTCCGGTTAGTGATTCGGTCTATATTTACTTTTACTGCAATACTAATCCCGGAAGTCAGAGAGCAATATTCGATGACATTTCCATTGTAAAGTCTGTTATTGTCGCAGGCTTGCCGTCTGAACCTACTGCGTTGACTGCCCTTGCCAATTCATCTACTAATATTAATTTGAGCTGGGCTGATAATTCTACTAATGAAACGAATTTTATCATTGAAAGACGGATGGAGGGAAGCGCTGTTTGGAATGTTATTGATACCGTTGGTGAAAACATTGTCACATATTCCGATAATCCTTTGAATGCTAATACGATATATCACTATAGAGTATACGCTAATAATATTGCAGGTAATTCACCTTACTCGAATATAGCCTCGGATACTACCTTTGCTGTAACGGGTATAATCTCTAATTCCAATACGCCTGCTGAATATAATCTGTATAATAACTATCCTAATCCGTTTAATCCATCGACCAAAATTAAGTTCGACCTTCCCAATAATGCCAATGTTAAGCTGTTGGTTTACGATATCAATGGCAGGGAAGTCGCTTCTATAATTAATAAAGGTCTTTTGGCAGGCAGTTATGAATATAATTTCGATGCCGCGGCTCTATCGAGTGGAATATATTTCTATAGTCTGATTACGGATAGTTTTATCGATACAAAGAAAATGATTTTAATAAAATAATTTCATTTTTTCTCTTTTCTTTATCTCCCACTAAAAATTTAACCCGCGGGGCTTGTCCCCGCGGTGTGTCACTGATGTTTCACTGCTCATTATCGGCAAAAAACATTTTTATAAACTAAATAAGTGGGAGCTTTATGAAAAAGCATTATCTTTTCGTGATTAAGCTTATTGTAAGCTTGGTCATCCTTCCGATGATCTTATCATTGTCTCCGGTCAAAGCTGTTTCTTTTTTCGATGTGCATTCAAAAACGGATTCTAATGAGCAATTTACTAAATGGAATCTGTATAGAAATTACCCTAACCCTTTTAACCCGTCAACTTCTATTAAATTTGAAGTACCGGGGAATACATCTGGGATCGTTAAACTCGTTGTGTATAATTCTGCCGGGGAAGAAGTTCGTTCGCTCATTAATTCTGAACTGGCACCGGGAGTTTACGAAGTTCAGTTTAGTGCAGGCGATCTTGCAAGTGGTGTATACTACTATAGCCTTATTACGGAGGGTTATATCAAAACTGAAAAAATGATATTGGTTAAATAAAATTTGTAATTATTTACGCTGCTGAGACCCCGCTCCATGCGGGGTTTTTTTATCTGTGATATACCAGCAATGGTATCTTTGAATGGAATGACATTTCCTCCGCTAGGCTCCTGTCGAATAGCCGTTTGAATAAACTCCTTTTCCGCGATGCGAGAGCCAGCAGGCTGACATTTTTTAACTGCGTGTAAACATCTATTGCTTCGACCACGTCATCACCGTATATGGCTTCGAAATGTATCTTCTTATAATCTGTCTTGCTTCCTACCAGTTTTATCATCCTTTCGAGGTCGCTCTGTGTCTTTTCCTTGCTGTCATCACTGACGTATACTATGTCTATACGCGCGTCATACGCCCTGGCAAGCTCAATTGCGTCTATAATACTTTCCACTTCATGCTTGTTGCAGGAAGACGCGAATAATATCCGTCTTATCTTTTTGTATTTTGCCAGCTCCGGTATTGCAAGAACCGGACATGGTGCATTGTCTATTACTTTGGTCGCTGTAGTTCCAAAAAGGAATCTAGTTATGTTTCCTCCGCCCTTTGTACCCATTACTATCAGGTCAGCTCTGGATTTTTGTGCCGTGGTGACTATATTATCGACTATTCCGCCCTCGAGCGCCTTAAAGTCCGTTGTTATCTGCTTATCGCTCTTCTGGATTCTTTTTGATTCTTTGCTCCATTCATTTTTCAGCTTATTTATTGTCCGCGTCTTTATCTCCCCGGTAACGGATCTTATAAGCTCATCATATACATACGGACTGATTGATGCCGGTGGGAAGACGTTTACTAATGTGATGCTTCCTCCGAATACTCTGCCCATCTCGATAGCATATATCAGCGCGTCCCTTGCGTAATCTGAAAAATCTGTTGGAACAAGGAATTTCATTGGTATGATTTTGTTATTAAAAAGTAATTAATATAAACCTCCCTTTAAATTCAATTCGGTGTACCTCCGGGAGAATTTTTAGTTTGTTTATTTTAGTTGTAAATAAAGGTATTTTGCCTGAATGATAGAGATAAAAGACTTATATAAGAGGTTCGGAAGTAATGAAGTCCTTCGCGGTGTTAACCTTACCATTCACGACGGTGAAACCATGGTTATCATTGGACGAAGCGGATGCGGCAAATCTGTCCTGCTCAAGCACATCATCGGTCTGCTTGAACCCGATAAAGGAGAGATTTACATCGAAGGACACAATATTGTGGATATGAAGGAAAAGGAAATTTATGAACTACGAAAGAAATTCGGATTCCTTTTTCAGGGTGCCGCGTTGTTCGATTCTATGTCTGTAGGAGAAAATGTAGGGCTGGCGCTTAAGGAAAATACCAACATGTCCAAAGATGAGATTGCCAGGGTAGTCGAAGACAAACTTGAAACTGTTGGCTTATCCGGTATTGAAGAGATGCGCCCTGCCGATCTTTCGGGTGGTATGAAAAAGAGGGTCTCGCTTGCCCGTTCACTGGCGACCGATCCTGAGTACATTCTGTATGATGAACCCACTACCGGTCTCGATCCTGTTATGAGTGACCAGATAGACGACCTGATAAAAGAACTTGCGGATAAACTCAAAGTAACTTCCATTGTTGTTACTCACGATATTTTCAGCGTGTATGATGTTGCCGATAGGGTTGCGATGATGCACGAAGGTAAGATTTATTTCGTTGGTACACCAAAAGAGCTTGTTGAGACCGATGATAAATTGATTAGAGACTTCTTGCATAGGACTGATAAATCACTTGAGATAGAAGAGCTGAAAGAGGAAGCCGATGAAGAGCGTGCCGAGCGCGAAAAAGCTCAGCACTCAGATAAGTGATAACACCAGTGCCATTTTTACAATATCATCCGAACTGCATCCCCTCGATAGATCCATTACAGGTTTTGCCAATCCCTGAACTATGGGTCCCGTCGCCGATGCGCCTCCGATCCTCTCCGTTATCTTGTATGCGATATTCCCTGCGTTTAGATCCGGAAAGATAAATACGTTCGCGTCACCCTTGATCTTTCCTTTCGGGTTTTTTCTTTTCGCGACTTCCGGCACGAACGCCGCGTCGAATTGTAACTCACCGTCCATTATCAGCGAAGGCTCACGCTTTTGTGTCAGCTTCATTGCTTCACGTATCCTTCCCAGCGACTCATGCTCCGCGCTGCCCTTCGTCGAAAAGGACAGGAAAGCTACCCTGGGTTTCTTTCCCGTTAGCTTTTTAAAATTCTTCGCGGTTTGTATCGCTATCTCCGATAGTTGCTCTGCCGTTGGTACGGGTATTACCCCCGCGTCGCCATATACGAACACCTTGTCATTCAGTCTGTGCCTGGTAGGAAACGTAAACAGGAAAAATGATGAGACCGTGTCGTTCTTTGGCTGAAGCCCTACCAGCGATATTGCGTTCCGCAATACCTCGCTCGTCGGGTAAACACTTCCCGCAATGATACCGTCTGCAAAATTCTCCTTCAAAAGCATGCACGCAAAAGTCATCGGGTTAAGCAGGTCCGCCTCTGCCTGTACGTATGTATAATCCTTCTTCTTTTTCTTCTTGATTTTCAGATACTCCTGGATGAACTGCGCAGAAAAACTTATATCTATTATGGTTAGATTGTCCGAATCGTTTAGCCCGATATTTGAAAACCCGTTGTCGATCAATATCACCTTTGCCAGCTTTTTCTTGAGTATGATCTTCACCGCCTCTATCACACGCGGCTCATCCGACTCCGGAAAGATTATTGTCTTCGGATTTCTCTTTGCTTTTGCTTCCAGCTGTTTAAATAGATCCATAGGCTACTCTATTATTTCGTCTATTATACCACCGCCGATCACGTCATCCCCTTCGTAAAACACTGCCGATTGACCCGGCGCGATTGATTTCTTCTTGTCCTTAAATACCACTCTAAACCTGTCGTCATCCATCTGCTCCACGATTGCAGGTGAACCGCTGTCATTATACCTGATCTTTACATTAAGCTCTGCCGGCTTATCCAGTTTTTCGACCTTCAGCATGTTGGATTCCTTCGTCATAAATCCGCTCTTATACAATCCTTCTTCGTCATCGATAAAGACCACATTATGTTCGGGGTCCAAACGCGATACATACACCGGCTTTCCAAGCGCAATGTTAAGCCCGCGTCTCTGTCCTATCGTGTAGTAGGGGAAGCCCTTGTGCGTGCCGACCTTTTCATCGTGATATACCACGTCGCCGTCGGTAAGTGACTCCATCCTATCCGGCAGTCGCAGGTTCAGCAGGGCGCGGTAGTCCTCGTTTGGAACAAAACATATCTCCTGTGAATCCGGAGTGTCCGCCGGCTTCAGGTTCATCTTTCGCGCCATCTCTCTTATTTCCGGCTTTGTATAACTGCCCAGCGGGAAGAGCGTCTTGCTCAGCGCGTACTGTGAAACCCGCCATAGAGCGTATGACTGGTCCTTGTTCCTGTCTTCCGCGACCGAAACGAAATGTCTGCCCTCTGCGTGATTTAACTTTGCGTAGTGGCCTGTAGCGACGTAATCCGCTCCCAGCGATTCTGCTTTCTCCAGAAGCGCGCCCCACTTTATTACCTTATTGCAAAGCACGCAAGGATTTGGGGTGTAACCGCGCATATACTCTGTGATGAAGTTATCTATCACGGTTTCATTGAATTTGTCCGTGAAGTCCAGCGTGTAGTGCGGAAATCCCAGGCTGTCTGCAACGCTTCGCGCGCTGTAGATCGTCTCCAGCGAACAGCATCCGCTGTCCCGCTCCGGGATGTCATCATAGCCCCATGTCTTCATAGTAATACCGATGAGATCATACCCCTCATCCTTCAGTAATGACGCCGCGACCGCAGAATCCACACCACCGCTCATTGCCACAACCACAGTCTTATTTCGCTTATCTGTACTCATAATATTCATACAAAATAAGAACACTGCATGAGTATTTAAAGTTAAAATATAAGAACACAGAATATCAGTGAAATAAATTATTGCTTTTTAACTTATCCTATAGTATTTTTATAAATTATTTAAAGAAAACATAACTAATAAATGAATAAATGTGCTGTTATAATTGGGGTAAATAAAGTGCATGGACTTCCAACTTTGTCGGCGGCAGTAAAGGGTGCTAAGCACTTTGAAAGTTGGGCAGGATCACAAGGATATGATTCAAAGTTATTTATTGATGACGTAGAACCCGTCACTATTTCTCAAATAAAAAACTCGATTAAACAGTTTGTTGAAGAAAGAATTTATTCAATAATGATAATTTATTTTGCCGGTCATGGAATATTAAAGGGACCATGTGATGAACAATGGTTGCTTTCGGAAGCGCCATTAGATTCAAATGAAGCTGTTAATGTGCAAGCTTCAAGATTTCTTTCGAGAAATGCGGGGATTCCGCATATTGTTTTTATCTCAGATGCATGCCGGTCGCATCCGGATAGCTATTTAATGGGAGGAGTCATTGGCTCGGTTATCTTTCCAAACATACTAGTAAATCAAAATCCATGCAGCATAGATATGTTTTATGCGACTATACCAGGGAATCCTGCTTATGAAGTTAAAAGTAATACAAGCAAAAATTACAAAGGGATCTATACAGATTGTCTTGTCAAAGGCTTGAATGGAGCAGATCGAGATATCATCACATGGGTAAATGGAGATTGTGTTGTAGAAGCCTATCCTCTAAGTAAATATCTTGAAGAAGTAGTCCAAGAGCGAATCGAAAATTTCAATATTGGGTTAAATCAATTTCCGGATGCAGAAATCACTTCTCGAGCCCCAAAATATTTATCAATAATTGCCGACGGTTCTGAGATGACTGTAGGATCACCAAAAATTGAAGAAGAAAGAAAAAATAATTTGGTTTATTTAAATGTTATAGACTCCAGGGATCCAGAGATTACTTTTAAAAATTATACGTCTGAAATTGAGGATAGTATAAACTTTATTATTAATTCTAAAGGAAAAGAAAGTTCTGAAATTCGTACAGGATTTACTATTGTAGGAGCATCAGATGTTGAACCCGTGTGCAGATCTGATTTTAATGTTTTCTCTGAGAACGATTCTTACCAAATAAACATTACTCCTTTACATTCGAATGACTATGACTATCCCTTGACACTATTATTAAAAATTGACGGCAAAAGTATTCCTTTAGCAGTACTGCCTGATTTTATTGGTACAGTTGTTATAGAAAAAGATCAGATTGCTAATGTAAATTATTTACCAAGCGAAAATTCATATAAATTTGATTTGGCAGTGGAGCGGACGGAAGAAATGAACAAGAGAAGGGCTCTTATTGCTACAGCCGCGCGTAATGGAACTTTTAGAATTAAAGGTGATATGTTCTCAGTGATTTGGGCGGCTAGTTATTTAAGACAAAATAAAGCAACGGATCCGACACTCGGACTTTATGCATCGTATGCCTATGCGCAAGCAGGAAATATTAAACAAGTAAATTCAATATATAGGTACATGCGAAGGGAGAGAGAACCGGTTTTGTTTGATATAATAATGTTTAATGCTATTGATAATAAATTGAAAGTTTCAATCAATAAGTTACAGAGTATGAGAAAAATAGCCCCATTTTGTCCTTTGCTTACTCAAGGATGGTCATATCTATCGATTGATTATAAAAAATTTGATTCAATTTTACAAGAATTAGCCGGATATTTAATTCCGGGTCTATGGACTACTTTTAATAAAGAAGGTACTAAAATTGTTGAAAAATATATTAATGAAGGAAAAATCTTATGAGATTAATTTTAATTCACGGGAGAGCTCAACAAGGAAAAGATCCTGTCAAACTAAAAGAAATTTGGATTGACTCCTTAAAAGAGGGTTTATCAAAAAATGGTTTGGAATTACCTGGAGAGCTAGACATTAGATTTCCTTATTATGGTGACCGGCTTGATGATCTTGTAAATAATAAGGAATTGCAGAATTTAAAAAAGGATGTTATTACCCGTGGTGTTGATTCAGATCAGGAAGCTCAATTCTTCTATGATTTTTTGAATGAAGTAGCTGACAATGCAAAGATAGAAGAAGAGGCGATTACTAAGAACTACGAGGGTGACGTTCTTGAAAAAGGTAATCCGTTGAACTGGGAATGGATACAGGCTATTTTAAGGACGATCGATGAGGAAACAGGATTTGGAAATGAGATTTTAAAAGCCTTTACGTATGATGTATTTATGTACTTAACAAAGCCGGGAATTATGAGAGTGATAAACACAATAATTGAATCAGAAGTGGATAATAACCCTTGTGTGGTTGTGGGACACTCTCTTGGAACGATCATAGGATATAATATCTTGAGGAAAAATGGATCGGCTAATGTTAAAAAATATGTTACATTGGGTTCGCCTCTTGGTTTGAAGTCAATTAAAAATAGATTGGAAACCCCTTTAGTGATGCCGCCGTGTATCAAGGGAGGTTGGTTTAATGCGTATGACGAAGAAGATTATGTCGCGCTTAACCCTTTAGATAAATCACATTTTAACATTATACCTTCAATAACCAATAAGAATGATGTAAAAAATCGTACTGACAGTCGGCATGGTATTGAAGGTTATCTGGATGATAAAGAAGTTGCAAGAGTAATATATGATTCATTAACTTCACAATGATATTCTAACTTTACACTGTTATCTCACTATTACATACTGGGCATGTAAATGTTCTCTCGCCTCCGCGCGTGTACTCCACATCCAGTATTGCTCTGCACCTGGGACACTTGACCGCCCTTGTAAATACATCCTGGTCGGTGGGGTTTTGCGGATCGGGACCATATTGATTAGGACCCACCGTACCCTTCTCGAACATTAGCCTCACAATATAGACAAGATTGAAGATCGGTACCAGCATAAAGAAAAACTTCTCACCGCCCTTATCCAGATCATGAAACCGCCTCACAACTGGGATAGAAAATATATATAACAATAATATTCCTGTTAAAAAATCGGTAAGAAAAAAAGTTGATTTATACTCTTCTGCTACATTCTCATATCCAGTAAAGCCGTAAATATCGGTAATGCCAAATAGCTTCCATAGCATTAAAAATCGGAGATTGGCTAATACGACTATTAGTAGGAAGTAGATTGTAAATCTTAATCGTTGGGTTCTTCCGCGGTAGAATTGTCTCATTACCCAAAGATAGTCTTTCCGCCCCTTAAATCAAATCATAATTCGCCCGTCCCGCCCTTTTCCCATTTATTCTGCAAAAACAATTAATTATATTGCACCATGAAAGTAAGTTTAAACTGGATAAAAACATACCTTCCTGACCTTAAAATAGGCGATATCAACGAGTTCGTAGAGAAGATGTGGGGGCTTGGCTTCGACATCGAGACTGTGGAGTATGGGGGGGAGAGGTTTGCGGGGATGGTCGTGGGGCTGGTGAAGCAGAAGCGGAAGCATCCCAACGCGGACAAGCTGTCCATATGTATAGTGGATGTGGGTGATGACAGGGAGTACCAGGTAGTGTGCGGGGCGCCGAACGTGGCAGAGGGGCAGAAGGTGTGCATGGCAAGGATAGGGGCAGTGATCCCGGTGGGTGAATTTGAGATAAAGAAGGCGAAACTCCGGGGGGAAGTCTCGGAGGGGATGATATGCAGTGAGAAGGAGCTCGGGCTGTCGGATGATCACGAGGGAATCATGGTTTTGAAAGAGGATGCAGAAGTGGGGATGCCGTTCGCAGAGTATCTGGGGGCAGATGACGTAATGATGGATATATGGGTTCCGCCTAACAGGGGAGATCTCTCGTCACACATCGGCATCGCGAGAGAGATAGGCGCTATATATGACATGAACGTCCAGATACCTAAAGTAGAAGTAAATGAAGGTAGTACACCTACCGAAGACCTGATAAAAATCTCAATAAAAAATAACGAGTTTTGTAAGCGCTTCACGGGGCGTGTAATAGAGAACGTTACGATAAAGGAATCACCGGAGTGGCTCAAGAAGAGGCTTACCGCGGTGGGACTGCGTCCGAGGAACAATATCGTGGACATAACCAACTTCGTCATGATGGAGACAGGACAGCCATTGCACTCATTCGATTATGACACGATAAGAGGTAAGGAGATAATGGCAAGCACCGCTAAGGACGGCGACAAGTTTGTAACACTCGACTCAAAAGAGAGGACTCTCAGCGACAGTACTTTAATGATATGCGATAGGGACGGTTATTCAGGTATAGCGGGCGTGATGGGAGGTGAACTTTCCGAAATCACTGACGACACAAAGAATGTATTCCTCGAAGTAGCATATTTCGACCCGGTAAATATAAGGCGAACCGCGAAAAGATTAGGGCTATTCACGGACGCTTCCCAGCGTTTTGAAAAGGGAGTAGATATAGATAACCTCGAATTCGCGTCAAACAGGGCGGCACAGTTAATAGAGGAATTAGCCGGAGGCGAGATCTCAAAGGGGATCATTGACGTTTATCCTGCGCCATTCGAGCCGGTAGAGGTCGGCGTAAGAGCAAAAAGAGCCAGCGACCTGCTGGGTGTAGAGGTAACCGAATCAGAGATTATAAAACATCTCGACAGAATAGATATTAAGTATTTAAAGAACGATGATGACTATATGATATTCGAAATTCCCGAATACAGAAGATATGATATAGAGAGGGAAGTAGATCTGATAGAAGAGATCGGCAGGCTGAACGGGTTCGATAAACTTAACGAAAACGTAACATACAGCACCGATCTAGCCGCGATAAAGGAATACAGTACGGCAAAGATGAAAAAGATATCGGACGTGAGGGAATATTTCATTGGCAGAGGATTCAATGAAATTTTAACAGGAAGTTTGCTCGATAAAAGCAAGTTGAAACACTTTGGCAAAGATTATGTCGAACTGGAGAATCCGTCGTCCTCTGAAATGAATGCATTGAGGACAAACCTGGAATACGGGATGCTTAATTCAGTGAGAAATAATGTAAATCACTCCGGAAAGGATATTGCGTTAAGATTATTCGAAATAGGGAAAATACATGGTTTAGACGGGCGTAAATTCACCGAAAATTACCATTTATGCTTCACCCTATCAGGCATGGATGATACTGTTTCTTTTGATGTTAGGGAGAGGGAAGCCGATATATTCGATATTAAGGGCGAAATCGACATGTTCATGTCTAAATTCAATATTGAAACTTACGCATTATTTTATTATAATGATGCGGAAAAGGGTAAAATAGGTATCCATGTAAGTGATAAAGAGATTGGATACTTAACTAAGGTTAGTAAAGATTTACTTGAACTTTTCGATATCGATGCAAATGTGTTTTTGTGTGAGTTAGATTTAGATGCTCTTTTAAAAGAAATTAACAGAAATATTTATTACAAGGAGATTTCACGTTATCCTGCTGTAAAAAGGGATCTGGCATTTGTAATAAATAAGAACACCGCTTATAATGACATAAAAGAAGCAATTGTAAAGAACGGCGGTGAATATCTGACCGGTGTGAGACTGTTCGACGTTTACACGGACAAGAAACTTGGCGACGATAAAAAAAGCATGGCTTTTTCGCTGAATTTTTCCTCGAACGAAAGGACGCTTACAGATGACGAAATCAACCGTCAGGTGGATAAGATAGTAAAGAGCCTCGAATCAGGGCTGGGAGTTTCATTGAGAAATTAACATACTTAATGTCTCAGGAAGAGAACAACATAGATAGTTTACAAAAAGCAAGGGAGTCGCATTTAATAGCACTTGAGAACCTATTTTCAAAGGCTAGAGCCCTTGTAAACAAGATGAAGGACACCCAAGAAGAGAATAAAGAACTCAAAGAGGGGATTAAGGAATTAAATTCAAAGATAACTGACTTAAAATTACAATTAACAAAAATAAACTCCTTGTGCGTATTAAAGGACAAGGAAATTTCCGACTTAAAAAATTTAGCTTTAAACAAAGATAATAATTCGAATCAAGACAAAGATGAAATAAAATCCAGGATAAAAGAATTAATATCCAGGATAGATTCGCATTTAGAGGAAGCGGAGACACACGAAGAAGAGTATGATTAGATGAGGCGGGCATGAAATCCCGCATTGAGCCGAACCTGAGGGGGAAAGGCTCGGATGTTTGACTGGCACATTTTAAAATTTTTTCGTTCTAAATAAATGGAGAAGACCGGTATTAAAGTAAAAATATTCAATAGCGAATACAACCTACAGGGTGACAACATTCACGAGGTAGAAAAAGTAGCCAATCATGTAGACAGTTTGATGCAGAAGATCGGCTATGAGTCGCCCAATCAATCCGGAGAAACCATAGCAGTAGTTTCGGCGCTTAACATTGCGGAGAGCTATTTCAAGGAAAAGGAAAGGAACAAGGAACGGGAAAAGGAGTACGTTAGTTTTATAGGTGAGTGTAATACCAAGATAAGTGATATTGGTAACATAATAGACGAAAATCTATAAAAGCTCTTTAATATAAGTTTATCCAGCGAGTTTAAACCGCGCGGATAGCCACAGTCAAACATTATAAAGAACCAACAGTATTTACCTGGGAGGTTAGCTCTCGCAAGTGTTAATTGCAGGCCTCGACTACGGGAAACCTGGTTTCGCTTCACCCTTGATCGGGTGAGTCAAGCGGACAGTGGAAGCAAAAGACATTTTGGCGCCACCCACCGTTTTTAAAGACGGGTTCTTTTATAACCTTTGTGCTAGGGCTTTATTTCCGCAGCGGTTTTTTTATTTTAAGGAGAAAAGTTTTTTAAACAATATAATTTAGTAAATATGATCCCGTGATAGCGGGATATCTAAGGAGAAACATTTAGGGGAAAATTTATGGGAGAAACATATATATTAATACCGGTGGTGGTGGCTTTGTGCGCATTGATGTTCTTTATAGGCTGGTACCTACAAGCAAAGACCAGCTCTGCCAAACTTGAAAAAGCCGGAGCAACGGCTGAAAAAATAGTCAAAGATGCTGAAAATAAAGCGTCATCTCTAGTAAACGACGCTGAGAAAAGGGCAAAAGCTTATCAGGAAGATGCTGAAAAAGCCGCCCAGAATCTCAAGAAGGAAAAACTTCTCGAAGTCAAAGACGAATTTTACAGGCGCAAGCAGAAATTCGACGAAGAAGTACAGGAAAGAGAGAAGGATGTCGTAGTTGAGGAAAAAAGGCTTAAGAAAGAGCGGGAACAACTCGAAGAGAAGGCTGAGGAAATCAACAAAAGAACCAGCGAAGTCAGCAAACTTCAGTCCGATTTTGAGACGAAACTTAAGCTCGTCGATGAAAAGGAGCAGGTTATCGCAAAACAGATCGAAGATAACAAGGCTCTCATCGAAGAACAGAACGCAAAGTTACTTAGTATTTCCGGGCTTACGGAAGAGGGAGCAAAGAAGATACTCTTCGACAGCCTGATAGACGAAGTAAAGCTCGAGTGCGCGGCAAAACTCCAGGAAATACGGGATGAAGCCAAGCTCGAAGCAAACAAGCTCTCGCGAGATATTATACTGCAAGGAATACAGAGATCCGCAGCAGACCACTCTGTCGAGACAACCGTAAGTGTGCTTCAAATACAATCAGACGAACTCAAAGGAAGAATAATCGGTAAGGAAGGCCGTAACATCCGCGCATTCGAAGCCTGTACGGGCGTAGATATAATAGTGGATGATACACCTGAAGCGATCATTATTTCCGGTTTCGATCCGTTTAGACGGGAGATAGCCAGGGTAGCAATGGAAAGACTTATTGCCGACGGAAGGATACACCCGGCGAGGATCGAGGAGATAGTAGAGAAGGTCGAGAAGGAACTCAATGAAGAGATCATCCAGGTTGGTGAGAACACTCTCATCGAAATGGGTATCCAGGGAGTTCACAGGGACATCCTGACACTTATCGGAAGAATGAAATACCGTTCAAGCTACGGACAGAATGTACTTAACCATTCGATAGAGGTTGGTTACTTAGCCGGTATAATGGCGGCTGAGCTCGGACTCGATGCCCACATGGCAAAGAGGGCGGGACTTTTCCACGATATGGGAAAGACGATCGATAAGAACATCGAAGGACCTCATGCGATACTTGGTTATGAAGTTGCTAAGAGGTGTAAGGAACACCCGGTAGTATGTAACGCAATAGGCGCTCACCACGATGAAATGCCTATGGAACACCCGATATCGGTTTTGGTGCAGGCGGCTGACGCAATCAGCGGAGCAAGACCGGGAGCAAGAAGAGAATCGGTCGAAGCTTATTCGAAGCGTCTCGAGAAGCTGGAAGAGATCGGAAGTTCGTTCACCGGTGTCGCAAAAACATTCGCTATACAAGCAGGCAGGGAAGTCAGGGTTATCGTCGAACAGGAAAAAGTGGACGATACAAACCAGGACCAATTAGCCGTAGATATAGCAAAAAGGATACAGGAAGAGATGGAATATCCGGGACAAATCAAAGTAAACGTAATTCGGGAACGGCGTTCCATTGCATATGCAAAATAAAATTTATATGTTAAAAGCGGAGTTAATCTCCGCTTTTTTTATCAATTAATCTAATCAATGCATACCATAAAAGATAAGGTTTTGGTGGGAATTACCGGGGGTATAGGTTCCGGTAAGACAGAAGTATGCCGTGTCCTGGAAAAGGAAGGATTTAAGGTCCTCTATGCTGACCAGATGGCGAAGGACCTTTATACAACGGATAAGAAACTCAATGAAAAGATCGTAAAGATGCTCGGTAAGAAAGTGCTGAACTTTAAGAATAAGATCAGTCTTTCAAAGCTGAAGAAAGAAATATTCTCAAACGAAAAGATATATAAGAAGTTCACACATCTAGTTCACCCTGTAGTGATAGAGGCACTCAAGAAGGAAATAAAATCAATGAAAGGTGAGAAGATAGTTCTCATCGAGACAGCGCTAGCATTCGAGAGCGGAATGGACAAGGACCTGGATTATGTGATAATGGTATATTCAAACAAGAAGAACAGGATGGCCCGCATCAGGCTGAGAGATGAATCGACATACAAGGAGATCGAAACAATAATGCATTTCCAGATGGACGAGAAGGAGAAGATAGAAAAGTCAGATTTTGTGATAGTGAATAACAAGACACAGAAGGACCTGGATGCCCAGACAATATTTATAGGAAAAGTTCTAAAAGCGCTCAAGAAGAGGAAGAAGTAAATTTAGGTTATGAGTAACCAGGAAGGCGTAAATTATCTGCTCTTAACAATTAATGCTCTTTTCGTAGGTCTTACCTTCGTAACTCTTACCGGAGACGGTAAGTTTTTTGTTTTATTTGTTGGATGGCTTATGTTTAACGTTGTATTGCTCGCAGTATCTTTACTGATCTTTATTACCTCTTATGTGTCGTATTTCCAAAAACATCTAAAGAAAAATGTTTTATATGTGAGCTGGGCTAACCTGGTTCTTAACTCTGCTTTTATTGCAGGGATATTTGTGCTTAATTCCATGCATTTGTGGGAATGATAAATGAAAAATTACTTAAAGTTAATACTGAGGTAAAGGTTTATCATAAGTTTTAGTGGATTTTGTTCCGGTCATTTAGATTGCATAATTAAATAATTTTCCCTAAAATTTGATATTGTTTTATTAAATTTTAAAGAAAAAGGAGGTTTGTCTTCTACGACCAACACAGGGAAAACGTTAAAAACGGACACAGTTCCCTAAACGGTAAGGTCTTAGTCTTAAATCAAAATTACGAACCCCTTACCGTCTGCAATGTAAGACGCGCGTTCATATTAACCTATCTTGGAAAAGCTGAGATCATCAGCAATAACGGCGCGAAAGTTATTCAAACGGTTTACCAATCATTTGATTACCCCAGTGTAGTACGCCTGGTATTTTTCGTAAAGGTGCCCTTCAAAAAGATAATTCTCTCAAGGAAGAACATTCTAAGGCGTGACGGTCACAGATGCCAGTACTGCGGTACGAGCTCTAACCTCACTGTAGACCACATGATGCCGAGATCGAGGGGCGGGGAAGATACATGGGAAAACCTTGTAACAGCTTGTATTAAGTGCAACAATAAGAAAGGGGACAGGACTCCGGATGAATCCAGAATGCCCCTAAAAAACAGACCGAAAAGACCTTCACACATCACATTCATCAAAAACTTTGCAGGTAAGGTGGACGATACGTGGAAACCTTATTTATATATGTAATTGCATTTATTTAAAGTTTTTAATTGGCTATCTTTGATGATTTGGTGAATCTGCAAAGGTGTCTTTATACTGAGCCCAGCCAAAATTTCGATTTTTAAACGTTTTTATTCATTCAAATTGAATTTCTGATCATGGAAAAGTACCTGCTTTATATTAATGGAGAATTTAAGGAAGGAAGTACGGGAAAGTATTTCAAAGCAATAAACCCTGCCGATGGTTCGGAGATCGCGGAGATAGCCGAAGCAACGGTAGATGACGCAAAAGCGGCAATAGACGCGGCAAGGAACGCATTCGACAGCGGAGTATGGAGTGAGATGTCACGCGAAGAGAGAAGCGCGATAATCAAACAGATCGTCGATAAGATAAATGAGAACAAGGATAAGTTGACGGAGCTCGAAGTTAAGGACTCCGGTTCGACGCTTAAGAAAGCGGGAGAAGACGTTTATCTATCAGCAAGGAATCTAAATACATGCGCTAAGCTGGCGCTTGTGGATCTAAATGAAGTATCGGAAGTATCGAAAGAAGGTGTAAGCAAGAACCTGATAGTTCGTGAGCCGATCGGCGTCTGCGCCCAGATCATTCCATGGAATTTCCCGCTCAAGATGGCAATATGGAAAATAGGACCGGCTCTCGCAGCGGGGTGTACTATTGTATTGAAACCTGCTCCCGAGACATCGGTTACAGCGATGGAACTGGCGAAGCTGGTAGATCAGACAGACCTACCCAAAGGAGTGCTCAATATTATAACAGGTGATGCTGAAGTAGGAACAGAGATGGTAAGCAATCCTAAAGTGGACAAAGTTGCATTTACGGGTTCGACGGAAGTCGGAAAGATAATAATGAGGAATGCCGCGGACACTTTAAAGAAAGTAACGCTGGAGTGCGGAGGCAAATCGGCTAACATCGTATTGGATGATGCGGACATAGATATGGCTGTCGATGGAGCAATATACGCAGGATTTTATCACCAGGGACAGTGCTGTGAGGGCGGAACAAGGCTTTTGATACAGGAGAGCATTTATGATGAATTCATTACGAAGATGAAGGATAAGATGAGCAGGATGAAGATAGGCGACCCAATGGATAAGACAACCGACGTAGGTCCGGTGGTTTCACAGGAGCAGTTCGACCGTGTAATGGGATACATCGAACTGGCTAAAGAAGAAGGCGCGGAAGCATTGACAGGCGGTAAAAGATCAGGTGATAAAGGGTTTTTCATCGAGCCGACGGTATTTGTGAACGCAGAAAACTCTATGAAGCACGTGCAGGAAGAGATATTCGGACCGGTTATATCAGTATTGAAATTTAAAGATGATGCCGAAGCAGTAAAGATAGCAAATGATTCGATCTATGGACTGGGTGGAGCGGTGTGGTCTAAAAATGATGACAGGGCGATGGAAATTGCCAAAAAGGTACGCACAGGCACTATTTGGATCAACGAATATCACCTGATGAATGAGAGAGTGCCGTTTGGCGGTTACAAGCAGAGCGGAATCGGAAGGGAATTTGGAATAGACGGAATAAAAGAATATACGGAGCTTAAACATATTTATATTGACGAAGTAAAGGACAGAGAAAAGAAGTTCTGGTACGGAACGGTCGTACCAAAAGATCAATAAATTTTTAAACAGTACTACCTTTGGATATTAGAAACAAGAAAGTTCTTATACTCGGCGGATGGGGTTTAGTCGGTTCCGCTATTGCAAGAAAGATAGTAGCAGAGGAACCGTCATCAATTGTACTAACATCGCTGAAGGAAAGTGAAGCAAGGGACATTTGTGACGCGCTGACAAAGGAGTTTGGCAAGCCTGAAGGATACTTCGTTCCTTTTTGGGGCAACGTCTTCATCCGCAATAAATATAAAGATACACCGAGAAGCGAGTATGTGCATGACCCCGAAAAGAGGCTAGACCTGCTGGGAGACATTGTAGATGAGCTGAATGAAGAGATACTAAAAGAGTCCGCAATTTATCACATGTTCGCAGAACACAAACCGGATGTAGTGATAGATTGCATTAACACCGCCACAGGAATTGCCTACGCAAACATTTACAAATCATACAACGAAATACTCGGTATTATCAAGAAAGGCGACGGGGACTACGATGCATTAAAAACCTCCGTTGAAAATCTTATAAGTGTTTCGTATGTCCCTCAATTGATCCGTCACATACAATTGCTTTATAATTCGATGAGGGAATTTGGTACATCGTTTTATCTAAAGATAGGAACGAGCGGTACAGGCGGAATGGGTTTGAACATTCCATTTACACATAGCGAGGAGAAACCATCTAGAGTATTACTAAGCAAGGCATCAGTAGCAGGCGCTCATACAATACTTTTGTTTTTAATGGCGCGTACACCGGGCGGTCCGATCGTAAAAGAATTAAAACCAACAGCATCTATTGCGTGGAAAAAGATCGCTTACGGGGAAGTTCTAAACAAAGGTGTACCGATGAGACTATATGACGTTTCAATGGAAAATACAGAAGAGCTCGGAAGCACTTTTTCAAGGAAAGCCGATAAGGAATATAAAGAGACAGGCAAGCTAGAGACGGCATTTATAGATACGGGAGAGAACGGAATTTTTGCGAAAGGGGAGTTTGAGACGATAACTTCGGTAGGGCAGATGGAATTCATTACCCCGGAGGAGATAGCTGAGGCGGCAATCGATGAGATAAAAGGTTCAAATACGGGACACGATATCGTAAACGCGCTGGACGCTTCGGTCATGGAGCCGACTTACAGGGCAGGATTTATGCAGAGCTATGCGGCGGAAAAGCTGGATGAGCTCGAAAAAAAGCACAATACCAGCTCAGTTGCATTTGAGATGCTTGGACCTCCCAGACTGACAAAATTATTATATGAGGCGCAAATAATTCGACTTATATATAAAAATTTCAATAATTATATTAATTCCGATAAAGGATCACGTTCTCAGCAGATCACAGATTTCCTAAAGGAAAATCCAAAACTTGTCAGTGAAATAACATCGGTAGGATTGCCGATATTGATGAGTGACGGAAAGACGATATTGAGAGGTCCGGAAGTGCTAGTTCCCGGTAAAGCGGAAGGTGATAATATCAATGTAACTGACTCGCAAATCAACAAGTGGGCGCATTCCGGCTGGGTAGATCTGCGAACGGAGAACTGGGACAGATGGGAAAGCAGGTTTAAGGATCTAATCAAGCAAGCAAACTATGATGAGGACAGGCTTCACAGTTCAAGATATATTTACAACAAGGATTACTGGGAGAATTTCGAGAATATTAACATAGGAAAAGTTGTCGGCTGGCTGTTTATATATGAGGAAGACGGTTTAAGATTTAAGAGGTAAAAATTATTAACTAAAATTTTAGATCAAATTGCCCGAAAAAATTCTTTCCATTCTGATCTTCGCACCAATCATTCTTTCTCTGCCTATCTTATTATTTAAGAAGGAGAATGAAAAGCTTATAAAGATCTACTCACTGGCAATCTCTCTGCTTACTTTCGTAATTTCACTATTCGTTTATTTTGCATTCGATCCGAACACGGCAGATTACCAGTTCGTAGAAAAATTCACGTGGATAAGCTATATCAATACACAGTACTACCTCGGAATGGACGGGATATCACTCCTGCTTGTTGTGCTGACCACTTTTATGATGCCTTTGTGTATAATAGCTTCATGGAAAGTGATCAAGATACGTTTGAAAACATATTTCCTCCTTCTTCTGATGATGGAGGGAGCGCTGATAGGTGTGTTCTTATCTCTCGACCTGGTTTTGTTTTATGTTTTCTGGGAATTCATACTTATTCCGATGTACTTCCTTATCGGTATATGGGGATCGGAAAACAGGGTTTACGCGACGGTTAAGTTTTTCCTTTATACGATGTTTGGCAGTGTGCTTCTATTAATAGGTGTGATCTGGCTGGCATATTCAGCCTTGCCAATGGTAGGGAAGTTCACAACAGATCTAACGATACTGACCCAGGTTGCTCCTGCGCTGGATATAAAATTACAGGTGTACCTGTTCATTCTTTTCACATTAAGCTTTCTTATAAAAGTACCATTATTTCCATTTCATACCTGGCTTCCTGATGCTCACGTACAGGCACCGACGGCAGGCAGTGTTATACTGGCTGCGCTGTTACTTAAGATGGGTACTTACGGGCTTTTGCGATTTTCGTTGCCGTTATTTCCTGGAGCATTTATAAAACTTACGCCATACATAACGACATTAGCAGTTATCGGTATAATATACGGCGCGTTGCTTTCCATTGTGCAAAAGGACATGAAGAAGCTTGTCGCATACTCTTCGGTGAGCCACCTTGGATTTATCGTGCTGGGTATCTTTGCGCTGACACAGCAGGCTGTGCAGGGCAGTGTTATTCAAATGGTAAACCACGGTCTCTCGACAGGAGCGTTATTCCTTATCGTCGGAATGATATATGAGAGGAGACATACTAAGGAGATCGCAAAGTTCGGCGGTCTGATGAAAGTGATGCCGATTTTTTCCGTGATATTTTTGATCGTGATATTTTCTTCGATAGGTTTACCCGGTCTCAATGGGTTCATAGGTGAGTTCCTTGTATTGATAGGCGCATTTAATTCGGTTAACCTGGGCACGAGCTATTATGTAATATTCAGTACAACCGCAGTAATACTATCAGCTGTCTATCTGCTATGGCTATACCAGAGAGTGATGCTTGGTCCGGTGGATAAAGATGAGAACAGGGACTTAAAAGATATTAATAAAAACGAACTGCTCAGCATAATTCCAATATTGATATTCATAGTATGGATCGGTGTCCAGCCCAATACATTTCTAAAGATCACCGAGAGCAGTGTCAAGAAAGTAGTAGAGAATTTCCAGGATTACAGGGCAAGTTTCCTGGGTACGCAGGAAAATGAGCAGTCGAAGTGATCTGTTTTTCGGCAATCAAAAAGACATGGGTAGGCGGAGATGTTCCTGGATATTATATTAGCAGTACCATTCATTTTACTTTTGCTATCCATTGCGCTGCTACCGTTTTTTCTTTCCCACTGGTGGCATAGAAATTATCCAAAAGTAGTAGTAGTCTTATCGGCAATAATCCTTTTCTATTATTTTGTTGTCGAATCGGAGCCGTCGGAGGTTCTGGATACACTCCATGAGTATCTGAGCTTCATCTCGCTTTTATTTAGTTTGTTCGTTATTTCCGGCGGGATATTTATTAATCTAAAGGGAAAGTCTACACCGCTAAAAAATATCGGTTTGCTATTTACGGGGGCGGTTATTTCGAATCTATTCGGTACGACCGGTGCTGCGATGCTTCTTATCAGGTCGTTCATAAGTTTTAATAAATACAGGATAAAGCCTTTTCATATTATATTCTTTATTTTCATTGTTTGTAATGTGGGAGGATCGCTGACACCGATCGGCGACCCGCCGTTGTTCCTCGGGTTTTTGCGGGGAGTTCCGTTCTTCTGGGTTTCACAGCATTTAATGATAGTATGGATAACGACCATTGCATACCTACTGCTTTTGTTTTACATATTCGATCTTTATTACTATAAAAAAATACCGGTCGAATCCGTTGAGGATATAGAAAAAGAGGAAGGTGAGTTTAAATTTGAGGGGTGGTATAATGTATTATTCCTTTTTGGTATAATTATTGCGGTTTTTATCGAGGAACCTATATTTATGCGGGAATTAATTATGCTGGGTTTAGCGTTTTTATCATATAAGATAACCCCAAATAAGATATATCAAAGAAACAATTTTACGTTTGAGCCGATAAAAGAAGTAGCGATATTATTCTTTGGAATATTTGTAACGATGATACCCGCTCTTTCGCTTTTGAGTAAAAATGCTGAGAATCTGGGATTGACGAAACCGGGCGATTTTTACTGGGCAACAGGGCTTTTGACGAGTTTTCTGGATAATGCGCCAACATATTTGAATTTTCTTACGGTTTCGATGGGATTATTCGACATGGATGTGACGCAAAACGGCGATGTACTTGCTTTTACACAGATTTATCCGGTGTTTTTGGTGGCAATTTCGATCTCGGCAGTGTTCTTTGGTGCTATGACGTATATAGGTAACGGACCAAATTTTATGGTAAAATCGATTGCTGACTACAGTAAAGTGGAAATGCCGACATTTTTGGAGTATATTTATAAGTATTCATTGCCTATTCTACTTCCATTTTATTTTATATTATGGTATTTTTTATTTAGTTAATTTTGTTTGGAATGTGTGTGGAACTAAAAAGTGTTAATTTTGTAATAATTCTAAAAAAGTAATATGAAAAAGAACCGAATTTTAATTCCTGTAGTAACTCTGGTGCTGATATTAGGTGTAGTAATCGGCATGAAGATCCAGAACGCGGTTTCCGATGACAGGGTTTCCGAGCAGGTAAGAAAATATAACGAAGTACTTCAAACAACGAATAAGTTTTATGTCGATGATATAGATTCGCAGAAGCTGACCGAAGCGGCAATAAAAGGAATGCTCGAAGAGCTGGATCCGCACTCGGTTTACATAACTGCGGATCAGTTAAAAAGAGTGAATGAGGATTTCCAGGGTAGTTTTGAGGGAATTGGTGTGGAATTCGATGTTATAAACGATACACTAACGGTAGTCTCGCCTATAAGCGGGGGCCCTTCGGAAAAGCTCGGGATACTAGCCGGTGATAAGATCGTGAAGATCGACGGTGAGAGCGCGATAAAAATTTCGAGAGAGGACGTTCCTAAGAAATTACGCGGACCGGCAGGCACGAAAGTGAATGTGACGATAATGAGAGCAGGTTCATCTAACCCGCTTGAATTTGAAATTACCAGAGATAAAATTCCATTGTATAGTGTGGATGCATCATTTATGTATGATGATGAAATTGGTTATGTAAAGGTGTCAAGGTTTGCAGCAACTACTTATGACGAATTTGTGCAAGCGCTGGATAAGCTCGAAAAGCAGGGAATGAAAAAGCTGGTACTCGACCTTAGAGGAAACCCGGGCGGTTACCTGGATCAGGCATTCAAGATGGCATCACTTTTTATCGAGAGAGACAGAAAGATCGTTTATACGAAAAGCCGTATAAAAGCATTCGAAGAAGAGTATAAATCGAACGGTGGTAAATACAGCGACGTTCCTCTCATTCTCCTTGTGAACGGCGGTTCGGCATCAGCGAGTGAGATCGTTTCAGGTGCTATCCAGGATTGGGACAGGGGACTTATTGTCGGTGAGACTACGTTTGGAAAAGGTCTGGTACAGAGACAATACGACTTATCAGACGGATCTGCTTTTAGGATAACAACAGCAAGATATTATACTCCGGCTGGAAGGCTTATACAGAAGCCTTATGACGGCGCTGAATACAGAAAACTTCTGGTAGAAGATATAGAAGGTGATAACATAGAGCACTCCCACGACAGCGATCTGGATACGACACGTCCGGTATTTAAAACATTCGGGGGAAGGACAGTTTACGGCGGAGGCGGAATTACTCCAGATTACGTAGTGAAGCTCGATACGCTAACCCCATATACGGTTCAACTCAGAAGACTAAACGTGCTGTATCAGTATGTAGAAAACTTCATGAGAGGTCAGAGAAAAAGTATAGAATCCCAGTATTCAAGTTACAGAAAGTTCAGAGATGATTTTGATGTTACGGATTCAATGCTGGATAATTTGAAAGATATGGCTTCGGATAAAGGTGTAACGTATAACAGCTCTGAGTTTTCAAAAGATGAACCATACATTAAGGCATATATCAAATCACAGATCGCCAGAGATATCTGGGGTGATGAAGGAAGCTATGCGGTATTTGTAATGTCAGATGACCAGTTCCTGAAAGCTGTAACATTATTCGACGATGCCATCAGGCTGGCAAATTTGAATAAATAATTTTAAAAAAGTTTTATTATTATAAAGGATTATCAAATTAAAACTCCAGCATTGATATTAGATTATCAATCGGGACTTTATCCAGGTGAGAAAACTATTATTAATAATTCCATTTTGTTTACTGATCAATAATGGGTACTCGCAGGAAAAGGTCATGGAGGTTGGTGAGGAGCTCAAATACAAAGTATATTTCGGCTTTATTCCTCTAGGTGAAGTGACTTTTAAGGTTAATACAACCTATGCTGAGAACGGCAAGAATCACTATACCGCTAAAGCCCAGATCAAGAGCCTCGAAGATATTCCTTTCGTCAATGTAAATTACATTTTCGAATCCGTAATGGTCTTGGATGAGGTGGATAAGGAAAAGAAGATCTATTCCGACAAATTCACCTCATCTGAATTTAAAGAGAAAACCATCACTGCCACACAATACGATTTTAACTACAAAGAAAAGTATATAAAGGTCCAGATGGATAAGGACGGAATGGAAGTTCAGGACTTCAGGAAGGTTCCAATAGATTCCAATACTTATTTCCAGGACGGATTATCACTTTTCTATGATGCGAGGATCCACTCATTTGCCAATAAGAATTTTAACGTTCCTGTTTTTATAAATGAGCAGATATCATCGGTAAAATATTCATTTAATATTAACCAGGACGTCACATCCACCGGAAACATCGATTATGATGTATCGGTCATTAAAGTTGCCGGTGTAGCCGATTTTGTGGGTGTTTTTGGGCTTACAGGGGAATTTGTGGGCTGGCTGTCAAATGATGACCTGAGAATCCCTATAAAAGCCAATTTTAACGTACAAATAGGCAGTATTTCTCTGGAATTATACTCCTATAAGCGAAAAGGTTGGAACCCACCGAAGTTTGAGAAGTAAAATAGGTAATAAATAATTGCTTTGAATAATTTCCGTTTATTATCTAAATTACAGCCATAAATCAACCTAAAGCATGACTAAATTAACTGCAAACCTATCAGCAACGCTGCTTATCCTATTATTGTCCGTTGGAGCCACTTTTTCTCAGGATGCACAGGAAATAATAAAGAAGACGCAGGAAACATACAGCGGTTTAGATAACGCAAAAGCTACTTTTTCTCAAACTACTAAATACAGTTCAGGAAAGTCTGAAAATTCATCAGGTACTTTATATGTAAAAGGTGATGATATGTACAGGATAGAAACCAGCGGAAGAGTTGTAGTAACCGATGGCAAAACATCATGGTCATATTCTCCTAAGAAGAAACAGGTTGTAATAGACAATTATAAGGATGATAAATACACTTTTTCACCTAATAAATTCCTTTTTGATTATCCGAAAGAGTTCTATTCAGACCTCGAAGGTGAAGCAAATCTGAAGGGATTTGACTGTTTCGTGCTTAAACTTACCCCAAGGAACAAAGGAACGGTAAAATCTGCAAAAATATGGATAGATAAGAATGATTACATTATCAGGAAGATCACTATTAGTGATAGTAACGGATCGACAACATATACATTGAATAAAATAACATTTAATCCCGGTATCAGCTCATCAAAGTTTACGTTTGAGACTCCAAACGGAGTGGACGTTATCGATCTCAGGTAATGGATCGTTTACAATTTTATAAAAGTTTGTATGATCAGGAGTTTGAAAAATTAAAAGAATTTCAAAACTCATTAAATATTCCACTTGCAATTATTGTGGTTATAGCTACGGGAATATATAGCATTCTAACTACTTTTCATTATGATAATTTTAATTGTAATTCTATAATTTTTCTTGTATTGTGTTCAATATCTATTTTATTCTTAATTTGGTGTATGTATTATTTTTTAAGAATATTTGCATTTTCACTAAAAGAAGATTCGAAGTATAGGTATATTGAGTTTACTGATAATTTGGAGAACAATTATAAAGATCTAAGACAGTATTATATGGCAATGAGTCCTCCTAATCCTCAACAAGCTTTAATAGATTATGAGAATTCATTATTGGAAAATCTTGCTCTGACCTGCGGTGCGAATGCTAGATTTAATATTAGAAAAGCGGCCTTATTGCAAAGAGGAAAGGAACTTTTAAGTCTATCTTTAGTTTTTATTATTGGTGCTTTTATACCTTATTTTATTAACTTTTTTTACCATATAAAGGGATAAATTATGAAAACAGTTGGAAAGCCACCAGCATTTAATTTTACAAAAAGTTTCTCTGATGTAGATTTACCAAAAATTTTACCAACAGCTAACAGTTTGAATACGGAAATCAAAAAGATTTTAGGTGAAAATAAATCAGGATTAAAAATTAATAAATTGCAAGAAATAATTCAGAATATTTTAAGATCGTATGATGTTACCGGATTCGCGGTTTACAGTGAGATAAGGGATATGATAGCCGAAGGGTCATTAGAAATTGATAATGATGAATTGAATAATGACTCTATAATAAGATTAATTTAAGTAGATATTACATTATAAACTGATTTTTAAAAAGTTAAGTGCTAAATTGGTGCTTAACTTTTTTTGTTTATATATACGGTGGCTATAATTGTCAGATAAGACTAAAAACATACTTAAGTTCGTAATCTTTTCGGTAGTGATCGTCTTGCTGATGTACCTGGCATTTAAAGACGTAAATTTCAATGAACTCCTCACCCAGCTTAAAGAAGCAAACTACTTCATCGCATTAGCGGCGGCGCTGATAGGTGTTGTGATCGGCGGTATTATCAGGGCTTACCGGTGGAAATTTTTCCTTGAACCAATAAAAAAGGACATCCACTTCCGAAATCTCTTTTCATCCATGATGATCGGCTACATGATGAACAGCATTGTACCGAAATCGGGAGAAGTGTCCCGCCCGGTAGTATTCGCAAAGCAGGAGGATGTATCACGCGCGGCTTCATTCGGAACAATAATTGCGGAGCGCATTTTTGACATGCTTTCTTTATTTGTGTCGTTCGGTTTCTGTCTGTTTTATTTTAAAGACAGCATCTTCGACGCGTTTGGGAATGACTTCGAGCAGTATGCGCTGTACGGTTCAATAATTGTGATGGTTGTTGTTATCGTCATTATCCTGATGATAATGAATCTCGAAAAGACGGAATATCTGATAGAGAAATACCTGGTACGCTTTTTGCCACAGAAGATACAGGCAAAGGTGAAGGACATCCTAGTATCCATGATAAACGGCTTTCTATTTATAAAATATCCTAAGAACTACCTTATCATATTTGTTCTTTCGGTTTTATTGTGGACGAGTTATGTGCTATCTACGTATGTAATGTTTTTCGCTTTCGGTATAGATCTGAATTTCCTCGATGCAAACCTGGTGCTTACGATAATAACGTTTACGCTTGTTCTCCCGTTGCCTGGAAACTCTGCCGGTGCATTCCATGTGGTTTGTACGACGGTACTGGTGAGTATATATCATCTTAATAAGGAAGTTTCGCTGAGCTATGCAACGGTTAGTCATTTACTCAATTTTGTTCTGCTGGTTGCTATAGGGTTTTACTATTCCATCAAGGAAAATATCAAGATCAACCTCAAGTACGACAAGGTTGAGACAACATAACCTAACTATAATATATATCTAATTCTTATATGGGAAGATTTGTCCTTTACTTAAAGGGTGTTGCAATGGGGATCGCGGATCTGATCCCGGGTGTTTCGGGCGGTACGATCGCTTTTATAACGGGGATTTACGAGAGGCTGATATCGGCGCTGAAAAGTGTGGATATGCAGGCAGTAAAGCTGTTATTTACGTTTAAGGTAAAGGCTTTCCTTAAAAAGATAGACGGGGGATTTCTGTTCACTCTAATTGCCGGGATCCTAACATCTATTCTGCTTTTGGCGAAGCTGATGAAGTACCTTCTCGAAAACCAACCTGTTTTACTGTGGGCTTTCTTCTTCGGGCTAATACTCTCATCGATATATATAGTTCTAAAAAAGATCAAGAAGTGGAATGCAATTGGTATATTAATGTTCGTCCTTGGAACTGTGATAGCGTACCTGGTCACATCCACAAAGAGTGTCCATCTTCCGGACGGACCTTTCTTTGTATTTCTGTCCGGGGCTATAGGTATTATTGCCATGATACTCCCGGGTATTTCGGGTTCGTATATACTTCTCATACTTGGTAAGTACTCATACGTCATCGGGCTTGTAACAACTTTAACGGATTACCTCAAGGACTCCGTAAGCGCGGTAGTTCACGGTGATCTTTCATATATAACCGCAAGCTTTCCAGCGTCAGAGGTAGGTATGCTGTTATTATTCCTGTGTGGTACAATATCCGGGCTTGTTGCCTTTTCAAGAGTGCTGAACTGGCTTTTTAAGCATCATCATGATATGGCGGTATTTTCACTGGCGGGATTTATGCTTGGATCGCTGAATATCATCTGGCCATGGAAGAATATTATTGGTACAGAACCCGACCATAAGGGAGTAATGCAGAATATATACGAAAATACGCTTCCGCACGAGTTTAACCAGATGTTTTTTATAATTATAGGACTCATGGTGGCCGGATTTGCGGCTGTTTACCTGATAGATAGGATCTCTGTCCCTCCGGTCGATAAAAAAGACGAAGAACACCCCAAAAGTGAAGTTTAATTTGTCAAATCCCTGCCTAAAAGCAGTTTTTTTATTAATTTTTACGTTTCATAAGTCCCTATAATTTGTTACATTTCTTTTAATATTTTAAGCAAATCCATAAGTAAATCATTGTTTAATGAATGAGTTAAAATTAAAGAGAGGGGCAGATGAGACGAGTGTCTTCGTTGCTCAGGATAACGAATTTCATCTGAAAAAGGGTGCCAGCGACTTTAATACGTGGGTTTTGGAAGGGCATGAGGTAAAGCCTAAGCTTGGCGCTCATACTTACAATACATATCTTTGGGATGGAAAGGAGTTTAAACCCAAAACAGGTGCTAACGGTCTTAATACGTTTGTATTTAACGGCGAGGAGTTAAAGCCAAAGATCGGAAAAACCGCTGATACTACATGGATATTTAAGTCCAAGGAGTGGAAGCCGCTCGAGGGCGCCAGTGGTACAAATACCTGGGTTGTGAAGGGTGATATTCCTGTTCCGTTCGTCGCATTAAAGCTGCTGGGATTGGTTTAAACCAGTTAGTTAGAAAACCGTTTTAGTCATAACCAGACGATAGAGCAAGTAGTCCTAGTCTAATAATTAGGTAAATAATATCTAAACTGAATATCAGGAATAGAGCTGAATTAAAGATCGATGCTATTCGGTCGATTTTGTTGATATTTCCTTCCTTATTTTTATAGCCGGCATTTACTTCCCTTAATATTATCAGAGATATGCCAAACAGAGGTAGGCTAGATACCATTCTTAATGTCGATATAAGCCGCACTATAAAAAATTCATGAAATAGAAATGAAGGTAGAAAGACAATTCCCACGATAAGGATAATGTAATTAAATATTCTGATAGTGCTCATTTGTTACTTCCATTGGTTTCTAGTATCTATACAATTTTTTTAAAAAGAAATGTATAGAGGGTGAATCCCGTGAAAACCAAATAGAGCAAAGAGTTTATACCAGCAATTTTTTTATCCATACCACTGATTATTTCAGAATTATTTTTATTTAGCTGTCGAATCTCAAAAAGAAGAAAAATAGATATTGAAAACAAAGGAACACATACAAACATACTACAAATTCCAAATATGTAAAGCTGATTAAATTCAATAAAATGTAGATATTCAATGTTCACATAAACTGCCAAAAAAAGAATTGCCAGCAAGAACGTGATGTAATTGTATATTCTAATCGCCTTCATAACAATAAATTAGTATTTACAAGTAATATTTACAAATAATTTTAGCCATGACCTAAGAATGTGTGGTTGAATTATTATATAGGGTTTTTTATTGTATTTTAATCATTCTACTCCTATATTTGCCTTAAATAATTAATAATTACGCAATATGCCCGAAACTCTTCTCGAAGTCAA
The DNA here is from genome assembly GCA_020635255.1 of Ignavibacteriales bacterium. Lineage (NCBI taxonomy): Bacteria > Pseudomonadati > Ignavibacteriota > Ignavibacteria > Ignavibacteriales > Ignavibacteriales bacterium. The sequence continues at coordinate 1,089,130 of JACKAC010000001.1, forward strand.
TAATCTCAAGAAATACTTTCCCATAAAAAAAGGTTTATTCTCAAAAACGATCGGTTATGTCAAAGCAGTGGATGATATAACCTTTTCCATTAATAAAGGGGAAACACTCGGACTCGTTGGTGAATCGGGATGTGGAAAGACGACCGTAGGCAGAAGCTTATTGAGGCTTATCGAGCCAACGGGTGGGGAAGTTAAGTTTGAGGGGAAAGATGTTACGGCAATGAATTCCCATGAGTTGAAATCTCTTCGTAAAGAGATGCAGATAATATTCCAGGATCCGTATTCATCGCTCAATCCGCGTATAACGGTAGGCGGTATGCTGATGGAGATATTGAAGTTCCATAAGATAGCCGAGGGAGAGGCGGCAGAGAAACGTGTGGAAGAATTGCTCGAGCGTGTCGGGCTTCGTCCTTTCCATGCTAAGAGATACCCGCATGAGTTCTCCGGCGGACAGAGACAGCGTATCGGTATCGCACGCGCTTTATCGGTAGAGCCGAAGTTTATTGTTTGTGACGAGCCGGTTTCGGCGCTCGACGTGTCAATTCAATCACAGATTCTGAATCTTCTGATGGACCTTCAGAGGGAGATGAACCTTACATACCTTTTTATATCACATGACCTTTCCGTTGTAGAGCATATTTCCGATAGGGTTGCAATTATGTATCTTGGTAAGATAGTAGAGTTTGCCAACGTGGAGGACATTTACAAAGATCCAAAACATCCATATACCGAGGCGCTTCTATCGGCAGTGCCCATACCTGATCCGGATAATAAGTCAAAGCGTATAATTCTTACAGGTGATATACCTTCGCCGGCTAATGTCCCGTCCGGGTGTTATTTTCATCCGCGCTGTCCGAAGGCGTTTGCCGATTGTCCAAGGATCGTACCGGAGCTGGAAGGGAAGGGAGAGCATAAGGTCAGATGTCTGCTCTATCCTGAATCATATCCGCACAGCAAGACAGAAGCCGCGTAAACGGAACATCCTTTTACTTTATCCAGTTTAAAAGTAAAAATTCCACCAATGAAAAATTTAATACCTTTTTCGGTTTTTTTTATCCTTTTACTAAGCAGTCTTTCTTATGCTCAATGTGATACAAGTTTTACTGTTAGCATAAAGCCCGGTGCTGAATTCGATTTCTGTATAAAAAAGGACGGAGATATTATCAGCGAAATAAGTTATAAAGTACGTACAGAAGCTAATACATTAACAACTCCTCCTAAAATTGAATTTACCGAAGATGATTATGTACATTATCTGGAATTTGAAGATTATAACTTCGACGGCTACCTCGACATGTATGCTCACGACCCTTGTATGATACTTGGTAACTGTTTTGGTAAAGTATATCTATTCAAAAACGCTGAATTTGTTCACGAGCCTCAACTCGACGATCTCACCACAGTAACTCCGGACCCAAATACCAAAACAATTTTCTCATCGAACCGGAGCGCGGCAGGTGCACTTTTTACTAATGAGACATTCAAGTGGGAGGGCGATAAGCTAATTCTCATAAAGCGAGTCTCACAGGATTATGCTCCCGGTTATGACAGCCAGATGTTTCTATATAAAGTCGAGGAAAGGGATGCTGACGGAAATATGGTTGTCACGAAGCAGGAATATGTACAGGAGCCATATCTAGAATAATAAGGGCTCAATAGAATTATACCTATGAGCCCATAATTGTATTTCACGCGGCTATTTGGGCTTTACTTGTCTGAGAACTAAAGTTCTCTTTCTTTTCTTCAATGCTCTCTCCGAGGCTTAATGGACCCGAACCAAAGTATGACACTATCAGGGCTCCGCCCATTATCGAGATATTCTTCATAAACATCACCATTTGCATTTGTCTTGCCATCGGGTCGCTTATCGTCCAGAAATTATGCATAGTGAATGTAACCGGGATCAGGAATAAAACTACCAGCCATGCTCCTAATTTTGCTTTGTAACCTGTCATTATACTTAAAGCTCCCAGAGCGGCAATTATTCCCGAAAAGGGTACTGCTATATTAGCCAGGGGGACTCCGCTTGCAGCCGCGTATTCGATCGATTGGCTTGAAAAGTGCGACATTAGTGTCATTAAAAATATTAGTGAGAAAAGTATTCTTCCTGTTAACAATGTGAATTTCATTTTTCGTGTTCCTTATTTTAAAGGTCGTTTTAAAAAAAGATGCATTCGGCCGTGCATTGTTTATATATACAAACTTAAGTATATTTAGTATACTTTAGCAACTAGTTACCTAAAGTATACTACTATACTTTAGTATACCATTAAACGTAAATTATGATAAAACAAATAAAATCCTCAAAGGTAAATCCCGATGTAAGTTCGGTAGAATGCAAAAAGCAGTTACTTCCGGTCAGAGATTCGCTGGACATCCTCAACGGGAAATGGAAACTTCCGATAATAATCGCGCTGAGTTTCGGGAGAAAACGGTTTAAGGTTATAGAGAGAGAAGTCAAGGGAATCACTGCAAAAATGCTCTCAAAAGAGCTGAAAGACCTCGAAATGAATAAGCTCGTAAAGCGTACTGTATATGATACAAAGCCTGTTACTGTAGAATATGAGCTTACCGAATACGGAAAGACGCTAGATGATGTAATCGACGCCTTACGGGATTGGGGAGTTAAGCACAGGAATAAAATACTGGGAAAGCCTAAAAAATGATGATTTTTCACCCTGTTTGAAACTAATTTAATGCCAATTTCGTTACCCTGAGTAGAGAATAATAACCTTATATTCGGAACGATCAATGACGTATAAATTGCTGTTTTTCCTCTTAATAAGTGCATTTCTCTCATTCCCCGGTGCAACAACCCAGGCACAGGACTCAACTATTGTAGATGATGGTGTTATCGAAGGTACGATAGTAGATGAAAACGGTAAGCCACTTCCCGGTATAACGGTTAAAGCCGAAAGTAAAAGTGAATCTTTCGAGCGTGTATCCGACAGCGAAGGTAAATTCACATTTGCCATCCCTGCCGGTAGTTATATGATCACAGTAGAAAATCCGAATTACATTTTTTATGAGATATCCGATTATTATGTCGTTTCGGGGGAATCCCATGAGATCAAGATAACACTTCTTAACAGGACAGAATTTGTTACCGAATCGATCGACGTAGAGGGAAAATTCAAGCAATCACAGGATGACCTTCGCACGAGTTTAATTAACATATCGCCGACGACAGTGAAGGTACTTCCCGGTTCAGTGGAGGATGTAATGCGCTCATTACAGTCTCTTCCCGGTGTAACCGCTCCGAACGATTTCACCGCACAGCTTGTGATACGTGGTTCGGGTCCCGACCAGAACCTTATTATTATGGATGATGTAGAGATATTTAACCCATACCGTCTTTATGGTCTGGTAAGTATGTTCAACCCGGAAACACTCTCGGATATTAATTTAATAACCGGCGGATTCCCGGCAATGTATGGCGACAGGCTCTCTGCTGTTCTGGATGTAACAAACAGAGAAGGAGCAAGGGACAAGAACATAAGGGTAATGAGTAACGTTAATATTGCCAACGCGAACATTGTTCTTGAGGGTAAGACACCATTCAATATTCCCGGCTCATGGATAGTATCTACACGCAGAACTTATTATGATCTTATTGTTGGCCCGTTTGCGCGAAACGCCGGATTGATCACAGAAGATTCATCATTCCCTTCATTCAAAGACCTGCAGGCGCGTCTGACATTAGGACCATTTAAAAAGCATAAATTCTTCCTTAACGGGATATTTTCACAGGACGGTGTGGATATAATCTCAGGTAAAGACCGTACCCGTCCGGACAGCATCGACGTGAATGACGTAACGAACAATAATGTAGTGTCTGCATCATGGCATTATATCCCTAATGACGATTTTATTTCACGCACTACTGCCTCATGGTATAAGAACTCCGGTCAAAATGAATTCGTAGGCGACATACTCGACCCGCTTATTAATAGGGAAGGTCTCGGTCCGGAGCAGGTAGACAGCCTCCGTCAGATCGGCGCACTGCTAGGATTAAAATTTAATTCACGTTATGATTTTATAAAATACTCGATTGGAAACAGGTCTGTCCTCCTGGATAAGAAAAACGATAATAGATATGAATTCGGAGCAGGATTTGACGTTATAAAAACGGATCTCTTTTACCAGCTTGATTTCGATGATCAGTGGAAGTCGTTCATAAGCTCTATTCCGACTGCAAGGGCATTGCAGGATGAATTTAGTATAGAGGGTGTTTATAACTTCCGCGCAAGTACATATGCTTCGGCAAGGTTCAGTGTGGGAGATAAGTTCTGGTACCAGCCTTCAGGACGTGTTGATTATTATTCTTACCTGCAGAGACCGTATTTTTCGCCAAGGTTAAATTTGGGTTATGCTGTAGACCCGCTTACGACCGTCAGGACCTCGGTAGGGCTGTATTATCAGTCGCCCGGGTACGAGAAGCTCGTCGATGGGCGTGTTTTCTATAATCTCACTGATATTGACGGAAAGACACTTAAAGCCGAAGAGTCCATTCATTATGTGCTTGGTATCGACCGCTGGCTTAATAACGAATGGCAGGCAAGGCTCGAGGGATATTATAAGAAGTTTAGCCACCTCATAGAGCAGGAGAGGCTGACTGGGTATGAATATGTATGGACGCTTGCCGATCCAAGTAATACAGACCCGGCTTATGTCGGAGACCCGGATAACTGGATTCGTTCCAATTCAAAGATAGCTTACGATTCTCTGACTACTATCCCGGTTAATTCGGGAAGCGGTAATTCCGTCGGGTTCGAGTTCAGTCTGGAGAAGAAGTACAATAATCCTAATACAAAATTCTACGGGTGGATCAATTACTCGTTCTCCGTTTCTAAGAGGGACAGGGGAGACGGTGTAGTTATCCCGTTCCGTTTCGACCGCACGCACGCGTTGAACATCGTATTGAACTATCGTGTGAACTCATGGCTCGAGCTTGGAGCGAGGTGGCAGTACGCGACGAACTTCCCCGAAACTCCTCCCACAGGTATACAGCCGCGCGTTGTGAATGACTCGCTAGTTGTAAATCCTTTAACGGGAAGAGTGATATTCAACCTGGATTACGGCGACGCATCGAATATATATTCCGAACGCAGACCGGATTATCATAGGCTGGATATACGCGCTTCTGCTTTTGCTAAGTTCTGGAACACAGACTGGACCTTCTATCTCGACGTTATCAACGTCTATAACCGAACGAACGTGCTTGGATATGATTATTACCTCGATGGTGATTACCAGATCCACAGGGACGTGAGGGGTATGATACCGATACTGCCGACAATCGGGGTCAATGCACGGTTTTAATCGATGTAACCTTTTTTAGTTAATTCTTCGTTTATTTTGATTTGCTCAGTTTTATATTTAGTCGCACCTGATGCAAACGCTACAAGTAAAACAACTAAAGCTAAAAAAGCTCTTCCGATATCTGCTATAAAACTTCTTTTAAAGTAGATATTCATAATTATAGCATATGCTATGGGTACAATGATCACAAGTGCTATAAGGAATTGATAAAGCAAACGCTTTAGTTTGTACTTTTTCCTTAATCTTAGTAAGCCGTCAATGTTAATATCTTTGTATGCGTCTTTCTCAGAGTCCGGAAATACAGTTTTTGGGTTGAATTTTGGTAGCATGGTGGTGTTTCATAATATTCTATATTTTATATGGTAAATTCGGGGATTTGTTTCAATCAATCCGCAATGAGTTTCTACTCCGTATCTTCTTATAGGTCTTCAACCTCATCAGGTAGTAGGTGAGGTTAGGTTCTTCCCAAAAAAAGTTAAAAATTACCTCATTTTACCCAATCCCTGCATTGTAAATATTTGGCAAAATAGCTAATTTGCATAAATATATAAACAATAGAGGTTGAAGATCTGCGTGTTCGCTTCCGGAAGCGGGACAAATTTTAAAGCGATATTAGAGAGCAGGAAACAGGGAGAAATAGAATCGGACGTAGGGTTATTAATTACAAATAATTCTTCGTGCGGGGCTGCGGAGATTGCAAGAGAAGAAGGTATAGAGGTTGTACACATCAGCAGGAAAGTCTTTCCGGACCTATCCTCACAAGATTATTCGAATCTGTTTATATCAGCATTAGAGAAAAACGAAACGGACCTCATCGTTCTGGCAGGTTACATGAAGATGCTTCCCGAAGAAGTTGTTAAGAAGTATTCGAACCGTATTATAAACATTCATCCTGCACTGCTTCCAAAATACGGAGGGAAGGGAATGTACGGCATCAACGTTCACAAGGCGGTGATAGAAAACGATGAGAGGGAGACGGGCGTGAGCGTTCATTACGTTAATGAAAATTATGATGAGGGCGAGATCATTTACCAGGAGAGAGTGCCTGTGAATGAAAACGAAACGCCGGAGAGTTTGATGGAGAGAATGAAAGAAGTGGAGCACAGAGTTTATCCGAAAGTGATCAAAAATTTAGAATCAAACAAACATAGATCCTGAATCAAGTTCAGGATGACAAAAGAAGGAATAAAATTGGTAAAACGGGCTATAATCAGTGTTTATGATAAAGACGGAGTGGTAGAGTTCGCGCGGGAATTGGCAGGAATGGACATACAGTTAGTTTCGACAGGGGGTACGCATAAGTTACTTAAGGAGAACGGTATAGAGGTTATATCAGTGGAGGATGTGACGCACTTCCCGGAAATAATGGACGGGCGAGTGAAGACCCTGAACCCGATGATATTCGGGGGGATACTTGCCGATAGGGACAAGCCCTCACACATGCAGCAGGCTGAGAGAGAAAAGATATTCCCGATAGACCTTGTGGTGTGCAGTCTGTATCCTTTCGAGGAGACGATCGCAAAGGAAGGTGTCACTGAAGCGGAAGCGATCGAGCAGATTGACATCGGCGGTGTTACTCTCATCAGGGCGGCGGCGAAGAATTTCAAACACGTAAACGTAATAACGGATAAATCCCAGTACGCGGGTTACATCGGGGAACTAAAAAACACGAATAATAATATCGGTGTCGATTACTCAAGGAAACTTGCATACGAGGCGTTCGAGATCATTACGAATTATGATGATGCTATCGCGGATTATTTTTACGAGATGTCGGGCGAGGATGATGAAGACAGCGTGATCTCTCATAGCAGGGTATTCGATGAGGATGTGGAAGACGTTGTATTGGAGCTGGATGATAAGAAAGTTCTGCGCTACGGCGAAAATCCTCACCAGAGGGCAGTACTATTCAGGGATAATTTCGACGATATATTCGAGATCCTGCATGGTAAGGAGCTGTCCTATAACAATATCCTGGATATAGACGCGGCGTTTAACTTCATGTATGAGTTCAAAGACTCAGGTCCGGCATGTATAATAATAAAGCACGGAAATCCGTCCGGTGTGGCTCTTGGTTCGACGAATAAGGAAGCATACGAGCGTGCATTTGCAACGGATACAAAGTCACCGTTCGGTGGGATAATAATTTTTAATAAGAAGCTGGATAAGGCGGCGGCGGAGGAAGTGGATAAGATATTTACTGAGATAATACTTGCCCCGGATTATGACGACGACGCGCTGGAATTTCTCAAAGGGAAAAAGAACAGGCGGTTGCTGAAGTTCGATTGGGATAGGGATGATTTCGAAGTGAGGAAGGTAGCAGGCGGTATTCTTTACCAGGAGAAGGACAGTAAGGCTGTTACAAAGGGCGAGTTAAAAACTGTAACGGAAAAGAAACCAACGGATGACGAAATTGACGACATGCTGTTTGCATTCAAGGTGGTGAAGCACACTAAGTCGAACGCGGTGGTTTTCGTGAAGAACAAGCAGACTCTTGCCATCGGATGCGGACAGCCTTCGAGGATAGATTCCACTAACATTGCGATAATGAAGTCGAAAGAGTTCGGACACGATCTGCATGGAAGTGTCGCGGCGTCGGACGCATTCTTTCCGTTTCCGGACGGGCTGGAAGCGCTGGCAGATGCCGGTGCAACAGCAGTTATACAGCCGGGCGGTTCGGTAAAGGATGAGGACGTGATAGCGGCGGCTAATTCAAAGGGTATTGCGATGGTATTCACTGGAGTCAGGCATTTCAAACATTAAGAAAGTAGTTTTAAAATTTTAAATACTGTAAGGAAACAGAAACATGGGTTTATTCGGGATGTTCTCAAATGACATAGCTATCGACCTGGGAACGGCAAACACCCTGATATATATGAAGGGAAAGGGGATTGTTCTCAACGAACCATCGATAGTTACTTTTGATGTTGGTACAAGAAAAATTGTTGCGATAGGAGATGAGTCAAAGAAGATGATGGGCAGGGTTCACAAAGAGCTTAACACAATACGTCCAATGAAGGACGGTGTTATCGCGGATTTTGAGATCGCAGAGGGTATGCTTAGATTGTTCATTAAGCAGATCAGCTCTAACTGGATGCCGGCAAGAAGGATCGTTGTCTGTGTTCCAAGCGGTATAACTGAAGTCGAGAAACGAGCAGTGCGCGATACTGCCGAGCACGCCGGCGCAAAGGAAGTTTACCTTATCTCCGAGCCTATGGCGGCGGCAATTGGTATTGGACTGGATGTATTTGCTCCTTACGGTAATATGATAGTGGATATTGGCGGGGGTACAACAGAGATAGCCGTCATTGCATTATCTGGAATCACGAATGGTGTTTCTATACGTGTTGCCGGAGATGAATTAACGGAATCAGTTGTGCGTTACTTCCGAGCAAATCACAACATACTAATCGGTGAGAGAACAGCAGAAGAAATCAAATGTCAGGTGGGTTCAGTAATGCCTCTGAAGGAAGAGGTCATCATCGAAGTAAAAGGACGAGACCTTGTTGCGGGTGTGCCTAAAGTTACTGAAGTAAGCTCGATCGAGATAAGAGAAGCTCTTAATGCTCCCGTTACACAAATGGTCGAAGCCATTAAGGTAGCAATGGAGAAGACAGCACCTGAACTTGCGGCTGACATACTCGATAGAGGTATATTCCTGACGGGTGGCGGAGCACTGCTTAAAGGATTGGATGAAAGGATCAGGACTGAAACCGGTGTACCGGTGCATATCGCGGAGGATCCTCTCACAGCTGTTGCAAGAGGAACAGGGAAAGTACTGGAAGACCTCGATAAGTACAGAAAGGTAATGATTAAAAGGTAATAAAGTTGTTCAGTTTTAAATTAGCTGTAAAATTATTTTCCTCAGTATGATGTTACTGAAGTAAAGTAGAAAAAAGATTCATGAGAAAGTTTGGGGAAATAATATTATCTATAAAAGAGTATCTAATACTCACACTCCTTGTTGTTTTATCCTTAGTAATGCTATTCTCAAACGATAACACGCAGATCCGTTTTCTCCGGGCTGTCGCGATAGGTTTTTTCGGGACGATCCAGAGCGGAGTTTCTGCTATCCCGAACGTCTTCGAGCTTGAGAGCGAGAACCAATTCCTCCGTGAAAAGAATATAAAGCTGGCAAACGAAGTGGCATCACTCAAAGAAGCGCGTCTTGAAAACATTCGACTTACAAAGCTCCTGCAATTGAAAGAAATAACAGGTGCGGATGTGGTGAGCGCCAGTATAGTTAATAAGAGCGTTGTTAAGAAGAGAAATACGATAACTCTGAACGTTGGTGAAGACGACGGTGTGAAACTGAACATGCCTGTAATTACAGATGACGGTCTTGTGGGTAAGATTGTAGCGACCAGTAAGAATTATTCGATAGCACAGATATTATTTAATAATGATCTAAAGGTAACAGTGAAAGGACAGAGGAGCAGAGTAGATGGAATTCTGACATATGATGGTGTGGAGAATCTTATTGTTACGAATGTTCCCAAAAGCGCTGATGTTAATGCCGGTGATATAATCGTAACGTCAGAATATAGTAATACATTTCCGGCGGGTATCCCGGTTGGAGTAGTACGGGAAGCAGGAAATCTGGACAATCTCTTCAAAAAGCTTTTAATCACTCCTTCGGTGGATTTTGGTGTACTGGAGGAGGTATTTGTACTGAAGTATCTTCCAAACGAAGAGCGAAAAAATCTGGAAGAACTTTACAATAAACAAGAAACTCCATAACCCTAATAGCTGTTTGATAATATCGTATATAAAATACATTGTAATCCTCGTTCTTTTGATATTTATCCAGGATCAGCTTATATGGTTATTATCCATTACTAAATACCAGATCACTCCGGATATTGTGATAATAATGATAGCATACATTGCGGCGAAAGAGGGGCAGATGTTTGGTACTATAACCGGATTTGTGGCGGGGATGCTGCTGGACATATTAGGAGGCTCGTTCCTTGGATTATCAGCTCTGTCTTATTCGGTGGCAGGATTTGCGGGAGGATACTTTTTTAATCCGGACAATGATAAATATCTTATCAAGTATAATTTCTTATGGGTTGTGTTTGTATGCGCATTTACAAGCAATTTTATATACTATAATATTTTCTTACAGGGAGCTTTACTATCGTTTTTCGATATACTATTGAAATATATTTTACCTTCGACCACGTATACTATAATAATAAGTTTAGTATATGCGGTAATACCGAGGCGCGGGGAGATGAAAAAAGTTTATTAACATGAGCGATGCGGCAAAGAAATATGTTTTTTACGGACTGGTTTTAATGGTCGCTGTCGTACTGGTATTCAGGCTGGTACAGTTGCAATTGATGAATCAGAGTGAATACGGTAAGGAGTCTATGTCAAACTCCACCAAGACTGTTACTATTATTCCGCCGAGAGGTTTGATGTACGACAGGAACGGGAAGGTTGTTGTGGATAACCGTCCGTCGTACAGCGTTATGATCACACCATCTCAATTCGACACCAACCAGATACAGGAAATAGCCGGACTTATCCAGATGGAACCCGCCGAGATCAGGGAGATCCTTAAAGGAGTTAGAGGTACTAACAGGTTTAATCCAACAAGAATTAAAAGGGACGTCGATTTCCCCGTAATATCATACCTTTCCGAAAATGAAGACAGGTTGATAGGTGTTGATTACCAGGTTGAAGCATTAAGGTATTATCCGAATGATTTCAGAGGGTCGCATATATTCGGCTACACAAAGGAGATTTCAGAGAAACAATTAAAGAATCAGGTCGGGAATTATTATAAGCAGGGTGATATAATTGGAATAAAAGGGCTTGAGAAGGAGTATGAAACCTATTTAAGAGGAGAAAAGGGTTACGAGTTCATCGCGGTCGATGTAAAGGGCAGAGAGATGGGAAGCGTTAACGACGGCAAGGACAACATTGCGCCTATTAACGGTTCGGATCTTATGCTCAGTATAGACAGTGAGCTACAAGCATACGCTGAAAAATTAATGAAGAATTACAAGGGAGCTATTATTGCAATGGATCCCAGGACAGGGGAGATACTGTGCATGGTATCAAAGCCGGATTTTGACCTTTCCATATTTTCCGGTCCAACTGACAAAGCTGTACTCAATGCCTTGATGACAGATGAAGGTAAACCGCTTTTTAACAGGGCGACGATGACAAACTATCCGCCAGGATCGACCTGGAAGATGATGATGGGGCTTGCCGGAATGGGTTCAGGCACAATAACACCGACTTCGACAATAGTATGCGGTGGTTCTTTTACATTCGGAACGAAGACATTCATGGATCACGGTGCATACGGACCAATAAATGTTGTTACAGCAATTGAACACTCTTCAAACGTATTCTTCTATAAGCTTGCTTTGCAAATAGGTCTGGATAATTATCATAAGTTTGGTACGATGCTAGGATTTGGTAAAAAGACCGGAATAGATATTCCGGAAGAGCTTCCGGGCAGATTGCCTTCGGTAGAGTACTATAATAAAGTTTATGGTGAAGGTAAGTGGACACAGGGTTATATAGTCAGTCTCGGCATAGGACAGGGAGAGCTCGGTGTAACACCTATTCAAATGGCAGCATATACCTCGGCAATCGCAATGGACGGATTATACTGGCAGCCGCACTTTGTTAAGAAGGTTGTAAATCCGAACACACAACAGGAAGAAACACCACAGTTCCAGAGCAGGCAGATAGATATACCAAAGAAATATTTTGAAGTAGTGAAGAAAGGCATGTACCTGGTCGTAAATGGAAATGGAACTGCGACAAACATAAAAAATCAAGATTTCAAACTTGCAGGCAAGACCGGAACTGCACAGAATTCAGGCGGACCAAATCACTCTTGGTTTGTTGGTTTTGCACCTTATGATGATCCGAGAATAGCCGTATGTGTTTTGGGTGAAGGAGCGGGCTGGGGTAACGTATTCGGTGCGCCGGCAGCAGGAGCAATAATGGTGAGATTCCTTAGCGGAAATTCTTTGGATATCTTTAATCCTGATTCCAATATAAAATCGGTTGGGGACTAGATGCTGAAAGATTTTTTCAAAAAATTCGACGTACTTCTCCTGCTTACGACGGTTGCAATAGTTACCATTGGTATAATTGCAATATACAGTGCTTCTTTTAGCAATGAAGGTGATACCGATTACTATAAAAAGCAAATGATGTTTGCTATCGTTGGTTTTGTTCTTATGATCGTAATAAATTATGTCCCTTCGAAATATCTCAGTAATACATCATACATTTTATACGCAATATCTTTATTGGGTCTTATTGCGGTTCTTGTAGTTGGTAAGAAAATATCCGGACAAAGGAGCTGGTTTAGTATAGGAAGTTTTGGCATACAGCCGTCGGAGTTTGCTAAGCTGGCGACTATAATGGCTCTGGGAAGATTCTTTGCTGCGGAGGATAAAGAGCGCGATATAAAAAATCCAAAGACATTTATAATAGCGGCGCTTATAGTACTGGCACCGGTTGCTTTGATCATGAAACAGCCGGACATGGGAACGGTGCTGGTATTTCTTGCGATGACGATCCCTATCTTTTTCTGGGCTGGTCTCCCGACATATGTGGTATTTGCAATTGTTTCTCCGGCAATCGTAGCAGTGTGTTCATTCTTTGGGTTGTACTATATGATAGGAGCGCTTGTGTTGGTTGCTATTGTACTATATATGTGGTTTAAACAGCGGTGGATCATTGCGCTTATAATAATGTTCGTGAATATTGCAGCGGGACTATCGGTGGATTACGTCTACGGTAAGCTTCAGCCATACCAACAGAGGAGGATCATGGCAGTATTCGACCCGACATCAGACCCGCTTGGAAGCGGATATAACGTAATTCAGTCAAAAGTTGCAATCGGATCGGGCGGATTAATGGGTAAAGGCTACTTGCAGGGTACTCAAACTCAGCTAAAATTCATCCCTGAGCAGTGGACGGATTTCATATTTTGCATGGTAGGTGAAGAATTTGGTTTTATAGGAGCGATTGTCTTACTCATTTTGTATTTTATTATTATCTTTCAGCTTATAAACAGCGCTTACTTCGCACGGAATAAGTTCCTGAGCATATGCTGTATAGGTTTTGCGACTGTGTTCCTTTTCCATTTATTTGTAAATATAGGTATGACGGTGGGAATAATGCCGGTAATAGGTATTCCACTGCCTCTTGTAAGCTATGGTGTTTCATCGTTGCTGTCGTTTATGATGATGCTGGGTATAGGTATGAATGCATATAGAAATAGAAAATTATATATGTAGTTTTACCATAAACTTTTTAAATAAATACTTCATTTAATGATCCTTACCGACAAGCAGATCCTCAAAGAGATCAAAAACAAAAACATTTTAATTAAGCCTTACCGTAAAGAGTGTCTTGGAACAAACAGCTATGACGTTCATCTCGGCGAATGGCTGGCAGTTTATAATGATGATATACTCGACGCAAAAGCCCATAACAAGATAACCCATATGAAGATCCCTGATAAAGGAATTATTTTGTTGCCATCCAGACTATACCTGGGTGTGACTGAAGAATACACAGAGACTCTCACATGTGTGCCCTTCCTGGAAGGCAAATCGAGTGTGGGGCGTCTTGGGATAGACATTCACGCTACTGCGGGTAAGGGTGATGTAGGTTTTAAAAATAACTGGACACTGGAAATATCGGTAAGACAGCCAGTAAGAGTATATACGGGCATGCCTATTGGTCAGCTTATATATTTTGCGGTCGATGGTGAAGTAGAGACACCTTATGATAAAAAGAAATCTGCGAAGTACAATAAGAAAACTGTAAAGCCCGTCGAATCAATGATGTGGAAAAATAAATTCTAATCAAAATTATACCATTGAGTTACCTACAAAAGCTTGAAAAGATAGTAAAGAAAAACAATTCTAATGTCGTTATCGGTCTGGATACCGACATTGAAAAAATTCCCGCCATTTTCAAAGATGATTCCAACCCAATGCTGGAGTTTAATAAGAGGATCGTAGCCGCAACAAAGAATGATGTCGCCGGTTATAAACTCAACATGGCTTTTTACGAGGAAGCAGGCGGGATAGGTCTCACTGCCATGAGAGAGACAGTGAAGTACATTCCAAAAGAAATGATCGTGATATGTGATGCGAAACGAGGTGACATGGGCAATACGGATGAAATGTACGCGAAAGCTTATTTCGATAATTATGATTTCGATGCGATAACATTCAGTCCTTATCTTGGATCGGATTCTATAGAACCTTTTCTGAAAAGGAAAGGGAAGCTGGTATATGTACTTGCGCTAACGTCAAATCCCGGGGGCAAAGATCTGCAAATGCTCAAAGCCGGGGGCAAATATATATACGAGAAAGTAATAGAACTAGGAATGAAATGGGGTAAGCCGGATAATGTAGGGTTTGTCATCGGGGCAAATCATCCTGCTGAGATAAAGAAAGTGCTTGCGAAATATAAAAATGTGTCGCTGTTATTACCCGGAGTGGGGGCTCAGAAAGCTGATGTTAAAAAGCTGTTGAGTAGTCTCAGCAACAGGAATTTTTTAATAAATTCCAGCCGTTCCATAATATATGCGGCAGGAGATAAATGCAAGGAAGAGGATTTCGAGGGAAAAATACTGGATGCAGTGGATAAGCTGAATGAAACTATAAATGGGAATTTAGACTTATAAATAAAGAATAAATATTTTGTAGAAATCATAACGAGTATAATGAAAAGTAAGATAATTATTTTATCGGTCCTGGTTCTGTCTTTTTTCGTTTCTTCATGCGGAGATAAGCAAGAGGGTACATTTGAAACCCTTAATGGGGGTGTGAAAAGCGGTGGAATCTTCAGGATAAATGAAACCGAGGATATCAGAAGCCTCGATCCGGTAAGGATAAACGATGTGGTGTCGCACCATGTAGCACACCAGATATACGACGGACTTATAGATCTGGATTCCAATTTACAGCTTGTGCCGCAGCTGGCGCAAACCTGGGAGATATCCGAGGATGGGTTGCTATATACTTTTCATTTGAGAAAGGGTGTATATTTCCATGACAATAAATGTTTCCCCGACGGAAAGGGAAGGGAGATAACGGCGAAGGATGTAAAATATTCTTTTGACAGGGTATGCGATCCAAGGACACAGACGATCGGGTATTCATATTACAAGAATTATGTCGAAGGTGCGGAGGAATATTATAACCACATTAAGGAAGCAAGAGATAATAATAAAGAGCCAACCATGGACGGAGTGTCAGGCTATGTTGTAAAAGATGATTCTACTTTTCAGGTAAAGCTTAAACAGCCATTCGGACCATTCATTTATTACATTACACTTACTTACGGATATGTAGTACCAAAAGAAGCAGTAGATATGTACGGGCAGGATTATTTTCAGAACCCGGTTGGAAGCGGACCGTTTATTTTTGTCGATTGGAAGCCCGATCTCGAATTGAATATGAAACGAAATCCAAATTACTGGATGAAAGATGAATTCGGAAACCAGCTTCCATACTTAGAAGGCGCGAAGTTCAGGTTCATTAAAGATAATGCAGCACAGCAATTGGAATTTACGAACGGCTCACTCGATGAAAGTTACAGGATTCCCAATGAAACATTCAGAGACGTAGTAGGTGAGGACGGTAACCTTACTCCTGCTTTCTCGCAATACATTTTACAAAAAGCTCCTACGCTATCTATCCAATATTACGGTTTCCTTACTTCAGGTAACCTGTTTAACAATAAAAAACTCAGACAGGCTCTTAACTATGCGATAGATAAAGAAAAGATAGTAAAGTTCGTTGTAAACGGACAGGCTTTCGGTCCGGCAATTCACGGAATAGTACCTCCATCGATGCCGGATTATCCAATAAATGATATAAAGGGTTATGACTATAATCCAACTAAAGCTAAAGAGCTGCTAACCGAAGCCGGTTACCCGGGTGGAAAGGGTTTGAATGTAAAACTTCAGATCAATTCCGGAGGTGACAGAAATCTACAGGTAGCTGAAGCAATACAGGCTATGCTTAAAGAAGTTGGCGTAAATATGAGCCTCGAGATCATACCATTTGCCCAACATCTGGATAATATCGATGCCGGAAGGGCGGATATGTGGAGATTGGGTTGGGTAGCTGATTACCCGGATCCCGAGAATTTCCTTAATTTATACTGGGGAGCCAATGTTCCCAAGGATCCTAAGCAGATCAGCCCTCTAAACAGTACTCGATATATTAACCCGGAATTTGATAAATTATTTGAGCAAGCTATTAAAACTACTGATAAAACAGAAAGGTATAAATTATATGCTCAGGCAGAGCAAATTGCGGTAGATGATGCACCTATGATGTATCTTTACTACGACCAGGACTTCCGATTATTACAGCCCTATGTACGCGGATACGCCCTAGATCCAATGCATAGAGTAAATTTTAGGCTCTTATGGCTTGATAAATAAGTTTATTCTTTTTATTTTGAATAGATTTTTAAGGGGTTTTACTTATATTTTTTTAACTCAACTAATTTTTCAGGGGAGAAAAACCACATGGAGAAATTAAGATACTCCGTGCCAGTAGCACTTTTGTTATTATTAGGAATTATGCTAACAGGATGCTCGACCGGTTCGGATCTATCAAGGGATGAAAGAGATCAAAAAGACGCTCGTGATTACAAGACTTCACAAATTGTATCCACTAGCGAAGTTTTAAAAGAGAAGTCATCCATCGATAAAGATAATTTAGAATCTTTATCAAGTTCACTAGAAAGATTCATAGTCGAATCAAACCTTCTATCATCAGCAGATCAAGACGAAGTGATGTACAAAGTTATCGAGTACTTAAATACTCCTTATCTTTGGGGCGGTACTTCAAAGAGAGGTATTGACTGCTCTGCATTTGTGCAGACGGTTATGTACCAGTCTCTCGGGGTATTACTACCCAGGACATCGCTCGAGCAGTCTTCTGTCGGTGAAACTATTGAAAGGGAAGATCTTAAATTCGGCGACCTGCTTTTCTTTGACACAATGAACAAAGGCAGAACAACACACGTGGGAATTTATCTTGAGGACGGATATTTTGTTCACTCAGGTTCAAGGACCGGTGTTGCAGTTGCTTCATTAAACTCCGATTTTTACTCAAGCCACTTCTTACACGCAAAAAGAGTAATAAACCCGGAAGACCTTAAAACAAGCGACGAAGAATAGCATTCTAGAGATCTATTAGAGTTATAAAAGTCTCGAAATCCAATTCGAGACTTTTTTTTATGTCCGTAAATTTATATTTTACACAAACATTTCTAACCTGGCGGACGATGTGGCAGTATATAGTTAAAAACTTCTTTCAGTCAATTCTCATAATAATCGGGGTTATTACCGTAACTTTCTCACTATTATATATAGTGCCGGGAGATCCTGCCAGAATGCTCCTTGGACAGAGAGCCGATGTGGAATCAGTAGAAGCCGTTCGCGAAGAGTTAGGATTAAATAAACCATTATACGTTCAATATTTCAATTTTCTCGAAAAAGCTCTACACGGCGACCTGGGTAGGTCGTACTCCACAAACCGAGAAGTAGTAAAGACGATCCTCGACAAACTTCCTGCGACAGCTTTACTTGCATGCAGCGCGATGTTTATCTCGGCAATCCTGGGAGTGCTGATAGGTGTTATTTCATCCGTAAAACCATATTCCTTTACAGATAATGCAGCGATGGTTTTTGCTCTCTTTGGGATATCTATACCCCAATTCGTCTTTGCACTTATAATGGCGTTAATTTTCGGCTCGATATTGAAGTGGTTTCCAATATCCGGGTACATAAACCAGGGGTGGCAGTATCTTATTCTGCCTATGGTCACGCTTGCACTAAGACCTTTATCTATTATTGCGAGGGTAACGCGGTCATCGATGATGGAGGTGATGAATAAAGATTATATCAGAACGGCAAAAGCCAAGGGTTTAAATAAAAACGTTGTTATCTTTAAACATTCATTGAGAAACGCACTTAATCCGGTGGTTACTACATTAAGCGCATCGCTTGCGGCTACGCTCGGCGGGCAATTTTTCATAGAGTATATCTTTAACTGGCCGGGCATTGGTCTGCTCGCTGTAGATTCAATATTAAAGCTAGATTTTCCTATGGTACAGGGAACAGTACTTTTTGCGGCTATTGTATTTGTGGTAATAAACTTCCTCGTAGATATAATCTACGCATGGCTGGATCCTAAAGTAAAACTGTAATTAGATTTATTGGAAGAAAATAAGGACATAAACCAGGAACCGGAAATAGTAAAAGAGGGTGACGAGAGGCTCGAACAGCCGGATTTCTTCCTCGCGGAAGGAAAGCCGAAAAGCCTCTGGTATTATTCATGGAGAAGGCTGAAAAGGAACCGCCTGGCGATGGCCGGTTTGTATGTGCTGATATTCATGGTTCTCGTTGCACTCCTTGCCGATTTCATTGCGCCCTTTAATCCTAATGCTCAGATACTGGAATTTGCTACAAAGACGATGGGCTTTAAAGGAAATGTTCTTGTCAAAAACGTCGATCCAAACGAATCGGAAAACCCCTACATACCTATACAAAGTGTAACCAAAGAAGAGAACGGAACCGTTTATTATAAAGATTATGCAGGGAGGGATATGGAGATCCCGTTAGCAGATCTCGCTCCCGGTGGAAGAGAAAAGTGGAATAGAACGCTGACGTTCATACTCGGAACAGACAGGTTCGGCAGAGATATACTCAGCAGGCTCATTTATGGTGCAAGGATAAGTTTATCGGTTGGTTTGATCTCTGAAACGATAGCAGTATTTATTGGTGTATTAATGGGAGCGTTTGCCGGATTTTTCCGGGGAGCTACCGATAAGGTTATAATGTGGGTAGTAAACGTCGTCTGGGCATTTCCATCTATATTATTTGTAATTGCGATATCGGTTGTGCTGGGAAAAGGATTTTGGCAGGCGTTTGTTGCCATCGGTTTGACGGGATGGGTAGATGTAGCGAGGATAGTTCGCGGACAGTTCTTCTCTCTAAGGGAAACAGAGTACGTAGAAGCAACCCGTGCGGTAGGTTTTAAAGCACCGAGAATAATTCTCCGTCACATATTGCCAAATTCCCTGGGACCGGTAATTGTTATTGGTACCGCAGGATTTGCAACAGCAATTATTTTCGAAGCCAGTTTAAGTTTTCTTGGATTGGGTGTTCAGCCTCCCACGGCAAGCTGGGGACAGATGATATTTGACGGATATAAGTATATAATTGCCGGTACAAACTGGGGGCTGGCTGTATTTCCATCACTTGCTATTATGATAACGGTTTTCGCTGTGAACCTGCTTGGGGACGGCATAAGGGATGCTTTCGATCCGAAATTAAAACGGTAAATATTTTTTAATTTTTAATTTTGTTATATTTAGTGGTGCCGAACTGCAATTTTGGTGCCATTTTTTCATTTAATAAGATAATTAAATTGGGTAGTTTTGTTGACCAGTGGATAGCCGGGAAAATTTAAAATATCTCTATTTTTTAACGAAAGTTA
The DNA here is from genome assembly GCA_020635255.1 of Ignavibacteriales bacterium. NCBI lineage: Bacteria > Pseudomonadati > Ignavibacteriota > Ignavibacteria > Ignavibacteriales > Ignavibacteriales bacterium. The sequence goes on from JACKAC010000001.1 coordinate 1,108,971, forward strand.
AGAATCTTGGCAATGTCCGGATTCGAAGGTTGATCTCTGTATTCGAAAGTCCGAAGGAGTGTTTTGAGGCACCATTGTCGGAATTCAGAAAAATAGATGGCTTTGATATTGGTATTATAAGTGATCTTAGCAGGGTCAAAGATAAACAGAATCTGTATGAAGATGAGTTCAATAAGATTCTGGATAAATGTGATGCTGATGATGTGAAAATGGTTTCGATCCTGGACGAAGATTACCCGGTTAACCTTCGGACGATATTTGACGCGCCTGTTCTTTTATATTACAAAGGAAGTTTAAATGAAAATGATAAGTATTCATTAAGTGTGGTGGGTACTCGTGTGCCAACTGAATATGGTAAGATTATCTGCAAACAACTAGTCGAGGGGATATCGGAGCTTGGAATTCCAATTATAAGCGGGATGGCAAACGGTATAGATACTGTTGCTCATATGACTGCTTTAGATTGCGGGAATATTACTTACGCGGTGTTAGGATCAGGTCTCGATGTGATATATCCGCCGGAAAATGTGAAACTATATGAGAAGATAACACAATCCGGGGCTGTGATATCGGAGCTAGATTTTGGAAGCATACCGGATAGAGTAAATTTTCCGCGCAGGAACAGGATAATATGCGGGATTTCGCTTGGTACACTTGTTGTAGAGTCCGGTGCAAAGGGAGGTTCTTTGATAACCGCCCAGCTTGCGCTGGACCAGAATAGGGAAGTATTTGCTGTGCCAGGATATGCTAATTCTAAAAAATCCTCCGGTACTAACGAGCTTATAAAAAGAGGTTATGCGAAAATGGTAACGAATGTAGATGATATACTTAGCGAGCTTGAATACAAAGTTGCCCCACTGGTAAGGAAACCGAAGGATGATATGAATGAGGAACTTATTCGCAACCTTAATATTATTGAGAAGCAAATATATGTGAAGTTGGATTACCAACCGATGAATATCGATGCGATTAACATGGAAACCGGTCTGCCGGTTTCTGACTGCCTTGTGAACTTGCTTTCGCTTGAATTAAAGGGTTTGGTCAGGCAGATACCGGGAAAGAATTTCATCAAGGTATGAAGCTGAGCCTGGATGAATATATTATCGATGACAGGATATTTGATGTGAAGTTTTCTTGTGATCTGGAAAAATGTAAAGGTGCATGCTGTACTCTGGAAGGTACTCTTGGAGCGCCGATACTCGAGGAAGAAATTGACAAAATAGAGAAAACAATCCCTTTTGCTAAAAAGTACTTAACTAATAAGCATAAGAAGATATTGGACAGGGAAGAGTTTTATCTGGAGTATGAAGGTGAGTATCACTTGAATAATGTGAATGATAATGACTGTGTTTTTTCATTTTATGAGGACGGTATTGCTAAGTGTTCTATACAAAAGGCGTATTACAACGGTGAAGTAAAGTTTATTAAACCGATCTCGTGCCAGCTTTTTCCTATCAGGGTATCCGGAAAAGGGCGTAATATCTTCAGATATGAAAAAATGTACGAGTGCAGGGATGCCCTGGATAAGGGCAAAGAAGATGGAGTTACAATATTTGAATATGTTAAAAGCGGTATTGAAAGAGGATTTGGTAAAAAGTTTTACAAAAGTTTAAAAGAGAGATTTATTTCAAAAGATGCTTAAACAGACACAAAGTCAGAAATTAAGCCAGAAAGTCCTTCCACAGATAATTCAGAGGCAAAGTTTGCTTGCTGTACCGGCAATTGCCATAGAGCAGATGATAAAAAAGGAATTGGAGGAGAATCCTCTTCTGGATGAAGCCGAATCTACCGAAGATGAAGTAGCGGAAGACGAAAAAGCTGATAAAAAAGGTGATGAGGATCTTGATTTTGGCGATCATTATAATGAAGAATATGATGGCTATAAAACCCACGAATACAGGAAGAGTAAAGAGCACATTAACTACGAGAATATGTGGCGGGACACTGTTACTCTCCAGGATAATCTGACCTCACAACTTCATGTAACAAACCTTACTGATAAGCAGATATTTATAGGCGAATTTATTATAGGTAACCTGGATGAAGATGGCTATTTAAGAATGGGTCTGGATAGTATCAGAGAAGAATTAGATGAACAGTCAAAGGGAACCAGCTTTGAGAATGAAAAGTTTACTGATAAGGAAATCCTCGATGTACTACATGTTATACAACGATTTGAACCGATGGGGCTCGCATGCAGAGATTTACAAGAATGTTTGTTGGTGCAGGCTGATGAGTTGGATATAGAAGATGATATGAAAGAATATGTTTGTGCACTTATCAAAGACCATTTTGAGGATCTGCGGCTTAAGAAATATGAAAAGATAATGAAGGAACTTGCTATCGATAAAGAAACGCTGAATAAAGTATTTGAGACGGTACATAAACTTAATCCAAAACCGGGTTATACTGACGATCAGCTTGAACAGAACTATATCTACCCCGACTTAATAGTTACAAAAGTAAATGACGAGTATAAAGTATTTTTGAATGATAAAATTCCTTCACTAAAAGTAAACCATGCTTATAGGGAAATGATGAATACCGATAAGAATGGAATGACGGATGAGGCGAAAGAGTACATTAAGAATAATTTTGAGAGGGCTAAGTGGTATATCGATGCAATAAATTCACGCCGGGAAACTATGATAAAAGTGATGAACTCTATTCTGATCAGGCAATTTGACTTTTTTGAGAATATGGGGGAAGGATTAAAGCCAATGTACGAAAAGGATGTTGCCGATGATATTCACATGGATATTTCTACTGTTAGCCGAACTGTTCGGGGAAAATACGTACAGACTGATTTTGGTATATATGAGTTGAAATATTTCTTCAGCAACTTCATGACAAATGAGGAAGGGGATGATATCTCTACCAAAGAAATCAAGAAAAAATTGAAAGAAATAATAGAGTCTGAAAACGGAAGTAAACCTTATACGGACGACCAATTAACAACGGAAATGGAAAAAGTAGGGTTTAAAATAGCCCGGAGAACAGTTGCCAAATACAGGGAGTCAATGGGTATTCCAAAGGCAAGACTACGAAGAAAAATTTAAAAAGGAATAAAAATTGAGTAAAATTAGATCAACAACAGTAGTAGGATTAATTAAAGATGGTAAGGCTGTAATAGGCAGTGACGGACAGGTCACGATGGGAAATACCGTTATGAAACACACGACCAAAAAGGTACGAAAACTATATAACGATACGGTACTAGCAGGGTTTGCCGGATCGACTTCGGATGCATTTACATTGTTTGAGAAATTCGAAGGAAAGCTGGAACAATACAAGGGTAATCTTTCCCGCGCGGCAGTTGAACTTGCTAAAGAATGGCGCACGGATAAGTATTTGCGCAGGCTTGAGGCGCTTCTTGCAGTACTTAATAACGAGCAGGCTCTGATAATCTCCGGTACTGGGGATATTATTGAGCCGGATGACAAGATTGTTGCAATAGGGTCGGGTGGACAGTATGCTTTTGCAGCGGCGAAGATGCTTCTCAAATATGCTGACCTTTCTGCAAAAGAAATCGTAAGCGAATCGCTAAATATTGCGGCAGAAATATGTATTTACACAAATGACAAAATATCAATTGAAGAATTAAATTAAAGAAGGAATTAATGCTCGAAAAAATAGGTGAAAAAATTAAAGAGACGGGAAAAATGCTAACTAATGGCAAGATGGAACAATTAACACCATCACAAATAGTTGAAGAACTTGATAAGTACATAATTGGTCAGGGAAATGCCAAAAAATCAGTTGCTATAGCACTAAGGAACAGGTGGAGAAGACAAAATGTAAACGATAGCATTAGAGATGAAATAATGCCTAATAACATTATAATGATCGGACCTACAGGTGTCGGTAAGACCGAAATAGCAAGAAGAATTTCTAAACTTGCTCATGCACCGTTTGTAAAGGTCGAAGCTTCGAAATTTACGGAGGTAGGATATGTAGGCAGGGACGTCGAGTCGATGATTAGGGAACTAACCGATCTATCTGTTAACATTGTGAAAATGGACAAGACTCAGTATGTGGAAAAGAAAGCAAGTGAAAATGCCGACGAAAGAATACTCGATATTTTACTTCCGCCGATCAGATCGAAGGGAAGCAATGGAGCAAAATCTGCATCAGGCATAAAAGAGAGTACAGAAAATCTTATCAATATGGAAAGCGCCACTATTGATGATGAATATGAAAACAATAAGAAAACCCGTGAAAAATTAAAGGAACAATTAAAGGAAGGTAAACTGGACGATAGGATGATCGAACTCGATCTGACATCGGACACGTCGCCGATGTTACAGGTACTTGGTCCCATTGGTCTGGATGACATGGGTATTAACATGCAGGACCTTTTTGGAAGTATGATGCCTAAAAAATCTAAAAAACGAAAACTCACTGTTAAGGAGGCACGAAAAGTTCTCACACAGGATGAGTCGAATAAGCTTATCGATATGGATTCTGTTATAAAGGAAGCTGTCCAGAAGACCGAAGAATCCGGAATAGTATTCATCGATGAGATAGATAAAGTAGCCGGTGGACAGGGGAAAAGCCAATCGGGTCCGGATGTTTCACGAGAAGGTGTGCAGAGAGATCTGCTCCCGATTGTCGAAGGTTCAATAGTTATGACAAAATACGGTCCCGTTAAGACTGACCATATTTTATTTATTGCTTCAGGAGCATTTCATACTGCAAAACCAAGTGACCTAATTCCTGAATTACAGGGAAGGTTTCCTATTCGTGTAGAGCTTGACAGCCTGGATGAAAATGACTTTTATAGGATACTTACTGAACCGGAAAATGCACTCATAAAACAATATACCGCTCTGGTAGAGACCGAGGGAGTAAAAATCACATTTGAAGATGATGCGATTAAGGAGATAGCGACGGTGGCGGCTGAAGTGAATGAAAAAGTTGAAAATATTGGAGCTAGGAGGCTTCACACCATTCTATCTACACTCCTGGAAGAGATATTGTTTGAAATACCGGATAAGTTGAAGCGAAAGAAAATTACAATAAATAAGGAACTTGTTGGTGAGAGGCTCAGTACCATTGTAAAAGATCGTGATTTAAGCAGATACATACTCTAATTAAACCATTTGCCATGAAGAAGATCTCAATTTCATTATTGTTATTAGTGGGTTTATTGTTTTTCACTGATTCACATGCTCAGTTTAAGGACAGGACATCGTCATATTCGTATCTTGGCGGTGGATATACACTGGTATTTTTTACGAACGGGGAAGTAACCGATACCTACCCTGTATTCAATTTAAACAGCTCATCGTTTTTGAGTGAAGTGAACGTATTCTATGGAATGAGATTAAGTCCACTTATGGCAATCGAAATCTCTCCGTCATTTATATTTACCAATTCAACAAGCAACGACGGATTTTATTTCACGAATAGTTCCGGTACAAGGAATTTTTACTATCCGAATGAAGCAAATTTGTTTGCACTGCCGATTAATATAAATTTTAAATTATATCCTTTCTTTGCGGATCCTCTGAGTCCAATGAGCAACATGTATTTAGGCGCCGGTGGAGGAATGATGTACTTTAACGAGGAGTTTGATAATAATGTTTATTCTGATAGTACATTGACGAGTTTCCTTCGTTTTGAAAAGAGTAAGAATAGTTTCTGGACGCAGGATTTCAGCTTGTTTGTTGGATTTGGATCAACAGCTAAGTTCGGATACGCGTTTGAACTGGGTTACAGGTTTGTTCCTGTCGATGGTGATGGTACAAAACCGCAAACAACCTCACTTGTTAAAAACTTCAACAGTGTAAATCTCTCGGCAAAGGTAGTATTCAGTTTTTAAAGTTAGTCAATATAGCATAAAAAAACCCGGTCATAGCCGGGTTTTTTTGTTATATGTAACTTTTTTTATTGTCTTAACAATTCACGTGCGATAACAAGTCTCTGAATTTCGCTGGTTCCCTCATATATCTCGGTAATTTTGGCATCCCTCAAATACCTTTCAACCAGATACTCTCTTACATACCCGTAACCGCCATGAACCTGAATCGCTTCAAGTGCATTTTCTACCGCAACCTTGCTTGAATAGAGCTTTGCCATTGCCGCTTCTTTTATGTAAGACACGTCCTGGTCTTTGCAGTAAGCCGCTTGCAAGGTCAATAATCTGGCAGCGTCTGCTTTTACAGCCATGTCGGCAAGCTTGAATTGTATTGCCTGTAAATTAGCGATTGGGGCATCGAAGGCTTTTCTTTGCTTCGAATATTTTACCGCTGCTTCGTAGGATGCGCTTGCAATACCGACGGCTTGAGCAGCAATACCAATCCTTCCGCCGTTTAATGTCATCATAGCGAATTTGAATCCCTGTCCTTCTTCACCAAGCAGGTTTTCTTTTGGAACTTTGACGTTGTTCAAACCAATCGAACATGTATCGGAACTCCTGATACCTAACTTATCTTCTTTAACACCGGTTTCAACACCTTCATAAGCCTTTTCCACTATAAACGTTGAGATTCCCTTATAGCCTTTTTCCGGGTCTGTCATAGCCTGCATGAAGTAGTAATCTGCTGTAGTACCGTTTGTTATCCAGTTCTTTATACCATTTAAAACATAGTAATCTCCTTCGACTACAGCAGTAGTTCTTTGCTGTGTAGCGTCGCTCCCGGCTTCAGGTTCACTGAGGCAAAATGCACCGAGCTTTTCACCGGATGCCAGGGGTTTAAGATACTTCTCTTTCTGGAAATCATTACCCCATTTTTCAATCCCGTAGCAAACAAGAGAGTTATTTACGGACATTATTACACCTACAGACGCATCTACTTTTGAAATTTCTTCCAGCGCTAAAACATATGATATTGTGTCCATGCCTGCGCCACCCCATTCCGGTGCTACCATCATTCCCATAAAGCCCAATTCACCCATTTTTTTAACGATGTCGTAGGGGAATTCTGCTTTTATATCACGCTGTACTGATGAGGGAGCTATCTCATTTTCAGCAAAATCCCTTGCAGCATCCCTTATCTCTTTTTGGTCTTCAGTAAGTTGAAAATTCATTTACTATAATTTATTTTAATGCAAATTAATAGAAAAATTTAGAAATTAATATTCATAAAAGCCTTTTCCGCTCTTTCTGCCGAGATATCCCGCGGCAACCATTTTTTTGAGCAGGGGACATGGACGGTATTTTGAATCACCCAATCCTTCATGAAGTACTTCCATAATTGAAAGGCATACATCCAATCCGATAAAATCAGCCAGTGTCAGAGGTCCCATCGGATGATTCATTCCTAGCTTCATTACGGTGTCGATTGCCTCAGGCTCAGCTACACCCTCCATCACGCAATACATTGCTTCATTCAACATTGGGAGTAATATCCTGTTTGAAATAAATCCGGGGTAATCCTGTACTTCTACCGGAACCTTATCTATCTTTTCGGATAATTCTTTGATAGTATTAAAGGTATCCTGTGAAGTTGCCAGTCCGCGGATTATCTCTATAAGCTTCATTATAGGAACAGGATTCATGAAGTGCATTCCAATAACCTTGTCCGGACGCTTTGTTACTGCCGCGATTTCGGTTATCGAGATAGACGAGGTATTTGTTGCTAGTATGGCTTCCGGTTTACAGGAGTTATCGAGTGTCTCGAAGATGCTTTTTTTAATGTCGAAGTTTTCCGAAGCGGCTTCAACTACCAATTCAGAATCTTTTGCATCCTCAAGATTTAACGAGGTCTTTATATTATTCAGTGTTTCTTGTTTCTGATCTTCGGTTATCTTTTCTTTCTCGACCATCCTGCCGAGATTTTTTGTAATCGTTGCGATTCCTTTATCAAGGAATTCCTGTTTTATATCAATTAGCGTTACAGTATATCCATATTGAGCAAATACGTGTGCAATGCCGTTTCCCATTGTGCCGGAACCTATTACCGATATGTTTTTTATGTCCATTTGATTTAAATTTAAAGTTAATCTCTTTCAACAATTAAAGCGCTGGCTTCACCACCACCAATACACAGTGTAGCAAGACCACGCTTCACGTTATTATCTTTCATAGCGTGGAGCAATGTCGTAAGTATCCTGGCTCCGCTGGCTCCGATCGGGTGACCAAGAGCGATAGCACCGCCTCTTACGTTTACCTTTTCCGGGTCGAGTTTTGCCAATTGCATTACTGCACATGACTGTACGGCAAATGCCTCATTTGATTCATAAAGGTCTATGTCAGCCGTTGTCAGGTTAGCTTTCTTGAGAACCTTCTCTATTGCATAAGCCGGTGCAGTAGTGAACCACTCCGGTTTATGAGCGAATGAACCCTGTGCAACGATCTTTGCGAGAGGAGTTAATCCCAATTCTTTTGCTTTCTCGGCGGACATTAATACTATTGCAGATGCGCCGTCATTGATACTGGAAGCATTAAAAGCTGTTACTGTGCCTTCCTTTTCAAACGATGGACGCAATGTTCTGCCTTTCTCGAAATTAGCTTTTTTGGGATCATCATCTTCAGTAACAGTGATTGTTTCTTTCTTCGTCTTGATCTCGACCGGTACTATCTCATCCTTGAAATACCCTTTTTCATTGGCATCCAATGTCCTTCTATAGCTCTGTTCTGCGAAATCATCCTGGTCATCACGGGTTATATTCATTTCCCTGGCGCAAAGCTCAGCCGCGCTTCCCATATGATAATCGTTATAAACATCCCACAATCCGTCATTAACCATACCGTCTATGATCTCTCCGTTACCCATCCTGTATCCCTGTCTTGCTTTCATCAGGTAATACGGGGCATTACTCATTGACTCAAAACCTCCGGCTACAACTATTTCAGCGTCACCGCATTTTATTGCCTGCTCGGCCAGCATCACTGATTTCAATCCCGATCCGCAAACTTTATTTATCGTCATACAGGGTACAGTATCAGGTAATCCAGCAAATATTGCCGCCTGTCTTGCGGGAGCCTGCCCCAGGCCGGCTGGAAGCACACATCCCATGATCACTTCCGAAACGTCTTCACCTTTTATACCTGCCCTTGCAACAGCTTCCTTGATTGCGATCGCTCCCAGTTCAGTTGCTTTTAATGATGACAGCGAGCCCATAAAACCGCCGATTGGCGTCCTCACTGCCGATACAATTACTACTTCTTTCATTTAATTATGATCCTTTCTTTATATTATATACTTCTTATTATTTGTACGAAACTGTCGGCTTCAAGGCTTGCGCCTCCTATCAGCCCACCGTCTATATCGCTTTGGGAAAGTAGTTCCTTTGAATTAGACGGTTTCATGCTTCCGCCATAAAGTATTCTTACTTTAGACGAAGTCTTTTCATCGTAAACTTCTTTTAAGATCCCGCGGATAAATGTATGCATTTCGTTTGCCTGCTCTGGTGTAGCGTTAACACCTGTGCCTATCGCCCATACAGGCTCATATGCTATGGTAACATTTTCTATATCCGGAACGTTTAAATTCGCTATGCACTCTCTGACCTGCTTTCCGACGACATCATCCTGTTTTCCTGAGTTTCTTTCATCGAGTGTTTCCCCAACACATAGTATCGGTTTAAGTTCGAATCCGAGAGCCTTTAGAGCTTTCTTATTTATTATCTCGTTTGTCTCTCCGAAATATTGCCTTCTTTCACTATGCCCGATAATTACATAACTGCATCCTACTGACCTCAGCATACCTGCCGAGATCTCCCCGGTATATGCCCCGTCATCTTCGTAAAACAAATTCTGCGCGCCGAGGTCTATACTCGAATCCTCCAGTACATCCCGCACAATGCTAAGTGATGTGAAAGGCGGACAAAGAACAACGTCGGCGTTTTCGTAATCGAATTCCGTTAGTTCAAGATTTATCAGGTCAGCAAGTGCCTGCGAATCCTTATAATTCTTGTTCATTTTCCAGTTGCCGGCTATTAACTTCTTTCTCATTCTATTTTGCTTCCTGCAGTTTCTTTAGTAAGAGTTCATTTACGATCTTTGGGTTTGCTTTGCCGTTACTTTCGCTCATCACCTTCCCAATAAAAAATCCCGCCAGTTTCTTCTCTCCGGAATTATATCTGTCAACCTCGTCCTTATATTGTGCTATAATTTTCGTTACAACTTCCTCGATAGCTGATTCATCGGTAACCTGCACTAGGTCTTTTTCTTTAATTATCTCTTCAGGATCCTTGCCGGATTCCTTCAGCATTTCAACGAATACATCTTTTGCAGTGTTATTATTTATCGTTTCGTTAGATACAAGCTCCACCAGCTTTGCGATATGTGAAGGAGGGATAGGGAAGTCGGAAATACCGATCTTATCGTCATTCAATACCCTCATAACTTCGGTCATAACCATATTGCTGGCTGCTTTATAATTCTTTGCGGATTTATCATTTAATCCTGTAACTACTTTCTCGAAATACTCTGCCATTTCCTTTTCCTGTGTAAGTACATCGGCATCGTATTCCGGCAGTGAATACCCGGAGATAAAACGTGCTTTTATTTCGTTAGGAAGCTCAGGTAATTCAGATTTTATTTGATTCTTCCATTCATCACTGACTTCTACAAACACAAGGTCAGGTTCCGGGAAATATCTGTAATCGTGAGCCGCTTCCTTTGTTCTCGTTGCAGATGTGGTCCTGTCCTTAGCGTTATATGTCATCGTATTGTAAATGACCCTCTCACCGCTGTCGAGAACTGCTGACTGTCTTTTTATTTCAGCCTCGATCGCATCCACTACATTCTTGAACGAGTTCAGGTTCTTAATTTCCGTTCGTGTACCGAATTCTTTCGTGCCAGCCGGTCTTATTGAGATATTTGCGTCGCATCTGAGCGAGCCTTCCTCCATATTGCCGTCGTTGATACCCAGCCACATAAGCAGCTGCTTAACCTTTTGCAGGTAAAGGAATGCTTCGTTAGATGAATTCATATCCGGCTCACTTACTATTTCAATCAATGGTACTCCGCACCTGTTAAAATCTATCAGCGAATCATCATCGGAAAAATCGTGAATGGATTTTCCGGCATCCTCTTCCATGTGAATACGTGTGATACCGATCCTTTTCTCACCATTATCTTTAAGTGAAATGTCGAGATATCCATCATAGCAAATTGGCGTTTCATATTGTGTGATTTGATAGCCTTTTGTCAGGTCGGGATAGAAATAATTCTTTCGCGCGAATATCGACCTTTCTCTTATCTTGCAGTTCGTTGCCAGCCCCATTTTAATAATGCTTTCCACCAGTCCCTGGTTAACAACCGGCAGTACCCCCGGGTGTCCAAGACATATAGGACAGACGTTAGAGTTTGCAGGAGCGCTAAAATCCGTCGAGCACCTGCAGAACGCTTTCGATGAAGTATTCATCTGGGCGTGTATCTCAAGCCCTATTACCGGCTCATATTTTATAATGGTTTCTGTCAATTACGATACTGCTTTGTATTCTTTTATTGCTATATCTCTTGCTTTACTGTGATCTACTATTGGCTTCGGATAATCATTTCCGATTACTACCCCGTATTTCTTTTGCTCTTCACTGCTCATTTCCCACGGAGCGTGAATGAATTTTCCCGGGAGGGGAGTCAGTTCAGGAACATATTTTTTAATGTAATCACCGTCTTTGTCGAACTTCTTGCTTTGAAGTACCGGGTTGAATATCCTGAAATACGGCGCTGCATCTACACCTGTCGATGCGCTCCACTGCCACCCGCCGTTATTCGATGAGAAATCCAGATCTATAAGATGATCAGCAAAAAATCTTTCGCCCTTTCTCCAGTCGATAAGCAGGTCTTTTGTTAAGAACATGGCGGTTATCATTCGTACCCTGTTATGCATCCAGCCTTCCTGAACCAGCTGTCTCATTCCCGCGTCCACTATAGGGTATCCCGTCTTTCCCTCGCACCATGCCGTGAGATCTTTCTTATTGAGATTCCACTTTAATGTGTCATATTTTTGCACGAAGGATTTCTTTATTATATCCGGGAAATGATATGTAATATTATAATAAAACTCTCTCCAGATAAGTTCGTTTATCCAGGTTTTAGCCTCTGCCAGATCTTGTCCTGATGATTTTGATAATCGGTTAAATCCTGTCCTGAATGCTTCCCGTATTCCAACCGTGCCGAAATGCAAGTGCGGAGAAAGCTTGCTCGTTCCGTCTAAAGCAGGGAAATCGCGTCTCGATTTGTATCTTGCCAGCTTACTATCCCAGAACTTCTTAAGTTGCTTTAATCCTTCCGCCCTGCTTCCATCGAATACTTCCGCCCCGTTTAAACTCTTCATCTCTTTTCCGGGATCTGTGCTTTTCAATCCGCTGAGTTTGAATTCTTTCGCTTTAGATAGTTTCTTAAAATCGTAATTACACTTTGCATAATCATCTTTCGAAAGCCTGTTGTAGAATGATTTCATGAACGGGGTGTAAACTACATACGGGGTACCGTTATCTTTGAGTATCTCGCCAAGCTTAAAAATTGTGCTGTCGGCAGTTAGCGTAAATTCGCCGCCATTCTTTTTTAAGATCTCTTCTACTTCATTGTCTCTTTTTTTGCTGTAAGGCTCCGGCTGTTCATTCGCGGATACACGTACCTTACCCGCTTTCCCGATTATCTTTTTAAATACCTCGCTGCTGCTGCCAGTAACGATATTCAATTTAAGCGAGCGCTCAGTTAAAGCATTTTCAAGAGATCGAAGTGCCTGGCAGAGAAAGTAAATCCTCTTTTCCCCGAAATATTTATACGTATTCTCATTCTTTATGTAAAGGAACAGGTACTCATCATCCTCAGTAATGTTTTCTATAAATAGCTTTAGACCGGCGTTATCTTCTATACGCAGGTCTTTCCTGAACCAAAATATCTTTAACATTAATTATAATTCTCTGTTGCCCGGGTTCTCGTTGTTTTCGGATGCCATCTGAACTTCAGCGCTGGTCTCTGCATATATTTTCGGCGTGTCATCATATTCATTATCTACAAGACTTTCTTCCTCACCGTTCTTATTAATTGCTTGTGTAACCTTTTGCGCGGCATCCTCAAGAGTATCTGCGGATATTAGGTTAAGACCTGATTCATCGAGTATCTTCCTTGCTTCGATTGCATTTGTTCCCTGCAGCCTGACCACAACCGGTATATTGATATCGATATTCTTTGCTGCCTGTATCACACCGTTTGCAACCCTGTCGCACCTTACGATACCGCCGAATATATTTATTAGTATTGCTTTTACGTTCTTATCTGAAAGTATGATCCTGAATCCGTTCTCGACTGTCTCTGGTGAAGCTGTTCCACCAACATCTAAGAAATTAGCCGGCTCACCGCCTGCAAGCTTGATAAGATCCATTGTTCCCATCGCAAGTCCGGCGCCGTTAACCATACATCCCACGTTTCCGTCCAGCTTTATATAGTTAAGGTTATACTTTGATGCTTCTATTTCCAGAGGGTCTTCTTCATTGAGATCCCTTAATTCCGGATAGTCTTTATGGCGGAACATTGCGTTATCGTCGAGCGTGAGTTTCGCGTCCAGTGCGATGATCTTATTACTTACCGTCAGAGCCATTGGATTTATCTCTACAAGTGAAGCATCCAGGTCTACATATGCCTTGTAAAGCTTTGTTATGAATTTTAGAAAATCTTTGTACGCATCACCCTCAAGTCCTAATCCAAATGCCAGCTCTCTTGCCTGATAATCAGCCAGCCCGATCGCCGGGTCTACCCATACTTTGATTATCTTCTCTGGTGTTTCTTCTGCAACCTTTTCGATTTCTACACCGCCTTCCGTAGAAGCCATAATAACATTTCTTGAGTTACTTCTGTCTAGCAAGATACCTAGGTAATACTCTTTCTTTATGTCCACACCTTCTGTGATAAATAATGTCTGAACCTGCTTGCCTTCCGGTCCGGTCTGGTGTGTAACGAGAATGTTACCGAGAAGCTTCTCAGCATAAGTTTTACCTTTCTCGACATCACCCCCGATAAACTTTACACCGCCCTCAACTACCACATTGTCCCTGTTGTGCTTGCTGTAGACTATCCCTTTACCTCTACCGCCTGCGTGTATCTGTGATTTGACTACGAATTGGTCGATTCCTTGCTCTTTTAGCTTTGCTATCGCGCCATCAAATTCTTCCATGGTTTTTATTGCGACACCATTCTGGACAGGAACACCGTATCTTTTTAAAAGCTCTTTTGCCTGGTACTCGTGAATTTTCATTAAGGTTATTTTATTTATTTATTTTTTTTCTTTTGTTTGATATTTAATGAGTCGAGTGACTTTTGCATCGAATCCAGTTGTTTGCCTGAACTTTCCAGTAATGAGTCTATCTTAGCATTAATTGAATCAGGATTGTTTGCTTCCAATACCGAATCGAGTTTCCTTTGAGATTCGTCTATTGTTTCATCGATCTTTTCGTTTACCTTTTGTTCTACTTTTTGCTTCAAAAAACCGCACCCTGCGACAGCTAGTATCAGGATAACCGTCGCGGTAATGAATTTTATTCTCATTGTTATTGAGTTTATTTGATTTTTTTAGCGCTAATAAGTTTTGCCTGCAGGAACAACAGGAGGTAATCTCTTCCGCCCGCCTTTGAATCCGTACCGCTCATGTTAAATCCGCCGAACGGGTGAACACCTACCAATGCCCCGGTACATTTCCTGTTGAAATATAGATTTCCTACAAAGAAATCGTCGTATGCCTTTTGTAGTTTTTTCTTGTTCTTTGTATATACAGCTCCTGTCAGCCCGAACATCGTGCCGTTTGCAATGTTGATCGCGTCATCGTAATCTTTTGATTTGATGACTGCCAGCACCGGCGCGAATATTTCTTCCTGTGCAATTGTATCGGTCGGCTTTACATCTTTTATTATGGTTGGCTCTATGAAGTACCCTCCGTTGTTGTCTATCTCTTTACCGCCTGAGATAAGCTTTCCGCCCTCTTCCTGTGCTTTATTGATATACCACATTGTTTTTTCCCTGGACTTGGCATTAATAACCGGACCCATAGCAGGGTTTTCTGCGGCATTCCCGATTGAGATATAACTTGTTTTTTCTACCAGCGCATCACAGAATTTGTCATATAAACTCTCATCTACTATAACTCTTGAACAGGCTGAACACTTCTGACCTGTAAATCCGAATGCTGATGCTGTCACTCCAGCTACTGCATCATCGAAATCATGCAGTTCGCTGTCAATGATTATTGCATCCTTACCGCCCATCTCTGCAATAACTCTCTTTATCCAGATTTGTGTCGGTTGTTTCTTTGCAGCAACTTCGTTTATCCTCAATCCAACTTCCATTGAGCCTGTGAATGCAATAACTCTTGTTAGCGGATGCTGAACCATTACCTCTCCGACTATAGACCCGGGTCCCGGAACGAAATTTAATACTCCCGGAGGAAGTCCCGCTGACTGGAATAGCTCTACGAACATCCATGCTATGGAAGGGGAGTCCTCCGATGGCTTCAGAGCCACCGTGTTACCCGAAACGATTGCAGCCGAAGTCATTCCGATTGCTATCGCAAGCGGGAAATTCCAGGGAGGTATCACAAGGCATACACCCATTGGTATATATTCGAGATTGTTATCTTCTGATGGAATTCTGGTCAAAGGCTGTTTTTCACTGAATCGGATCATCTCCCTTGCGTAAAACTCAAGAAAGTCTATTGCTTCTGCTGTATCTCCGTCAGCTTCGGCCCAGTTCTTTCCAACTTCATATACCATCATTGCGGAAAACTCATGCTTTCTCTTCTTAAGTTCCTTTGCGGCTTTAAGTAAAATGTTTGCTCTCTTCTTTGGAGATACTTTCTTCCACATCTGGAATACCTCGTTTGCATGTCGGATCGCCTTATCACCCATTTCCGGTGTCGCTTTTTGAAAGACACCAATTATCTCTTCCGGTTTGCTCGGGTTTAGTGATGCGTTCTTCTCATCTGTGTAAAGCTTTTCTTCTCCTATCAATATTGGGTATTCCTGTCCGAGTCTTGCTTTTACTTTATCGAGTGCTTTTTGAAAATCTTTTCTGTTCTTCTTTTTCGTGAAGTCTGTTAGCGGTTCGTTCTTAAATTTTGGTAATGACATCTTATTTATTCTAGTTTTGTTGGTTAGTATATAATTCAATTATTTTATCATGCAGCTCGGGTCTTACCTGCCAGATACCCTTCGCGGTTCTGGATGGATATACCCGGTTTGTTAAAAATATTATTACAAGGTTCCTGTCGCGGTCGCACCATACGCTGGTACCTGTGTATCCCGTATGTCCGAAGCAGTTATCGGAGATCATATCCCCGCATGGTCTTCCATAGCTATTCGGCTCGGGCTTCGAATCCCATCCCAGCAATCTTGTGTTGTAATAAAATACATCATTGGGTTTCTCAAGGAATAGATCTACGGTTCCTTCGTAAACAAATGACTCGATCTTCAACCCTGCGGAATATGAGTTGTAATATCTTCCCTCATTCATGAGAGTGGAGACAAGCTTGTAAATATCCTCTGTGTTAGAGAATAAACCGGCATTTCCTGATACACCTCCCATTACGGCAGCGGACTCATCGTGAACTTCGCCTTTAAGCTGGCGTCCTCTCCAGTTATTATCATACTCGGTCGGCAATGCAAGGTCATTTAGCTTACCTTTCGGGTTAAATGTAGTACTCGACATTCCAAGCGGTTCGAATATCTCCTGTCTGCAATACTCATCCAGCCCCATATCCGTAACTTTCTCTACTATCACACCAAGTAGTATTGCATTCAAATCGCTGTACTCGACTGACGTGCCGGGTTCATATTTTAATTCCTGGTCGCAGATAGTCTTTATTACATCATCCTTATTCTTACAGGTTGTGTAAAATGGTATCCAAGCCTTAAGCCCTGAATTATGAAGTAGAAGGTTTCTTACAGTGATCCATTCTTTACCGTTCACTGCAAAGTCCGGTAAATAATATGCCACCCTGTCGTCCAGTGACAGCTTGCCCTGGTCATATAGCTTCATTATAGCTGAAGTTGTTGCGATCACTTTAGTCAGTGATGCCAGGTCGAAGATACTATTCTCGGTTACAGGGGTTGATTGGTCATATGTATAGTATCCGTATGATTTTGAATATAGTATTTCATTATTTGTACCGATCAAAAGCTGAGCGCCGGGGTAGGACCTGTTCCGGATACCGTTTTCTACGATTGCGTCTACTTCAGAAAAATCATATGGATATGCCTGTGTGTATAGTAGTAAAGAAAGGAATATTATTAAATAGGCTCTTTTCATAGTAAAAACAAATATATTCAATTATAAACCTTACTTCAATTTATAAAATTGCCCCAAATATTATGTTTTTAAGGAAGATAATGCGGTATTAACGGCGGAATTTTAGTCTTAATACGGTAAGTGTTAGTAAAATTATGATTGGTAGTTCAAAACCGAATAATCCGCACTTTTTTTCCTTCTTTTCTTCAACTGTGCCGGGTCTTACTTTTGTTACCAGGTCCACGTTTTGCACCAGGTCTGCAACAGTATTTTCCCAGCGGACAGTATTGCCGTTTTGTGTACCGTTTGTACCGATCACTTCATTAGGGAAGGTTATCTCATGAACTATCTTATAATCACGCATGCCCGGGCTGAGCGCATTTAATGAATCCTGTAGTAGTCTGTATATAAGTATCATAACTTCCTCCTTTTCGTCGAAATCCCATTCCGCCGTCATTTTTGAGAAGCTCTTCGCTTCAGGTAGCATATTTATATCTCTGAATTTTAAATTTAGCCTGACATGTGTGGTCGAATCTGCGTCATTTTTCTCGATGACAATGCCGCTTGGCTCAGAATTTTCTGATGTGTAATTTTTATTAACGGTGTAATCCGTGAATCCGAACCCGTATATCTCTTCCGATGTGATATTTGAGTTATATGTCCAGTAATGTATCTCCATCGTTCCGGAACCGTCCTCGTTCAGCTTTATCTTCTCTTCTAAGTTCACACATGACGAAAGTATCAAGCATAAGAATACAAACAAAACCGGGTAATATTTTTTGAACTTACTCATTCTACTTTTAAAGGCAGTCCTTCTTTGAACATATTGATCTTTTCATCTGCCCATGATTTGAATTCGCCGTTTTCCGATGCGTCTCTCTTATCCATCAGAGACTTTATCATGTTGTATTTCTGTGCGTCTGTGAATGGAATAGGGGAAATTCCTTCCACAACATCCTCGTATTCTTCATCTGTCAATTTATTCAATGAATATATGAATGAAATCACTGCGTAATCTTCCTGCAGAAGGGAAGTAACATTGTTTAATCCTATTCCCAGCAGGAAGGAAGAGTATGACGGGTACTTGCTTAATGCATCAGATGCGAGGAATCTTGCCCCAAAGAAGTCGTTGCTTAGAAATCCGAATACTGCCGGGAAATTATTTACACTGGGGTAATTATTGAATGCGTAAAGCAGGTTCTTAAAATATATTTTCGAATCGGTTTTCTCTTCGGCAAGCTCCCTGAGTCTTTTGGAAACCGCCTCAATGAATTCTATGTCAGCTGGATCGTATTTTATCTTGCCAAGAGCCAGTACGGCGTTGGACCTTACTCTTATATCATCGTCGTAAGTCAGTAAAAGCAGAGCGTCCTTGCCGAGAGGGTCTTTTGTCTCACCGTAAAGATATGCCATCATGCTCAGCTCCTGTTCGTTAAGCACTTTCTTGTTGCTCTTGTATTCCTCGAGCTTCCTGCTGAATACTGTGCTTACTGCCACGGGTATTTTTACGATCATATTTCGCATCAGGAATGTTTCTCTATGATCGTCTGTACCCAGCTTCGTAAGCATATGCTCTGCCGTTTCCATGCTGTCATTCAGTAAATGTTCCTCACCATACTTTTGCCATAATGAAAATCTCGGCTCGATAGTCTTCGCCATTATAAAGTATTCCTCTATAGAATAAAAATCCTTGATCGGGCTCAGCTCAACCTTGTATCCCTCATTGGTAGTTTCGGTCACTTCTTCATCCGTGTAATAAAGGTCCAGTCCTTCACCCCAGTAGGATTTATTTGTGATTGTGCTGTCCAGTCCTCCAACTGAGTAAAAATCATTTCCCGAACCATCGGCCAGGAGCCCGATACTTCCGTATTCGCGCCTCGGATTACCGTAACCGCGAGTATTACCCGGCTCTTTGTTCAGATAGCCATCCCGTCCGCTCCTGTCTATCAATATTCCTATACCGTTCGCATTGCCCGCGCCCTGCGACAGGGAATAAGCTGAATAATTATCATAACCCTTCACGTCATCGAGTATGCCGACACCGTAATCATGTCCGCATCCCTGCGACACTCCGTTAGATGTGTAGTAGTCCCACCCGTCGTAATCTTTCAATATTCCCACGGCAAGGTGTATTCCCGCACCCTGTCCGTATTGGTATGAATTATACTTATCATGCCCGGATTTATCCACTATAGCGCCAAGCCCGTACCAGTATGCTCCGCCCTGCCCGAAGATATCCGTCGCGTATATATCATTCCCGCCTCCTTCGATGATCAGCCCCACACCACCCGCATAATATGGCCGCAGTCCCAGTCCGTAACCCTGGCACATTGAGACGAAGTGGTCTTCGTACCTGCCCATGTCCAGCGATAGGGAATTGATAAGATACGAATCGTTACCGGAGTTATCTACTATTGCCCCCGCGCCTTTTGTTAGTCCAAATCCCTGTGAGTAAGTATTCGCAGTGTATATGTCATTGCCGGTTTTATCAAAAACTAATCCTACTCCGAATGCTCCCGCGCCAATTGAAAAAGAATTCGAATAGTAAATATCATTTCCGCTTCTGTCCTCAAGGATACCAAGCCCGCATACACCTGCCCCTAACGTAACATTCTTCCCCTTGTATATATCATCGCCATCCATGTCGAGTAAGAATCCAAAAGAAAATACTCCGCTCGCAAGTGCGTAGTTATCGAGAGCTGTGTATGAATCATTTCCTGAATAATCGATTATGACATTAGTATTGTTTCCAAAAATATCTTTATTCTCTAATTCGTAGACGTCATCACCGCCATAGTCAATTATCAAATTGAATTTCCCTTTGTAATAATTCTTTCCCTTCCCGCCGATCGCTATTCTTATCCCGTCTTCGTCACTGTAATAATAAAAACTGCCCTTTACATTATCGTTATCAAGTTCTTCCATAGAGACTTCCGGAGGAACAGAAACAACTTCAGCATTTCCTGTCATTTCATCGTGAAGGAAGCCTATATTCGATAAATAACTACCATCAAATTTTGTCAAAATGTCGGCGACTCTTTTAGTTATTACTTCAGACGAATCCCTTGAAATATTATATTTAAAAATATCTGTTGTACTGTTGTCTATTTTGAATGTTTCTTCACCTGCGAGAAAGGAGACAAGATGTTTTTTTAAGAACTGAATATCTTCTTCTGAAAAGTTGGCTACAGCTTTATCCTGGTATCTGATGATATTCTCGAGATTAAATACTCTCAACAAGTTCTTTATAGTTCTATTACCGGATGTATAAAAATTCAATTTATCACTGCCCCTGCCGTAAAATTTAGTATCGATGTTCTTGTAAAGAAGTTCTAATATTTCATAAATATTATCTGCATTCATGTTTGCCACACTATCCACCCATCCATCATATTCAAGCGGGTTCTTCATCAATCTTTCCACGATAGGAAGTATTAACCTGTTATTGTTCGTAGCTGTAGTATCGGAAAAATTAAGTGGGATAGAAATGTCCCCGGGAGTCAGACCCCGGTACTTTATTGCATCGTAAATTGGATTAGTAATTGTCTGTGAATACAGTGGGTTGGTTATAACATAGGAGACGGACAAAACCAGGAAAAATCTTTTCACTCGATTTTAGGGTTATATTTTATCCTAATAATTAACATTATGATAACATATTTTTTCCTTAAAGATAATTCATTTTTTAACACTTTTGACTTAACGGAGGATTAAATGAAGTTTTTATACAAATTCATACTTATCTGGGCAATTATTTCGTCGGCATCTTTTGCGCAAACCCTGGTGAATACTTACCCTTTTCCCAGTAGTACGGTTAATAATTCATTCTGGGGAATAACAGACCTTAACGACACACTCTTCGTAGCCAGCGATAATAACGGCGCTATTTATAGAGTTTCAAAAGTTGATGGTTCTATAATTGGCGGAAGCATCATGCCGCCTTCAACGATTAATTTCAATCACGGTCTCAGCTGGGACGGATCCGGTTTCTGGGTGGCTCGTTCTGCTAGTGGTGTAACAAGAAGGTTCTATAAGATAAATTTACTTGGAGCCGTAGTTGATTCGATCACCATCCCGACCCTATGGGGAAATTCAACTATCGGGCTCGGCGGTATAGACATTCACGGAACCGATATGTGGTTCTCGGTTTACTATCCCGACTTTGCTTCGTATCCGTTTACATACGCTTACAAGTTAGACCTTAATACAAAAGCTATAACTGATACAATACCTCTGAGAGGAAAACAACCCCAGGGCATCGCTGTAAAAGGCGACACGATATTTTACGTTAACGACAACTTCCAGGGCGAACCTGAAAGAATATACGCCTATAGCATTTCACTCGGCGATACGATATTCTCTTTCCCGGCTCCTGATCCGGATGGCGATTGCGATCCGAGAGGACTGCATTGGGACGGACAATATCTCTGGCATATAGCAAGAAGTGTCGGACCGCTTACAACAAGAACGTTGTATAAGTACCAGCTTGGAGGATCCGGAAATCCGATCATCCATACCTCGGTGGATTCATTATCATTTGGAAATGTAGTCATTGGGCAGAGTTCTAACCTTGCGCTTAACATTGCAAATAACGGGACAGCCCCGCTCATCATAACAAATTTTAATATTTCAAACCCGGCGTTTACTATTGCGCCTAATTCACTGCCGGATACTATTGCCCCTTCGGGTAATGCTAATTACAACGTGACATTCAGCCCGAGTGCGTTTGGTAATACACCGGCTACTTTACAGATATCGAGCAATGATATCGGTACACCGGTCGAGACGGTTGGTCTAAGAGGTGTTGGTGTTTATACCGGTGGACACATTACAACTGTTACTAATTATGACTACGGTAACAGGCGCGTCAATTCGCTCTGCGGATATACGTTTGAGGTTGAAAACCAGGGCGGGGGTGTTATTCAGATATATTCTATCGACACGGAAACGGAAAGATTCCATTTTGATAGTACCGGAATTACTTTTCCTATTAGTATAAACCCGCTTGATAAGGCTTCATTCAGGATATGGTTTAATCCCAATTCTGCGGCAACATTCTCAGATTCGGTAACAATAACTTCCAATTCGACAAACGCACCTTCTTACAAGTTTTCTATTTCTGGTACTGGTGATGCCACGCCTACAGACCTTGGTGATATTCTATGGCAGGGTATAAATCCTGACAACCCGAACACCAGCTTTAATGACATTCAGCCGACAAGTATGAAGTATATAAGTGATGTAAATGGTGATGGTGTGTATGATCTGCTTGTTGCAACAGAAAACTATCTGACTATATGTTACAATGGAAATTCATCGGTTACTGCAGATATACTCTGGATATTCAATACTCACTTTGGAACGATAAATACGGGCTCTGTCGATTGGCAGGATGCCGTCCAGACAATTCAGGACATTGACAATGACGGAATTGAGGATGTTATTATCGGGTGCACGGGCGGAAATGAAATGGTCTATGCGATCTCTGGCAGAACAGGACAGAAGCTCTGGGAATATGGTAATCCTTCTACTACAGATGACGGTGACATCATGGGAGTAAGAACCGATTACGATTATAATAACGACGGACATAAGGACGTTCTTATATCAGCCAGTGGTTCCGGTATGGGTGCCGGACGTCATGCGGCAATATGTGTTAACGGACTCAACGGCGCTGTTATTTTTAATACTACACAATCCAGCGAATTCACATGGGATGTGGTTGCTACGGAAGAGGGAGGTGCGATCGCACTTTCCAATAACGGCGGACCATATTCTGTTAACGGATTCAACACATCCGGTATTGTTTCCTGGAATTACGGTGTTACCGGCGCAGTGTGGAATATGAGAGAGATCAACGACATTAATGGCGATAACGTGAAGGACATTATTGGATTCTATGGTTTTAGCGGTAGTATTTTTGCCATAGATGGCTCAAACGGTGCTCAGCTGTGGACAGATGGTTTAGGTAATAGCAATAATGGAAACTTTGCCATTCTTCCTGATCTCGATGGAAACGGATTTTCTGATTTCACTTTATCCGGTCCTCAGTCGGTATTCAGAAAGGATACTAAAACCGATTCTACTCAATGGATATACAGTCCAAATAGTTCATACATAAGAGGTATTGCTTCCATTGACGACGTAAACGGTGATTCTGTTTCAGACATAGCGGTTATTACGCAATTGCCTCCTAGAGTAATAGTACTCGATGGTGCAAAAGGCTCTGTGCTCTTTGATTACTCTCTCGGTAGTTCTATCAATCAGCGCGGGGACAGGATATCTGCGCTTCCTGATCTCGATAATAACCATAGCAACGAATTTGTTGCCGGTTCAAGGGACGGAAGAGTTATCTGTTTCTCCGGCGGACCGGATGGAACGGTAGGTATACAGCCGGTTTCAAACGTTATACCGGAAAAATATTCTTTATATCAAAATTACCCTAACCCGTTCAATCCGAGCACGCTTATCAAGTTCGATATACCAAAGAATGCTTTGGTAAAATTAAAAGTATATGATATACTTGGAAGGGAAGTCGCGAAACTTGTGAATACTGATCTCCTTGCTGGTAGTTATGAGTTCTCGTTTAACGGCTCTAACTTTGCGAGCGGTGTTTATTTCTACACTCTCGAAGCAGGTGATTTTAAACAAACGAAAAAAATGTTGTTGGTGAAATAAGTGAAAAGTTTTATTAATAAAAAAGCATCCCTTAACAAGGATGCTTTTTTATTTTATAGTTGAATTTATTGCAACTAATATTTATATTATTTCCAATCTACACTATCACTAGTTTTTTTTAAACTAAGCAATTGATCTATCAGGTCGTACTAAATTAAAATCTGTAATTCTATTACGGAATTTTATAAACTTAAAATTTCAGGAGGTTTCCTATGAGAAATTTTTTCCTGCAGTGCATCGCTATATCTTTTTTCGTTTCAATTCTTTCTGTTAATTCCTGGGCTCAGAACTCTGGCCGGGGTATTGATTTTCCAATTCAACTCCCGAGTAACAATGACTTTGATTTTATACTTGCAAGTGAAGGCTGGACAGGTTTTGATCTGACCGGTGATACTGAGGGGTATCAAAAAATATTGTTAGCTATTCATCCGGGTAGGACTTTGAGTGATGTTCTCAGTATAGGAACATATAATCACGGTGTTTTTACTCCGAAGTTATCTTTAAATAGTGACGGTAGTGCTTTCTTCGACAGTGGTATAGAGGTAAATGGTGAAGTTGATGCGTCAGATCTATCTGCGCAGAATATCACAGTTACTGGAAATAGTAACTTTGGAGAAAGTATCAGTTTAAACGGTTCCCTTACCGGAGCCAATGGCTATACTCTTAAACTAAAAACAATTGATAATGATGATTGGGGAATTGAATTTAAAACTAACATTAGTGATAATACCCTTTTTCAGGGAATGGGATTGAGAATTAAAGACAATGCGGGTAATGGCTTCTATATCAGGGATATTGTTTCTGGTGCAATTAGAATGGCTGTATTAAATGGGAATGTTGGGATCGGTACCTCAAGTCCTTCGTATAAGCTCGATGTTAATGGGTCAGTTAATGCTACCGATATAAAGGTAAATGGAAATTCAATTGTCAGTAACCTATGGACGTCTGTACCTGGAGGCATTGCTTATAATGGAAATGTTAGTGTTGGAGAAAGACTTAATCTAAGTAGTTCTCTTACCGGAAGTAATGGATATACACTTAAGCTAAATTTATTAGGTGACGACAACTGGGGACTTGAATATAAATCTTCGATAAGTGATAATTTGTTCGATGGAATGGGCATAAGAATATATGACACAGGAACAAATGGGTTTTATATCCGTGATGCAAATTCTGGAAATATGAGATTCGTTATACAAAATGGAAATGTCGGTATTGGTACTACCAATCCTACCACTAAATTATCTGTCAATGGTCACATTAGAGCCAAAGAAGTTACTGTAGAAACAGGATGGTCCGATTTTGTATTTTATGACAATTATAATTTAATGCCTCTTTCAGAAGTCGAGCAGTTTGTAAAGGAAAATAAACACCTTCCTGAAATTCCATCGCAAAGTGAAGTTGAAGAAAATGGTGTTCAATTAGGCGAGATATCGTCTAAACTTTTACAGAAAGTCGAGGAGTTAACCTTGTACGTTATTGAGCAAGACAAAAGAATCGAAAAACTTGAGAAAGAAAATAAGGAATTGAATGAAAAGCTGAAGGAGGAGTGAAATGAAAAGAAAATGTATTTTGAGTTTACTACTAGTAGTATGTATTCTTTCATTGGGCAATGATCTATATTCTCAAAAAAGAGAATTTAGAGTTAAACCTGGCGCTATTGAGATTGAAGAACTAAGGACGTTTAATTCAAAGACCTTCAAAAATCCTGATGGAACAAGAACAGTTGCTATATCAACTGGTAATTTGCACAAACTTGACCAGTCAACGCATAAGTTAATTGATCTGGAGTTAGATGGCTCAAAGAAAGATATTGATCCCATTACGGCAGAAGTCAATGGACCCATAGAAGCTGGAGTAAGATTGAATAGTAGTGTTTACAGTAGGGTTCCATTTAATAATGCTGGATTAACTTCAAATGGAATTGAAAGGTGTTATAAGGATTGGCCACTTAGTATTATTCCTCCGGGGGTCAATGTGACAGATGCATATTTTACTCTCGATCCAATACCAACAATTTACAGTACAAGCTTTAAGGTAAATTCAATGGAAGAGGACCCTTTTCCTGTTACTACATCTGCGGAAACAATTTATAACGATATTGGAAATCAAAATAGCAGTGGAGTTACATATTTTGAAGGCTCCTTTACAAATGAGGATGAAATCTTTGTTCAAGGGGATGCCAACTTTATTGCAAAAATAGAGACTGAGATAAATAATCCCTTTCCTTATGTAGCGATAGGTATTAAAGTTAATAATGAGAGTTCCCAAAATGATTATATATCTTTGCGTACTGCGACAATTCTATATATAACTTACGATCCAATTCAGATTCCTGAATATCAATTGGTGGTGTATGATACATTTATCTCATCAACTTTGGGATATACAGATGTGAGACAAATGACCCTAGTAAATGCTGGTACTCATGGTCAGGACATGATTGTGAAGTTCACAGTTTTGGATCAACCATCGTGGTTATCTGTTACTCCATCTCAAATAACTTTACCTAATAATGGTCCTCATGACGTTAGTGTTAATTATCTCCAGAATAACTATACAATGCAATATAGATCCGCTATTATTAAGACTGAAACTCTTAGTCCTCCGCCTGCATTTGTTTTGGGAGGTATCCATTATAGTTTTGTAACTCAAGATCCCGTTCATTTTTATACTCATCATGCTTCTTTAGAAGATTATCATTATTATGGCGGGATAGAGCAGATAGAAGTTTTAACTGCTGCTGCCTATGCAATCCAAGAAAATTATAATGTTACCTCAAACGATTCGTGGTTAATTCCTGATATTAATAGCGGTATTACTCATTTGGACAACATAAATCTCACAATACTGCCTAATAATACATTTTCACAAAGAACTGGTAGTATTACAATTAGCGGTACTAATATTGTCCCACATGAGGTTTTTGTTACACAAGAAGGCATTCCCGCAACAGTTACTTTACCTGATGACGAGATTTCGGGTTTGCAGGAGTATTATGCCTCTGATTGGATTATAACAAATGTATTCAATGTCGGAACCGGCGGTAATGTAGAAAATCTAACACTAGGAGCTGGAAACTATGTTAACCTCAAGCCGGGTTTCCATGCATATCCAACAGGCTCAAATAAATTCAGAGCATATATTTTGTCTTCTCAACTTGATAATATTTCCTCTAAGCCTGTTTCGACTAAATCGCTTACTTATGGAAAGAATACGGTTGAGGAAGGTGATAAAATTGAGAGCATTGAACTTCCTTCTGATTTCGAGATCTCTCAAAATTATCCCAATCCCTTTAACCCTGTTACAACCATAAAATATGCTTTACCGGTTGATTCCAGGGTTTCGATCAAAATATATGATATGCTTGGTAGAGAAGTGGCAACTCTTGTAAATGATGATAAACAAGCTGGATACTACCAGGTAAGGTTTGACGCAAGTAATATCGCCAGTGGTATCTATTTCTATCGCATAATTGCTGGGGATTATGTTAAATCTTATAAGATGGTCATTGTGAAATAAGAATTTTAGAAGCTCCAAAATGTATTGTTAAGGCGTGAAATACACTTTTCACGCCTTTTTTATTTCATATAGATTCTTTAAATTTTCTTTAGGTTATTAATTAAATAACGGCTTATGAAGTACCTTATACTTACTCTGGCAATCTTTTTAACCGCTTCAGTTTTATACCCGCAGAGCAGGGGATTGGAATTTGGAGATATCCTGTGGCAGTTTCAGGTTCCCGATAATCCGGGTACCTCTTTTCAGGATAAACAAATAAAAAGCTTAAAACAAATGCCTGATGTGACAGGTGACGGAATAAACGAGGTCATCGTTGCAACGGGAAATTACTGGACGATCTGTTTGAATGGTTCTAACGGTGATACATTATGGAAGTTCAGCACGCACTTCGGTACAATAAATACCGGTTCTGTGGACTGGGAAAATGCTGTCAATATTGCCGATCTCGAAGGCGACGGTACTTATGACGTTGTCATCGGCTGTGCCGGCGGCAATGAAATGGTTTACGCGCTCAATGGACTTACCGGTGCGCTTAAATGGTCTTATGGAAGCCCCACTACGACAAACGATGGTGATATCGAGGCAATAAGCATCAAATATGATTTTAATGGGGATAGTAAAAAAGATGTTCTTGTCTCTGCCAGCGGTGTTACAAACGGAGGACGCCATGCCGCGATATGTCTTGATGCCGTAACCGGTGGTGTCATCTTCAATGTTACACAACCCGAGCCTTTTACAGACGATGCGATTGCGACGGAGTCCGGCGGTGCAATTGGCGTAAGTAATAACGGCTCGCCTTACGGAGTGAACGGGCTGACAACTAACGGCGGAAGTGCGTGGAATTACGGATCACCCGGGAATGTATGGAGCTTACTCGAAATTCCCGATATTAATAATGATAGTGGAAAGGATATACTAGGTCTTTGTGGATTCAGCGGACAGATATTTGCTATAACGGGTGATGCCGGTGCGCAGATATGGACCGGTTCGCTCGGTTCGAGTAATAATGGAAAAATAATACTTCTCGATGACGCAGACAATAACGGCTTTGCTGACTTTACATTATCGGCTCCGCAGGTCGCGTACAGAATTGACACTAAAACAAAAAATATAATATGGTCTAACTCGCTGAGCTCATCTTATACAAGAGGCGTGGCAAATCCGGGGGATCTTAATAACGATAATATAGATGAGGTTGTAATAGCTACACAAACCCCTCCACGTTTGGTTGTGCTTAATGGTGTAAACGGTGGGATACTTTTTAATTACAGCTTTGGTGCAGGTATTAATCAAAGGGGAGACAGAGCGGAAGTACTCGATGACATCGATACTAATGGCATCAATGAATTCCTCGGTGGAAATAGGGAAGGACGCGTGATCTGTTTTTATGGCGGTAATGGGATAATAAGCAGTGTCGATCCTGTATCTTCCGTACCGTCTGATTTTACGTTGTATCAAAATTACCCGAACCCTTTCAATCCATCTACGGTCATTAAATTCTCTCTTCCCGAAAATTCGGATGTTTCTTTAAAAGTATTTGATATGCTTGGCAGAGAAGTATCTACGATAGTGAGCTCGCCTCTGTCAGCCGGTGTGCATGAGTTTTCCTTTGAAGGTGATAATATTGCTGGTGGAGTGTATTTCTACACATTGCAGGCAGGAGATTTCAGACAGACAAAAAAAATGCTTTTGGTTAAATAATTGTAAGTTTTCATACTAAGAAAAAGGTATCTTATTAACTTAATATAAGATGCCTTTTTTCATTAGGTTAAATTTTTGTGTCATTTAATAAATTAATATTTAGTATGTTTATGGTGGTAATCTTAACACGGGAAATTTAAAAACGGGACTGTAGTGGGGGCTTTATTCGATTTATTGGGAGAAATATAACCATTTCTTTGGTATTTCTGGTAGTATTCTTATCTGCGGCTGATATCCATTCGCGCGCAAAAGTATCTTTTCCTCAAAAAATCTTTGTACCTCCGGATACACTTGAAGAGGGTTTTCTGTCTGACGAATCATTTACGATCGGGTCGGGAGTTTCTTTTTTTATAGATAATACTGGTAACTCTCGTAGAAGTCTTATTGGTTACTACGGTACGGTCAGTGCCGAAAAAAAATTCTTTGGCAATTTCCTCATTTCCGCAGGAATAGACGGATATACAATACCAAAATCGGAAACTAAACTCATCGGAAATATTAATATGAACGTTATCTATGGTATTCCGCTGGGCGATAGGATAACTATTGGTCTGATGAGCGGATTGTTTACCGGGTTTATACAGCGAAAAAATTCCAGCGGTATAAATTCGGGCGGTTTGATGGGCATGACCATACGCTACAAAATAAACAAGAAGTATGAGACCGGTATAGTATTTAAATATCCCTTTTTTACAGAGTCAAAGGGTATTGTGCTTACGAACGCATTTTTTTCGTTTTAAATTTACCTTTCTATATACTTTCATAGAATAATTCCCTTATCATTCCTATCTTTGCAATATGAAAAAAGTCCTTGCCATAATAGGTCCCACTGCATCGGGTAAGACCCAGATTGGGGTGGAAACCGCAAAACTACTTGATGGCGAGATAATTTCTGCTGATTCAAGACAGGTATATAAACATTTCCCCATAGCTTCTGCGATCCCATCCGAAAAAGAACGGGAGGGTATTCCACATCATTTCATGGAGGAACTCAATCTGAACGAAGAATTTAATGCCGGAGACTTCGGTAGAATGGGCAGGGAGCTTATTAATCGGATCTTCGAGAGTGGAAAACAACCCATTATTGTAGGGGGAAGCGGGCTTTACATTCGATCTCTTATCGACGGGCTTTTTGATGATGACGAAGACCCCGCAACCAAAGAGGAAGGTAGTAAGGAGATTCGTGATAAACTTTATGAGAGGCTCAAAGAGAAAGGCAAAGAGTTTCTCTATAACGAACTGAAAGAGATAGACAAGATCGCCGCCGCTACAATGCTCCCCACAAATTTCAAACGCGTTATACGAGCGCTGGAGATATATTATGCCACCGGGAAAAAGATCTCCGACCTCCACAAAAATAAAATTGAAGTTGACTTTAAGACCCTGCAGGTTGGGCTTATGTGGGATAGAGCTGAACTATACAAACGCATAAACGAACGTGTTGATATGATGCTCGAAATGGGGCTCGTTGATGAGGTGAGACAGCTTAAAAATAATGGCTATAACCCCGTGCAATATAATTCACTTAATACCGTAGGAATAAAGGAGGTTTTTAGTTACTTAGATAACGAGACGACTCAGTCCGAGATGATAAGACTTATTAAACAAAATTCCCGCCGATATGCCAAAAGACAAATGACCTGGTTTAGGAAAGATAAACGCATAAACTGGGTAAACCTTTCCCATGATTCAGACATCAAACGTGTAGCGGGTGAAGTGGTTACGCTCTTTGAAAATTTTAATCCTGAAAAATGAAAGTGAAACTTGGTCACATCGAATTATTTGTCAAAAACCCCTCTGAATCAAAGAAATTCTATATGGACGTACTTGGATTTAAACTGGTTGAGGTCCAGGGCGATGGCAATTTTGTCTGGCTGTGCTCAGGTGAATCGGTATTTTTATTACGTCCCGGTAAAGGCGCAAAAAGGGGAGTCGATTACCAATCTTCATCTTCCGGGCTGGTCATCTATACTGATGATCTTCCTGCATCGAAGGAACAAATGGAGTCAAAGGGGCTTGAATTTAAAGGCACCGACGGCTCCGAAAACTGCCTTACTTTCACGGATCCTGATGGAAACTGGTTTCAGCTTGTAAATCCGGAAGACCATTAAAAGGATTAAAATTTCACAACTTTTATACCCAATTTACCGTATATCCATTAAAATCCCGCTTTCTGTTACTATTATTCGGTTTCAAAGCAAAAAGCTAAATTATGCGAAAATTTTACCCCATATACATAATTATATTCATTTGCCTGTCCTTATTTTACGTAAGCACTTTTGCCCAGGAAAGCAAAGAGGGATTTCCTACGATCGATGGTAAGATTGAACCGGGTGAGTGGGATGACGCTACAGTTTTTGATAATTTTTATATGATGATTCCCAGAAGCGATGAAAAATACTATGATAGCACCATTGTTTACATCAAACAATCATCGACCGCGCTCTACTTTGCATTCAAGTATTATCCTAAAGGAAAGGTCATCTCGAAATCCCTTACACGTGATAGGAGTACGGAGGACGAAAACGAATTCTTTATTTTGCTCGATTTGGAAAATAAACGGCAGAATGGGTATATATTCGTATTCAGCTTCCTGAATAACCAGAGAGACCAGCTCGTATATAACCAGCGTAATAAATCTTCCGAATGGGATTGGAAATGGTACGTACAGTCAACCATTTATAAAGAGGCAAAGAATGGCGAGCCGGGATATATTGAGACTGAGGTCATGATACCGGTCGACCGTTTGCAGAATAAGAATAAAAAGAAGATCGGAATAGATTTACAGTTATTTGCTTATAAACCCGATGGTGGATACTACTATTATTCCTTGGTTCCTAATTCACAGCTCCTTTCAGTAGAAGAAATGTATGAGTTCACTCTTAAACAGCCATTTGAGGAGAAGCTGGATGTAAAGTTCGAAGCGGTTCCGTACCTGAGGGCTGATGCATTTAATGACTCGACTGCAAATGCGCAGTTCGGCGGTGAATTTAATATGAGCATCGACAAACATAAGCTGAAAGGCACGTATCAGACGGACGAATCAACGCTCGAGGCTGATCCGTTCACGTTCAATTTTAATCGCAGTACGACTTTCCTTGAGGAGAGGAGACCCTTCTTCAGCAAGGACCTCGATCTATACAGCTCTCCGATAAACCTGTTCTATACCCGTTCTATTAAGGACATTCTATATGGATTTAATTACACTTACCGGAGCGACAGGCTCAAAGGCGGTGCTATCTTTGTACAGGAGGATCAAAATCTAAGCGGCAGGGATAGAAAGGTGCTTTTCATGCGTCCTTTCTATGAGACGAATGAGTTTAAAATAGGCTCGATGTTTATTTACTCGGATAATGCCACTTCCGATTATAATGAAAAAATTATTAGCGGTGATTTCTTTTACCGCTTCCCTCAGAACAGGTTTAGGTTCGGCGGGCAGTTCGCGCACAGTAATAGTTCTCAATCGGGCACGGACAATAGTGGTAACTCCATGGAACTTTACGGCTATTACCAGTACAATGATAACGGCGGACCTTACGCGGATTATGGATACAGCAGGACGGATGACGGATTCCGTGCGTCCACGTCTTTTAATAGTCAGACAGGCTTATTAAGCGATTATGAAAATTATTATCTTTCCGGTGGGTACAACTTCGTTTTCGATAGAAAGTATTTCACCGACATGAACTTTAATGGTGGCTATTCAAAGGGCAACGCGATTTCCGATGGGTATGTTTACTATAATCAGTTTTACACTAATAGCAATGTTAAGGTTGCTGAATGGCTCAGGTTAAATCAATACTTTGAATATAATAGACCTAATGATTTTGACGAAACAGGACAGCTTATTACAAGGACAAACACGCTGCAGGAGTATAGTGCCTCATTCTTTTTCGGAACTAACTATTTCAATGTCGGGTATTTCTTTGGTCCGTACTATGGTTCTTACCTGAAAAATCCGTATATGAATTTCAACGTTTTCTTCTTTGAAAAGGTCGGTTTCAGAGGGGGTATTCAATATATTGATGACGGATACAGCAAAGGTATGTTAATGAATACACGCCTTGATTACAGGGTGTTTGACAAGTTGTATCTGCGTTCATTCTTCCAGAGGGATAACATTAGCGACCAGTCGCTGTGGAATTTGCTCGCGCAGTACGAGTTCTTCGGCGGAAGCAACATTTACCTGGTCATTAACCTCATTGGCGACCATCTCCAGCAGACCAATAGATACTTTAAAGTATCCTACCAGTTCGATTTTTAAAAAAAAAGGTGGACAGAGTTTTCACCGTCCACCTAGATTAATGCCGGAAGAAATGATATTACTTCATTAAGACCATTTTCTTTGATTCGATAAAATTACCTGTTTCTATCTTATATATATAAACCCCGCTTGCCAGGTTTGATGCCCCAAATGTCACATTATATGAACCGGCTTGCTTGTATTCGCTTACCAATGAACCCACCTCTCTGCCCATTACATCATATACCTTAAGCATCACATTACCGGCTGCAGGTATCGAATAACTGATGCTTGTTACCGGGTTAAATGGATTCGGATAATTTTGGGATAATGAATATGATTCGGGTATTGAACCATTATTGTTTCCCGTGCTGGTAGGGGAGTCCCACTCGAATTTGAATGCCCTGTATGACAGCCTTGGTGAATCGAGTTTCATTTCAAGTGCTATCCTTCCATCAGGAGTTATTTCAGTTAATGTCGCGGATGTGGCTCCACCGGTACCCCATCCTATCAGCGTGTTTCCATTTTCAAGCCTTCTTACCGATCCCATAGCTGACCCGTATATTGTTGGAGTATTTTTATATTCCCACACTAGTGTTGCGGTTTTATTTATTTCATCCAGTTCGTACTCTACGGCTCTTGAAAACTGTGGAGAGTGATAGTTGCCATTATCGAAGAGCGTTATGTGACCATCGGCTAATCTTCGTATGTCATGCTGATGACTGAATTTCATGGTATCATTCATAAAAGTGAATTCATTATTCTGACCTCCCAATCTCCATATTATCGTACCCTTTGTTCGGTCTATCTTTGTGATCTCATCCATGTGTCTGCTGGAGATGAGCAGGTTCCCGTCTAGATCAGGTTCTATAGCATTACCGTGCACGTAATCTATATAATCCACTGTCATATCTTCGTGAGTTGCATCCGTTATTTGAAAGTGATCCCAGCTCCTCCATTGAAATACGACGTTTTTATTTTCATCCAGCTCCTGCACTACAAGTCCTACTACCCATGCGCTTGTGTCACCCCCAGGTACAATAAGACTCATGTTTATTATTTGGTTATCATACGACATTAAAAGAGCGTGACCGTTCGGGAGCAGTACCAGCTCATGACCATCGGTTGTATATCCGTTTCCGCATGTGAAGGAATCGATTATTTGGTATTGATCATTCATCTGGTAATATCTTGAGATAGCCGATTTATAAAATGTAAGAGTCCCGTCATATTGTTTTTTAAAATCTAAACAATTGTACTCCGTGCCCATCGAGTAGTATAAACTACCGTCATTATTTGCTATTATTAGGTATGGATCTGATTGGTTGAAACTTCCTAAAAAGATTTTTCCCGGCGAAGGATTATCTGAAATTGTAACAGTCAAATTAGGCGGATCGCCTCCCGGTCTGAGATTAAAAGGAGCTCTGAAGTTTTCTCCCAGTTCATCCCTAAAAGATTTTTCGCTATCGACGGATATCCTTGTCTTTTCGATTTGGAAACTGTAACTGAAATCCCTGCTGGAATTGTATTTTATCTGATTATTATTTGAACTTATATGAACTGTGACAGTCTCGTCCGTATTAAATGGGGTGTGAGGCTGGAATAATATCTTTTTCTTATCAGATGTGAATTTTATATCCCCTGTATGCATACCGCTTCTAGAACCGGTTACTATTATTCTGATGTCGGATAGGGAAGATTCACTTATCTGGGATTCAAGCCCGATGATGAGACCATTATATATACTGACGTATTTTGCGTCTGGTACCGGGTCGAGGTATATTACGTCCGGCTTTACCACAGAAGCACAACATAAGAAAACTAAGAGGGAAAGTGCTTTCATATTTTGGGAATTAAGGTTTTAAACTATTGGCTGTTTTCATTTTATTTATTCATTGTCACCAACAGCAAATTTACTGTTTTGTAACCTGTTTCCCCGGTAATTCTTAGACATGCTACTATTAGACGACAATATATCAATAATACTTACGGCAGTGTTTAGCTAGGATAAAAGGAAAGGTGGACAGTATTAATACTATCCACCTGTTGCTGCCGAAAGAAATTGATTACTTCATCAAGATCATTTTTTTGGATTCAGTAAAATTACCTGATTCTATCTTATAAATATAAACCCCGCTTGCTAGCTTAGATGTCCCGAAAGTCACATTGTATGATCCGGCTTGCTTATATCCGTTTACAAGTGATCCTACCTCTCGACCCATTATATCATATACCTTTAGTGTCACATTGCCCGCTACGGGAATCGAATAATCGATAGTCGTTATAGGGTTAAATGGATTCGGATAATTTTGTGATAAAGAATATGTATTTGGTATTGAACCGTTATTATTACCGACCGAGGTAGTGCTGTCCCAATCAAACTTATACGCCCGGTAGGAGACCATATCGTTGCTTAACTTCATTTCAAGTGTAATGTCTTTCTGCTGTGTGACCTCGGTAAGCGTTGGTGTTGTAAACCCCCAGCCTATCAAAGTATTCCCGTTGTCGAGCCTTTGAACGTATCCCATAGCTTTACCGTAAATGGTCGGCTCATTCCTGTATTCCCAGACCAATGTAGCAATTTTATTTACCTCGTCCAATGAATACTCGATTGCTCTTGAAAACTCTGGCGTGTGATAATTTCCGTTATCGAATAATGTAACGTTGCCGTTTGCTATTCTGCGTATAGCATGCTGGTGGCTAAATTGGATCGTATCATTTACAAAACTAAATTCATTATGCTTTCCGCCCAGCCTCCATATAATATCACCGGTATGCCTGTCGATCTTGGTTATTTCATCCATATGTCTGCATGATATCATAAGATTACCGTCTATATCCTCTTCGATGGCATTCCCATGAACGTAATCCAGAGTGCTTGCGGTAAAATTCAGATGTGTCGCATCAGTGATCTCAAAGTGATCCCAGCTCCTCCATTGAAATACCACGTCCTTATTTTCATCCAGCTCTTGTATTATAAGCCCCACAACAGATGCATTCGTATCACCTCCCGGAACAACAAGGCTCATATTTATATATTGAGCGTCGTATGCCATCAGTAATGCATGCCCGTTAGGCAGGAGTCTCAATTCGTGGAGGTCAGTTTCATACCCATTGCCGGTGGAAAATGAGTCGATCATAGTATAATTGTGATCGAGCTGATAAAACTTATTTTTTCTGTCTTCGAAATAGGTCAATGTACCGTTTGGTTGTACCTTAAAATCCATTCCTTCATAGACGAGAGGCTTTGCAAAATAAAATATACTGTTGTTTTCGGCTATAATGAGATATGATTCTGCATTAAAAAAATTGCTGAGAAATATCTTCCCGTGAGAAGGATTATTCGACTTTGTAACTTCGAGTTCAGGTAGATCGTTATCATCCCGTCGAAACGGAGCCCTGTAATTATCCCCAAGTTCGCTTCTCAAAGTATTATCGGTATTCCATCTTCTTCTGGACTTTTCAGTGTAAAAGGAATATGAGAAATCTTTCGAGGAATTGTATTCTATTACACTGGAGTTAGAACTGATCGTGACCGTCACAATTTCATCTTGTACAAAGGGTCTTTCCTGTGTCCAGAGTATTTTCCTTTTGTCAGTTGTAAGTCTTAATGTGCCTGTCTGTAAACCGCTTTTAGTCCCGGATACTTTTACAGTGAGGGTGTTAAATGTTTCATCCGTAAGAGCTTTATCTAGACCTATGATCAGGTTATTATTGATGTTTACATACCTTGCATCCGGCAGTGGGTCAAGATAAACTACATTAGCCCTTGCAGCAAGTGATATTAAAAATAATATCAAAAGGGTAAATTGTTTCATCCTGGTTTAATTTTTAGTTATTTAATTAATACCATTTTTCTGGAAGCAGTATAGCTTCCTGCTTCCAGCTTATATAAATATACCCCACTTGCAAGATCTGATGCGTCGAATAAAATATTGTAATTTCCTGATAGTTTATAATGATTTAGTAATGTCTTTATTTCTCTTCCCAGCATATCGTAAACTTTAAGACTAACGTTTCCCGAAACAGGGATCGAAAACCCGATTGATGTTACCGGATTAAATGGATTAGGATAGTTTTGTGCAAGATGAAATTTATCTGCTATGGAATTATTACCGGGGATATTCGTTAGATTATCGACCTGTGCCTTGGATACTCTGTAAGTAAGAGACCCGGTCGGCAGTTTCATTTCCAGGCTTGTCGTTCCGCTTGGCGTTACTTCTGTTAGGGTAGGGGTTGTATATCCCCAGCCTATTAACGTGTTGCCGTTTTCTAGCCTCTGAACGGAGCCCATTGCGAATCCGTATATATCAGGTGTATGACGGTATTGCCATACCAGTGTAGCTTTCTTATTTATTTCATCTAGATGATATTCAACTGCCCTGGAAAATTGCGGTGAATGGAAATTACCATTATCGAATAAGGTTATATTTCCATTTGCAATCCTTCTTATATCATGCTGGTAAGTGAAATGCAGCGTATCATTAATGAATTCAAATTGATTATTTTTACCTCCCAGTCTCCAGATGATCTCGCCATTTGACCTGTTTATCTTTGTTATTTCATCCAGGTGACGGGATGATAAAAGCAAATTCTCGTCTGTGTCATAATCCAGAGCATTCCCGTGTACATAATCTATGGAATGTGCTGTCAGGTCCAGGTGTAATGCATCAGTGATCTCAAAGTGATCCCAGCTTCTCCATTGAAATACAACGTTTCCCTCTGGATCTATTTCCTGAATTACTAATCCGGTTACCTGAGCTGCTGTATCTCCGTTTGGGACTACAAGGCTCATGTTTATTATCTGCTGATCGTATGATAATAATAAAACGTTATGGGAAGGAGTGAAGATTATATCATGGAGATCTGTCGAGTAACCATTCCTGCAATAAAATGAATCTATGGGATTGAGACTGCTATCCAGTTGTATGAATTTATCATCTAGCTTACTATAATATGTATATGTGCCATCTTCATGCCTTTTAAAGTCATAGCAATTTGATAATAACTCTTCGGAGTAAAATAAACTTCCCGTGTTCTCAACCATCAATAAATACGAGGGAGTTATTGAGAATATACCCATCAGTATTTTTCCCGAAGATGGATTGTTTGATGTTATTACGGTTACTTCGGGGGGATCGGGATCCTTGTCCGTTTGAAAGGGAATATGATATTTGCCAAGCTCACTTTCCAAAGTGCTCTCGATACCTACTTTAATTCTTGATCTTTCTGTTTGAAACCTGTATGAGAAAGTTCTTGAATTATATAAACTAATCTGAGCAGTCCCTGAGTTCACAGAAACAGTAACGGTTTCATCCCCGGCAAATGGCTCGTCTTTTACCCAGATGATTTTTTTCTTATCTGTGGACAATTTAAGAGTGCCTCTAAGTAGTCCGCTCTTAGATCCGGTAACAGTAATTGAGATATTATTTAATTCATTCTCGCTAACCGGGTATTCCAATCCTAATATCAGGTTATTCTCGATGCTAACGTATTTTGCATCCGGCATCGGATCTAGATAGATTACCTCAGCCTTACCGGTTATAGATGCAAGAATAAACACGGCAAGAAATACACTAAAGTTTTTCATTTGGGTATTATTTAATTAACACCATCTTTCTGGAAGCAATATAGCTTCCGGCTTCAAGTTTATATAAATATACCCCACTTGCAAAATTTGATGCGTCGAACAAAATATTATACGACCCCGCTTGTTTATACTCACTTACAAGCGATTTAATTTCTCTTCCCATCATGTCATATACCCTGATGGATACATTCCCAGCAACCGGTATAGAGTAGCTTATGGACGTTACCGGATTGAACGGGTTCGGATAGTTCTGTGCCAAGCTATATGACTCTGGGACTAAACCGCTGTTGCTTCCGGTCGATGTTATATTGTCCCAGTTAAATTTAAATGCTCTGTATGATACTATATTGCCCGGAAATTTCATTTCTAATGCAACCTTCCCATCCGGAGTTACTTCGCTGAGAGCAGGAGTTGTAAAGCCCCATCCTATCAATGTATTACCATTCTCTAGGCGCTGTACACTGCCCATTGCAAAACCATAAATGGTCGGATTGTTCCTGTATTCCCATACAAGGGTAACAGTTTTACCGATTTCGTCCAGGTTATATTCTACCGCCCTGGAGAATTGGGGAGAATGAAAATTGCCGTTATCGAACAGAGTTATATTACCGTTTGCAATTCTGCGTATGCAATGCTGTCTGAAAAATCCAAGCGAATCGTTTTTAAAAGTAAATTGATTATGTATCCCGCCCAGTCTCCATATTATCGAACCCTTCACTCTGTCGATTTTTGTTATTTCGTCCATGTGCCTGCTGGAGATAAGCAGGTTTCCATCCGTGTCCATATCGATAGCATTCCCATGAACGTAGTCTATTGTCGATGATGTAAGATCAAGGCTTGTTGCGTCGGTGATTTCAAAATGATCCCAGCTCCTCCATTGGAATACAACATTCTTGCTCTCATCTAGCTCCTGGATTATTAGCCCGATCACAGTTGCCGCGGTATCTCCGCCTGCTACGATCTGACTCATATCTACTATCTGAGGATCATAAGCCATTAAAAGCGAATGACCGTTTGGCAATAGTATAAATTCGTGCGTGTCTGTTGTGTAACCGTTCCCGCAGGCAAACGAATCGATAACTTCATAATTATCGTTCATCTGGAAAAACTTATCCGATCCGGTTAGATAATATGTCAGAGTTCCGTTAGACTGAACTTTAAAGTCGAGTGTTTGATTGCCAAACCCCTTGCTCCAATAAATATTTGCATTGTTCTCGGCAATTATTAAGTATGAAGGATCTGTATTGTATGAGGAAACGAATAATCGTCCGGGTGACGGATTATTGGATATTGTGACAGTGAGCTCTGGCGGATCCGCGTTGTCCAGCTCGAATGGAGCCCTGTAATAGTCGCCGAGTTCATCACGCAAAGATTTATCACCGCTTATAGGGATTCGTGCCGCCTCGGTTGTGAACCTGTAGCTGAAATCTTTTCGTGAATTAAATTTTATTTGATTATTGTTAGAACTTACTTGCACCGTTACGGTTTCGTTCGTTCTAAATGGAATTTGCGGACGGAATAGGATCTTCTTTCCATCCGAAGTGAGCTTTACGTCATACGTATGTAAACCGCTCTTGGAACCTGTTACGGTTATGTTAACTTCCGCCAGCAAGGATTCGTTTATCGGTGATTCCATCCCGATAATAAGATTATTGTAGATGCTGACGTATTTTGCATCCGGTGCCGGGTCTAGATATATCACGTCCGGCTTTACCAGGGAAGTACAGCAAAAGAGAATAATGGTTGAAATTATCAGTTTCATGTAATGTAAGAGAATTTTTTGCTTCAGTATTTTACTTATTCCCCGCTGAATGCAAGCTCTTTATGTAAGAGAACATGTCTTGAATAAAAGACCAACAAAAATAAATCAATTATAATAATTAAACAAACATAAAATTGGTGGATTTGTAGCCCGTATTTTTCTTTGCTAATGGCTATATTCCTCTATGCCCAAAAAGACACCATTATTACCCATCCTGTCCGTCACATTTGTAAGCACACTTGGTTATAGCATCGTTATTCCGTTCCTGGTCTATCTCGTCGAGCAATATGGTGGAAATGCAATAATTTACGGAGTACTTGGTGCTGCTTATCCTGCTTTCCAGCTGATTGGAGCGCCTATTTTGGGAAATTGGTCGGATATCTACGGCAGAAAAAAGATCCTCTTCCTGAGCCAGGCTGGGACACTTATTTCGTGGGTGCTTTTTCTTGTAGCTATGCTGATCCCGGTAACCAATTTATGGAAAGTAGATTCAGGTTTTCTGGGCGCGTTCTCTATTACTCTGCCTTTGCTATTACTCTTTCTTGCCAGGTCATTCGATGGGCTCACGGGCGGGAATATCTCCGTCGCAAATGCATACCTCGCCGACATTACTAACGAAAAAGATCGGAATAAAAATTATGGCAGGATGTC
Organism: Ignavibacteriales bacterium; assembly: GCA_020635255.1. Lineage (NCBI taxonomy): Bacteria > Pseudomonadati > Ignavibacteriota > Ignavibacteria > Ignavibacteriales > Ignavibacteriales bacterium. Next base: position 1,150,294 of record JACKAC010000001.1, read on the forward strand.
CATTGCGTCGAATCTCGGCTTTATACTCGGACCCGCGCTTGCGGGTGTGCTAGGAGCGACAGCTTTTGGTTATTTTCTACCTGTTTACGCTGCAATAGCCATTTCCACGGTTGCGACATTCCTCATCGTCTTCTATTTGCCCAACGCAAATCCATGTGACGAAGAAACGGAATCGATAAAGCGCACCGGTCTCAGAAAGCTTTTTAATTTCGAACAAAAGGAGTGTGTTGAATCCCGCGATGACAGAAAGATAAAATTTTCCACCATCTCAAAGTTGCAGGGCATCCCATATGTTCTTGTATTATACTTTCTCGTATTTCTCGGGTTCAGTATTTTTTATACAGCGTTCCCGGTTCACGCACAGCAGACTCTTAAATGGAGCGTTACCCAGCTCGGAGTATATTTTTCCGTGATCAGCCTCTTTATGATATTAGTGCAGGGTCCTCTCCTCACACGGCTATCTAAGTCTTTCGATGACAGCACACTCGCGCTTTTTGGAGCGATCATACTCGGCACGAATTTCTTCCTGCTTACATTCACCAATCTTGTCATTGTATATGCCGCGGCGGTCTTCTTCGCCGTCGGTAACGGCATTATGTGGCCCTCCGTTCTCTCGCTTTTATCCCGGCTGGCAGGTAAGAAATACCAGGGCGCAGTGCAGGGCTTTGCCGGCAGCGCCGGCAGTCTCGCGGGAATTATCGGTCTCACTCTTGGTGGTATTCTTTACGTCCAGCTTAATTCTACCACCTTTATCATTTGCGCCGTGATAATATATTTGACATTTTTATTATCATTTAGATTGATAAAATTAGAGAAAGGGTGCCAATCCAAAGAAGATTTTGCTAAAGAAATGAATCCTGCTTCCGTTAATCCATAATTTTATCATGAGCAATAAAGAACAATTTACAGCAAAAGTCAGTGACGGCTATTCCTTCAAAGGTGACAGCTTCATACTCGGCGCAGCAATGCTCGATAAAGAAACTCTTCCGGGTGTTACTGTATCTGTCCCTCTTAAAACAATGAACCGCCACGGACTTATCTCGGGCGCGACCGGTACGGGAAAAACAAAAACCCTGCAAAATATCGTCGAGCGCCTCTCCGATAATGGCATCAGCGTTCTGCTTATGGATGTAAAGGGCGACCTCAGCGGACTCGCTCAGCCCGGCTCGGAAAATGAAAAGATAAAAGAAAGGCATGAACTTATCGGCGTACCGTGGAAGGCTTCGTCTTATCCCGTGGAAATGTTCACGCTTTCCGAACAAAATGGTGTTCGCCTCCGTGCAACCGTTTCGGAGTTCGGTCCGGTACTTCTCTCAAAAATACTCGGTTTAAATGATAACCAGGCAGGCGTCGTCTCACTCGTTTTCAAATACTGCGACGATAACGGGCTTCTCCTTCTGGATATAAAAGATTTTAAAAAAGCTCTGCACTATCTTACTAATGACGGCAAGGATGAGATAAAAGAACATTACGGGGCGATAAGCACTTCAACCGCAAGCGTCATCCTGCGCAAGCTCATCGAGATAGAGGAGCAGGGCTCCGAACTCTTCTTCGGAGAGCTCTCATTCGAAGTGGAGGACCTCATCCGCATAGATGAAAACGGCAGGGGATACGTGAATATTATCCGCCTCAATGATATACAGGATAGACCTAAAATGTTCTCTACTTTTATGCTCAGCCTCCTCGGCGAGATATATGAGAAATTCCCCGAAAAAGGTGATACCGACCGTCCTGAACTTGTTATCTTTATTGATGAAGCGCACCTGATATTTGATGAAGCGTCAAAAGCGCTCCTCGAACATCTTGAAAATATTATCAAACTCATCCGCTCTAAAGGTATCGGTATTTTCTTCTGTACACAACTACCTACTGATGTTCCGCCGGAAGTTCTTTCACAGTTGGGTTTAAAAATACAGCATGCCCTGCGCGCCTTTACTGCTAACGACAGGAAAGCAATTAAATCCGCTTCCGAAAATTACCCGGATTCGGAATTTTACGAGGTCGATAAGCTTATTACGGAAATGGGTATCGGTGAAGCGTTCGTCACTGCTTTAAATGAGAAGGGTATCCCCACGCCTCTCGTACATGTTTTGCTTACCGCTCCTTCATCTAGAATGGACATATTAACTCCGCAGGAGCTGGATGAAGTTATAGCGAAGTCAAACCTGCTGAACAAATACAGCGAGACAATAGACCGCGAGAGCGCTTATGAACTGCTTACGAAAAAAGTAGAACAAAAAGCTGTCGAGCAAAAAAAGGAAGAATTGAAAAAAGCTGAGGAGAAAAAGGCCGCGTCGGAAAAACCGGAGCCTACTATCATTGATAAAGCTTCTAAAAATCCTCTGGTGAAAACCGCCGTACGTGAAATTTCGCGCGGCTTCTTTGGTATGCTTAAGTCTGCTTTGAAGTGATCACTTTACCATGCTCTCGAGGTAAAGCTCTCTGAGAAGGGGAGTGATGCGGTACCTATCGTCGCCGAAGCTGTTGTACATCGATTCCAGCACATGATAAACATTATCGAGCCCGATGCGCTCGCTCCATTCTATCGGACCGAACGGGTAATTTGTGCCGAGCTTCATCGCCGTATCTATGTCATCACGGTTTGAAGTGCCTTCCTGCAGTACCTGGTACGCCTCATTCATTATCAACGTAACGACGCGCAGATTTACCATGCCGGGCCTGTCCTCAACGTGATGAACTTCCTTCCCGAGATCTGTTAGCGTATTTACAAGTGAATTGAATTCATCATTCGATGTGAACCTGGTGTTCGAAACTTCTATCCCTTCTACTTCCGAAAAGGTTGGGTACAATCCTATTCCCATGAGCCGCGCCGGGTTGCCCAGCGAACGCAATTGTTCGTGAAGAGTTATACAAACCGAAGCGGAAACTACGGGAGCAGTTGTATTGTTCTGGTCTATGTAATTAAGATTATTAAATTTTATTTCCCTGTCATAATTCGTAATTTCGAATATCATCTCCGCGGAACCCGGTGCGTCGATTATCTCGTGCTTTTGTGAAAGAAAACCGGACAGCTCGGATTTAAGCGCGTCACTATCGCCTATGATAAAAATTTTCGACATATTAATATTGCTTGATTGACCGATAAAAAGTTAAAGAAATATTTAGATGGGATATATAAACATTACAGGAAAAAACATTCTTCGAAAGATCCCATCTGGACCCTGCACCGCCTCGATGACCCGCGAGATATCGAACTCCTTGGCTTTATCATTTCCTGCTACTCCTATGGGCAGGTCAACGTGATAAACGCATTTATCGAACGGCTTCTCAAAATAACGGGCAGTAATATATATGAATTTACCGTTAATTTCTCGAAATCTAAAGATAAAAAGCATTTGCAGGGAATGTATTACCGCTTTCATACCGGTGCTCACCTTATCGCGCTGATAGAAATACTCAAGAAAGCAGTCATAAAACACGGCTCACTCAATAATCTTTTTTTAAGTCATTATAATGAAAGCGATGAAAATATAGTAAACGGTCTCGCCGGATTTACACGTGAACTCAAATCACCGCTCAAAGCAAAAGAGTCGTTCAAGCATTTCATCCCGGAGCCGGTCACGAATTCCGCGTGCAAACGGCTTAACCTCTATCTTCGCTGGATGGTTCGTAAAGATGAGATAGATCTCGGTGTGTGGCAGGGGATAAAGCGGTCGAAACTTATAATACCCCTCGACATTCACGTGCACCGCAACGCGCTGAAACTAAACCTGATTCAAAGAAGATCACCCGATCTAAAATTCGCCGTCGCACTTACTAGCAAGCTAAAGCAATTCGACCCGCGCGACCCGGTGAAGTATGACTTCGCCTTATGCCACACCGGAATAGATAAAGCTATTTTATGAGTAGCATCTTACGTGAGTCCGTGTAAACTTTTCCCGAAACACCTTCCGTTTGTAATTTCGCAAAGTAAACTCCGCTCGAAAGATTCCCCGCATCCCATGAATATGTATATTGTCCGGTAATAAATGTAGCATTAACCAATTCCGTAACGGTCCTTCCCATACCATCGTAAATTATCAATGACACGTCCGACTTCTCCGGTAAGTCGAAGCTAATGTTAGTAGAAGGATTGAACGGGTTCGGGTAGTTTTGATAAAGTCGGTATTGCACAGGTGTTGAATTTGTAACCCCGCTCAAGCCTGTTGCCAGGTCGAATATTTTGTATATAGCCTTGTCAGTACTTGCATAAAGAGTGTCGCCGGTGCCGGGATCTTTTGATATTCCGATTATCTTACTTGATATAGGAAAAAGGTAACCTTGCTGATTAAAGGTCATCCCGCCGTTTATTGAGCGGTATATCCCTGAGTTTGCGCCTACGTAAATTATGTTCGGGTTATCAGGATTGATCTCTACCGCATTCACATTTGCGATCGAAGATACCTGCGACCATGTTACACCTTTGTTTGTAGATTTAAATACTCCCGACGAAGAAACCCCGTAAACGTTGTTCCCGCTGTCGAATGCCATATCATTAAATGGAGGAACAGACAATTGTGTAAATGTCGCGCCCGCATTTGTGCTGACGTACATCGACGTTGTCCCTTCTGCAAAAATGATCGAGCTATTCTGGGGGTTGACTTTTATAAAACCATTAAGGAATTGTATGCCGGATATTATATTAAAGTTAGCGCCCCGGTTCGTACTTTTGTAGAGATACTGTATAATTCCAAAGTAAATATTGTTATCGTTATTAGGATCTATGTCGAAGCCTTTTACTTCCTGGTTAGGGAAAAGAGATTGCGTAGTTAGCCCCCCGGTCGTACTCAATTTCGTCATGTATTGTGGATTGAGACAGTTTACGGTGTTGAGGTTCGCGTCTATTTTCATGTAACCGATGACGAAATCCGAATCCTGCTTCGATACCCTGATGATATCCCATGGTTCAGGATAGCATCCCATGTTTACCTCCGAGCAGATAAATCTTTCGAACATTCCCCAGAACGGTTCGTAATTTTGCCCGGTATGAAGGATACGGTAAAGATTGGAATTCTCGGGCGTCAACACGCTGCATGGCGATCCGCTCAAGCCCCTCGGTTGAAAGTACATATTCTTTCGTGGTTGCCCTGAAATTTCGATACTCCAGAATGATATCATATCGAATACCGGCGTATAGATTACAGTGTAATTTTGAGCTGAAGCAGGAATATAACTACATATAAGAATGATCCATATCGTAAATGTGATCAGTTGTTTCATCGTGGTAAGATTATTGAAGGGAGCCGATAAATAATACCGATAATCACAAAAAATAACAACAAAAAAAGCCGGAGTCACTAATGACCACGGCTTTAATTGATTAATCAACTAACATACTTCAGGAGAAGTAATTGCTGTAGGGGAAGGACTCGAACCTTCATGGAGCGGTTAGCTCCCGTATCTCCCACTTGCTTTTGCAACTATGACCGGGAATTTATGCCGTACATCTCCGCCCTCGAGACCGGAGGGTGTGTCTGCCTGATTTCACCACCCCACAGTGTATTTTATCAACGAACTGAAATAATTATAATGATATTGCTATTAAATTACAATATCATTAATATATTATGTAAATTTTTATGAATACTATAATATTATATTCATATTATTAAGAAAATTGTAAAACACTATGCCCGAAACGTCCCAAAATTATGAAATTGATAAGCTGGACCGCGATATTCTCAGCATATTAATGGACGATGTTACGATTCCTTATACCGAGATCGCCAAAAAACTCCTCGTTTCCGGCGGTACAATTCATGTTAGAATGAAGAAATTGAAAGAAATGGGCGTTGTGAAAGGTGCGCAATTGATCGTGGATCCGGTTAAACTCCACTACGATATAACTTCATTCATCGGTGTTTACCTCGAAAAAGGGTCGATGTACCATGACGTAGCGAAGGAGTTACGTAAGCTAGATGAAGTAGTGGAAGTTCATTATACAACAGGCGCTTATGGGCTTTTTGCTAAACTGGTTTGTAAGAATACGCAAAATCTGCGTGAGGTGCTGAATGAAAAGATACAGCGAATAAAAGGGATCCAGCGAACCGAAACCTTCATCTCGCTTGAGGAATCGGTTAAACGCCAGATAAAACTCTAAACAAAATCGAAATCTTCGTATTGTATCCGCTCTCTCGCAACATTTAACTTATCGAATCCTTTTAGTAACGACCGGCGCATTCCCTTCGGTCCGCAAATGTAAACATCCCTCCCGTCCAATTCCTTTATGTGATCTGCTTTAAGGAAACCCGTCTCATCAACGCATACAAGGTGAACGTGAAAATCCTTGCTCTCCAATTCCTCGAACACATTTTGATGAACCGCATCATCCCTGGTATCTACGCAATAGTATAGGTCTGCTTTTAATCCCGGGTACGGTTTTTCTTTAAGCTCGCGCGCCCAGCTGATAAATGGCGCCATGCCAACACCTCCGCCTATCCAAACCTGCTCCTTCTTACCTGTCCTGTAATAAAATGTGCCGTAAGGTCCCTCGAGTTTTGCTTCGATGCCGGGTTCGATATTTTTAAAAAGATTATTAGTGTAATCCCCGAGAGCTTTCATGATTATTTTTATTTCCTTCTCCTCCTTTACATTACATATCGTAAACGGGTGCGACTCTTTCGTAAATTGCGGAGCGATAAAGCTGAAAAAATAATACTGCCCCGGAATGAACGGCGCTTCCTCACCGGAAGCTTTCAAAGTAATTTCCATCACTCTGTCGCTCAATTTATTTACATTTGTAACGGTGTATTGATATTTCCGTTTTATCATGTCGAATAAAAGCGTCTTGTAAACATACGCGGAAGTGCCCAGTACGCTGAGTATTATAACATAAATCAGCAGCGGCGCAAAATCGTATAGGTTGTCTTTGAGCAGAAAAATGTGAAGCATGCTGAGAATAAAAAATATTCCCATGAGCTTGTGGAGCCGTTTCCATTTATCGTAGGCGATGCGTATAAAGAAAGTAAACAAGAGCAATATGGTCACACCGATCACCGCGATACTGCCGAGGTCGATAGCAAGCTTGTCATGTGTCGGGAGCAGGAACGTAATGACCTGCCCGATGCCGTCGGGACGCCATCGGAATGCCATCAGCACCGGATGTATCAACATGAAAACGTACGCGAACTTAGCCATGGTGTGGTGAGTATGATACATCGTATCCAATCCGCCGAAATATTTTTCCATCCACTTTATGCGCGAGGAAAGCAGGAACGACATAGCGAACAATGAGAAGCCCAGCATCCCGCATACCTGGCTCAGCAGGAACGTTATGGGCTTTATATTCTTGCGGAAGGTGTCGTCAAGCGGAGATAATAGCACGAGCGGAACCGCGAGAAGCGCGAACCCCCAGAAGAACCATTGTCCGATGTTATCTTTTCTGATCATCTATGGAAATAACATTTATATACAAAATTAAGATATTCACGCGAGAAATGTGATTCAATACGGGAGTGATGCTGGAGCTACATGGAGGTGGAAAGGTTTATTAGTATAATAAATAATATGACGATAAATGCTATCACAATACCGCCAATGCATTCATACTTGGCATCCCTTTTTTTAACAGCCTCCTCATCCTCTTCGTCATAATCGTCTTTTACTTCAGGATAGTAATTTTCATCTTTGCGTGAAAACATCCCGCTGACCATTTCACCCAGATTTCTTGTAAACTTGTTAAACCAATAATGAAATATTCCAAAGAGTATAAATAAAATAACTGCAAGGATGAAATATCCTATTCCCTTTGGTTCACCCATTTAATTCCCCGATATCAGGTAAATGAATAGCGCGAGTATGATGACCTGGGCGAGAATGCCGGCGGTGATGAAGAGCTTGTCTTTGCCGGTGTACTTTTCGCCGTGTTGTATCGGTGTGTAATCTTTGAATGGGGTGAGTATGAATTTGCCGAGACGGCGGTCGCGCTCGAATGCACGGGCGTAATTTCCCATGACGGCGCGTATGAGTATGAAGGCGCCGAGCCCGATGAGGAAGAGTTCGATGGGGGAGTAGTGGCTCATATATTAATCGGGTAAATCAAATTACGGGAAGACAACATTTTCCAGAAGTGATAACACATCATCTGTCAAAGATTCTATTGTGTTCATATTTAAACCCTGAATAATAAAAAAAGTATATATGAAATCAGATCCATATATTGAAAGTGTCTTTGTTGGAAGTGTAGATCCATCGGATATCTTTTTTAAAAGGACATCCAATAAAACCGCATCTTTTCCGCCGACAGTAGTCTTTCCATAACCCGTGAGCTCGGAGCTCATTCCAGATGAAAATAAAGCATCGATTGCTCCTTTGTAACTCTCATAATTTTTGTCAATGTCCTCGTACACTTCGCTAAAGGATTTCCCGTATTTGTTCTTATCCGTTATTATCACGATGAATCCCTTATCATTCTGAAGAGCATGATATCCTTTGAAATTACTATACTGCCAGTTATCCGGGTAATTGATCATAAGCCCGGTTAAGGAATCGGTAATTACTCCCGGAGTAAACCCGGGAAACCGCGCCGCTTTAAGGATATCATCGATCTCTGCAACGAACGGCTTGTAATTTTCTTCAATTGTCATCGCCGAAAAATTAACCATATAACCTTTGTAATAAGTCATAATAGCTTTTACCTTTAAGATCTCATCAGTGCCAGTATTAAATTTCTGGCTTATATTTAGCACCATATAGACCGATCGTTCTCCGCTTATGTAGGTAGTACCATGCTCTAATAATCCTTCACCCGTGATGCCGGGGAACATGGTTTTTATAAGTTCTTTATCAGAACCTAAGGCTTGGTTAAAAGCAATCGGGTCGAAGGGTTCTCTTGTTTTCTGTGAGATAATATTTAATTGCCCGAGCTTATTATGAATGACAATTGTGCTGTCCTCCTGTATATAGCTCCATCCTTCCGGATAATCTATCGTTAAGCCTGTATTAATATCGGTCAGTGTGCCCTGCGCTAAGGTGATGTTTATCGTGATGAACGATATGATGAGTGTGATAGCAGTTTTCATATCAGAATATAATAAGGCTTTTGAAAAAAAACAGTGGTCTTCTGAGTTCTAAATATACGACGGCTCAATGGAAAATATGTTTCCAACGGGCTCTTTGGGCTTGATCCCCCGCATCCGCTCCGCTTGTGCGGGGCAGGCTCCAGAGCCAAAAGATCAAGACCTCTAGTGTAAATGTTTGCCTTCGGCGACTTCTTTTGCTTGCCTCCCGCATCGAGTGCGGGACAGGCGCCAGAAGCAAAAGGGCAGTCTAACGTAAATCGTCTAAAGCCACACTTCGTGTGAGTTCTTTTGTCTTGATACAAAAGAACCCCCGAAGGGGCAGGCAAAAGATCAAGGCCTCTAGTGTAAATTGTCTAACAATTGCTGCGTTTTTTGCTCGAAGAAAAAAACTCGCTCGAACCCGGTAAACCGGGTAAGACCTCGCTCAGACCACCGCTAAAGCCACCGCATTCTGCGGGACAAGCGGGGCAGGCAGTTTTTCTTCGTCCCTTCGGAAGCGCAAAAAGCCTCACAATTTTACCCCGACTCGTCGGGGCCGACAATTTACACATGGCCGTTTGGAGACTCCTTCGGAGTCTATGGAAACGACGATTTCCGTAATGGCTTTGAATCACCTTCGGTGATTACTTGGTATAGTGTAATATTTGTTTTGTTGTGGTAGTGTGTTTGTGTTTGTTTTTTTCTTAACCCCCCTCTTTCCCCCCTTTGTAAAATGGGGGATGATTTATCATCTTCGTTTACAGTTTGTGTTAAGGGATATAGTTTATTTCATCGTATTTAGTTTTCTCCTCTGGATTCCCGCCTTCGCCCCGTAGGGGCTCGCAGGAATGACAAATAAGAGAAGGATGACAAAAATATAAACAGGCTAGCCTGATTTCGTTGTATCATACGTTATACAGTATTTATGGCAAGTATCCCACAGAGGATAAGGATACAACTGCTCCTTCTGCCGAAGGCGACGGAACACCTTCACGCGATCAGAATCGCATTACAGACGGCTGAACTGTTACGTTGGACTTTTTAGTAGAGGTCCAAGCCACGGGTCACTATTAGACTCTCACCGCCGAAGGGAATATACATATCACCCTTCCACAACATCCCTCACCGAAAGCACATATCGGTTTGCATTAAACGATCCTCTCGCAATTTATGCCGGAGGGACAGCTTATGCTGCCGGTAGAGACCCTTCGAAGTGAAGTAACCAAGCGGTCCCGCCCGCCTAGCGACCTGGGACATTGGCAATCTCTGCTTAAGCAACAGTGAAAGCGGCGCAAGTTAGACAAACAGAACACCGCGGAGCGCGGATATGCCGTTCCTGCCGTAAATACCGGTTCAATTGATGCCGAAGGCATGCCTACTAAGAAACAAAACCAACGGCAATGAACTGGTTATTCGAATAACTGTACAAAGATAGTATGTAAGTCAAGCGTATTAAATGAAGAAAAGGTTAGATACGTATCTATACTTTTTTGTTTTCTTTTAGAATGTATGTACTTTTGACCGCGCAAAAGTACCAAAACGCGCCGGCTTAATGAAGATCGTCTAAAATTCCCCGTGTTCTGCGCTCGAACGGCTAAACTCGCTCGAACCCCGATAGATCGGGGTAAGACCTCGCTCAGACAGTACCCGTTCGTTCCTGCTTCGCCGGAATCGCTTGAAGCCGGGAAATTTTTAATCGCCGATCTTCATAATGCCGTTTGATCAAATTATAATGAAGCTAGAATGTCTTTGACTTTTGTAAATGAAGTTTCCCAAGTTGATTTGGGATGAGTTTGTTTCTCTTTTTCTATTCGAGCAATTAGTTCTTTCTCAATGTTTGCGGATATATAATCATTAATCGCTGTTACTTTTAAAGAAGCAGAATGTGCACCACTAGTAATTCTCATGCTATTTAAGGCAACCAAAAATCCCTGATAGTAAAGGGAAATTCTATAAACATCATCGAATTTGTATAAACTAATTTCCTTGGTTGATGAAAAACTATAATTAGCAATATATAATGCGATTAATCCACTAAAAGAAGAGTATTTTAGTAAAGATTTTATGGTTTCATCATTAACTTTATCAATATTGTCCTTTGTTGGAATTTCTTTTGAAACGTTAGCTGAACTTTCAACTTTTTCAATAAAACTATCTAATCGCTTATGAGTTTTATCTGTGGATTCAGTAATAATTTCTGAAATACTTTCCGTAACATGCTCAATCTTATTCTTAAGATCTGATGTAGCATTATTTAAAGTTAATGCGTTTTCTTCAATATCTTGCGAAACGTCCTTCAAAGAACCAACAATATTATGAAAAGAAGCATTGGAAATATAAGCGTAAACGATTGCTAACACAGCAAGAGCCATTGAAGTGAGTGTCATTCCAAAAGTAAAATAATCGACAATTATCTTTACACCTCCTAGGTATAAAGTAAGTAACGTTATGATTATTAGGCTTAGTATCAGGACAATATAAAAAAAATGAATTCTTACATTATTTTTAATTTTCTCCATTTAAACTATTCATTATAATTTGTGAAAACAATATTTAAAATAGAATAATAAAAATTTTATTTATGAAATACGATATTGAATATAAATAAAATTACTAATAATTTCTTACCAAAATAACTTTAACTATTTTCTATTTTTGGAATTCAAATTTTAAAATGAGAAGAAATATACTTGCCATTGGAAGGGATGGAATACCTGATCAGTATTCAACTCAACTATTTGAAAAAATTGAAAATGAGGTAAGGAAACTTAACATACCTTCAGATTGGAAGTTTAGAAAATGTTTTAAACCAAATAGTTCTGGACTTAATCAAGCTGGGGAATTACTATTTAAAGCTAATAGTTGGGTAATGGAATTTTATTTAAATGATGCTTTTTATGAACAGTTTGCAATAAGTAATATAAAAGAGCTTTATAAAATTGGAATAGCAAAGAAGAATTTAGAAAACCGAATAAATAAACTATAATTGTTTAACAAAGAAATTGAAAATAATAATACAGAATTAATACACTTTAAATCTGAGTTAGAAAAGACCAGATCTTCAAAATTTCAAAAAGCTATAACGAAGTTTATTTTGGCTGCTCTTGGTAGTATTCCATGGGTTGGTGGTTTTGTTGCCGCAGCTGCAAGTCTTAAGACTGAAGAGAAAGATACAAAGCAAGAGGAAATCCAAAATCAATGGCTTGAAGAACACAGCAAAAAAATGCAAAAATTAGGATTAACAATTTTAGAAATTACAAAGAGGTTTGATAGTATAGGAGAGGAAATTGGTGATAGAATAAGTAGTGAAGAATATCTTGATATTGTTAGAAAAGCTTTTAGATCTTGGGATGAAGCTGATACAGATGAAAAGCGGAAATATGTATCAAATTTAATTGAAAACTCAGCTGGTACTCGAATTTGTTCTGATGATGTTATAAGATTATTTATAGATTGGTTAGATCAGTACCATGAATCACACTTTGCGGTGATAAAAGAAATTTATAAAACACCAGGTGTAACTAGATATGATATTTGGATAAATACGTATGGTGAATTAGTAAGAGAAGATTCTGCTGAAGCAGATTTGTTTAAGTTATTAATAAGAGATTTAAGCACGGGCGGAGTTATTAGACAGGCAAGAGATACAACTGAAGATGGAAGATTTTTAAAGAAAACTCCAATAAAAACGAGTGTAAAATCGAAGACGATGGAATCTGCGTTTGAAGCAACCAAACCATATTTGCTTACAGAATTAGGAAAACAATTTGTCCATTATACTATGACAGAGCTAGTACCTCGCGTTACTTCAGAAAATAGCAATTAAATTTATTATCTCATTAATTAAAATTATATAAAAATATGCCAAAATTTATTACAATTGAGTGCTTCTGGGAAAGCGGTAAAGAGCGGGAGGTTACAATTGACTCCGAAAATGTTAGGGGTTTTGATATCTCACCTTCTGAAAAGGATACCTATTATCCAGACAAACCTCCTTATTGTTTACATATCACTGCAGAGCCACAAAAATATTCTGAAGATTTATATTTTCAAACAAAGGAAGATGCGCAAAAAGCAAGAGATTCTCTCACGTAGATTATCTCTAACAAAAAACCCCGCTGACGCGGGGTTCGTTTTTATGGGGTAATACAGTTTTACTTATGGATTCCCACTTCCGTGGGAATGACATCGATATTAATACATATCCATACCGCCGCCCATTCCGCCCGGAGGCATCATTGGTGCAGCTTCTTTTTCGGGTTTCTCTACGATGGTTGCTTCCGTCATGAGTAGCAGTGAAGCGACTGATGCAGCGTTTTCGAGAGCCACGCGTGTTACCTTAGTCGGGTCTATGACGCCGGCTTTCACCAGGTCTTCGTATTCATCGGTAGCAGCGTTGAAGCCGAAGTTTCCTTCGCCTTCTTTTACTTTGTTAACGACAACGGAGCCTTCGAGACCTGCGTTGTGAACTATCTGCCTGATGGGCTCTTCGATAGCCCTGCGGATTATGTCCACGCCGATCTGAATGTCGTGGTTGTCAGCTTTTACTTTATCGAGCTTATTAGCAACGCGGAGAAGAGCAACACCGCCGCCGGGAACTATACCTTCCTCGACAGCCGCGCGAGTAGCGTGAAGAGCGTCTTCCACACGAGCTTTCTTTTCTTTCATTTCGACTTCGGTAGCAGCACCGATCTTAAGGACCGCGACACCGCCGGAGAGCTTAGCAAGGCGCTCCTGGAGCTTTTCTTTGTCGTAGTCTGATGTGGTGTTCTCTACCTGTGCTTTAATTTCTTTGATCCGCTTTTGTATCTCTTCGGTCTTGCCTGCGCCTTCGACGATGGTCGTATTGTCCTTGTCGATGACAACGCGCTTAGCGCTTCCTAGATAAGATACGGTCGCGTTTTCGAGCTTGTAGCCCTGCTCTTCAGAGATAACGGTACCGTCAGTGAGTACAGCGATATCCTGGAGCATAGCTTTTCTCCTGTCGCCGAATCCGGGAGCTTTAACGGCAGCGACTTTTAGCGTACCGCGGAGCTTATTGACAACGAGAGTAGCGAGCGCTTCGCCCTCTATGTCTTCAGCGATAATAAGGAGAGACTTTCCGCCCTGCGCAGTTTTTTCGAGGATAGGGAGGAGGTCCTTCATAGTGGAGATCTTCTTATCGTGTATTAGAATGTACGGGTCTTCGAGCTCGGCTTCCATAGTCTCGGCGTTAGTGACGAAGTAAGGGGAGAGGTAACCGCGGTCGAACTGCATACCTTCAACAACGTCGACCATAGTCTCGGTACCTTTTGCTTCCTCTACAGTGATAACACCGTCTTTGCCTACTTTATCCATAGCCTCGGCGATAAGGTCGCCGATGTACTTGTCATTATTAGCTGAGATAGCGCCGACCTGGGCGATCTCTTTACTTTCTTTGATGTCGTTTGAAATTTCTTTGAGACCTTTTACGAGTTCACCGACAGCAAGGTCGATGCCTCTTTTGATGTCCATCGGGTTAACACCGGATGTGACGAATTTGAGGCCTTCGCGGACGATAGCCTGCGCGAGAACGGTAGCAGTAGTAGTACCGTCACCGGCGACGTCGGAAGTCTTGGAAGCGACTTCTTTAACCATCTGCGCTCCCATATTTTCGACCGGGTCTTCGATCTCGATCTCTTTAGCGACGGTAACACCGTCTTTGGTTACGGTCGGGGCGCCGAACTTTTTGTCGATGACGACATTGCGTCCTTTCGGTCCGAGAGTAACCTTAACCGCGTTAGCAAGAGTATCGACGCCTTTTTTGAGAGCGTTCCTTGCTTCGCTGTTAAATTCGATTATTTTTGACATAATATTATAATTAAAATTTTAAAATTAAAATTGTTAATTGTCGTGTATCTAGATGATAGCATACACATCAGATTCTCTCATAATGAGATATTCAACGTTATCTATAGTGATTTCAGTACCGGAGTATTTACCGTAAAGTACTTTATCGCCGACTTTGAGCTCCATTGGAATTGATTTTCCATCCTCGGTTACTTTTCCGCTTCCGACCGCAACGATCTCGCCTTTCATAGGCTTTTCTTTTGCAGTGTCGGGGATAATGATACCGGAGGATGTGGTCTCTTCAGCCTCCATCGGCTTAACGAGAATTCTGTCCTGAAGTGGTTTTAGGTTCATTTTTTAATATATGTTTAATTAATAAGATGATTATAGTTATTAGCACTTATTATAACAGAGTGCTAAAATAATAAGTTTCATTTTTTAATGCAATGCAGGAAAAGGGTAGAGTGGGGGAATTTTTGGGGGAAGGGGTATGGATAAAGGGGAAATCCGGGTCGCACTTACGTGCGTGAGAATGGGTTGATCTTAAGAATTATGATATTGTTATGTACTTTTGACCGCGCAAAAGTACCCCCGTAGGGGCAGGCAAAGGGCGCGGCTTAATGGAAATTGTTGATTTCTTCTTTTGCTGACCAATTTGGGTTATGTTATTTCTTCTTTTGCTTGCCCAAAAGAAGAAAAAGATCAAGGCCGCTAGTGTAAATTATTGCCTTCGGCGACTTCTTTTGCTTGCCCAAAAGAAGCAAAAGGCAGCCTTACGTAAATTGCCTAAAATTATTTCGTTCAATGCTACGGCAAAAAAACTCGTCCGCTATGGCGGACTCAGACAGTTTTTGCCGCTCGTTTTCCCGATAAAATCGGGAAGAACGACGCATTTCACTCATAATTTCTTGACGGCAATTTCCATATGGCCTTGAAACCCGCCTTCGGGCGGGTTATGGTTAGCGGGAATTCTAAACGACGATTTCCATAATGCCGTTTTGAATCACTCCACGAGTCGAGGACTCGATGAGTCATAGACCAATGGCGGGTATGGGTACGCCTACGATTTATATATAGCCGTATTGGGGATGAATAGATACTTACTTAGATCTCCATTCGAATTCTTTGAATGCCTTCGAAAATTCATCGACTTTATCCATTATCTTATCAGTATTAGAAAAGGTCTTACTGATCACGATCATCAGAGTACCCTGGACCAGAGAAAAATACATTAGTGAAATAGCCACATAAACATTTAGTCCTTCATTATAACGGTTTTTGGAAAAAAGGATCAATATTCCCATAATGCCACCGACAATATAGGTAAAGATGCCGAGGGTTTTAAGTAAGTTTCCCATAATTAATAATTTTGGTTTGATTAGGTAGTTTGTTGTGATGAAATATAGGAAATTTTTTGAAATAAAATAATCATAAAGGGAACATAATGCCCCACAGCGGAGTAATAAAATCAAGGAATTAACCTAAATCAAATCAATAAAGATGAGAAAGAGCAACGACTACTCACAAAGTAATTTCGTCCGCAACTACTTTCTCGTTATTTTGTCGGTGGTGTTCGTGTTTTCGCTAATGATACTGACCATCAACAAGGTAACGGGAAGCGGTAATAATTTCATTGGAAAGCTTGGAAAGACGCTTTTAATTCCTAAGGAAGCAGGTAGGAATAGCGGTCATATCCAGATGGATATGCGTTTGAATAACAACTACTATTACGACGAGAAGAATGGGCAGGTATATCTATACCTGGATATAAAAGCCGACAACATCGAAGTGTCTAATGAGGACAGGACACCGATGAACCTCTCGATCGTTGTAGATAGAAGCGGTTCGATGAATAGTTCGAATAAGCTGGGCTATGTGAAGGAGGCAGTGAATTACATTCTCGACGAGTTGAATTACGATGATTATGTTTCCATAGTAACGTATGATGACTATGTGGACGTATTACAGAAGTCTTCGCAGATGGAGAGCCGTTACGATCTAAAGGATAAAGTGAACAGGCTGGAGTCCGGCGGATATACAAATCTCAGCGGCGGAATGCTGGAGGGATTCGACCAGGTGAAGGATACTTACAGAAGCGGTTACGTGAACAGAGTGCTCTTGCTCTCCGATGGAATTGCGAACAGGGGAATCACTGAAGTTTACAAGCTAAAGGATCTGGTGAAAGAAAAGAACTACCGCGACGGTATAGTCCTTTCTACTTTTGGTGTAGGAAGTGATTTTAATGAGGACCTGATGAGTTCGATAGCCGATTACGGCAGAGGAAATTATTACTTCATTAACAATCCGGAAAGGATACCGAGAATATTTGCCGAGGAACTCAGGGGCATCAGTACATTAGCAGGGCAGAACGCAAAGGTTAAGATACAATTTCCGGCAGATTATTTCAGATTGAATAAGGTTTTCGGTTACCCGTATGATGCAGAGGGAAGCAGTGTAACAATAGATTTTAAAGATATATTCGCGGGAGAAAGAAAGACCGTGCTATTGAAATTCGACGTGATCAAAAAATCAAGCAAGCACCAGAAGTTCTATGCCGATCTTCAATATAACGATGCGACCGAAAACGGCAGATGGGTGACCGATTACCAGGACGTTTCAATAACTCCTACGGAGAGTGCGTCGATATACAGGGATAACTTCGATGAAGAGGTTCAGCAACAGGTAGCGATGTTCGAGGCTAACGAGATAATGGAAGAGGCAATGAAGCTTACAGACGAGGGCAGGTATGACGATGCAAGAGCAAGACTTCAGACGGGCAGGGATGAGATCCAGCAGGAGTTTGGAGAACTGGCGCCTTCACCGGAGATGAACAGGCAGATGGAAAGTCTTGATAAGTATGAAAAGGACCTCGACGGAGTAGAGAATAAGACAGAGGAAGAGAGAAGTACTATGCAGAAGTCAGCAAAGTATGATAATTATAATATAAGAAAGGGTAAAGAGGAGCAGGACGAGTAGCCTGTGACCTCACAACCTTCGCCCCTCTTACAGCTAACGAAGAGGGGCGTTAGATTTGATTTATTCTTTACTTACTTTATTAAGGAGATCTTGCACCGGGGCAAGGTCTCCTTTTAAATTGTGCTTGCACCTCTTCGAGGAACGCTTCGAAGCCGTGAAATTCTTAACGCCGATTTCCATAATGGCGTTTCTTTTCTATAATGATAATATATTCTGATAAAGATAATTCGTATATTATAATAAAAATAATTATGAGCGAATACTGCGGGCATTTTACGGGTGAAGATCTTAAGACAGCAAAGGCATACGAGTGCGAGGAGTGCGTGAAGACAGGCGACACATGGGTGCATTTAAGGACGTGCCAGACATGCGGGGCGACGCTTTGCTGTGATAACTCACCAAACAGGCACATGACAAAACATGCGAACGAAATGGGACACCCGGTTGTGATATCGTCTGAACCGGATGAATACTGGGCTTATTGTTATCCAGATGATATGTTTATGAGATATAGATAGAAGATCCTACAATAAGTAGTTATTTACAAGTTTCAGGTAAATCGTACGAACGATCTTTTCTTCCATGGTCTGTGGTATCGTCTAACTCTTTGGTCTTGTCATCCAGCTCAACGTTATACTCTTCAATAATTTTTTCTAAATCCGATATAGATGTTCGCGGTGATTTTTTCGATAATTCATTTTCTAATTTTGTCAATAGATCATCGAGAATTTGTTGATGCTCTTTTTCGTGTTCCTCCAGATACCCAATCTCTTTATCATATATTTCCTGGCATTCTTTGGGTTGACTAGATGCTTCAATCCATTTAGGCAGGATGATACGATATTTAGGGATCAGAGTAATGAGGTAAATAGAATCGCCTTTGTTGTAATATTTCCACTCAACATTTCCACTCCAGTCGCCGGGTAATTTATCCCGAAGATTAACAAAGAATGACTTTAGGTTTGAGAAATTCACTCCTTTCGTGTCGGTAGATCCGCTTGCAGATGAAACAGTAACTTTTATTTGTGCTGTTATGACATCTTGCATAAAAAATAATGAAAAAATTACTATAAATAGTAAAATTAATGTCTTCATGATCATTGATTTTAGTTTTGAATTAAAAATTTGATAAGAAGGAAGAGGTGCTTTATAGTAAAATAATATTAAGGAAAAATCAAAGAAATTTTTTTCAAAAAGTATTGGTTTGTAAATTCCTAATTAAAGGATAGTTGGAGAGTTTTATGAATCTTTCCGATTGAGAATCTCTTTGATTATTCTCTCGCCGTGTTCGATGGAGTTTTCGATGAAGAGTTTATCGGTTTCCATACCGCCGAGTATGACGCCGGCGTAGAATATCCCGGGTTTGCTGGATTCAAGGGTATCGCGGTTAAATACGGGCATGTTGTCCTTCACTTCAAGACCGATCTTTTCCAGGAAAGTAAAATCGGGTTTATAGCCGGTCATTGCAAAGACGAAGTCATTCGGTATCGTGATTTCGCCCTCCGGAGTTAGAATTACCAATTCCTTTTCCTTGACTTCTTTTACTGTCGAGTTGAAATATGCTTTGATAGAGCCTTCCTTAATGCGGTTCTCTATGTCGGGACGCACCCAGTATTTCACACCTTTCTTGAGCTCAGGTTCGCGAATAACCATTGTAACGTTAGCACCGGTGCGGTATGTTTCCAGCGCGACATCGACGGCTGAGTTGCCCGCGCCAATGACGGCGACGTTTTGGTAAGCGTACGGGTGGGCTTCATCGAAGTAGTGCCTGACCTTAGGCAGGTCTTCACCGGGGACATCCATTGTAACTGCATAGTCATAGAAGCCGGTTGCTATGATAATGTATTTTGTAATGTATGAGTGATTGTTTGTTTTTACTACGTAGCCATCCGATAGGTCGATGGATTTCATCATTGTAAATTTTTCGCCGCCGAGTGTGATCGTTTCGCCTTCTTTTGCGGTTACATGTTTAACACCCTTTATGGATTCCACAGTTTCGTAGGTGTGAATGTTAAGTTTGTAAGAATCGGCGACACGGCGGTAATATTCGAGCGCTTCACGGCGTGTAGGTTTCATTCCGTGTGATACGAAAGGCACCCCGCCGAGTTCGAGCCTCTCCGACGTGGAGAAGAACGTCATATTAGTAGGGTAGTGGAAGATCGAATTAACGATACAGCCTTTCTCGATAATGAGATAGCTAAGCCCTTTCTTTTCGGCTTCGATACCGCATGCAAGCCCGATGGGACCCGCTCCTATTATTATAATGTCATATTGCACTTACGGAAATATTATTTGCAGATTCACCTTCTGCGAGAGGTAATGAAGAAACGATAATAACCCTGTCACCTGCGTTAAGAATTTTGTGATCGCGAATCTTCTCACGTATTTGATGCAGGACCGCGTTATACTCCTCCCGTCCGTCCTCGTCTTTTTTAATCAGCAATGACTCGACACCCCAGATGAGTTTGAAATACCTTATCACCGACATGTTAAAAGTTGCGGCAATGATCTGCGCGCCCGGGCGGTGATTCGATAAAAGCAGGGGAGTTTTCCCAGTGTGTGTTATGCATATGATAGCCTTTGCATTAAGGCGCGCGGCTATTTCGGATGCTGAGTTAGCAATCGTATGCAATGTATTTTCCGGAGAATCTTCAACGAAAAGCTCCTGGAAGTAGGACGATTTTTTAATTGTCTCGGTGCGGAGGATGATCTTTTTCATCATCTCGACCGACTCAATAGGGTATGCCCCGGTGGAAGTTTCACCGGACAGCATTACGCAGTCGGTGCCGTCGAGGATGGCGTTAGCGATGTCGGACGCTTCAGCACGGGTCGGAATCGGCTGTTCTATCATCGAGTCGAGCATTTGCGTAGCGGTAATTACAGGTCGTATCTTTTCGTTGCATTTGCGTATGATCATTTTCTGCAGGACGGGGACTTCCTCTGTGGAAAGTTCCACACCCAGATCACCCCGCGCGACCATAACAAGGTCTGATGCTTCAATGATAGAATCAATGTTATCGATTGCCTCACGGCGTTCTATTTTGGCAATAATGGGAACCTTCTTACCCTTTTCTTCAATGAGCGAGCGCAGATAATAGATATCATCGGCGCTTCTCACAAAACTCATTGCAATAAAATCGACATTATGTTCGAGGCCGAATTCGAGGTCTTTTTTATCTTTCTCTGTTAGAGAATGTAACTTGATATCGGTGTCGGGAAGGTTCAGTCCTTTATTTTCTTTTAGTATGCCCCCTCTAACCACTTCGCAGTGGATGCAATTGCTATCCGGTTCATTTGAAAGGACTTTAAGTTCCAGAGTGCCGTCATCTATAAGAACAGGATGATCCTTTTTAAGATCGTTGATGATGCCGGAGTAGTTAGTGGATATTCTTTCATGATTTCCAATGACCTGATCAGCGCATATATTAATTTTATCACCTTTATTGATCTCAAGTTGTCCGTTTTCGAGCTTACCAATGCGAATCTTTGGACCGCCGAGGTCCTGAATGATCGCGACCATTTTATGGAGCCTGTCGCATACGGTTCGGATGTTATTAATATAGCTCAGATGCTGTTCATGGTTGCCGTGTGAGAAATTCAGACGCGCACCGTCCATACCGGCAGTGATGAGCGCTTCTATTTTTTCTTCGATTTCTACTGCAGGACCTATCGTACAGATTATTTTGGTCTTTTTATATATCAATTTTATTAGAATTATTTCATTTTCATAAAATATTCATAAATTATACTTAATTAAAGTTAGTTATACATGAAAAAACTATTAAATAAAACGGTTTTGATAACGGGAGCGACGAGCGGGATAGGAAGATCGACGGCGTATTTACTTGCTGAACATGGCGCCAATATAATTATTGCCGGAAGAAGAAAAGAAAGGCTGGAGGAAGCGGCAAGTGAGTTAGATAAAAGTGGTGTGAAAGTTTATACAATGCAACTGGATGTGCGAAATTACGATGATGTCGAAAAAGCTGTAAGTGAATTACCCGATGAGTGGAAAAAGATAGATATATTAGTAAACAATGCCGGACTATCAAGGGGATTAAATAAAATCCATGAAGGAGTGCTGGATGACTGGGAGGAGATGATAGATACTAATGTAAAGGGTTTGCTCTATGTTTCTAAGTGTGTGATACCGCTTATGCTGGCAAATAACTCCGGGCATGTGGTAAATATTGGTTCGATCGCGGGACACGAAGTATATCCGGCGGGAAATGTTTACTGCGCGACAAAACATGCCGTGGATGCAATTACAAAGGGAATGAGAATGGACCTAAATGGGACGGGAGTAAAGGTGACGACGATAGACCCGGGGCTTGTTGAAACGGAGTTCAGTAATGTGAGATTCCGGGGAGATGATGAGAGAGCCAAGGCGGTATATAAGGGTATGACGCCGCTAACTCCGGATGAAGTAGCCGAGGCAATTTTGTTCGTGGTTACATGCAGTGAGAATATGGTTGTTGCCGAGATGATATTGCTTCCAAAAGACCAGGCGAGTTCGACAATGGTACATAGGAGTTAAAAAGCTTTTTCGTAATATTTTACCAGTATTTACTTTTTTGTCAAAACTTTTTCGCTTCTAAATAGGTTGATGTTTTAGAAAAAAATCCTGATATTTTAATTCAGGAATATATTTCATTCCTCCAACGCAGAAAGTTTTTCCGATACTATTTCATAATTAAATTCAATTGACTTATGAAGGGAATAATATTAATTATTTTCGCTGCGCTTTTGCATTTACCATTAAGCGCTAACAGTACCCCAAGGATAGATCCGTATTTACAGGAAAAAATGAACTCGTCACAGGATTATGAGCAAATACCTATATATATAAGTTTCAATGAGCATATGAGGCTTCAGGATTTTGCAGATCTTCCGTACAATATGCCAAAGGCAGAGAGACGCAAGGTAGTAATTCAAAGACTCATGACGTTTGCTGAGCAAAGGCAGAGAGACGTAAGGGAATATCTCGACGGGAAATTCGCATCGCGGAACGTAGGGTATTATGAGGTATTGTGGATAAACAATTCGATACGTTTATCGGCTGATGAGCAGACAATAATGGACCTGGCGAGCGATTTTGACAATGTCGAGATGCTTCACTATGACTATCCATACCCGACGAACGAGCTGACAGATGAACCCAAATACGGTGCACCGTTTTCAAGTTTTTCCAGATCCGACATAATGACAATAAATCCTGGTATTACCCTGATGAATGCCGATGATGTATGGGCGTATGGGAATAAGGGCGCAGGGGTATTGGTCGCAAATGCCGATGACGGATTTCACTGGAGACATCCTGACGTAGTGCACAACATTTATCAGAATCTGGGTGAGGATATTAATCACAATGGTATGACAGTTATTTACGGAAGCGGAACGACATCAGCATTCGATCCGGGTGACATAAACGGTGTAGACGACGACGGAAATGGAAAAGTAGATGACCTGGTCGGATGGGATTTTACGACGAATAACTATAATATAACGACAGCATCACACGGTACCGCTACACTGAGTACGGTGATAGGCGACGGAACAATGGGCAACCAGACCGGTGTGGCTCCCGAAGCAAAATGTATCCTGATGAGAAACAGCTCCGGCCAAACAGAGCAGTGGGCGGCTTTCCAATATGCATTACAAATGGGAGCTGACATCGTAACGAGTTCGCTGAGCTGGAAATGGAATCCAAATACGGGAAGCCCGGCACCACCCGATTACAGTATGTTTAGAACTGCGTGCGATATGTCGCTCGCGGCTGGGATGATACATACAAATTCAACAAGTAATGACGGAGGTTCAGTAAATACTACGAGACCTATCCCGGTGAATATTTCAACCGCAGGTAATGTACCTGCACCATGGATACATCCTGATCAATTATTAGTAGGAAACATAAGCGGGACGATCGGTGTAGGTAATGTAGAAGTTAATTCAGATGTAATATATTCCACCTCACCATACGGACCTTCAACATGGGGAAACTGGGCATTATGGGGAACATACACATATTCTATAGATCCTAATCACAGGGATTATCCGTACAGCAGGACAGCCCCGGTAGAGGTTCCCGATTCAATGGGCTTGATAAAGCCGGATGTTACAGCACCCGGACAGAATTCGATCGCTGTGTATGTAAGCTCGGGTACGGGGTATGGTTCACTCTTCGGAGGAACATCATCTGCTACTCCGCATACAGCCGGTTGTGTTGCTTTGATGCTTTCGATCAATCCGGAAATGCTCCCTCAGGATATAGCAAAAGTGATCCAGTTAACAGCTGTCGAAAAAGGTGATCCGGGTAAGGATAACCGTTACGGAGCAGGAAGGATAGATGCATTAGCGGCGACGACGTCTCCGAAATTTACACTCGAAGGTATCAACGGCGGAAGCAACATGCTCATTAGTAATACACTTGCTTCGAGCGATACAGCGAAAGAGTTAGTTGGGCTTAAAATATCTACCAATGTAAATCCACAAGTTGGGTCACTCAAGTCGATCCAGTTTGGTATGGTAACGAATGCATCAGGATCGCATATTAGTTCGTTCGATCTGTATTATGATGCAGACAATAGCAATAATGTCAGCACCGGTGATGTGCTCTTAAAATCGCTTCCATTCCAGAGCGGACCGCTTACTTTTGATGAAATTAAGTTCAAATTCCTCGACACTGAAAGGAAGATAATCCTTTGTGCCAGAACAACCGCTTCAGCAAACAATACGCATACAGTTGATGTAGGTTTACTGGATACGAACCAGGTAACTGCTTACTATACGACAAGACCTTTTGGTACGAATTTCCCATTTGGATCGGTAAGCGGAATAGGCAATACTAACCAGGAGCTATCGTATACTTTGCAACAGAATTACCCGAACCCATTTAATCCTACAACGCTTATAAATTACTCGATCGCTAAAGACGGTTTTGTGAATATAAGTGTCTTCGATGCGGTAGGCAGAAGGATAGGGGTACTTGTAAACGGTGTTAAAACTGCCGGAAACTATAGTGTAGAATTTGATGCAGATTTCTTCGGCGGATTATCCAGTGGTGTTTACTATTACAGGATTAGCTCACTGGGATTTACCGATATTAAAAAAATGATATTACTTAAGTAATATATTTTCTCTCAATCAAAAACCCCTTGTCCGGATCCCCCTCCAGGGAGGGGTTTTTATTTTTTATGAAACTTGAACGAGAAAATGCCATTAACGCATTGAAATTCAGGAATTTTTAATTTACTTTTTTTAATAAACCTAATGTATTATTAAAAGGAAGGAAGGGAAATGAAAAAATTCTTTACGGTTTTAAGTATTGTTTTATTGATATCTATTGCAGGTAACAATAATTCATACTCTCAAACTCCAACAGGTTTTAATACAGTCATCGAATACTGTACAGGTACATGGTGCGGCTATTGTCCATGCGGTCACGATGTCATAGACAATATCCTTCTTGTTTTTCCGGAAACAATGGTACTAGGTTATCACGGTCCCGTTGGATACGGTGATCCCTGGGACAGCTACAGTGCACCAATGATAAGCCTTTTTGGGTTTAATGCCTATCCTACAGGAGTAGTTGGCAGGAGGAGCGGAATAGTTTCACGAAGCGCATGGAATGGTCAGGTTATTAATCAAACCAGCAATGTTCAACCTTCTGCTGAGATAAATATTTCTTCTTTTGATTATAACTCATCAACCAGGCAGATAACCGCTACAATCGAATTTACAGCGATCGGAACGCCGGTTGGTGAACAGCGCGTTAATTTTATTCTAACTGAAGACAATTTAGTTTATCCTCAAGTAGGATATTCTCAATATGGATGTAATGGAAGTAATACTTATGTCCATGATCATGTGGTAAAGGGTTTAATAAACGGTTCTATGGGTGAAGTGGTTGCCTTTACCGGAGACAATTCTACAGTTATCAAAAATGTGAATTATACTATCCCGGCCGGATTTGTAGCAGAGAATTGTGAGCTGAATATACTTTTCTGGACAAATGGAGGAAGTGTTTCAACGCAGGGAGATGTTGGTCAAACAAAACATACTCCGGTTGATAACCCGACAGGAATTCACAACAGCAACATAGCGTCAAGCTACGAATTAAAGCAGAATTACCCAAATCCATTCAACCCAACGACTAATATTTTCTTCTCAATTCCGAAGGATGGAAATGTAAGCTTGAAATTCTATGATATTCTTGGAAACGAAGTTGCTTCATATATTGATAATGGCTTCCTGAAAGCAGGGACTTACAATGCTGAATTTGATGGCAGTAAGCTAGCATCCGGGGTTTATTTTTACACCCTTAGTACCAATGATTTCGTTGATACTAAAAAGATGATCCTGACTAAATAGGTATATCCTAAAACGATTATTTCAACCCCTTCCCGGATAATTTCCGGGCGGGGGTTTTTTGTATAAAATAGGGTTAAATTATGGTGAAAATATGAAAAAATATAATATTAAAGTATTGAAATTTATGAAATCTTAAGTTAAATTCGCTTATAAGGGCACATTTGTATATAAATAACTCAATCTTATAATTAAAAGGAGTATAAGAGAATGAAAAAACTCTTTACTATTTTGAGTGTTGTATTATTATTGTCGATCGCCGGCAATAATACATCATACTCACAAACAGGGTTTAACACAACACTTGAATATGCGACCGGTACATGGTGCCAGTGGTGCCCATGCGCCGAGACTATTATTCATGCTATTTTACAAAACTATCCTGAAACAGTAGTTTTAGGATACCACGGTCCTCCCGGAAGCAGTGATCCATGGGATGGTCTTTGCGGTAACATGATCAGTTTATTCGGATTCAGCGCTTACCCGACCGGTGTAGTAGGTAGAAAATCTGGTATTATTTCAAGAGATGCGTGGAATAACCAGGTTGTAATTCAATCGAATACACAACAGCCTACTATCGAAATAAATCTCGCAGCGATGAATTATAATTCATCAACGAGAGAATTAACTGCTACAATAGATTTCACAACACTTGTTACTCCGTCAGGAGAGCAGAGAGTGAATTTTATCTTAACGGAAGATAACATCATCTTTACCCAGACCGGAAACGGTTCATGTCCGGGATCAGCATCCTTTACACACGATAACGTCGTTAAGGGTATGATCAATGGTGACATGGGTGAAGTACTGACATTCACCGGAGATAATTCTACAGTTACCAAAAATGTTTCTTATACAATTCCTGCTGAATACGTAGCAGAGAATTGCAGATTAAACATTGTTACCTGGACAAACGGCGGCAGCATGTCAACCTCAAATACTGTAGGTCAATCAAGAGCTATTGAAGTAGATAATCCAACCGGTATTCACAATACAGGCAATATAGTAAGCAGCTACGAGTTGAAGCAAAATTATCCAAATCCATTCAACCCGACAACTAATATCTTCTTCTCAGTTCCTAAGGATGGAAATGTAAGTCTTAAGTTTTATGACATTCTTGGAAATGAAGTAGCTTCCTATATTGATAATGGCTTCCTGAAAGCAGGAACCTATAATGCTGAGTTTGACGGTAGCAAATTGGCAAGCGGTGTGTATTTCTACACTCTAAGCACTAACGATTTTACTGCAACCAAGAAAATGATCTTGACCAAGTAGTTACGGTTATTGGTTTTAGAAGTAAGAGAGTAAAAAACGGGTGAAATAAAATTTTTCACCCGTTTTATTATTGATTTTTAAATGTCTTATTGAGATATTACCAAACCATTAAGATTTGAAAATGTTTAACAATTTAAAATAACCTGGAGGGGAAAATGTATAAAAAATACTTCCTAGCATTTCTTTTCTTAGTATTTGCTTTAATCAACCAGAATGCTTTTTCACAATGGACTTTTGCAGGGTTTGTAACCGGTGCAGGTACATTTCCAAGTATTTCTGTAGCAGGTCCTAATCTTGTCGCTGTATTCGGCGGTCCTAACGGATCACCTCAAGTATTTGTATCTACAAATGGCGGTGCTAACTTCACATCCGCAACAGGTACAGGTCTTGGTGCATTAGAACTTTACTGTGGATGGATGAGTAGCGCTACCGAAATGTATGGTGGAAACGGTGGAGCATCCGGCGGAGCAGGTGGTAACGCATCATTTTACAGGACAACTGACGGCGGTACAACCTGGTCGACCGTACTTTCAACAGGAGGTACAGGTGGATTCTTTAACGCTATTACATTCTCAAAAACAACCCCAACTTTTGGTGTTGCTCAAAGCGATCCTCCAACAGGAGCGGGTCAACAATATTATTTCCCGGTCACAACTAACGGTGGCGCAAACTGGTCAGTAACTAATCCTCCTGGAGTATCGGGTGCTGCATCAGCTCAGAACTCTGTCGTTGTTATCGATAACCAGTTTTATGGCTTCGGTCTTAATGCCGGTGCTTCCAGGGTGTATTACACATCCAATGGCGGCTCAACATGGGTTATCGGAAACCTCGGTATTACAGGTTCATTTACTTCCGGTTACGCAATGAGCGATAACAAAATGAACGGTATTGCAGCAACAAATACCTCACTTCCATCTATTGCAAGAACTACAAATGGCGGTACTTCATGGACAAGTTCTACAATCACCGGTCTAAGTGGTTATGCTACCTGTAAATGGATAGAAGGAACAAATATTTGTTACGTTTCAGCAGGTGCCGGCGCAAGTGGTGTTATTGCAAAAAGCACAGACGGCGGTCAAACTTTTACTGTTATGACAACAGCCGGTTTAACAGGTATTACTCACATGGAATTCTACAGATCAGGAAATGACATTTACGGATATGCTGTAGCAGGTGACGGAAGCGTATTGAAACTCGTTGATAACGTTACAGGTGTTGTTAATAATAATACAGGTGTTCCGACTGAATACAAACTTTCTCAGAATTACCCGAATCCATTCAACCCAAGCACAACGATCAACTTCTCAATTCCTAAAGCATCATATGTAACATTAAAAGTATATGATGTAGTAGGTAAAGAAGTTGCTTCAATAATTAGCAGGGATCTTCAAGCAGGTAATTATACCGAGCAGTTTGTTGCATCATCTAATTTATCATCAGGTGTTTATTTCTATCAGCTGATAGCAGGTGATTTCAGCCAGACGAAGAAGTTCATTTTGAACAAGTAAGAAATTGTATTACAGGCAATAAAACTTTGATTTATGGGAACCCGTCATCCTAATGGCGGGTTTTCATTTTTATAATATAAAACAACTTACAATTGAGATGAGAGGAAATAACCTTTTTTCGAAATGCTTCTTTTGGGGGAAAGGTGCATTATTAGCTTTTTTTATACTTACCAATACAGGACTGTCACAGACAGATGCTAATGCTCCTGTATTCGGTGTGGACTACTTTCCAAAAATGATGACCTATACAGCACCTAATAAGGCTTACACACTTGAGCCTTATGGAATAGATGCAATAGTTTCCGTAGGTCCATTCGATAACATCAGAGCTACAACCGTAGCCGGATTTGGTGAACCGCATATTCTTGTTAACCCAACAAATCCATTGAATTTTGTTGCAGGTGATAACAGGGCGGTTGTTAGTTCATCAAATATTTATGTAACAAATGACGGCGGACTCAACTGGAGTAACGTTAGTACCGGTTCGAGCCAGGGTGATCCTGTGTTTGCTTTTGACCACAATGGCTGGGCTTATTACACGGTTCTTTTCAATGGAGTTAGAGTCTGGCGTTCCACTAACGGCGGAACAAGCTGGTCAAACCTTGGTAATGCATTCTCTACTGCTTCGAATGTAACCGATAAGCAATGGGTGGCAGGTGATCAAACTAATGGAACATATTCTAATTATCTTTATCTAACCTATAGCGATTTTACTACTCAGGTCGCAATAAAATTCTACAGAAGTACCAATAATGGATCATCATGGACGGGTCCAACTACACTATATGGTCCGGGTAGTGCACAGGGTTCAAACGTAGAGGTCGGTCCGGATGGTAAGGTCTATGCAGTTTGGTACGGTTCAGGAGGGGCTTCTTTAAGGATGTCCACAGACGGAGGATCGTCATGGACTACATCGCAGACAATAGCGGCTTATACGGAACCCGGCGTTCTTCATTCTTCGGGCAGATTAGTATTAAAAGGTGACATTCGCGTAAACGGGTTTCCGCAGATCGCAGTTGATAAATCAGGCGGACCATTCAATGGAAACGTCTATCTTAACTATTCAGCTAATTCTCCCGGACCGGATAATGCAGATGTTTATGTTGTAAGGTCAACAAATGGCGGAGCTAACTGGAATACTTTTACGCCAACAAAAATCAATGACGATGCAACATTATTCGATCAATGGATGAGTGACATTTCAGTTGATAATCAGGGTCGAGTCTGGGTATTCTGGTATGATTCCAGAAATGACCCGGGTAACCTTTGGACTGAAGCTTATGGTTCTGTATCTACAGACGGCGGCGCGACATTCTCACCTAACTTCAAGATATCGAATCAACCATTCAACCCTAATGTTGTGAAACAATCTCAGGGTAGTGGTCAGGCATACTATATTGGTGATTACCAGAGTATTTCAGGATCGACGATAACTTTACCTTTCTGGATGGATGGAAGGCAGAATAGCATGATGGATTATACTGCTACTTTACCTGATTTCGGAATAGATTTTTCCGGACCGGATACGCTTTACTCTAATGTGAATGCATCCGTCGGTAAGCCGACCGATATACCCGTACTGGGACCGTATGCCGGAAGTGTTCAATTCACCCATACAATTTCACCAACTCCTGGCGCCGGTTCGATCGGAATTACGTTTACACCTAATCCATTAACATCATTTCCATCCAGCGTAAACATTCAGGCTGATGTGTCGGCAACCGTGCCATTCGGGACTTATGATATTATAGTTACCGGAACGGATAACAGTATTTCTCCGCCTAGAGTACATACCAGGACATTGAAACTGATCGTTTCTAACCTTGTAGGCATTGGAAATAATTCGCAGATCCCGGATCAGTTTGCTTTACAGCAAAATTACCCGAATCCGTTTAACCCATCAACTTCGATTGCATATTCCATTCCTCAGCAAAGTTTCGTAACGCTGAAGGTCTACGATATGCTTGGAAGAGAAGTTGCTTCACTGGTAAATGAACTGAAGCAGGCAGGTAATTATAATGTACAGCTAAATGCATCGGATCTTTCGAGTGGTGTATACTACTATAGAATAAAGGCAGGTGATTTCGTTGAGACAAGAAGAATGGTACTGATGAAGTAACATAAAAAACCAAAGATTTTAATATAAATCCGGATTTAGTTTGAATCCGGATTTTTTTATTATATTATTTCAATATTAAGGTTATTTTTGTTTAAATGGAGCAAACCACGGGTAATATAATTTCCGTAGAAGAGTCCTTTCGGTATTGTGAGGGAATAGCTAAAGGTCATTATGAAAACTTTCCTGTCGGGTCCATTCTGGTCCCGGCAGAAAAGCGTAAATATGTCTGGAGTATCTATGCTTTTGCCCGTTTTGCCGATGATATTGCCGATAGCGGTGATCTGGATGTTGACACAAAACTAAAGCAATTAAATGATCTTGAGGTGAATTTAAGAGCTAGCTTAGGCGATGTAAAAAATTATGATGAGCGGTATAACTTCCTTCCTGCGCTGGCGGTTACTGCCTCCGACCTAAAAATACCTTTGAATGAATTTACCGCCCTATTAGCTGCCTTTAAGCAGGATTCTGTGAGGCAAAGATATGATTCATTTGAAGAATTGATAGATTATTCTGCATTATCAGCTAATCCGATCGGGCATCTTGTACTATATGTTTTTGGATATGATCCGGATAGGGATGAGAGGCTTTTTTCTTATTCGGACAGTATTTGTACGGCTTTACAATTGACTAATTTCTGGCAGGATGTGTCACCGGATCTGGAAATAGGGCGGGTTTACATTCCGCAGAATATCATGAAGAAATACGATTATGCGTATGATGATCTGTTTAAGAAGGTGGAAGATGAAAGATTTATTTCGGTAGTTAAGGAATTAGTTGAAAAAACGCGCAGGATATTCCTACATGGGAAACCGCTGGTTGATGAGCTATCCGGACGACTGCGTTATGAAATAAAAGCGACTTATCTGGGCGGAAATGAAATTCTGAATAAGATCGAACTATTAAATTACACCGTTTTGTCACGCAGAGTTAAGCTTGGAAAATCGGACAAAATATCACTTATTTTAAAAACGTTCATGTCGAGGGTTTAAGATTTGCAGAATACCGGCAGGGAAATAACACAAAAAAGCAAAACGAACTTTCTTTACTCGTTTTCTCTTCTCCCGAAGGAGAAAAATGATGCAATAAACACAATATATGCCTTTTGCCGAAAGACAGATGACATCGTCGATAATGAAAACCGGAGTCATAAAGAGAAAGAGAACGATCTGGCAAAATGGAAGCAGGACTTTGAATCTTCGCTGGCAGGAAATTCCGATAATACTTTGCTTAACGAACTGAGTAAAGTTATAAAAAGATTTAAGATCCCAACGGAGCCCTTTACCGATCTTATCAGGGGAATGAAAATGGACCTGGAAAAAACCAGGTATGAAACCTTCGAAGAGCTTTATGAATACTGCTATTGCGCGGCGGGGACAGTTGGCTTGATGTCAATCGAGATATTCGGCTATAGTGATCCCGCTACAAGGGATTTTGCCGTGAAGCTTGGCGTAGCTCTGCAATTGACCAATATTCTCAGGGATGTTAAAAAAGATGCTGAGAATGGGAGAATATATCTTCCGCTTGATGACATGGAGATGTTCAATTACACTGAGGACGAACTGCTGAATAATGTTTATAATAATAATTTCATAGCATTGATGAAGTATGAGGCGGACCGGGCGCATAAATACTATAAGGAAGCTAACGAATTGCTTACTGCAAAGGATACGGGTTTAATGTTTCCAGCCCGTATAATGGAACATATATATTTTGACATTTTGAGGCAGATTGAAATGAAAAAGTATGATGTGTATTCAAACAATATTAAAGTATCTAAGTTTAAAAAACTTTTATACACGTTCGGGATATATCTAAAGTGCAGGCTATATTATAGCATGAAAGATCCGAGAGACTTACCAAATGGATAAGAAGAGTGTTGCAATAATAGGCGGTGGACTTGCGGGATTAGCTTCAGCTGTATTTCTTTCCTCACGAAAAGATAAGTTTGACATTTCAATTTACGAAGCCTCACCGAAACTAGGCGGAAGAGCGTACAGTTTTAAAGATAGTAAAACCGGGCTTTATTTCGATAACGGCCAGCATATTTTAGCCGGATGGTATAAAAATACGCTCGATTACTTAAAAATTATCGGCACTTTCGGGAAGTTAAGTTTTCAGAAAAGTCTCGAGGTTAATTTTATCGATACAGATGGTAGTGTCTTAAAGCTCAAATCACCAAATTTACCTGCCCCATTCGACATCCTTTCCGGGTTATATAAGTTTAAGAAATTCACCGCAAAAGATAAGCTTGCTCTATCTATGTTATCGCCGGGATTCCTCAGATCGGGAAAAGGTATGAATGCCTTGGAACTTCTGGACAAGCTCGGGCAGACCCAAAATCTTATCACTTACTTCTGGGAGCCCTTTATTTACGCGGTTTTCAACGCAAAGCCGGAAAATGTAAGCGGTGAATTGTTAATGAATATATTGAGGATCGGGTTTCTCAAACCGGGAAATTCCAACCTGGTGATACCAAACGTAAACCTAAATGAACTTTTTATAGATGATGCAATAAAGTATTTCGACACAAAAGGGATAAATTATTTTACCAGTGCTAAGATAAGTTCGGTGGAATTAGACGGTGATAAAATGATCTCAGCAGTGAAGGAAAACGGGGAAAAGATCACCGCGGATTATTTTATCTCAGCTGTACCGTTTTTTAGATTTACAGAGGTGTTTAGCAATATTGAACCTTTTAAAAAAGTATCTAATCTCAGATCTTCATCGATAACATCCATTCATATATTCTTTTCGGAAGACATACCGGAAAGCATGCTTGCTGATAACTCGTTCGGGATGACCGGTCTTATCGGCAGGACAGTTCAGTGGATATTTAAGAGGAATCCCCGCCATTTATCTCTTGTCATAAGCGGATCGGATTTTATAGATGACGGGGAAGGGGATTCGATCACTGATACCGAATCACAAAGGATATATGAAATCGCATACGCGGACCTTTGCGCATCTATTAAAAACTTCGACTCTATTCCTGTCTCAGGATATAAGGTAATCAAAGAAAAGCGTGCTACCTTCATTCCTGATAATGAAAGCATAAAATACCGCCTGCCTCAAAAAACCTTCTGTCAAAATCTATTCATTGCGGGTGATTGGACGGATACGGGTTATCCAGCCACTATCGAAAGCGCAATTACCAGCGCAAAGAAATGTACGGATCTTATAATAAAGGCTGTTACTTGAGTGAGTTGTAATATTCTTTGCAGGATGCAAGGTCTGATGCAAGTGACATAAGGTTAGATATGTTGTCCTGTGTGAGAAGCAGGTATTTAGTCTCAAAATAGCTCTGTATTTCCGGGTCACCTGTATCGAGTATGTCTTTGACCGATCTTATGAGACTCTCTACAGCAGATTGAAACTGGTCGAATATATTCTGCTTTGCTTCATCCGGGATACTCACGTCTTTTTCCAGTACTCGCTTTAATCCGTGAGCGTATTTCCCATTAAATATAAGCTTCTCGAAGCCTTCATTATTCCCGGCTCCTTTTGACATCTCTGTCAGCGTACCGAAGTCGCTGAGATTGTTCAATCCTTTGCCGGAGTATTCTTTTATTTCAAATATTAGTTCGTTCGTTTCCTCAGAAAAAGGTATCTGCATTTAATTTACTTTCCCTTACCGTGGCAATGTTTATATTTCTTTCCGCTTCCGCAGAAACATGGATCGTTTCTGCCAATCTTCTTGTCAACTTTTACAGGTTCCTGTTTACCGGGCGTAGCCTCATCGATCTCATTCATTACCGGAGCGGCTGTAAAGCCCATTCCAGTCGATGATGCATGCTGGGTACGCATCCTGGATGTATTCATTTCCTTTGGTCTGTCCGTGAACTGCTCACCTGTCTGTGTAGTGAATCTGAATATAAAGCTTATAACATCTGTGTATAGCGCCTCGAGCATCTCCGCAAAGAGTTTAAATCCGTCCATTTTGTATTCGATGAGCGGATCTTTTTGCGCGTACGCGCGGAAGTTGATTCCTTCCTTGAGATCGTCCATTTCCCTCAAATGCTCTTTCCATTTCTCATCGATAACGGTCAGCATCGCGAACCTCTCGACATTCGACATCAATTCGGTGCCATATCTCTCTTCCTTTCTCTTATAGAAATCGCGTGTCTCTTTTACTATCAGCTCTTTCAACCCTTCCTCGCCGAGTCTTTGGTACTCTTCCGGAGAAAGGTCGAGTTTTATCAGGAACGTTCTCTGTATTTCATCTATCAATCCTTGTACGTCGGCTGATTCCTGGTACTTCTCTATAATATTCCCGATGGACTTCTCCACCATTTCGAATATCTCGTCTTTCAGTCTCTCGCCCATGAGAGCCTGTCGTCTCAATTCGTATATGACCTCTCTTTGCTGGTTCATAACGTTATCGTATTCGAGAAGTCTCTTCCTGATAGCGAAGTTATTTTCCTCCACCTTTTTCTGCGCTCGCTCGACTGAGTTTGTGATCATGCTATGCTCGATCGCCTGTCCTTCCTCGAATCCCAGTCTCTGCATTACGCTTGCTATCCTCTCATTACCGAATAGCCTCATAAGATCATCTTCCAGCGAAAGATAGAATCTCGAAGAACCCGGATCTCCCTGCCTTCCTGCTCTACCTCTTAACTGCCTGTCTATACGCCTGGAATCATGTCTTTCAGTACCAATTATATGTAATCCGCCTTCTTCCTTTACACCGGGTCCGAGCTTAATATCCGTACCCCGTCCTGCCATGTTAGTTGCAATTGTCACTGCGCCCGGTAGTCCGGCGTTTTCAACGATCTGCGCCTCGCGCTGGTGTTGTTTCGCGTTCAAAACCTCATGTGGTATCTTCTTCCTTTTTAGAAGTCTCGATATAGTCTCTGATACTTCCACGCTGGCTGTACCAACTAGAACCGGCCTGCCTTCGCTTTTGAGTTTTTCTATTTGATCGATAACAGCATTATATTTCTCTCTTTTCGTTCTGTATATCTGGTCATTCTGGTCATCTCTTATTACATCTACATTGGTCGGGATGACAACCACATCGAGATTGTAAATATCCATGAACTCCGATGCTTCGGTCTCTGCAGTACCCGTCATTCCGGCAAGCTTATTGTAAAGCCTGAAATAGTTCTGCAATGTTATGGTTGCAAGTGTCTGCGTATCTTTCTCGACCTTTACACCCTCTTTTGCTTCGATTGCCTGGTGCAATCCTTCTGAATACCTTCTGCCTGAAAGCACACGTCCGGTAAATTCATCTACAATCTGCACTTTACCGTCCTGAATCACGTAATCCACGTCCTTTTCATAAAGCGCGTAAGCCTTTAACAATTGGTGTACCGTGTGAAGCCTGTCGCTTCTTTCGGAATATATTTTTGTAATTTCATCCTTTTTAAATTGCCTGTCTTCCACCGAAAGCGAATCATCGTTGTCCAGTATGGCGAACTCTGTCCCAAGGTCAGGGAGTGTGAAGAAATCCTTTTGCGTTGATGAAGGCGCGAGATACTCTCTTCCTTTTTCCGAAAGATCGGTAATGTGTGATTTTTCATCTATGACGAAGTATAGCTCGTCATCGACTATATGCATTTCCTTTCCTTTATCCCGCATATAGTAGGCTTCCGTTGTCTGCATGAGCTTTTTATTGCTCGGCTCGCTCAGAAGCTTTTCCAGTCTTTTATGTTTTGGAAGACCGTGATAAGCTCTTAGTATTAACAGCCCGGCGGTTTCCTCATCATCCTTTGTCATCGCTTCACCTTTTTCGAGAAGCTTCTCTGCCTCGGCAGTAAGATTGTTTACAAGTGTTCTCTGAGCGTTTACAAGATTCCTTATCATAGGGTTGATGTCATCGAACTTATGTTCGGACGCTTCAACCGGACCGGAAATAATAAGCGGTGTTCTTGCTTCGTCTATAAGTACAGAGTCGACCTCATCCACAATAGCGTAGTTGTGGCCGCGTTGTACGAGATGCTCCCTGTTTACAACCATATTATCCCTAAGGTAATCGAATCCGAACTCGTTATTTGTACCGTAAGTAATATCGCATTCGTACATTTGTTTTCTCTTGTCGGAGTTCATATCGTTGAGTATGATACCGACAGTGAGTCCGTGAAATTTGAATATCTCACCCATCCACTCAGCATCTCTCTGCGCAAGATAGTCATTAACCGTAATGAGATGCACGCCTTTGCCCGGTAATGAATTCAAATAAAGCGGGAATGACGCAACAAGGGTTTTACCTTCACCAGTTGCCATTTCTGCGATCTTACCCTGGTGAAGTACGATACCGCCGATAAGCTGTACGTCATAGGGTATCATGTTCCACTTGATCTTGGTGCCGGCTGCTGTCCATTCCTTACCGCAGAGCCTTCTACATGTGTCTTTTACCACGGCATATGCTTCGGGAAGTATGTCGTTCAGAATTGCTTCGACCGTTTCTTTTAATTCCTTCTCGAGATTCTTTATTTCGTCATATGCATCGATTCTTTCATCCGGTTCCATGTCTCCGGAGAGCTTTTCCTTCAGCTCGGCTAATCGAGACTCTATCTCTGCTGTTTCGTTTTTGATATGGTCTTTAAAGCCCTGTGTTTTAGCGCGAAGCTCATCATCGCTGAGACCGGCAAGCGCTTCATAGTGATTATTGATCTCATCTATTATTGGAAGTATATTTTTTACGTCTTTTTCGTGTTTTGTAGGAAATATCTTTGAAAGTACCTTAAACATTTATTTATCCTGCTGTAAAATTTTTAATTTCTAATCATTTAGAACTACTAATTTAACACTTTTAGTTTCCAAAAGAAAAATAAAAAGAAATCTCTAATCGGCTCCGTTATTTAACAAAAAAAGTGTCATTTATATTGAAATTGAAAAAATACCATACTTTATCTAATTTATAGAAACCAAAGGAGAACCTTCTATGTCAATAATGATAACAACCGAATGCATCAATTGCGGCGCCTGTGAGCCTGAATGTCCCAATACTGCCATCTATGAAGGCGGTGTGGAATGGGAACTTATAGGGAAAACGTACGGTCCCGGTGATGCCGCTCCATCAGGTTCGGAAGGTTTTTATTCCGATGAGTTTTTCTACATAGTACCCGATAAATGCACCGAATGCGTTGGTTTTCATGATGAACCCCAATGCGCCGCTGTTTGCCCGGTCGATTGCTGTGTGCCCGACCCAAATCATGTCGAAGATAAGGAAGAACTACTGGCTAAAAAACTAAAACTGGACGAAATAGGAAGGGTAGGTAGGTAATTATATCTTATTCTCTTCGTCTTCCGGTTTTTCTAATTGCTCCGGATTTATCTCATCTGAACTTAAATTTCTCTGCTCAAGGTCCGACTGAACACCATCGGTCATGTTTTGCATACTGTCGTTATTATTAAGCGATGATGTTTCATTTGAGTTCAAGCCTGTATTTATGTCTTCTACAGGATACTCCGTTATTAATATCCCGCCTCCCGCAAGTATTTCAGGATCGATATTACTGTGATGTTTAAAGATCTTATTATATCCGAATAAAATGAGTACGAATCCAACCGATACAGCCACGTCCGCAACATTAAATATAGGGAAGGAGTAAAAAGTTTTCCCGAATAATTCGATGTCAGGGATATTCACGTGAATAAAATCTACTACATTTCCATAGAACAAAGGAGCATATCCGTATATCATTCCGTAAAAGAGTCTGTCAATCAGATTACCAACCGCTCCGCCGAGGATCAATGCAAGCGCGAACCGGATGTAAAAAGGCTCTTTTCTATTCCTGTAAATGAAATACACTATAAGGAATGTAGCAAAGACTGTAAAGAGTGAGAGGAATAGCTTACTGCCCAATTGTAATCCAAAAGCCATTCCCGGATTTTCGATATAGGTTATCTGTACTACGTCGCTGATAATATTGATCGATGTGCGGAAGGGGATTCCATCGATAAATAATCCTATGCTTGGTATGGAAATACCTTTTATAAGGAATTTTGTTACCTGGTCGAGTACAATTACAAATAATGATACGAATAATATTCTCAACTTTGTCTTTAGCCTCTAATGTTTTTACACTCTATACAATGCTGTGTTATCGGAACAAGTTCCAGCCTTTCTTTATCAATTAACGGGCAAGTCTTACAAAGGTTATGCGGAGTCTCAAAACAGTCGATGCAGACACCGTATGTGCCCTGGTCTATCCTGACCAGCGCTTCCTGCAGGTAACCGAGATATTTTTCATCTCTCTGTACGAACATGTAATTCTTTTCTCTTTCCATTTCATCGGATCCTTGCTCAGCCATGTGTGATGCATAGGTCAGGTTATCACCTACATAATTCGATTCTTCGTCCACGAGCGACTGCATATTTGCCTTCGCGCTTTCAATTATTTTGTTTCTTTCTTCGAGTATGATCTTTCTGAAATGTTCGAGTTCAGCCTTAGTATATCTTGTTTTCTTGTTCGGTTTATATTTTTTTATCTTTGGCGCCGATTTTTGTCTGGCTTCTTCAATGAGCCTCTTTGTTTGCTCAACAGCTTTTTTCCTTTGCATCCTTGATTTTTTTACGGATGCTTTGGTCACAACTTTAGCTGTAGCTTTGACAGTAGCTTTTTTTACAGCTTTCTTAGTCGCTTTTTTCTTTACTGCCTTTTTAACAGCTTTTTTCTTAACTGCTTTCTTGACAGTCTTTTTTACTGATTTTTTAGGTGCAACTTTCTTTTTTGGAGTCTTTTTACTCGCTTTCTTCTTTGTTGTGGACTTTGCCAAAGACAGTACTCCTTGTAAATTTAATTAATTAAACTTTTTCGATGTAAAATTCGAAATCCTGTCCGTTAATATCACTCTTAAAATATTCTTTATCCTCACCGTTTCCGGTGGTTACGTCATCGCACAAAATTTCGGACTTAATATAATTAATATGATTATTAATTGCTTTACTAATTTCGTCGGTTGTTTTTACTGTTAATTTTATCCTGTCGTTCACCTCGAAGTCATTCGTCTTCCTGTAATTCTGCACACGGTTAATAAATTCTCTAACTATACCTTCCTCGATAAGTTCCTCGTCCAGTCTCGTGTCGAGCGCAACGGTGATCCCTTTGTCGGATTCTACTATCCAGCCCTCGATGTCTTCCGTAAATACTTCCACGTCTTCCGGCGTGATCGTAAACCCGTCCTTTTCGAGTTGGCCTTCCGTTTCCAGCTTGCTCACTTCATCCCTGGATAACCCGTTTATGACCTGCTGAACTGCTTTGACATCCTTGCCGAATTTCGGACCAATCACTTTGAAGTTCGGTTTTGCCTTCTTTACGATAATGTCGGAATCTCCTTCGATAAGGTTTAACTCCTTCACGTTGACTTCGTCCAGTATAATGCTCTCGACTTTCTTTAAACGCGCTTTCTCCTCGTCGCTGTTCACCGGCACGAGGATCTGCTTCAACGGCTGGCGTGTCTTTAGATTGTTCCTCACTCGCATAGAACGCACCAGGTACACTATAGTCTGCGCGGTCTCCATTTCTTTTTCGAGCGGTGTGTTTATCGCACTCTCGTCGTATGGAGTGTATTCGGTCAAATGTATGCTTTGGTCACCATCCGTTAAGCTCATGTAAAGCTTATCCGAGATCATCGGCGAGAACGGCGCTACCATTTTCAGTATCTCTTCGATAAGAGTATATAACGTTTGATAAGCCGATAACTTGTCCGTTTCATTCTCCGGGTTTCTGAACCGCTTCCTGTTGCGTCTCACGTACCAGTTACTGACTTCGTCCAGTGTGAAGTCACTCACGAGCCTTGCCGCGCGTGTGATATCATAACCATCCATCAGTTCGGTGTACTCTTTCTTTACCGTGTTGAGCTTGGATATTATCCACTTGTCTATTTCGGCTCTCTCACTCACCGGAACTTCATTCGATCCATCATATTTAAATCCCGTCAGCTCGGAGTATATTACGTAAAACTTGTATGTGTTTATTAATGTATCGAAGAACTTATTCCTTACGTCCCTCAGCTCATCCTCGTTGAATAACTTCGACTTGCCGATAGGGGACATCGTTATCATGTACCATCTCAACACGTCCGCGCCGTGTTTGTCCATCATTTCATACGGGTTAACGATGTTACCCATGGACTTGCTCATCTTCTTCCCGTTCTTATCCAGTATGTGCCCGTTTACGATAAGATTCTTATACGCCGGCTGGTCGAATAAAAATGTGCTGATGGCGTGCAATGAATAGAACCATCCGCGCGTCTGGTCGATGGCCTCCGCGATAAAATCCGCCGGAAATGTCTTCACGAACAGCTCCTTATTCTCGAACGGATAATGCCTCTGCGCGAAAGGCATGCTTCCGCTGTCGAACCATGCGTCTATCACGGATTCGACGCGCTTCATTTCTTTGCCCTCTTTGCTTTTCAGTATGAGGCTGTCTATGAACGGCTTATGCAGGTCAAGCTCCCCGGGATAGACTTCATCCCAGTTAACCGCCTTCTCCTTCAGCTCTTCTATCGATCCCACCGCCTCGTAATGCGGTGTGTCTTCATCGTCCGTCCAGTACCATATCGGGAGGGGAGTGCCCCAGAACCTGTTCCTCGATACTGCCCAGTCCTTGTTCTCCTCGAGCCAGTTGCCGAAGCGTCCCGTGCCGAATTCCGGCGGGTGCCAGTTGATGGTCTTGTTCAGCTCCACCATCCTGTCCTTGTAGTCGGTGGTCTTTATGAACCAGCTGTCCGTGGCGTAATACATCAGCGGAACGTGGTGCCTCCAGCAATGCGGGTACGAGTGTGTGAACATCTCCTTCCTGTAAAGACGGTCCCTGCTCTTCAGCTCGTTCATTATTTCCGGGTCGGCTTCCTTAAAATTCTTTCCCGCGAACGGCGTAACGTTCTCCTTAAAGCGCCCGTTTTTTCCCACTGCCTGCAGGACGGGAAGCTTGTATTTAAGCCCCGTCTGGTAATCGTCCTCTCCAAATGCCGGAGCGATGTGAACGATACCAGTTCCGTCCTCCATCGTAATGAAGTCGCCCAGCGTTACGTAATGCGCTTTTTCGTCGAACGTGAAGAACTTATAAAGCGGTTCGTATTCGGTGCCCTCCAGGTCCTTGCCGGAGAACTCCGCGTCTATTGTATAATCTTCCTTTACGGAATCCAATCTCTCTTTTGCCAGTATGAACGTGTTCAGCTTCGATCCGCTTCCTTCGTCCGGTTTGTATGTCGTTATCTTTACGTACTGCTGTTTAGGATTAACGGCAACGGCTGTGTTGGACGGAAGTGTC
Source organism: Ignavibacteriales bacterium (assembly GCA_020635255.1). NCBI lineage: Bacteria > Pseudomonadati > Ignavibacteriota > Ignavibacteria > Ignavibacteriales > Ignavibacteriales bacterium. The sequence continues at coordinate 1,192,568 of JACKAC010000001.1, forward strand.
CACGGTGTTGTCGTCCATACGAGCAGGTCCGCGTCCTTATGCTCACCGCTCGTCACCTTAAACTTCACATACACCGACGGGTCCTTCAGGTCCTCGTAGCCCTGCGCCACCTCGTGAGATGACAGAGGAGACTCGCATATCGGGCAGAAGGGGATTATCTTGAATCCCTTATATATCAGTCCCGCGTCGAAGAGCCTCTTCAGCGCCCACCACACGGACTCGATGTACTCATTGTGAAAGGTCACGTACGCGTGCTCCAGGTCCACCCAGTAGCCCATGCGCCGTGTCAGCTCCTCCCACTTATCCACGTAAGTGAAAACGGAATCACGGCAGGCTTTATTGAACTCTATGACGCCGAACTCCTCGATCTCGTTCTTCGACTTGATGCCCAGCTTTTTCTCCACCTCGATCTCGACTGGCAGACCGTGTGTGTCCCAGCCCGCTTTGCGGTTCACCTGGAATCCGCTCATGGTCTTATAACGGCAGACAGTGTCCTTAACGGCGCGGGAGATCACGTGGTGAATGCCCGGAATGCCGTTAGCTGTCGGAGGTCCCTCGTAGAACGTAAAAGCGGGCTTTCCCTCCTTCTCCGAGATGCTTTTCTTAAAAACTCCGTCAGCCTCCCAGAAGTCCAGGACTTCCTTCTCTATCTCAGGTAAGTTTATATTTTCAGGTAACTTACGGCTCATGATCGAATCGAATATAAGCCATAAAAATAGGTGAAATTATGGGGAATTACAATGCAGAATGGGGAAGAGAAAGGGAGAATTCTATTTATTTTTGTTTTTCTTTTTTACTGTGATGGCTTTATTTTCGCCTCTTTTTGATTTGTTTCTAGTTAAGTTTAAACGAATATATTTTCTTCCAAGAAATACCTTGGATACAAAAACCTCTAATCCCTGCCCAATTACTAAATTATTCATATAATCGGCAAATTCATAGCCAGATTCTTTTAAATAAATGGAGGGAATTCTTCCGGTAAGATTATTTCCAATATCAAGTAAAACATTAAATTCATTAATTTCTATTATTTTGCCATTTAATTCTCTTCCAACAAAATATTCCTTATGAATATTTTTCCAAGGGTCAGGTTCTAAGTCTCTCAAGCTACAAACTAAAGCTCTTTCAGAATCAACTTTATCTGTAACAATCATATTAAATTTTTTTCCAACATATTGTAGTAATTCATCTTCTGGAAGTTCAATCCACGAGATTTCTCTTTTGGGTATGTATGCTTCTAATCCATTTTCGAGAACTCCTTTAAATGATGCTTGTAGAACATTAGTAATCTCCACATCAATTTTATCTCCGATTTCAGGAACTTCATTTTGTTTCCATGGATCATTCTCATCTAACTTACGAGATAATAAAACGCTTCCTATAGAATAGTCGATTTCTATTACTTTAAAATTCAGTACATCACCCATTGATAATGAGTCACTACAAGAATCGACTCTATACCAGCTGCATTCATCAACTGTAATATAACAATCAAAATCATTTACTTTTACAACGGCAAAATCAATAGATATATCAACTACAACCCCTTCAAGTATTGAATCTTTTAGAATTCCTAATTCATCGATAACATTATTGAAATTTGAATCGTAATGAACTTCGTCTTTTGTTAAAAAGGCGATGCTTATTTCTGTCTTTTTAGTGTAATCCTGAGTAATTTCTAATGAAGAATTAGTGCTGAGTAATTGTAAGTTAAGTCTCTTATCTTTCTTTAAATGATCAATGAATTTCTTAAAAAAAGATTTCGCAGGTGGAAAAGAAACTATATATATGTGTTGTGCACCCTTTCTTAAGTGTACATTTAGCGAATTAATGTAAGGGACTAAACCTTGTGATTCTTGTTTTGCGGTTTTAGCTAATAGAATAATACCAAAATTAAATGTCATATTTACAAAAGAAAGTTTAATCTGAGTTCCTACTTTCCTTTTGGCCACAGTCAATAAATAATCAAGTAAACTAACTACATCTCTTGATTTATCAGAATAATCCCCTGAAGAATATATTCCCTCTCCGGCTATCTCCAATTCGTTTATAAATATAGGAATAAAATATCCACCTTTATCAACTTCTATAATCTTGCTATATAAATCTGAAATTAATTTTTCGTTGCTTAACTCTGGGTCGAGGAAAAACTTTTTGTTTACAACTTTTCCATGATTACCTAACTTATTTGCAAGCTTTGTTAACAAAGATAAATCTATTGCTTTTAAAATGTTGGTATCTATATTTTCACGAATATATGAACAGGTTGTTTGTTGTATAACCATTAAGCCAGCAGAAAGTACATTTTTTGTCTGGTCATCGTCATGCTTTAACCTTAAAATGAGTACTCCATTTTTTTTAAAGATTGGATCATCAGGGTTTATAACCCATCTAATTTTTACTTTTACCTTGGGGGAATTTGGTATTTTTTTTATAACTTCCTTATTAAGGAATGCAGTTATTTGCGAGGAAATCTCAGAAGCAATGTACTTGTTTGGAAAAAATTTGAAAAATTTAAAAAATGGATAGAAAACATTTGATTTTAACTTCTCAATTCGATCACTGTCTTCAATAATCAAATATATAACTACTAGACTGAAAATGAATAAGATTAAAAAGAAAGCCCCAAAAAAACCTAATTTTTCAATTAAAAAATATACAACTAATAAGAGTTTATAAAACCCTTCTATAATTTTATCCAATAGGTTTTAATTTATGTGTTGTTTCCAGACACTCTTTACAATCACATAGAATCCTCAATTCACTATTGTCAACCATTATAGCACCAATATTATCCCATGTAATTAGCATAGAACAATTTGAGCAAAATAATTCTTTATTTTCTATTTTTTCGCTTATCCCATAGTAGGTCAATATATCCTTTAATTTATCCTCTTGGATTGCAGGAACTTCTAATTTCTTTGCCATTTTATCTCTGTATATTAATTTAGAATATTTAAAAAAGATTTAATGTAAGTAACTTAAAATATCCATAGTATAATCTAGATTACACCATAATATATATATTTTTTACGATTATTTTTAATTTTTGTTCAAATTTGGAATATTTTATTAATCTATTTAACTATATTAACAACATATTATACTGGAAAGTCGTTCCATGTGGATTATTTTACTTTATTTAATATAACCCCTTTTCCCTTTACAACTCCGCGCTTCCTCCGAACTCGACTCGTGGCGAAGAAAAATTGTTGGAGCGAGAGTTTTTTCGAGCGAGCTTTTTTCTTCGAGCAAAAACCGCAGGAATTGTTAGGCGCATTTACGGCAGACCGCGCATTTTGCCTGCCCTTACAGGGGTACTTTTGTGCGGACAAAAGTACAACACCCCGTAGGCGTATCATGTATTTTGATACTTTGTGCGCACGAAAGTACAACACCAACGAAAGCCCTTTTCCTTTTATACATACCCCTTTTCCGGCATTTCTTCACCCCTGCTCTTTGATAATCCCCTCCGACGGAGGGGTGGATTCCGTCTAAGACGGAAGACGGGGTGGGTTGCCACAGTCTCAAACCATCTTCGTACCTCACATTTTTGTACACCACCGCAGAAAGCCCTTTTCCCTTTACCCGCGCCCCTTTCCCAGCATTTCTTCGCCCCTGCTCTTTGATAATCCCCTCCGACGGAGGGGTGGATTCCGTCAAAGACGGAAGACGGGGTGGGTTGCCGCAGTAAGGATCCATTTTTTTATTTCCTTCTCCGTGTCTCCGCCTGCCCCGCTTTAGCGGTGGTGTCTTGGTGGTGATTTTTTTTGTCCTCTGTGTCCTTTGTGCCTCTGTGGCAAAAGCTTTGAATACCCTTTACCCATGCCCCTTTCCCGGCATTTCTTCACCCCTGCTATTTCCTGTTAGCTTTATCCTTGCTATATTATACAGGTTTTTATCAATGAACAATAAAAACGCAATACGATGAAACACAAAACAAAATCAGTACAACTAACACGATCGAACTACTCGCCGTTCTGCTGAAATCCATGCCAACGGCTTAGAGGCAGGGGTACACCCCCCTGCTGTATACGATCGAACCTCTGGAGGAGCGCGCGGCTCTGCGTCACCATTAAATAATTACTCTCAGCGTACGCGCGCGCAAGATCGAACTAGAATGGGTCTGTCTGTCGCAAATTCCGCGCTCAGGGAATGTTGCGATCGGCTCCCGCGTAGAAGAATAAAGAAGTCACGTACGATTACTGAGCGGTCCCGTTAAGCCCTTACCCCATCTTCTCTCTCAGCCAGTGCCATTCCGCCATGTGCCCGGCTTTTGATTGTCTCTTTCATAATTATGCCTTAATGTTTATTTTCTCGAAACAATCAAATCTATCACCATGAAAAGGATCATAATTATTTTAGCGGTTCTATTTGTTCTTGTCTGTCTGGGGGCGTTTATTTCTAATCCAAGCGAGAAAAAAATGAAGAGTGAGTTCTCTGAAGTGATACTGGAAAAACTCGATAAGAAGACAGATGAGGACATGAAAAATAATCCTTATAATGAGTGGGGAAATTCAATAGTTAAAAATCTGTTAAGCAAGATAATGGATTCAAATTCCAAACGGTTGAACTATTACTTGTTCTCCGAGCTCGAGCTGACCATTAAAGAGAGAAAGAAGATCGTCGCCTTGGGAGCATTTGGTATGGTATATGTTTACGACTTCGATGATAATATAATGGAGTAACCCTTAACTTAATAATAAAATTGTGGCAAAATCGAATAAGCTTACTGCAAAGCAGAGCGAAGAATTGATCGCGGTATTAAAAGACCGTTTCGGGAAGAATATGAAACGGCATAAGGGTATCGTGTGGGATAAGGTGCAGGCCAGGCTGGAGAAGAATCCCGGGAAGTTGTGGGTGCTTCACAAAATGGAAAATACGGGCGGCGAGCCCGATGTCGTCGGATTCGATAATAAAGCCGGGGAATATA